>JBHYED010000006.1:0-173203 GCA_051860365.1 Phormidesmis sp.
TTACTTGTTTTGGCGTCACTTCACTCAAGACCGCTGGCTCTGCTTTGGGTTAACCTCTCGCAAATATTAGCGCTGATTCTTCTCTAGCACCCTTTATTTCAGAAAATATTAAGCCTGAGTAGTTACGAAAAATGTTTATATGACGAACTCGATTACGCTCAATGGCTAGCTATTTGAGAAGGTAAACGTAGTCGAATCCTTGCATAAAGAGACGAGCTTTAATCTAGCTGAACTGCCTGCTTTATCACAAAGAACTCGCAATTTTGGAGATAGCATTACCGACTAGCTTGCCTAATGCTATTGCGGAAGCAGAAGTCCCTATAGTACCTAATATAGATTGTACGCTCTTCAACTTTTCGAGTGCTCTTGACTTATTGGGTTTTTGCTTTTCAGTGGCGCTAATAGCCGCAGCCATATCTTCATCAATCTCGCTAGCTGAATCTGGAGAAATATCTTTCACCTTTCCTAATTCGACGTGGAGATTTTTTAATGCTTTCACAAGTTCGGCTTGACTGAGCTTCTCAGCGGAATTAGAGCCTTCTACAATACGAATATCGTTACCACTTACTGTATTCCCACTACCAATCGCCGCACCAGTGATAGAGCCGCCGCCGGTATTTACGTTTGTGTCGTTACGGTTCATAAGGTATTTCCTAGAACGAATGAGGTCACATCTGTTGAGCTAGCTTTGAATCTCAGTTGGTTGATTGCCTATAATCTTGTTGGCAACTCCAATCGCAGCATTGACAATGTTTCCTCCTTCCGTGTTCACATTTGTAATATTATTAATTTGGTTAATGTAGTTGTCTAAACTTTCTAGAGGCAGGCCTTCCTCTTCAAAAACTTTATGAATGGCGTCAGTAGCAAGGTAAAGCGTACTTTTAGAAAACATCGATATATCATCAATATTAAAGAGATCCGAGCCTAAATCTCCAGGAAACTCTTGACGAAGTGCCAGCCCAAACTGCCCATCTTCGTAGGCCGTTCTCCAGAATAGCTTCCACCACATAACGATCAGTAGAGGTATCAAAAACACACTCAGTCCAAGAGCACCTGTCAACAATGGAAGCAACACAACGCCTGATATTGCTAGCTTGATAAACAGCTTCCATAGGCTCAAGTTGCCTAGTACGTATACGTTTAGTCCAATATACAAATTATCTCCATAGTCCAGAAATCGGATAAAGATCGTGGTTCTAACACCATGCATATTGTCTCGAAGCACCCTGATAAACGTCCTTCTATCGTCGAGTCCTTTCTTATAGGTGAAGGCTCTTTCGATGGCATCACCCATTTTACCTTCTCGGACGCTTTCCAAAACCCTTTCATGCAACTTTTCGCAAACGCGCTTTACTTTAGTTCTGTCAGCTACATACGTTTGTACAAGCTTGTAAGTTTTAAGCTCTATTCCAACACCATCTTCAGGAGAGCTAATTCTGAACCATTTGAAGCCAAGGTCAACAGTTTTTGACGCGCTATCATACTGCTTAGATATAGAGGATGTAGCTGGTCGTTGTAGGCTTTGAGCGGAGGCTGGCTGCTGGTTGAAAATTGGCTGCTGCGAGTAAGTACCTCTATTTGTTGTAGGGAAAATTGGAGATACCTGAGAGCCGATAGGCACTGCTGCTGTAGAAGAAACTTGTGGTGGAGTATATGCCCCTTTCTTCTGTGCTATTTCTGGCATTACCGTAAATACGGTGCTGTTAGGCGCGATGATAGTTGTCTGATACCTAATAGCAGTGCGCTCAAAAGGTAGGCTGCCAATAAGAATTTTCCGATTACCTAAAGAATCTACATACCAGGCATTAACTTCTGAATCAAATCCAAGCTTAAACTGGTAGTTGGTTTCCGACTCGGTATCAAGGATGGGAACATCACAATCTTCGCTATTGCCGATAGTATGTTCTTTGTCAGATTTAAGCGTCCATTTGCGATTGTTACAAAGTAAGAATATATTCATTTAATTTGATTATTTTTTAATTCTGTAAACGAAGCTTTAAAAAGTGTGTGCCGTCTCCGTAAATATACACTCTATATTCTCAGTCAGAAATAATGCTTTAGATTTTCTTTTGCAAATAAGCGAGGCTAAGTTTTTAATAAAGACTTAGCCTACTGAATGATATTTTCTGTGGGATTTAAAGTGTACGGTACCATCGCCTTGCCATAAGACGACTTCGGCGTTATTGGAGATAGTCAGCTAGCTGTAATCATTCATCAAGTCACTAGCAAGACAATCTGTTTGTCAACGCGCAAAGAAGATGAAAGCTATGGTCGCGATCTAAATCTTCTAGCTACGGAAGATTTAGGTCAGCGCTTTGGTCTATCATTGGCTGCTTTCGTGTAAGAGTCCCTATTTTTCAGGTAGCTTGTAGCGTCCAACAATGCGCTTGGCAAATTCGGGGACGTGGGCCGCTAGCTTTTCAGGATGGTTGCGGCGGGTGTAGAGATAGTTGCGGGTGAAGTGCGAGTCGATGGAGAAGCGGGCGTACTCTAGGCCTTTGGGGCCAATTTTTTCGATGACGACGCCCATGAGTTTGGCGGCCCACATCGGCAGGGTGACGCCTTTGTCGTAGGCCGGGATGCTGTTTTGGACGGCTTGAGTGCGATCGCCCGAACTCATCACCGGCTGCGTTTCAATAATCCCTTCTAGCAAGTCAAACATGTCTGCCCCCGTGTCATTGCGCACCACAATCCACTGCCAGCCAAAAGGCGCGCCCATGTAGCCCACCACAATATCGGCTAGCGAATTAGTGTAGTCGAAGCAGCTCATGCAGGAGGGTGCAAACACGTCTTTGAGCTGGTTAGTTTTCAGGCCAAAAAATGGCACTTTTTCTTCTGAACCATCTTCGTGCTTAAAGTGCACTTGAAAGTCCTGCATAAATTCGTAGGCGATCACGGTTTCAGGCGAACGACTGGTGGTATCTAAAAATTTTTGTAAGCCTGCGCGAGTGACGTTATCGACGCAGGGCATTCCGAGTACATACAGCTTTTCTAAGCCGAGCTGATCCTGTACGGCTCGCAAGGCCTGAATTTGACAGCCCACGCCGATCACGAGCACGCGCTTCATGCCTGATTGTTCTATCTGATCGAGCACTGACAGGTTGGGTGAGAGTGTGGGCTTGTTGACCCGTGCCGCCAAAATATCTTCAGGGGTATAGGCAATCACAGGCATCGGCTGAAAGCGGTCGTCTTCAGTGTTTTGCACGCATACAACGCCTTCTACGAGGCCTTTATTCAGCATTTCAATCGCGAGCGTGCTGACAATGCCTGTCCACTGGGCGCCATCAATCGGCGTTAGCTTGCGAGCGGCAACCATCTTTTGCTGCACGCCAAAGTACAGTTCGTTGTCGTTGTCCAAATCACGGCTGCGTCCGTGGTTTGTAGCCTCTAGCTCTGGAATTTGCTGGTTGAGAAAAGCGCAGGCGTCTTTGACATAGTGAATGTATGAGGTGTCACAAAGGCCGCATTCGCTGCATCGTTCTTTCGCTGGTTTGGCCGCACCGGGCTTGAGCGGTCTGGCTTTGGCGTGGGGCCTATTAAAGTTTTGGGCAGAAGGAGAAGCTGCTGTCATGAATTAATATGTCAATCTTTAGGGCGGTTCGGTGAGGCTATTGCAGCCAGAATTGATTTACGATCACAATAACGCAATGGCTTCTTGGATTCACCGCTAGAGACTGTTTTGTAATCTTTTAGATCTATCTTTTTCTTCACCTACTCTTTTTCACTTATGCCTGAAGGCCCAGAAATTCGGATCGCTGCTGACAAAATTGAAAAGGCAGTGTGCGATCGCCCCACCACAGAAGTCTTTTTCGCCTTCGACCACCTCAAACCCTTTGAAGCCGACCTCACTGGCTGCAAAGTGACTGAAGTTGAAACCCGTGGTAAGGCGATGCTCACCCACTTCGATAATGGCCTCAGCGTATACAGTCACAACCAGCTATACGGCAAATGGATGGTGCGCAAAGCCCACAGCCTGCCAGACACCAATCGCCAGCTTCGCTTCGCCATTCACAACGCTACAAAGTCAGCACTTCTTTACAGTGCATCAGACATTCAAATTTTGAGCAGCCCCTCAGAAATTGAAAACCATCCTTTTTTAAGCAAACTCGGCCCTGATGCTTTAAGCGCCGACCTTAAGCCAAAAACCCTACAGGCACTGTTGAACTCTAAAAGGCATCACCGCCGCCGCCTGTCTACGCTTTACCTAGATCAGCACTTTCTTGCAGGCATTGGTAACTACTTGCGCAGCGAAATCCTTTTTGTCGCTCGGCTTCATCCCTATCTACGGCCAACAGACTGTACCGACGCGCAACTACTCAAGCTGGCACAAGCCTCTATTGAAATCACCCATCAGGCATACCGGTATAAAGGCGTTACGAACGATTTGGATTTGGCTAGCGCGCTAAAAGCAAAAGGCGCTCCCTATCGGGACTACCGCTATTGGGTGTTTGGCCGGGTCGATCAGCCTTGCTACGCGTGCGGTACGCCTATTGTTAAAGAGATGGTGAGCAGTCGTCGGATCTACTATTGCCCGCAGTGTCAGCCTCTCAAAGGCTAAATCCTGGAGGCTATACTAGGCTCGGTGGACAGTAGCCTAGCCCACGCATAAAGGTCGCGCGAAAGTCTTCAATGTTTGCAGGCTGTAGTTCGCCATGAGAAACCACCACAACGTGATAACAGTTCATAACTTCAGTGAGCGCCATGCCTGCATCTAGGCCGCGCAGTGCCTTTTCAATCGGCAGCGTTGACTCAAACGGATAGCCGTTTTCGTTAAGTACTGACTGAAAATTCAGCTTTTGGTTTTCTTCTAGAGTCGCTTTGAGCTTAATACATACCACCCACCTATCCACAAGATAGATTACGGTGACTGATGCTAGCTGGAGATCCGGCTGCTGAGATAGATAAGTCAGAAGACGTACAACTAGACTCGTATTAGCAAAGTAATAGAGATACTTCATAATGTTTTGTCCGTCGCTACATCTTACAGCCTATCAGTCAAATCTAAGGAAAATATAAGGGTATCAGTACTTGCGCGAATAATGTGCTTGAGGGGTTATAAAAAGTAAGCTGCATGTCTTTCTTTTAGCCGAACCGCACGATAGAGCAGGCTTTTCTTTCGTTATAAAGGCAGATTTTTGTATGACGTTTCAATAACGTCGTGGGCTACGGTGATGTCTGCCTGCGGCGTAATTTGTTGTAGCTATTATTGTCACAATTTCTTGAAGTCATATTTTTTGCAATGGGCGGTTAGTGCAGGTGGCCACTCCAGCCAGCATCTAAAAAACGCAATGTTAGAATTTTGGCCTGCCTCCTCCTTCTAAAATCCATGAAACTAGCCAATAAATTAAGTTTTTTCGCCCGCTTTGCTGGCTTAGCTATGCTTCTGACGGCGTGTGGGCTAACGGTCTCAGGCCAGTCTGTTCGGGCCACCATTTCGGGGATGAAGCCAGTAATGAAGCCGGTGTCGATTGGCCGACCGAAGGTGGAAGGTGAGCAAGGAGAGCTGGTTGGCCCGCCGATTGACTGCGATGGCGATGGTTTTGATAACGACTCTCGCATTGATTTTGATGGTGACGGGGTGGCTGATGACTGTGTGCCAGGGGGTGGGAATATCCCAGACCCGCCTTTTGCCCAGAGCTTTACGCCTACTAAAGAAATGTTTGAGCGGATTGTGCCTAGTGTGGGCTGGGCGGCTCGGTACCAGTGCGGCGACGAGCTGTATGAGGTGACGCTGCGCCGACCAAATGCAGGCAAGCTAGAGTACGTCTCGGATGGGCTGACGCTTTCTAGCAATGTGGTGTACGACGACACCGATCCAAATTTGAACCAGCCTTTGGTGATTAAAGATCCGACTGATGGAGTGCGCTATAGCTTTCAGCAGGAGCAAGGTGGAGAGTTTTATGAGTATGCGATCGCCAACTACAGCGGCAACGTCGGTCTCTACATTTATCAAACGGGTGAACAAATCGTCGCGGCTCCGTGCCAATCAGTCGCTACTAAGTAGTGGCTATTGAATTGGACACTAGCGAGTAATCAGCCAAAGTACGATGGGCAGCGTGAACAGGCTCATTAGGGTAGAAAGCACGATAGTTTTAGCAACGCGCACCGTATCGCCGCCCAGCTCGGTCACCCAAATGAGCGTATTGACGGCGACAGGCATGGCAGACTGCATAACCAGGACGGATAGATCGAGTCCTTGCAGTCCCAGCATTCGCCCAATCGCATAGGCCGTTAGCGGTGACACGAATAAGCGCAGGCAGGCCGCAAATAGTTCATATCGGCCGAAGTTTAGCCGGGTTTGTGAAAGCTGAATGCCGAGCGTGAGTAGCGCAATCGGGATGGCTGCGCCGCTAAGAAGTTCTAGAGCGCGATCAATTTCTGTTGGAACTTGCCAGTTAAGCCCTTGCGAGGCGGCCACCTGTAGGGTGATACCTGCTAAGGTCGCCCAAAATACTGGCAGACCTAGTGTGACCTTAAGGCCGACGCTAATGCCTTTTCCTTTAAGAATAATCGGGCCCACGCTGGCGATGAATATAGCCGATGCGATTAGATAAACAATGCCACGCTCTAGCCCCTGCTCCCCTAAGGCAAATAGCATGAAGGGCAGACCGATGTTGCCTGAGTTGGCGAGCAAGGTAGTGGCAACAAGGCTTTTGCGGCTAGCAGAAGGGAGCTTGCAGAGCTTGCCGAGGAGATAGGCGATCGCATACAAAACCGCGCAGTTGAGCATAAAGCCCACCACAATTCCCACCGTGCTACTCAACGCCAGCGTGCTGCCATATACACCCGTGAGCACCAGTGCGGGCAGCAGCACGTAAATATTTAGCCTTGCTAGGGTTTTAAGATCCAGTGGAAAAGCACGGCCTATCCACGCTCCAGCTAAGGCCACAAGGGCGATCGGAAGAATAGCTGAAATTAATACGCCCATAGATTTTGTATCAGTTTTGTGTCGGTGAGCAGAGCAGTTCAGTACAGTAGTTAAAAGGCCGCTTTAGGCTATAGGTAGTTCAATTCACCACCCCATGACTTCTAACTCCTCTGCAAATCAAAACCCCTCAGCGCAAACCTTAGAACAGATTCGTGACATGCTGAGCGCGGAAAACTTTGGCGATCGTATCAAAGCCATCAACCAGCTCCGCGACATCGATCCGGCCACCGCCTTTCAGCTCATCACCCCGCTATGCGACGACCGTAATACCCGCGTTCGCTATGCCGCTGTCAGCCAAATCGCCACCCTCGGCCAGCAAGATAAACCCACCGCCTACACCGTCCTCACCGCCTCTTTGGGCGACCCTGAACCCGACGTTCAAGCCGCCGCCGCCGATGCTCTAGGCGCGCTCAAGCTTACAGACGCTCTAGACGACCTGACAGAACTCTACGAAACCACCTCAGAATGGCTAGTGCAAATGAGCGTCGTCGCTGGCCTCGGCGAAATGGGCGATCCCCGTGCGTTTGACCTGCTGACATCGGCCTTAAAAGCTGAAAACTCTCTCGTCTCTGTTTCTGCGATTGGCGCATTAGGCGAACTAAAAGACGAGCGGGCGATCGCGCTGCTGCTGCCTTATGTAGACAACGATGACTGGCAAGTCCGCCATCGAGTTGCCCAAGCGCTAGGCCACTTCACGGAGCACCCGCAAGCCGCCGAAGCTTTACAAACGCTTTTACAAGACGAGTCCGAGATCGTGGCTGAAGCGGCAAAGCATCATTCGGCAATGACTTAGAACTTCCCTCGGAAAGTTGCACAATAAAAATTAATATCGTTTGAAATACGTACTTCAATTTAAGCGACCCAGGCTAGCTTAAATTGAAAAAAACAACTGTAGTCTTACGCAACAAAGGCAAACTTGTCCGGATAATATGAAACCAATTCCCAAAAAACAGTTATTACTAGGTGCCAAGAGAGACAGTCGAGTACTTAAGTACAGTTTTCAGTCTAAAACAAGGACACTTTGAAAGGGTGTTCTTATCTGTGGTCACATTGGTTGAGCTCATCACGACAAACGAACTTGTTTACCTCATAAGAACACGATTCATTTATTAGAAACGAGTGTCTTTTTATGAAGGGATCAATAGCCACATCCGTACTACTTTAGCCAGTTTACTGCCTTAGATTTTGATACATACAGGTTGTTTATAGTCGAAATGCCGACATGGCCTAGACTCTTTAAAGCCTCCTTTTCCTTAGTTTGACTACTGGAACTGATGCTTTTCCATCGGTAACATACTACGCCTGCAATGTTAGTCAGTCTCATTTTGAGGAGCTAACTTAAGTACTATTAGAGACATCACTGAGAACCAATATTTTTGACACATTGGCTATCTCCTTATATGTTCTGATAAACTAGAGACATATCAAATTCATTTAATTCCAAAGTCTATTTATTCTTTTAGATATCTCTCAATACAAGTTCTATGCTTGCCGTTGCTTGTTATTGTGAAATGACTCAAGAAATAACATAGAACGCTTCGCGGAAGAGGATGTTTTAGCGGCCACTGCTCGCTATTTGCAAGCTTGACCCAACCGTGCGAGAGAACAATAAGCGTGTTAGAAGAGAGTTCCTGCGTGAATGATGCTGCACCTGAAAAATCGTCTAGCGTGATGTTTCCTGTTAAATTGCCTGCTATTAAAAGATGGGAGAGTCTGAGCTTTACCTCTACGCTCTACCTTCACCCTATTTTAGATGCCCTTCTAGAGCCCACGCCTGATCCCCTTCACGACGAGCTGCGGCTAGGTTTACAAGAGGCGCTGGTAAATGCAGCTAAGCACGGCAATCAGCTAGATCCTAGAAAGCTAGTATCGGTGCGCTACGCCAAGGCAAACGGCTATTACTGGTGGATTGTCAGCGACCAGGGCAGCGGTTTTAACCAGCCGTCTGTATGCACCTGCCCCTTTTCAGATAGCCTGCCAGATAATCCTCTTGTTAGCGACTGCGGGCGTGGTCTATACATTTTGCATCAGGTCTTTGATCAGGTGCGCTGGAGCGAAAACGGTAAAGAAGTCCATCTTGCCAAGCAGCTTCGTCCCTCCCCGCTCGTTGGATTTGCCAGCCCTAACGTTATTTTAAAGCTGGTAGAGTCTTGGTGGCACAGATGGTCGCCGCTTTCTGCGCGCAGCGCTTAGAGAATTCGTCTTAAAGAATTTGTCTTAAAGAACCTGTCCAAAAAAAACTTGAAAACTTTAAAGATAAGCGCTAGACAGCGATAGAACCGTAGCTGACAGCGCTTTTTGGTGTCTGATTTTTATTGGGCGCCATGGCTGGGGCAAGGCGGTGCTTTTAAGGTTCTATCCAGCCAGCCGACTGCCTGATTTAGTCTAGGGATCGCTTCTTCAGGCTGGTCTTTGAGCATGTATACCAAGGCAGCAGCAGCTTGCTCCCGAGCGCGGACGGCTCGGTTGCTGCTAAGGCGGTGCCAGTCGTTTGGGGCGATCGCTAGCCGTTCAGATAAGGCCTGGGCCAGTTCTTCTAGGCTAAAGTCTTTTAATCCATCTTTAGATAGCGTTGCTCTAGAAAAATTAGAGGAACGGTTGGACTGCTCAGATGATGACGTAGGCATAGGCGTTAGCAGGGGGTTCCCAAGGTCGTAATCTCCCTCTACAGTAATGGCTATTCAGTGCCTATGTTTATCTATTAACCTGACTTCTTATGAAATTATCACGTTCATCTACGCGTTCACCATCGACCAGGCGCAAGCCTCATTTGCCCAGCGATGACGAACTGGCTACCTTTGAAAGTGCGCTCAAAGAAACGGCAGATGAATTTTTGATTTTGCGCGATCGCTTCTTCGCCATTCGCCGTGCCAAAGCCAAGTACGAGCAGGCTACCGCCACCGACCTCAGCAAGCTCCCTGCCGAAGACCTCGCTCAAATGCAAGATCGCATTGAAGCGCTCAAAGTCACCTTAGAGAGTCATCTCCTTTCCTGGCGCGAAATTCAAGAACCCTTCTGGCAAATCGTTCGCTTTGGCGGATTAGGCTTTGCCGTTGGCTGGGGACTGCACTGGTTGTTAAGCTCGCGTACGTAATAATAAGACAGCCCATTGAATTGAACAGTTGAACGGAACGCGATTTCACATGACACCTTCTTCCCAGCGTATCAAGCACATTCTCGCAGCCGGACAGCCAGGAGACACCCTGACCATTCAAGGCTGGGTAAGAACAAAACGCGCCGCCAAAAAGTTCACTTTTATTGAAGTTAACGACGGTTCAGCGATGAAAGGTATCCAGGTGATTGCCGGTGAAGACATTTCTAACTACGCCGCTAGCATGGAGCGCATTAGCACTGGCGCCTCTATCCAAGTCACTGGCAAGCTCGCTGAATCCCCTGGTAAAGGTCAGCGCGTAGAAATCCAGGCCACTAACGTCGAAGTCTTTGGCGAATCAGACGGCGAAACCTACCCCCTTCAGAAAAAACGCCACTCCTTTGAGTTCTTAAGAGAAATTGGCCATCTTCGCAGCCGCACCAATACGCTTGGAGCCGTTTTTCGCGTTCGCAATGCCTGCGCCACCGCCATTCACCAGTTCTTCCAAGAGCAGGACTTTCTGTGGATGCACACCCCCATTCTCACCGCCAGCGACTGCGAAGGTGCGGGAGAAATGTTTACCGTTACCCGCTTCAACCTCGACGACATTCCCACCGACAAAAGCGGTAAAGCCGACTACAGCCAGGATTTTTTCGGCAAACCTGCCTACCTCACCGTCAGCGGCCAGCTCGAAGCCGAGACTATGGCCATGGCTTTCCGCAATGTCTACACCTTTGGCCCCACTTTTCGTGCCGAAAACTCCAATACCTCCCGTCACCTTGCCGAATTTTGGATGGTCGAGCCCGAAGTGGCCTTCTGCGACCTTCAAGGTAATGCCGATCTCGCTGAAGCCTTCCTTAAGTACATCTTTTCTTATGTGCTTGAGCACTGTGCTGACGACATGGAATTTTTCAACGAGCGCATTGATAAGACCGTGTTGGAAAGAGCCCATAACATTATTGAGAGTGAGTTTGCTCGGGTGACCTATACGGATGCGATCGCCCTGTTAGAAACCGCCATCAAAACAGGCAAAAAGACCTTCGGCTACGACGTCTCTTGGGGCATTGACCTGCAATCCGAACACGAACGCTACCTCGCCGAAGGACACTTCAAAAAGCCCGTCATTGTCACCGACTACCCCGTCGGCATCAAAGCCTTCTACATGCGCCTAAACGACGACGGCAAAACGGTCGCCGCCATGGACGTTCTTGCTCCTGGCATTGGTGAAATTATCGGCGGAGCCCAGCGCGAAGAACGGCTAGACGTATTAGAACGTCGCATCGAAGAAGCTGGCCTACCTAAAGAAGATTACTGGTGGTACTTAGACCTCCGCAGATATGGCACCGTACCCCACGCAGGCTTCGGCCTCGGCTTCGAGCGACTCGTCCAATTTATTACGGGTATGACCAACATCCGAGACGTTATTCCCTTCCCTCGCACCCCAGACAACCTAGATTTCTAGAACGCGTCGTAACGGCTGCTCCCCGTCGTAACAGGAAATACACAAAAACCACGCCCACGCCCAATACCTCGTATTCTTAATCTCATTAGCCACCGTTTAAGCCCCTCGGTCGCTTAACTTATGAGCCCTAGAATCCTGGTTATCTTCAACGGCAAAGGCGGCGTTGGCAAAACCACCACCGCCGTCAACCTAGCCGCGATCTTTAGCGAAACCCAAAGCGTCCTCCTCGTAGACGCCGATCCCCAAGCCTCCGCAACCTGGTGGGCCGACCGAGGAGACAGCGCCCCAGGCTTTGACGTCAGCAAAGAAACTAATCCAACATTACTTGGTAAACTAAAAGATATTGAAACCTACGACCTCATCGTTGTAGACACCCCGCCCGCTCTTACCTCAAAAGCCCTCCAAGCGGTGATCCCCATCGCTGACTATCTGCTGCTTCCTACCCCGCCCGCTCCCATGGATATCGCCGCCCTTGTCCACGCGGTAAAACACACCATTGCCCCGGCTAATGTTCCTCACCGAGTCCTTCTCACTAAAGTAGACTCCCGCAGCCTAGGCGAAGCTCTCGAAGCCCAAAACATGCTGATGGAACTCAAAATTCCTGCCTGCTACGCTTTTGTAAGAACCTACAAAGCCCACGAACGCGCCGCCTTAGAAGGCGTTCCTATTACTCAATGGCGAGGCCGCAGTGCTGCTGAAGCCAAGGCCGACTACATCAGAGTTGCCGACGAAATTCAAACTGACTGGAAAGACTCATGACTAAAAAGCGGATCGCTGACTTACTCAAAGAAGAAGTCGAAAAACCCACTGAAGAAGATTCAGTTAAAACGTCTTCGGACACCACAAACTCAGCCGCCAAAAAGTTCACTACGGCCACTGATAGTGCCACTGAGGCCAGCAGTGAAACTAAGTCTCGCACTCGCAAACGAGCTTCAGCAACGGCCTCAACGGCTAAGTCTTCGTCTGCAAACGCGACTGTTGCAACAGCGACCGCAGCCAAATCCGCTGCGAAGAAAGTAGAGAGCAAGCCTGCCGTCTCCGATAAAAAAGTAGTCGAGCTAGAAGCGGCTTTGAAAAAGTCTGCGGCACAGGTCAGTGCGTTGCAAGAAGACGTTGAAACCCATCAAGAACGCGTTTTTGAGCTGAAGGATAGCCTGCAAAGTGCGCAGAGCGAAAGTAAAACCAAAGACACGCAGCTTAAAAAGCTAACGGTTGAGCTAGAAGTGGCAAAGCAAACGATTTTGAAGCTGACAGAGGCGAATAAGGAAAAGGAAACGTTAGCGATCGCCTCCAAAAGCGCGGCCCCAAAGGCCCCCGAAAAATCCCCCGAAAAATCCCCCGAAAAAGAAACCTCTAAACCTGCCGAGCGCCAAATTAGCGTCTATCGCAGACCCTACACCAGCTACAAATCCATTCCGGAATACGCTATTCAGCGCGGCACCCCTGCGAGCGGCCAAAACACCAGCATGATGGATGACGACGACATCGGCTGGGTTGACTAACGCGCCGCATTTTCGACAAATAGTCTAGAATCACTGAGCTTGCAAGTGGATTTCTTCGGTAAATTATTCATGACTAAATTATCAGCAAAGCTCTTAGCCCTAACGCTGGCTGTTGCCTTAATAGGTTGTGGCAATCCATCTGTAGATGAGGCCGCCGCTCCGGTTGTTGAACCGAGTGAGCAGGTGAGCCCTACGGATACCGAAGCTGCGAACGCTGAACCTACAGACGCTGAAATTGCTGAAGCTCGGGCTGAATTTGAAGCACAAAGGGCCAAGATCAAAGGCGTTTTGGCATCGATGGATCGTGAGGCGCTGATTGCTGATTCCTCGACGAAAGGGCCGCTGGATGCAGAGGTGGTGCTGCTGAAGTTTTCGGATTTTGAATGTCCGTACTGTGCGATCGCTGCTGGTGAGATGAAAGAATTCACCAAAGCCCACGAAGACGACGTGCTTTATGTGTACAAGCAGTTTCCGTTAGTGAGCATTCACGATGAGGCGATGCCCGCTGCAAAAGCCGCCTGGGCAGCAGGCCAGCAGGATCAGTTTTGGATTTATCACGATGGCTTGTTCGCTTTTCAGGACAGGCTAGGTGAGGACTATTACGTGGAACTAGCTGAGCAGATTGGGTTGGATATGAATGCGTTTGAGCGCGATCGCAATAGCCCCGAAGCTCAAGCTGCCATCGATAAAGACATCGAGCTAGCCGAAGCTCTGGGCTTGCGTGGCACCCCGACCTTCCTCATGAACGATCTCCTCATTCCAGGCGGCGCACCTCTAGATTTATTTGAAGAAGCCGCCCGCAGATTCAAGGCAGGCGAGGCGTTCTAAAGAAATTTTGAGGCTAGCGATCGCGACATCAGCGGTTAAATCCATGGCATACGATTCTAAAACCTATGGCCAAAGTCCGTTTGGCGGCCCCAAAAAGACGGGCAGGACAAAAGCAGGCGACGGAAAAGCTGCTGAAAACAAGCTACCTGAGACAAAGCCGTTAATTGATGATGAACTCGATAAAGGTCTAAATACGCCGGTTGGCCTAGCCAGCAAGTTTCCCACCATCCCTGTTGCTAAACCTGAAGCTACCACCGATCAAAAAAGTAGCACTACCAGCACTCGAAAGTCACGAACAAACAGCAGTAAGTCCACGAGTAAATCTCCCGCTACGTCCTCCAATCGCAAGGGTAAGAAGACAAAAGCCACAGAAACCGCAGCGGCTGAAATAGAAGCCGCAGACGCTGCAGTTGCTAAGCGCTTTTTTGAAGAAGATCGCAAAGCCTATCTATCATTGTTGTATAAAACAGGAATATCGGGCTTGATATGGGCCGTTTTACGACTGGTACGTCACGAGCTTTCTCAGGAAACGGTTGCTGTCATCAACACTCTTATTGATCCTGTCATGATCGCAACGATTACCTTAATTGGTGTGCTTGCCCTGACGTTTTGGATGCGCAGCTTGCTCAAAGACATTGCCTTGCACACGCAAAAGCTCTACGCCGATGCTGAGCTAACCGAAGGCAAAAACTATCGACCTACGTTAGAAATTGTCGGCGATTCATTAGAGTACAACCCTAAGCTGCGGAAAAATCTAGCGTCCTTTTATAACATCGCCTCTATACTGATCTGTAGCTTAATTAGCTACTTAGTTACCTTTGCGCTGTTTCCAACAGAATAGTGCCAGCAGCCGTGAACGCTCACCTTATCGAAGCTATTTGATATGAATACGTCTCCTAAAATTATTGTGCTTGATGATGATCCAACAGGTTCACAGACCGTACATAGCTGTCTGCTGCTGCTGAAGTGGGATGTGGAGACGTTGATGCTGGGCTTGCAAGATGACTCACCTATCTTTTTTGTGCTGACGAACACCAGGTCGCTTACGCCCGAAGCCGCCGCCGCCGTCACGACCGAAGCTTGTGAAAATCTCAAAATCGCCCTCAAGAACACAGGCGTAGAAAACTTTCTCCTTGTCAGCCGCTCAGACTCTACCCTACGCGGTCACTATCCCGTAGAAACGGATGCGATCGCCGACCATCTTGGCCCCTTCGACGCCCACTTTCTCACGCCCCAATTTTTTGAAGCCGGACGCGTCACCGTTAATAGCACTCACTACATTGAATCTGACGGCAAGCGCACACCTACCCACGATACGGAATTCGCCCAAGATTCTGTCTTTGGCTATAGCACCAGCTATCTACCCGATTACGTCGAAGAAAAAACAAAAGGAAGGCTCAAATCCGATCAGGTAGAGCAATTCCTTTTAGACGATATTCGTAAAGGTATATTAGATCGGTTATTGGCTTTAGAAAACAATGTTTGCGTGGCCGTTGATAGTGAAACTCAAGCCGATTTAGATCAGGTTGCGAGCGATTTGCTAGCAGCGGCGGCTCAGGGCAAAAAGTTTCTCTTTCGCAGTGCGGCTAGCCTGCTGACTGCACTAGCCAAACTCCCGCCACAGCCAACGTCTCCCGAAAAAATGAACCGCATTACCCGCAGCTCATCGGGTGCCGTAATTATTGGCTCTCACGTCAAAAAAACAACCCAGCAGCTACAACAACTTCTCAAAGCCCCTGGCATTGTTGGTATTGAAATAGAAGTCTCTCAACTAAAAGATAATCCTGATAGCAGCCACGACAGCCTGCTTCAAAACGCACTTAGTCAAATACAACAGATTCACGCCGACGGTAAAACCCCGGCAGTATATACCAGCAGAGAAGAGCTTACATTTGCTGATGCTCAAACTCGCCTTGCTTTTGGCGAAGCGGTTTCTACGCTACTGATGGATATTGTCAAAGGCCTTCCAGACGATATTGGCTTTTTGATTAGTAAAGGTGGTATTACTTCAAACGATACGCTCAGTATGGGACTTTCGCTGACGTCAGCGCGACTGCTTGGCCAGGTGATTCCAGGCGTTTCAGTGGTGACGACGGCCTCAGATCATCCGCAGTTTGCTGATTTGCCGGTGGTGCTATTTCCAGGAAATGTCGGAGAAGATGATGCTTTAGCGATCGCCTACAAACGGCTAGCTAGATGAATTGAGGTAGCTAGCAGATATCCTACGCATTTGCCTGAGCTTCTAGTTCTTCAATCAAACCCTGCAACTGATTGCTGTCAGCGCGATATTTCTCATTGCAAAAATGACAGACGGCTTCAGCGCCATCATCTACTGCAATCATGTCTTTGAGTTCATCTACGCCGAGCATTTTGAGCGCGCTTAACATGCGATCGCGCGTACACTTACAGCTAAACTGAACCATTTGCGAACCTGGCAGCATCTCCAGCCCAATATCACCCACCAGCTCATCAATAATCTGCGGCAGCGACTTCCCCGCCTGCAATAAAGGCGTAAATCCAGTCAGTTCCTTGAGCCGCTCTTCTAACACCGTAATTAACAGCTCATCTCGCGCTGCTTTCGGTAGAACCTGCAATAGCAAACCGCCTGCCACTTCTACACCATCTGCGCCGACAAATACACCTAGCACTAAAGCCGATGGCGTCTGTTCAGACGTTGCTAAATAGTGCGTAATATCGTCGCCAATTTCACCGGAAACAAGCTGCACCGTACTCGAATATGGATAGCCATGACCGACATCACGCACTACATATAAGTAGCCATCTGTGCCAATCGCACCGCCTACATCTAACTTGCCGTGCTCATTTGGCGGCAATTCCACATGCGGCTTCTCTACATAGCCGCGTACGGTTCCATCTAATCCTGCATCGACCAGCAAGCCACCCAAAGGGCCATCGCCTTTTACACGAATATTTACCCGAGACTGTGGCTTTTTCATACTTGAAGCCAGCAATAAGCCTGCCGTCATCGCGCGGCCTAGCGCTGCGGTCGCCACATAGGAAAGTCCATGGCGCTGACGGGCGATTTCTGTAAGGCGAGTGGTCGTCACGCCGACTACCCGAATGCCGCCATCTGCTGCCATCGCCCGGATTAACTGATCTGCCATGCCGATGTCTAGTAAGTGATATGTATCTATTTATTGTAGATCCCTACTCAACAATTTCTCTAGTCGCAAAAAAAGCACCTCTTAGAAAACTAGGAGGTGCCCAAGACAAAGAGAATGGCGCAGTCGTTTTAAGGGGCTAGCGCGTAGCCACGTAGCAGGCTGCCTACGGTTTTTGCCGTGATTTTCATTTGCGTGATTGGGTTGGCAGGCACGACTATTTTGTACAGGTAGCTGTCAAACGTGAGCTTTTGAACGTCAATGTCGGAGCACATTTCGACGAAGGCCTCGCGGGACGCGTCACTGCGGTAGAACACACGCTGCAAAATGTCGAGCACTTTGTAAGTGAGGCCATATTCCTTGTCCCACTGCTTGATGTATAGCTTTAGCTCATCTTCAGTGAGGGCGCGTTCGCCGCTGTTGGAATACTTGACGATGGTTTCAGCACACATACGAGCTGACTTAGCTGCAAAGTAAATGCCTTCACCAGAAGACTTGGTAACGGTACCGGCAGCGTCGCCAACAAGGGCGACCCGGCCAACCACGCGGCGAGGTCTGGGGTGCTCAGGGATTGGGTGCGCTTCTACTTTAATAATTTCGCCGCCTTCTAAGCGCTTAGCCGCGCGCGCTCGAATGCCGCGCTGAAGCTCTTTGATGCGAGCCTGGTTAGGACGCATGGTGCCGGTACCGACAGCTACGTGGTCGTACTTAGGAAATACCCAAGCGTAGAAGTCGGGGGATACGTCGTCGCCCACGTACATTTCGGCGAGTTCTTCGTAGTAGGCCATTTTGTCTTCAGGGAGACGAATGCGCTCTTGGAAGGCGATCGCATAGTTATAGTCACCCGCGTCAATGGCCCGAGCCACCCGAGAGTTGGCGCCATCGGCACCAATCACCATGTCTACTTTCAACGTTTTGGCTTCGCCCTGAAGACCTTCCTTGGAGTGGTCTGCATAGTGCAGTACATAAGGGTCTTTGTCGTTGTCAGGAAGCTGCAGTTTATGCACAGTGCCGTTGATGAGCTTAGCGCCGAGAGCGTGTGCTCTGTCACGCAAAAAGCCGTCTAGGACTTCACGGCGACACATGCCGATGTACTCGTCGTCTTTTAGCGTTTCGCCGATGTTCACTTCTACGTTAGAAGGTGAAATCATCTTCATTTTGCGAACGCGACGATCAATGATTTCGGGGGGCAAGTCAAATTCTTCAACCATGCACAAGGGAATTGCGCCGCCGCAAGGCTTAGCGTTGTCCAGCTTGCGCTCAAATAGATAAGTCTCGATACCTGCTTTAACCAGTATTTCTGCGGCGGAAGATCCGGCGGGACCTGCTCCTACAACTGCGACACGAAGTACCAAGGACTTATGCTCCACGTAATAAATAAACCTATGGGAGAAATCGTATCACCGGTTCATAAGCCACGCTTGCTGAACCAGCGAATGTGAAGCATATTGCAACACTGTTTTACATTGCGCAAGAAATAAAGGCCTTTACGCTGACTCAACTTCTGGCAAGTCAAAGTAAAACGTGCTGCCTGCTCCTACGGTGGAGTTTACGCCGAGGGTGCCTTGGTGCTGTTCTATCACACGCTGACAGAGCGCCAGACCAATGCCCGAACCTTCTGTCCTGGTTTTACCAGCCCGGTTAAACATTTCAAAAATAGAGGTCTGTGCTTTTGGTGGAATGCCGGGGCCGTTGTCGGTGATGCGAATGATCCACCGAGAGGCTTCGCTGCTAAGGGGCTGTTTTTTAGCGGTGATGGTGACCGTGGGCGCTGTGGTGTCGTTATGAACGATGGCATTTTTGATGAGATTGCTGGCGAGCTGAATCAGGAGCTGCTGGTTGCCATGTACGGTAGGGAGATCTTTCCAGGTGATGTCTACAGGCCTGTTGTTATTAGCACTCTTTTGAATAAGTGACTGTAGGACAATTGTGGATTCGGTGATGACGGTGTTCATGTCTACGGCTGCGAAATTTTCTGTGGCGTGCGATCGCAATTTTCCATAGTCCAGCAGCGCCCCCACGGTCTGATTCATTCCCTTCGCCGTACGCAAGCCCATTGCCACGAGCTTTTGCTGCTGCGGGCTCAAATCGGTGCGTTCGATCAAGTCTAGTGAGCTGGTGACAACGCCCAAAGGATTGCGCAGCTCGTGAGCCACCGTATGGCTAAAGCTCTCTAGAATTTCATTGCTTTCTTTAAGCTGATGCAGTGTATCTCTGAGCGCATATTGCCGCGCTCTGTTACGTAAGCAAGCGCTGACTAAGGCTGCAAATATCGGTCTTTTGAGCGGTAGCTCTAGCAGCATGACGCTGCGGTGATGGGTCGTTTGGCTGAGCAGCGCTAGGCAGTCGCCAAATCGCTGGCATTCTGAAAGTAAGATAATGATCGGAATATCTGACCAGTCGGGCTGCTGGCTGAGGCGCTCGTCCAACTGCTTCACCAAATTCCTATCGGCAAGGACTTCTTCGGTCAGCACCACCAGTGAGACCTGTGAGGCGATCGCTTCTGACACTACCTCCACAGTCGGCTCACCTTGACACACGGTAGCCTGCATCTCTAACACCTCGCGCAGCACCGTTGCATTCGGCCCCGTGCGAGCAGCCAGTATCACACGATCTTCTTGAGTTTTAGTTTTCGTCATTATGCATCGTGCGATCGCTGTCTATGGTGTAGTCGTGAGGCTCGTCAATATTACGCGGCAGGCCAGAAAGAATGCCCGAAAATCGGCCCAGGGGCTTCCCAATTTGAATGCTGCCTTCTTGTATTTTTACTTCGCAAATGTGCCTTTGATGAATCCCATAGCGATTTTTATACACGCTAATTGCCTGCCGAATCTCACCTGCGGCCTCAAAGTGTCTCATCAGCAAGACCGTATCCGCCAAATAGCTAATATCAACGGCCATATCCATAGAGAGGCCAATTACCCCGCGCTGAGCCACCATCAGAAAGGTCAGCACGCCCCGCTTGTTTAGGCGCTTCATCAGCTCGTGCATTTGAGCAATCAGCCGATCTCTACCGGGCATCGCGTTCATGTAGCCCGTGAGCGTATCAATCACCACCATCTCAGCGCCCCAGTCTTCAACGTCTCTATCTACCAACGTCGAAAATTTTCCGGGGGTAATATTGCCAAAGCTCAGCTCGTGCAAACGCAGCCGATTTTGCTCGACTAGCGGTGCGAGATTCATCCCTAGCCCCTGAGATCGCCGCGCGAATGTATTAATAGATTCATCGAATAAAAAGATGCTGGCTTTACCGCCCTGTTGGGCAAACCGATAGAGAAACAGCGTGGCAATCGAGGTTTTGCCAGTGCCTGATGGCCCTAACAGCAGGCAGGTCGTGCCAGAGAGTAGCCCGCCACCAATTAGCGCATCTAGTCCAGCTAACCCGCTGGTTCTCTTTTCAGCCTTCGCAAGCTGTAAAGACTCTGCGGTCGCAATTTTAAGGCCTTCTGCCTGCCGGTGCGATCGATACACTTGCAGGCCGTTGTCGGTGATTTCAAAGTCGTGCACGCCTGGCTCGTAGCTGCTGCCTCGAATTTTAGAAACTCTGAGGTAGCGGTGATCGCTGCCGTGAGAAGTGGTGGATAGCGACAGAGTAATAATGCCGTGCGCCATTGCCACAAGTTCGCGATCGCCCGAAGCCGCTTCAGGCGAATCAGTGAGCATCACCGTAATTGCTCGACTGGCCATGTAGTCTCGCAGCATAAATAGCTGCTGTCGGTAGGTCATCTCATTTCTAGAGAGCATCCGTAGCTGCGAGATGCCATCGAATACCACCCGACTGGGCTGGGCCGCATCAATGGTTTCCATAATGGCCTTCATCGTTTCGACCAGTTCGACTTCAGACGTGTCAAAAATGGTTTGGTGCTGGCCCAAGGCTTTAATGGCTGCAATGGAGCTGAGATCGCAAAATGCAATGTTTGAAACGTCAAGGCCCACAGAGGTTGCTGTTTGCCTGAGGCTTTGTACTCGTTGTGAAAGGGCCAAGCACATCACTTTTTCATCTTCAGCCGCTGCGCTTAAAAAATGAAGTGCTAAGGTGCTTTTTCCCGAGCCAGGTGCGCCATTAACCACATAGAGTTCGCCAATGGGCAGCCCGCCATGCAAGATTTCGTCTAAAGTTGCGAGGCCTGTAGAAGCTCGGTTCGCTGCTTTGTGCTGAACCATTTTTGAGAATTTTGATGAAAAGAAATAAAACTATACCCTCTGGTAGAGTAGCGCAGCTCAAGGCTTTAACTTATATAGTACGCTTGTTCATAGCCTGTTTTTTAGTCTTTTATGGTGATCAAACCCTCTCAAGTTCAATCGGTGTTAAACCACAAACGCGCTGACTTTGCCAGCTTTGACGAAAGCACTTCAATTTACTTGACCCAATACCGTGACGCTTGGGATGCTTGGGTGGCGCTGAGCGATGCTAAACGGGATGAGTGGGTGCAGGCTCAAGCAGGTGATCTGGGCGCAACGCTATTAGAGCCCATCAAAGCTGAGGATAGAGGCATTATTCGCAGTGGCTTGAGCTGGGATAATCGCGAGCAAAGTCTGCGCTGGGTGAAGGAACACCTTACGGATGTGACGACGTTTGCGGTTGATGGCTCGCAGGTGTTTCCGCAAAAGGACTTTTCGATTCCGATTGCGCTGGTGCAAATTGGCTGGTTTGAAAATCATCACTGCGCTGAGGGGCGCTATGAAAAAGATATTTTGCTTGATGTGATGACGCCAAAAGATTTGGTGTCTGATCGATCGCAGCCGATGGACAGGTGGATCAACATGCGAAGATTTTCGATGGAGGTTCAGCGTCTGATTAATTACATTGAGCACGCAAAGACTAGAGCTGATGCAGCAGGCCGTGACCCTAATAAGTGTCTGGTGTTTTTTGATGGGTCACTGGTGCTTTCGTTCGCTTCTATGCTGGATGAAAATATTCGCTTGCCCTATATTGATCAGGTGCTGATGCTGCTTAGAGCGAGCGAGCAGTATCAGGTGCCGTTGGTGGGCTATGTGGATACGGCGCAGTCGAACGATATTGCGACCTTGCTCCGTACGTTTGGCAAGCTAGAAAAAACAAGGGCTATTCACGATGCTAAGCTGCTGAACCGGCTGATGAAGTGGGGCGATCGCACGCCGCTGATGACCTGCGATCGCGGTGACATCCTCAACTACTATGCCGAGATGCGCACCCGCATCACCTTTACCTACCTCAAAACCAACGCTAACTATCCGGCTCGCTTAGAGCTGCCTAAATGGGTTTGGGAAGCAGGCCGCGCTGAAGACGTGATTAATCAGGTTCGCGCTGAGGTAATTGTCGGCAGCGGCTATCCCTATGCGATTGAAACGGCGGATCAAACAGCGGTGTTACAGAGTCGCGATCGCCAAATTTTTTACCGCATTTTGCAAGACTGGGCCGCCCAAGAAAATCTTTCGCTGAGCCTGTCGCAAAAAATGATGAGCAAAGCCAGGCGTCGCTAATGTTACTGGCCACCATAAAACACTGTCAGTGGCCGAGAAAAAGTATGTAGCAGTTAACTTTAATCCCTTGAAATCACTACGCTTGCACGATTTTATTCGCCCCGGTAAATTAGTATGCTGCTGCCGACGGCCCGTCTCCCTTTTCTGTTTCGGTTCATGGGCAATTGGTACCGCCAATCCAGCGTGGCTAGAGTATGTCGATCAATCGCAAGGGCCGTTGCAACGGGCAGCATCAGACTCGATACAAAGACTGGATACAGCAGCAGTACGAAGCTGCGTTTAAGCGCCGTCGCAAGGGCGAAAACGACACCTTCGCAACGCACTGGCTGAGCCTTCGGACAGGTTTAGCGGTAGCTGCTGTTTCTGTTGGGCTCTCGACAGTCGGAGCTTGGACACTGTTAGAGCAGCAAAGCTACAACTATCTGCATCGGGTTAAGAGAGATTTTGTCGCGACACCGGCTTGGGACGATCGGGTAGTCGTAATTACGATCGATGAAGATAGCGTGGCTCAGCTAGGGCGTTTTCCCTGGTCACGCGATCGCTATACTGACTTGCTCAACCATCTTCAAGGCGCGCAGCCTGCGGTGGTGGCTTTCGATATCCTTTTCCCTGAATCTACGCCGCAAGATACGCAGTTCGGTGAGGCGATCGCCCAAAGCAACAATGTTGTGCTTGCCGTTGGCGGCGACGCGATGGGGCGCTATCTTAACGTGAGCCCTAGCATTACAGCTTCAGCAGAAGGCTCTTTTTTGAGAGGAGACATTGGTAATCGGGGCGATACCGATGGCGTTAGTCGGCAGCTACGGTATGGCAAAAGCAGCCTGCCGTCCCTTAGCGTTGCGACTTTAACGGTCTATGCCAAAACCCTGGCGGGGACGGTGCAATCTGGTGCCCCAGCCAGTTATTTGCCGTCGGCCTCATCACAGGCACTGCTCAATGCGCTGATGCCCCCTGACGAAGCGATTTGGATTAATTGGCCCGGAGACGTGGCGGCTGAAAGACAGACCACGAGCCCCAACAATCTCAAGGTGTACTCGTATGCTGATGTATTGACGGGGAAGGTAGACACGGCCCTTTTTCAAAATAAGATTGTGCTGGTAGGTGCAACTCTCACGGGCGCTGATCCGCTGCGGACGCCGTTTCATCAAGATCCGCCCGCCAGCGGCATTCATTTACACGCCGCTGCGATCAACAATTTGTTAAATCAGTCCTTTTTGCGTCAGCCGACAGTTTGGCAAAATACGCTGCTGCTGATCGTGCTTTCCCTGTTGGGGGTTTATGTGCTTCGCCAGCAAGGTACCTATTGTCGGCTGGCGGTCATTGCAGGTTTCCCAATGCTCTGGGTGTCAATCGCCTTTGGCGCTTTTATGGCGGGCTGGTGGATTCCGGTGGCCGCGCCGGTCGGGACAATTTTGATGTGCGCGATCGCCATTCAGCTTCACGAGCAGCAAGAAAAGCAGCAGCTCATGGCCCTCTTTTCAATGAACGTTTCGCCGGGGACTGCCGAACTCATTTGGCGGCACAAAGGCGTCATCTTAGATCAAGGTGAGCTAGCGGCTAAAAATCTGACGGCGACCGTTCTCTTTATGGATATTCGGGGCTTTACAAGCATTGCCGAAACGCTGCCGTCGCATAAGTTGCTGCCTTGGCTCAATCAGTATTTTGAAACCATGACCGACTGCATTATGAAGCATGGCGGCATGGTGGATAAGTACATTGGCGATGCGATTATGGCCGTGTTTGGGGCACCGCTGCCGCGCACGCAGCCCGAAGAAATTCAGGCCGATGCGATCGCGGCTCTCCACACCGCCCTCGAAATGCACCCGCGTTTAAATGCGCTCAACCAGCAGCTCGCTGAGCAAGACCTGCCCACTATCAAGTTTGGCATTGGCATTCACACCGGCCCGCTAATCGGCGGTACGGTCGGCAATCGCCATCGGCTCAACTACTCTCTTTTTGGCGATACGGTCAACATTGCGGCTCGCTTAGAAGCCATGACCAAATCGCTGCCCGAGGACGCGCCTTTTAGCCTACTGCTCAGCGAAAATACCTGCGAGTACACCCAGGACTATTTTCCCGTTCGGCTTTTTAAGTCGGGCCAACTGCTGCGTGGACGCGAAGGCCATACGGATGTTTACACTATCGCCGCTCCGGCTGCCTCAGCGCAGCACGCGCCCCATGTAGGAGCCCCAGAGCTGAGCGGCCTGAAAGCTACCGCCGTCGGTGGGTGAGTTGTCGTCATTGCCCAGCCATATGCCCGTCACAATCGCATCGCGCGGCACAAAGCCAATAAACCACGAATCTACGTTGTCATTGGTGGTGCCTGTTTTCCCGCCTTCGCCCAAGCCTAGGTAGGCATTCCGCGCCGTGCCACCTTGGACTGCACCCTGCATCATGCCGACCATCGTATTGGCAACGCTAGCGTCTAGGGCCTGAACGTTGCCGTCGCCGCTGGTTGTGTAGTCATAAATTACGCGGCAGGTGCTCACGTCGTCGAAGTTTTCGCAGTCGCTGCTGTCAATTACGCGCTGAATGGCGTGGGGTGGGTTCCAGGTGCCCTGGTTAGCGATCGCCCCAAATGCCCCGGTAATTTCCAACGGCGTCACCTCACTCTGGCCCAGCACCAGCCCCGGCACCGCATTGAGCTCAGACCGAATGCCTAGCCGCTTAGCCAAGTCCACAATCGAGCCTAAGCCCGCTTCCTGCGCCACTCGCAGCGCAATCACATTCTCAGATCGCGCTAGCCCCGCATACATATCTAGCGCTCCGCCCCCCGACCGACAGCCTGCAAAGTATGCTTCCCAGTTGAGGTCGCCACAGGAGAAGGTGGTTCCCGGCGATATGCCCTGCTCAATGGCTGAAGCATAGGCAAATACCTTAAATGTTGAACCGGGCTGACGATAGGCCTGACTGGCCCGGTTAAACTGACTGGCCTGATAGTCTACGCCGCCGACTAGCGCTTCTATTTCACCGTTGGAGGTGTTTAGCGTCACCATTGCCCCTTCTGAAAATCCGGCCTGCGCGCCCTGATTCGTGACCGTCTCTTGCAGCGCCGTTTCAGCTAAATCCTGTTTTTTTAAGTCCAGGCTGGTCTCCACGATAAAATTGCCCTCGCGGGCTAGGCCTTTTCCCAGCAAATCGTCTAGCTCATCAAATACATAGCTATAGTAGTAAGGAGCCCTGGCGCTTTGTAGCTGTTCGCGAGCTTTAGGACTAATTTCAATCACCGAACGCTGAGCCCGCTTGCCCTCATCCTGGCTAATTACCCCTCGCTGCACCATTCGCCGAATCACTCGGTTGCGATATTCTACTGCCGCATCCCGATTGGTAATGGGATTAAAGGCATTGGGCGCAGGTAAAATCCCGACTAGCGTAGCGGCCTCCTCAATTGATAAATCGCTTGCTGACTTATCAAAGTAAAACTGCGAGGCATCCTCAAACCCATATAAGTTGTTGCCCAAATACACGCGGTTGAGATACAGCAGCATGAGCTGGTCTTTGCTGTAAAAAGTTTCTAGCTTAAGGGCGACAACGGCCTCTCGAACTTTACGGGACGCGCTGTCCTCGGTGCCTACATAGTCTCGGTAGGTGTTGCGCGCCATCTGCTGCGTGAGAGTACTCGCACCTTCTCGAATGCCGCCGTCTTCAATGTTAGTTTTCAGCGCTCTGGCAATGCCCCATGGGTCGACGCCAATATGCCAGTAAAAGCGAGAGTCTTCTGAGGCGACAGCGGCTTGCGGCAGATAGGGCGAATATTCGCGCAGCCGTTTTTTTTCTAGGTGAGCAATGCTAGGGAGTTTTTTGAGGGGGACGCGATCGCCATTTTCTTCAGCGGTCACCTGCACCGGCCCTTGCACCGAGTCAGGCAGCGGTCTAACGGCAATTTTTGGCCACTCTAGCACCACAATCCAAAAGGCAACCAGGCCGGTGATTCCCGATGCACCATACAGCCCGTAGCGAATGGCGCTGACGTACCAGGGCGGCGGATCGATATAGCGAACGGTCACCGCGTCGGCAAGCTCTACCGGGCCGAGCGTAAGGATGTCGCCGTGGCGCAAAGGCAGCGAGCGAATCCGCTTTTTATTTCGATAGATGCCATTGGTTGATCCCTGGTCTTTAATGACAAAGGGATTGCCGGCTTTGGATCTGTCGCGGGTTAAAGACAGATGCGTTTGGCTGACGATAGGACTGCGCACCACAATATCGCAAGCTTTAGATGATCGGCCTAGCAAATAGTGCTCTCCCACCAGTGGATACTCGCTTTGCTTGCCGCCTGCGTCTGCGGTTTCAACCATCAGCTTGGGCACCCGCGCGTTGGCCTTCAACGGAATTTTGGCAAAGTCCACATTGGCCTGCACCGTCTGAAATGCCTGGGTAATAGAGCCCAAAAACGTTTTCGGCGGCTGGCTAGCCTCGTTTTTTCGGTTTTGCCCTGGGGATGGCTTTTGGGGGCGCTCAGGCGGTGGAGAAGTCATAAGGAAAAAGCCAAAACAAAAAAGGCTACATCGAAAATAGTATAGGCAGCCACAGCGGCAACGGTGACTATTTCGATCAAATTGCAGTCAGGGACTGCACTTCTATGACGTTTTTTTAGGCTGTTCAAATATCAGCACCTTAATCAGACACAGAAAGCCAATGTTGATCCAAACGTCGGCCAAGTTGAACACAGGAAAGCGGGTGACCGGAAATACCTGGAGAAAGTCCACAACCTCGCCCATCAAAAAGCGATCAATGCCATTGCCAAATGCACCGCTCAAAATGAAGCCATAGCCGATCTCTTCCCAGCGGTCGGGCCAGCGAGCCGTGAGCCCTAGCCACATGAGCGCTGCACTCACCAGCATGGATAGCCAGCGTAGCCATTCCCCGTTGTCACTAAACAGGCTCCAGGCCGCGCCTTTATTAGTAGTGTGAAAAAAGTTCAGCACGCCTGGAATAATCTCAATGCCTTGTTGCAGCGGCAGTGCCTGGAGTGTCCATTGCTTGGTGAGCTGATCGAGGATAATGCCTGCGATCGCCACCCCCCAAAAATAAGTATTCCGTCTAAATTTCATCGCTTCCTATCACTGCTACTAAGCCTATCGCTATAAAAATATCGGTTTCTTATATCTAATAAAAGAGTGCCTTCCGCAAGCCATAGGCAATGAGGGCCACGGCACAAGCCACCATCACCTGCCCCGGCAGCGGTTCGATTGAGTATTTCATTATCGCCGTCAGCAGCGAAAAATCGAGCTGCACCCAGCGAAATAAATAGCCCAGACTCAGATAGCTGAGCCCGCAAAGGTGCACTACCACCAGCCCGCTCAGCGTTGAAAAGCCTAGTCGCTCCAGCGTGGGCTTCGCTTTAAACGCGAGCTTGCCGCACAGCCAGCCTGCTGGAATAAATCCCAGCAAGTAGCCAAACTCAGGCTCTCTGAGGTAGCTGAGCCCGCCCCCTTTGGTAAAAACTTCAAAGTTCAAGCGCTCAAAGAGCACGACGCCTAAAATCACATAGGCAATTTGAGCCAAGGCTCCGGCGTTTTTGCCGCCCATACAGCCGGTGAATAGCGCCGCGCCAACTTGAAAGGTGACGCCTAAGGAGTAGAAGGCGATCGCCCCGCCTTCCCCCTGCCACCAAGACATCGGTAGCCCTAAGCCAAACGCTTCCATCCAGGTAGACAAAATTGTCAGCATCAGGCCAATCAGCGCCCACAGTAGCTCGGACGGAGCAAACACCTATCTTTCTCCCGCCTGCTTAAAAATCAGTTTTACCCTCACAAACTGTCCGCAAATTTAAGGATTTGCTGCATAAGCATTCTAGGGCAATACTTGTTGCCTCCAAACGACAACTGCCGCGTCACCGTTTTTTACGGAAGGTAACTTTTGCGCACATCTACTTAACTCAGCTCATGACAAGCTTTACACTTATTTGCACAATCAGTCTCCACCTCGAACCGCTATGTTTCCGACTCATCGCCCTCGCCGCCTTAGATCTAACGGAAATCTCCGCCGCATGGTGCGAGAAAATATCGTGACCACCAGCGATCTGGTCTATCCCCTGTTTGCGGTTCCGGGCAGCGCCTTCTCTCAAGAAGTTAAGTCGATGCCCGGTGTCTATCAGCTCTCTGTCGATAAAATTGTTGAAGAAGCCAAAGAGGTTTATGACCTGGGCATTCCTGCCGTTCTTTTGTTCGGCATTCCGGCGGAAAAAGATACTGACGCAACGGGCGCGTGGCACGACCACGGCATTGTGCAAAAGGCGACTGAAGCGATTAAAAAAGCTGTTCCAGACTTGCTGGTCATTGTAGACACCTGCCTGTGCGAGTACACCGATCACGGCCACTGCGGCTACCTAGAAGTCGGCGACCTTACTGGCCGTGTTCTCAACGATCCCACCCTAGAACTTCTTAAAAAGACAGCGCTTTCTCAAGCCAATGCTGGTGCTGATATCATCGCCCCCTCTGGCATGATGGATGGCTTTGTGCAGGCAATTCGAACGGGATTAGACGCTGGTGGCTTTGAAGCGCTGCCTATACTTTCCTACGCCGCAAAATATTCGTCTGCTTATTACGGGCCTTTCCGTGACGCGGCTGAATCTGCGCCTCAGTTTGGCGACAGGCGTACCTACCAGATGGATCCAGCTAATGGCACCGAAGCGATTAAAGAAATTGCTTTAGATATTGCTGAAGGTGCAGATATGCTGATGGTAAAGCCTGCTTTGGCCTATATGGATATCATTTGGCGCGTGAAAGAGGCAACGAACCTGCCGGTTGCGGCCTACAACGTGTCTGGTGAGTATTCGATGGTCAAAGCTGCTGCGCTCAATGGCTGGATTGATGAGGAAAAGGTCGTGATGGAAACCATGATGGGTTTTAAGCGATCTGGCGCAGATTTGATTTTGACGTATCACGCGAAAGATGTGGCGCGCTGGCTGTAGCTTTAATAAGCACCGGATCGCTTAGATAAAATCGTCGTAATTGTCTTGACTATCAGCTTTACGTCGTAAGCTGGGCTCCAGTGAAGCTGATAGTCCAAGTCTAAGTCCACAATGTCTTCAAAGTCTTTAATTGCAGAGCGTCCGCTCACCTGCCACTGGCCAGTCAGACCAGGCCGCACGTCTAATCGCTGCCAGTGGCGATCGCTATAGTGCTGCACCTCATCACCGGTGGGCGGACGCGTCCCGACTAGGCTCATTTCGCCCGCCAGCACATTCCAGAACTGTGGAAATTCATCTAAGCTCGTCTTCCGTAAAATCTGACCCACCCGAGTGACGCGAGGATCGGCTGCATTTTTGAAAATGAGTCCTTGCGCTTCGTTAGCAATGCTAGCCTTTAGCTCGTCAGCGTTGCTGACCATAGAGCGAAATTTCCAAATGCGAAATGGCTGACCTTGCAGCCCGAAACGCTCTTGAGAATATAAAATTGGGCCTGGAGAATCGAGCCGAATGGCGATCGCAACTGGCACAAACAGCACAGTCAGTATCGCTAGGCCGACGAGTGCACCGATCACATCAAGCAGGCGCTTAAACGCAGAGCGCGTAGAAACGTGAGGCAAACGAGAAAAAGGCGGCTGATAGAGATTAGCCCGATCCGCTTCTTGAGATGCTTTGGGCGTCTGTGGAGGCATTGATAGATAAGTTGTGGCGCTACGTGACATCGGTTTTCTTAAATATTTGATATTGACCAAAGGTACTTGCACCCTCACGAAACAACAGCTCACCCAATGCACATACATCTGTGTAAATGCTTATTGAGCAAGTGAAATTAATAAGTTAAGTACTTCTACTTGTATAGACTGGCCAGATTATAGTAAGTGCCTCAAATTCCTACGCGTTTGTGCGTAAGTTTCCGGAAAACATTCTTTCAAACAACATCGCAAGCTCACCTTTATAAAGGCACGATAAAGCGGGAAAGATATTTATAGGAAAGCCGATGTGCGTGAATGTGCAAACCTGTGGTTTTTGCACCGATCTCCTTTAATTAGAGGGCTTTTGGCCTTCTGCAATGGGTTAGAGTAAGGCAAGATTATTTGGTGCTAGATTCGCAGCGATTATGATTAATCCTTTACATAATGGCGATCGCGCAGCGTTCTATTCTCGTACGCTATTGACTTGGCAAAAACAGCTTGCCGCCGACCTGCCCGATCAGCCCGCTAGTACGCACGAGGCAATATCGCAGTGGCTGGTGGGTGAGCCGGAGCGGTTTGAGCCGATGGGCGTATCTGAGCGGAAGCTGACGCTAAAGGCGATGGACTATCGCTATCGAATATTTATTTCTCGCTACTGGGGGCTTTCGCCTGAGCGAGCGTACAAAAGGCTGCTGCAAAAGCTGGGCGGCCTTTTTTTGATTCGGAGTAAGGTGCGAACGTGGATTGCGCTGAGTCGCGATCGCAAGCGGGCGGTCAAGGACGTGCTGCAAGAGGTGATCCAAGAAATGCTGCAAAGCGATCGCCATATGCAGCAGCAAACCCAGTGGATTGGTCAGTGCACCTCACGGGGCGGTTTGCGTAACCTGCTCATCCTGGCCACGATTGAAGAATACTGTCTGCGGCCGATTCGCAATCAGCCGCTGCTGGTCTATCGCTTTGTGAACTATTTGAGGCGCTCTCAACGGGGCGGTATGACTCAAGTACCCAGCGCCGAACTCATCCAGCTTATTTCCGAAGAAATCGGCACCACTGACGCTGACGGCACCCTCAGTCTGCTCGATTTTGAAGCGCTAGATCGCTACGAAGTTCAAAAAGAATTTGAAGAACAGCAGGCCACTAGGCAGCGCGTAAAACAGCAGTTCTCTGACTACTTACGTGAAGAACTTGGCGACACCGCTGTGCAGTGGCTATCGCTGCATTTGCAGGGGCATACCCAGCACAGCATTTCTCAGCAGCTCAATATCAAAGTCCGCGAGGCCTACCGTCTGCGCGAAAAGGTGAGCTATCACGCCATTCGCATCTTTACGATTAAGGAGCAGCCCGATCTGGTTTTTTCTTGGCTAAAGACCTCGTTGAGGCACCACAATCTCGGCCTGACGCCGACTGAATGGGATGGCTTTTTAAACTCGCTTTCAGCGTCTCAGCGTGAGCTGCTGGCGGCTTTTAAGGCCGGTCATTCTGTGAAGGACATTGCGATCGCGCTGAAGATAACTGAAAAGCAGGTGCTGAGTCAGTGGGCTGAAATTTATTTGAAGGCGCAGGCGGCTCGATTAGATAAGGACGGCGATCGCACATAAAATCGCACACAAAAAAGACGATCCCCGCTGGCACCGTCCTTCTTTTAATTATCTAGTCAATTATTCAGCCAGCTATTCAGTCATTCTGCCTAGCTCAAGTTTTAGACGCCTTTCTTGCATCCATCACCCGACCAAAGTTCAGCTTAAACTCGCTGATCCCCACTAGGCTACCCGGCTCACTATCCCAAGAAGCCGACAGCACGCCGTACGTTAGGCCCAGCACGCCTAAGCCAAAGCAGCCCATTGTTACGAGCAAAACTGCCACTGGCGGCAGCTCTACAACCTGATGGCTCTGCAAGTAATAGGACAAAAAGAAAATGCCGACGCCCAGTGCAACGGGAGCGCCTGAGAGAATGCCCATTCGTCTGAGCATTCGGCTGCTGACCTCTTTGGGAATTGCACCGCTATTGTCTTTACCAGTGGCTTTCACGGTGGGCTTGTTTTTTGCCTTGTTTTTTCGGCGATTGCCTGCCAAAATTTCATCTGCCCGAGCCTGGGCCCGAGCCGATATGTCAGAGGCTGGAGATGTTACCTTTTTGTCAGACTTTTTCTTCTCAGCTTTTTTAGATTTCTCGCGGTCAGCTTCAGCCGAAGCACGTGCGTCCTCAGCTTTTTCTTTTGCGCCGCTAGCCTTCTTTTTTCTAGGCTCAAACGGCAGCCCAGCCCGGTCGCTGCCGGACTGATTTTCAACTTTTTTATCAGATTGAGAAGCCATGCTGACAACCTCTACGAGTATCTAGCCTGAAGTTTTGCCCTGAAGGGTTACCTAGCGCAAACGGACTCTAAGCGTTTGATCAAAAGGCCTAGCGACGAATGCCTAGCTTCTTAATCAAAGCCTTGTAGCGCTCAGGATCTTGAGCGGTCAAGTAAGCGAGCAAACGTTTGCGTTGACCAATCATTTTCAGCAGGCCGCGCCGAGAGGAGTAGTCCTTTTTGTTTTTCTGTAGGTGCTGGCTGAGCGTATTAATCCGATCAGTTAGCATTGCAACCTGCACATCAACCGATCCTGTGTCGGTTTCGTGAACCTGATGCTCGGAGATGATCTCCTGTTTGCGTTCTTGTAGCAAAGCCATAGTTTAGACAGATGAGTTTAGACGTAAAAATTTAGTCAAATGGGTGTAAATGAAGGGACACAAGGTCTTTACACACAAGGCCTACTATATTATCACAGCGATACGCCTGCTCACCGGGCGAAGCGAAAGTGACGCCACTTCATAAGGCATCTCGTAAAGCTTGATCGATATCTGCATGGCGTTAGCGGGAATTAATGAAGGGTAAGCATTGCTGTCTGCGATTCTTCTTGAAATCTTTACCCTTTACCCTAGCCGCTAGCTCAATGATCCAGGTTTCTCACTCGCCTATTGCGCCTGCAACCCTTTGTACGAGGGCTCAGTTCTCTAAAAAGCGCTGCGATCGCCCTATATCTCACTATCTATATAGTGGTGTTTTGGCGGGTGTGATGGGATTGACGGTTGGGAGCGGAGGCGCGTTGGCAGAGCCTCTCCCTTGGAGAACCGCTAATGTCCCTGAGTCAATTAGCGATCGCCTCGCCGGAAAAGCGCTACAGCACATAGAAACGACGACGGCCTTGACCGCAAAGCCTGAGCTAACTGGCAGTGCTGTCCACAGTCCGCTGGCTGCACAGGCGCTATATCGTGAGCTAGAGAATCTTACGGGCCGCGTTGAAAGCACCTATCTGTTTAACCGTTCTCAAAGTCAGCCGACTCAGCTACGGGCTGTTGATCCGACGCTAACGGCGAGTGCTAGCGCAGTGCCGACAATCCCGGCCCCGCTACCGGCTGAGTTGCAGGCCGCGCAGCAGCTTTTGAGCGAATGGCAGGGGCTGATTAACCAGGGCGACTATGAGACGGCTCAGCGTCGGTTTCAAACGGTGTCTGATTCGCTGCGAAGTGCGCAGCTTAAGGAAGCTCAGCTAGTGGGACGGGCGATCGCACAGCCTGAAGTTCGATCTATCTGGCTAGATCGTGAAACTATCGTCAACGCAGGTTCTCAGCAGGGCCTTGCCAAAATCTTTGAGCGTTTCAAGGCCGCAGGCATTAATACTGTCTTTGTCGAAACCGTTAACGCGGGCTATCCTATTTACCCCAGCACCGTTGCTCCCGAGCGTAATCCCCTCATTCAAAACTGGGATCCGCTCCAAGCTTCTGTAGAACTTGGCAAAGCCTACAGCATCGAAGTGCACGCCTGGGTTTGGCTTTTTGCTGCGGGCAACCAGGCTCACAATCCCATAGTTGGCAAGCCTACTAACTATCCTGGCCCTCTCATCAGCGCTCATCCCGACTGGGCCGGTTTTGATAATCATGGCAATCTCATCATTCCTGGCCAAACCAAACCCTTTCTGGATCCGGCTAATCCTGAGGTTCGCCAGTATCTTTTCAGCCTTCTCGGCGAAATTGCTAATCGCTATGATGTAGATGGCATCCAGTTTGACTACGTTCGCTATCCTTTTCAAGACCCGGCGAACAATCGACTTTTTGGCTATGGCAATGCTGCCCGCCGCCAGTTTCATGCCCTTACGGGTACAGATCCGATTACGCTCTCTCCTAAAAATGGCGGCGATCGCCGTAAAGATCATCTTTGGCAACAGTGGACAAACTACCGCACGCAGCAAATCAGCTCTTTTGTCTCGGAAGCCTCTCAGCGCCTCCGCCGGCAAAAGCCGAACCTGACTATTTCTGCGGCTGTTTTTGCTGACGACACTCGCAAACGCCAGCAAACGCTGCAGCAGGACTGGGAGGACTGGGCCGATCAGGGGATTGTTGATTGGATTGTGCTGATGAGCTATGCCAGTACGACGCAGCGGTTTGATGAGCTGATTCGGCCGTGGGTGATGGAGTCTAGCTATCGTTCTACAAAGGTCATTCCGGGTATTCGGCTGCTAAATCTTCCGGCGGCGGTGGCGTTGGATCAGCTTCAGCTTTTGCGAGATTTGCCGACGAGTGGATATGCGCTGTTTGCGGCTGATAATTTGAATGGTGATGTGCAGGGAATGCTGACGAATATGCAGGGAGAGAGTCGGAATGCTGTTTCTCCTACGGATGATTATGCAACGGCGTCTGCTCGCTATAAGGCGCTTCAGCAGGAGTGGAATTGGCTGCTGACGAATCAACAGATTGAAGGAGATTCACAGCGGCTGGAGAAATGGGCGGATGAGGCTAATCAGATTGGTGTGCTGTTGGAGCGTGTGGCGGCAGCGCCATCGCCAAGAGAGTTGTTGCAGGCGAAGTCTCGTTTGAATTTGTTGAAAAGAACGCTGACGACTAATATTTCAGTGAATGTGGCTAGCACGCCTTACCGTTTGCGCAGTTGGCAAAGTCATCTGACAAATATTGAAGAGCTGTTGGTTCGTAGTGAGGTGTAGCGTGTCGGCCTGCTAAAAGCCCCAGCATTCTATGAGGAAAAATGCTGGGGCTTTTGTTGATAGTCGAGGTGGCTAGGTAACGCTAAGTTTCGGGAGTGCTTTTAGCTTCTGCGCTGGTTTCTATTTCTCCGTACTGAATGCTGATGCCGCCATTTTCACTAAAGATAACGTCGCCGCCTAGTGACTGTATTTTTTCGACAGCGCGATCGCGAGTATCACTGTCTAGAGCTGTTGTTAAAATACTGCTCCAAGCATTAATCCGGGCTAAGTGACTGTTGGGATTAGTCTCTAAAAATTGTGCGGTTTGTTCTGATAGTTGTGCCATTAAAGGCGCACGCTCATCGGCAGATTGAAGCGCCCATTTGCTAGCCATCTGGAAAGATTCTTGAGCAGCTTTACTATCTCCGAGAAATAGCAGTTCGTCTACAGCCTTATAACGCCATGCAAAGAAATTGTCTTCAGCTCTTTTAGAGTTTATTTTATTTAAGCTGGACTGCATTATGTTCACAGCTTTTTGAGGCTCGCCAGCGTACAGTGTCGTGCTGCCAGACAGAAATAGGTAGAAATTTGTATAGCACGGATCGTGAGATAAAACAGCCTTGAAAAATTCTGGACTATAGCCATATCCAGAATGATTTCGGGCTTCTTCATCACCGAAGTATTGCAAAAATTGGATGAAGCCCCAGTTTGCAATGGAATTTCCAAAGCCAAAGCTGGGCGTATTCTTAAGAATCTTTAGCTGCTCGACAGTTTGTTCAACATTCGAATAGTTGTTTTGAAAAAAGCTATCTTTAGTATTGCTAGTTAATTGGTTTAGGCTGGAATACTGAAGCACACTGATAGCGGCTATGCACACAGTACCTAGCAACCCGCCAGTCAAATTATTAATCATACAGAAAGCATCTCTTATAAGATTATCTTCTTAATTTCGCCACGTTTATAGAAAAAGGAAGCGAGCTTTCGAAAAAAACTCGCTTCCTGTAGAACATGCTGTTCTTATATCTCAATCACGTTAAGAACAGTCTAGAAACTAGAAAGCGTTAATCACCGAGATTTTTGTACTCGGCTGGGCAGGCAGGAGCACCAGGATCAGCAGCCGCTACGTTAGTGAATGCCTCAGTTCCATCAGCTCCGGTTGCGATAGGTGAAGCGTTAGCTTCGCACAAAGTCGCAAGCGTTGTGGCTTCAGCCGCTGCCGCTGTACCTATTGTACCGATTTTAACAGCACCAACATAGGCTTTGAGTGCGGAATTTTGATCCAGTGCTGTGCCCGCAGCATCGACAGGTTGAGCCTGTTGTCGAACGGCAGCAGTACCTTCTGCGGCAAGTTGGTAGAGGTAGTTAGCAGTCGTTGTCTCGATACCTAGTCCCAACTGACCAAACTGAGTTGTATCAATAACGAACTCGCCGTTTTCTAGATAGTAAGCCTGCTGAGCACGGTTTGCAGAGCCAACGTAGGTTTTAGCTTCAGACTGCTTTGCTTTGTTAGCTTGGTTCAGGAAGGAAGGCAGTGCAATCGCCGACAGAATACCGATAATGATAATTACAACGAGAAGCTCAATCAGCGTAAAACCGCCTTCAGTCTTTTTCTTGGCTGCGAAGTGCTGAAGCAATTTTGCTTTAATTTGAGATGTCATGGAAGGTGTCTCCGTGATGTTTTGAGGTAGGGTTCGTGTGTTAAATGAAAATCAAGCTATCCACTCACTTCAAAGGCTTGAAACCCTCTCAGCGCTTGACGTTTACTTGCTTTTCGCTCCGAACTTAATTTGCCCCTCAACATTTCTTGAACAGTCAGCCCAATTACACAAGCCCGGACAACTTAATTACTCATCTATCCGTACTTTGCCGGTACCTGCTCCACCATTTACACGCGCAAACCGCAACAATATCCCTATAATTCCCTTTCCCTAATCAAAATATCTTGCTAACACAAACCATTTTTGTTCCATCGCCAGCATCCACGCGCCTACTCTCTCTGCTTTGCTGTTTGCGCTACGCCTTAGCCAAGTGAAAAGCATATACAGGCTGGCTTCATGAAGTTCATAGCCGATGCACAGCTACCAAAGCGACTTTTGCTATCCACCAGTAGGATCAATTGCTAAAAATTCTCTAATCCCTCAAACTTGCCGCTCACCCCATGCGCCGACTCCCCACAAGTCTTCGGCGTCGGAAAAATCTTTGTCGGATTCGCCAGCCCCTTCTTATTCACCGCCCCTCGCACCCATTGCATCGTCTCCAAATCCGTCGCACTAAACATATCTGCCATATAGCACCGCTTATCGGCCCCAATGCCATGCTCACCCGAAATGCTGCCACCCACTTGCACACACAGCTTCAAAATATCGCCGCCCAAAGCCTCCACTTCCTCTAGCTGCCCAGGAATGTTGTTGTTATACAAAATTAGCGGATGCAAATTACCATCCCCCGCATGAAACACGTTCGCCACCCGATATCCATGCTTATCCCCAAGCCGTTCTATCTCCTTTAGCACTTTAGGTAGTCGAGTCCTTGGAATCACGCCATCCTGCACATAGTAATCAGGGCTCAGCCTACCCATCGCCGCAAAAGCCGCCTTCCGACCCTTCCAAAGCCTCAGCCGTTCCTGCAAATCTGTCGCATGTACGAGCTGTCGCGCTCCATTTTTGTTGCAAAAGTCTCCTATCTGTTTCGCACTTGCCGCCACTTCTGCCGGAGCCCCGTCAATTTCTATTAGCAGTATTGCCACTGCATCGCGCGGATAGCAGTTTGTCGCCACCACATCCTCCACTGCATTCAGGCTAAAGTTATCCATCATCTCCATCCCCGCTGGAATGATGCCTGCACTAATAATGTCCGAAACCGTTTCGCCTGCCGCTTCCACACTTGTAAAATCAGCCAAAATTACCTGCACAGCTTCAGGTGACTTCAGGATTCGCAACGTCACTTCTGTGGCAATGCCCAACGTCCCTTCAGACCCAACAAAAACGCCCGTCAGATCGTATCCTGGCATTTCAGGAATGCTGCCGCCAACCTCTACCGTGTCACCGTCTGGCAGTACGAGCTTTAGCCCTAGCACATGGTTTGTCGTCACCCCATACTTCAAGCAGTGCACACCGCCTGAGTTTTCAGCCACGTTGCCACCAATAGAGCACGCCTGCTGGCTGGACGGATCGGGCGCATAGTAAAACCCCGCGCCGCTAATGGACTGAGAAATCCAGTTATTAATGACTCCGGGCTGCACAACCACGCGCTGGTTGTCATAGTCCACGTTCAAAATCTGTTGCATACGCGTTGTGACAATCAGCACACACTCTTCAATCGGCAGCGCGCCGCCAGAAAGTCCGGTGCCTGCTCCCCGCGTCACAAACGGAATGTCCTGCTCATGGCATAGCCTGACAACAGCAGCGATTTCTTCAGTCGTTTTCGGTAAGGTGACCACCGCAGGCCGCTGACGATAGCTGGTGAGCCCGTCGCACTCGTACACCAGCAGCTCTTCTTTTCGCCGCATCACTTTGTCTGCGCCAATGAGGGCTTCTAGCGATCGCACCACCGGCTTCCAATCACGAGCCCTTTTATCGTCAGCAGAAGGCCGATCAGCAACAGCAACCATAGCGAATCAAAAGAAAAATATCCCTTGATCCTAACGCAGATCCCCACAACTCCAGCAACTCCGGCCCCATCAGCAACCCGCTAACAAAAGCTTCCCCTATCCCCCTCTTCCTTTTGCCAACGTCTCCCCATTCATCATCCGTTGCGCCGCATCCAGCAAAGCCTCTTCTAAATAAGGCTTCGTAAAGTAGCCGCTAGCCCCCAAGTCCACAGCCATCTGCCGATGACGATCCGCCCCGCGAGAGGTCAGCATTGCAATCGGAATGCTCTTAAGGTAGTTATCTTTCTGCATTCTTGACAGCAGCTCAAGCCCATCCATTCTCGGCATTTCAATGTCACAGAACACAAGGTCGCAAGGCAACCCAGAGCGCAGCTTATCCCAAGCTTCCTGTCCATCTCGTGCCTGCTCCACCCGGTAGCCCACCTTGTTAAAGCTCATCGACAGCAGCTCACGCACCGTAATTGAGTCATCCACAATCAGCACCGTCGGATCGTTCTTCACCGGAGCCTCTTCAATCGCCTTGGCGGCATCTTTAGCCCAGGTCATCGAAGCCGAATCGCGGCGCACCCGGCCCATCGCAATATCAATTAGCTCCAGCACGTCGGCAATTGGCATCACCCGGCCATCGCCCAGCACCGTCGCACCCGCAATCCCTAAAGGCTTAGGCACCGGCCCTTCTAGCTGCTTAATGACAATTTCCTGCTCTCCGATCACCTGATCAACCTGAACGGCAATGTACGTATTCGCGCTTCTGAGCACAATAATAGAGAGCACGTCGTCATCTTGAGAGCCGCCGTAGACGCGACCTCGGCCCAGCGTGCGGTTGAACTTAAGCAGCTCAGTCACCGGTTGGAAGCTCAGCAAGGTGTCACGCCAGCGTACGCAATCTTGATCCTGATCGTTTTTGACAATGCGATCACGCGGCACATCCAACATATCCTCCACACCATCCATCGGAAAGGCAATCCGAGCCTGATTGCTTACACAGCTCAGCGCCTTAGAAATACTCAGCGTCAGCGGCAACCGAATCGTAAAGCTAGTCCCCTTACCCATCTCAGAATCGACTGTGACGCTGCCCCGAATTTCAGCTAAAGACGTTCGCACCACGTCCATGCCCACGCCCCGCCCTGCAAAGTCATCTGCCTGATCGCGAGTGCTAAATCCAGGATGAAACAGCAGCTCGTACGTTTCCAAGTCAGACAGCTCCTTAGCCTCGTCTTGGCTGATTAGGTTTTTCTGAACCGCCTTTTCTTTTACAAACGCCGTGTTAATACCGCCACCGTCATCAGCGACATAAATCACGGTTTGGTTGCCCTGATAAAAAGCGCGTACCGTAATCGATCCTTCCGGCGACTTGCCCGCTTGTTTTCTCGCCTCTGGCGTTTCAATCCCGTGAGTAATGGCATTGTTAACCAGGTGAGTGAGCGGGTCGTACAGGTGCTCCACGATCATCTTGTCAATCAGCGTGTCCTGGCCCTCTACGACCAAGCGAGCTTCTTTGCCGCACTTCAAAGAGATATCGCGGACGGCTCTAGGAAGCCGGTCAGCCGCCTGCGAAAAAGAAACCATTCGCGCCGTATTCAGGCCTTCTTGTAGCTGAGTGGTAATTTGCCGGAACTGACGCGTCACCTGATCGGAGGACTCAACCGTGTAGCCAATGTCAGAAGAAGACTCTCGCACCCTTACAATTAGCTCAATCATTTCTTGCGAGAGCGTGTGGAATTCTGTGAACCTATCCATTTCTAGGGCGTCGAAGATCTCACCCGTCGCATGGCCTTCGAGTTCTACTGGTTTTGTCGATGATTGAGTCGCTGAGCTGTGAGCGCGGCGGTTGGATACTAAAGAGCTTTCTAAGAGCGATCGCTCATACAGATCTCGCATCCGCTGACCAACATCATTAAGCTGCTGCACTTGAAAAAGCAAATTATCCAAAAACTGCCGCAGTCGCTCTTGGTCGCGCTCCAGTGTATTCCGGCTGACCACTAGCTCCCCTACCAAGTTACTCAGCGTGTCCAAATGGCTGACCGACACGCGCATGTTTTGTTCCCGTACCGCGCCGCCGCCGCGCCGCTGAGATGTTCTTTGGGGTGCTCTTGATGGCGTGCGTCTTGATACAGAAACAGTAGGCCCATCGGTTGGCCCATCTTCTAATAATCGTTCTAAGTCATCAAAGTCTTCGTCTTCATTAATGGCTTTTAAGGTTGCCGTACGTGCATCAACCCCTACAAACGTAGGCATATCGCCCACACCCATTTCATCTTCTAGATCGCTTTCTTCTGCTAATAATGAATCAAGATCACCAAAGTCATCATCTGAGTCGTCCGCGCTACTCGTATCATCGTCAGTCAGAAACCCGTCCAGTTCATTATCTAAATCACTGCCTAGCTCTAGCGTAAATTCTTCACTTTCAAAGAGATTTTCATCCTGACCAGCATTACTGACGACATCAAGCGGATCATCTAATTCATCAAAATCCAACAGACCATCTATCTCTAAGTCGTTAATATCTAGCTTATCTGAAGTGCTCGCTTCGTCCGCACTGTTTAGCTGCGACTCATTTATCTCGTCGTTGGCATTAATATCTGTTGCATCTGCGCCGCTTCCTGCTGGAATAGCGACTGGAACCGCCGGTTTTTCAGACGTTACGGTACCAAAGGCACTTTCAAAATCAGCGAGTATTTCATCTGAGAGTTCATCTCCAGACAGATCGATGCTGGCAGGATCGCTTTCGGAGATATCCAAATTATCAAGTTCATCGTCAAACAGATTGTCTTCAGCGGTGGCTGCTAACAAATCTAAAGTTTTTGCGTCGTTAAGGTGGGATGAATCTACGTCGTTTGCGATCGCGTCTTCTGCTGACAGCTCTAGCAATTCATCTAGTTCCGAGGCGGCCTGCTCTACATCTAGATCAGCGCTAAAAGGAACATCAGGCGCTATCTCAAGAAAAGCCTCTCCCAAATTGTGCTCATCACTGGCGACTATGCTGTTGGCCGATTCATCCAAATCAACGGCGGGCCAATCTAGATCAGGCATCTGCTCATCAATCGCTTGATGGTCGGCTTCAGATTTGATGCGCTCTAAACCGGTCAGCGTCGATTCCACAGAGAGTTCACCCCACGGATCGTCATCAATCTGTTCGCCTAGCGGCGTGTTTCCTCTAGATGACGTATCGAAGGTCGTGTTTGATAGCTCATCCTCGTCAAAGCTCATCTCATCTTCGTCAAAGCTCAGCTCATCTTTTTCATCTGATAAATCTATAGGTGTTCCTGAGTTCGTATCTTGAAAAAAACTGTCAATGTCCTCCTCTGCTTCTTGAAGCTTGACACCTGTTAGCGTAGGAAACTCAATATCTAGCTCCCGAGGGCTAGGTTTTGGTGCTTGTGCTGGTGTCGGTGTGTTTATCGTGCGATCGCCCAAAGAGTTCTTTTCTTTAGGGGCAATCGGTTCAGTTAGCAAGACTTCAGTGTCCGGAGCGTTCTCATTTAAGCTCAGCTCGCCGAACTCTAGATCATTAAGTGGCGTTTCTAGCGATAAACTGTCTAGCTCTGCTGATGCAAAGTCATCTGGCTGACTATCACTTGGCTGACTATCACTTGGTTTCTCTAAAAACGCATCAACGCTTTCTCCGAACAAATCGCTCTCGCTGCCGCCTTCTTCCCACAAGTCCTCAGACAGCGCCGCTATATCGGCTGTCAAATCTGTAGAGGTGAAGGTCTTCTGTGCAGAGTCTGTTCTAGACCGTTCCTTTTCACTAGCGGTCTCTTCTTTACGAGACACATCGCTATCAAAATCTGTTTCTACAAATTCGTTGATTGTATTGTCTAGCGAGAAGTCGTCCAGATCTTCTTCATCGCTGTTAATGTCATCAGCGATCGCAAACTCCCCATCTGTCAGCGTGCCACCGAACAAATCGTCATTTATTTCCGCTTCAGGATCATCTGCTTCGGCTGCTTCCGCTTCTTCTGTATTGCCCGACAGCAAATCTGTCAAATCATCTTCAGATGATATATCAATTCTCTCGGGGTGCAGCTGCATTTCTTCCGAGATAAAAGCATGTCCGCCCAACGTATTGTCTAGCTCTTCTAAGTCGCCATCAAAGAGATCGGCTAAGCTGTTTAACTCTTCTGTGCCAACATCCGGCCCGGTGACGTTCACAGTTGCTAGTAAGGCATCTAGTGACTCATCGGCTCTTTCTTGGCTTTCTGCATTGCGATTGAGTGTAGAGAGTTCGGAAGGAATTTCATTAAACTCTAGATCTATACTTAGTCGATCAATGGGTGCTTCCTTCTCTTCGCTAGCTGAACTTACAAAATCATCTAAGTCTGAATCGTCTGCTTCTAGATCGCCTGATTCTATTGCTCCTGCTTCTTCGCCAAATAGTCCGTCAAAGCTGTCGGTTGTCTCCGTGCGATCGCTATCCGGTAAAGACTCCAAAAAAGCATCATCTGAGTCTTCAATCTCACTTTCTCCTTCGCTCTCAAAAGCGTCAGAGCTGCTTGAAAACAGATCTTCTAAGCTGTCATCTCTAGTTTCTTCAGGTTCATCTAAAGTAAAGTTACTATCATCTAGTCCTTCACCGTCATCTAGTCCTTCCAAGCTATCTTCTAATCCACTTTCCAGATCTAGCTCAAGCAGTCCATCTACTTCACTAGCCTCCGATTCTGCCAGAATATCTTCTGGTAATAACGCCTGCAAAGCTTCGCTTACAGCCACTTCAGCAGCTCGGCCTGAGAGTACCAAGTCCTGAGCTTTCTTAATCTCCTTAATGAGCACAGGTGCAAGCGTGCGATAGTCATTATTTAGGTTCTGTGAAGCAAGACGAGCCGTCTCGATCAAATCGCACCAGTCAGGCAGCTCAAACTGCTCGCCAGTTGCGAACATCTGATTACAAATGTCGTGAATTGTCTGCCTGGTGTCGGCGGTGTCAGGCTGCTTAAACGTTGCCAGCATTTGCCGCAGTAGCGTTGCAACCTCGCGCTTAAAGCTAGCCTGTACGGCCTCGGGAGAGTCTTTGATAACGAGATTGTCGGCTGAGGCGATCGCAGGCGTACCACCAGATTTTTGAACTAGCAAATTGAGGTGCGATGCCAACCGCTCAAATACCGGTTCGACATCCGCCATAATCTCTTGAGCTTTATCTGGCGTGAGCCCAAACGGGCCTTCAAGCTGTTCTAGTAGGTCTTTAAGCCCATCAGATATCCTTAAAAACATAGTTTCTAAAGTACGATCTACTGCGACAGGCGACTCTTTGAGGACTTTAAAGTAATCCTCCATGCGGTGAGCCGTCTTTTGAATGCTCTCTAGCCCCAGCATGGCCGCGCCACCCTTTACGGAGTGGGCGGCTCTAAAGATTTCATTGGCCTTTTCAGAATCTTCGATGGTGGCTTGAAGACTGAGCAACCCCTGTTCAATCGTGTTGAGGTGGTCTTTAGCCTCCTCAATGAAATATCCCATGATGCGCTGTTGTTGCTCAGGCAGCATAGCTGCGTTCTCCCTTATTGCGATCCAAAGTCATTCTAAAAAATCTGTAGCGTTGGCACTGATGATAGGCTACTTTGCCCTATTCGCAACCCGCTCATTTCTCCCCTTTTTTATTCACCTTAAACTTATCCACCGACGTCAGCAGATCTTTCGCAACGCCCACTAGGTTCTGTAGCGAACCGGACACCCGCTGAGACTCCTGAGACGTTTCTTGCGCCGTCAGCTCAACGGACTGCATGACCTGTGCTACAGCTCTAGAGGTTTCCGTCTGCTCCACCGTATCGGCTGTGATTGAACGCACCAGCACGTTAATCCGATTAGACACTTGAATAATATCGTCCAGCGACTGCTTTGCCTGCTCAGCTAGTCGAGTCCCTTCAATCACCTGCTGCGTGCCTTCTTCCATTGCGGTCATAACACCGCCCGTTTCACTCTGAATCTGCAGTACAATTTGCTCAATTTCTTTAGATGCCTTGGCCGCTCTATCTGCGAGCTGTCTTACCTCGTCAGCGACGATCGCAAAGCCGCGTCCGGCCTCTCCTGCTCTCGCCGCCTCAATACTAGCGTTCAGCGCCAGCAGGTTGGTTCGAGACGCAATCTGCGAAATCAAGGCAACAATCTTAGAAATTTCTTGAGAAGACTCGGCTAAGCGCTTCACCTTGCGAGTGGTATCGGCTACCGTCTCTCGAATATCAAGAATACCGGCCACCGTGCGTTCTACCGCTTCTCCACCCCGCAGCGCTGTTTCCGATGCCGAGCGAGCCACTTCCTCCGCTTCACGTGCACTCTCAGCCACTCGCTGAATAGAGTCCGTCATTACCTGTACGGAATTCAGCGTCACGGCCAGCTCCTCCGCCTGACGCAGGGCATCTGCCGAAAGTGCTCTAGCAAAAGCCTCATTCTCCGTAGAGCCCTGGCTCACCTGCCGCGCCGCAACGCTTACCTGCTTGACAATCTCGCGCAGGTTTTCAATCGTCAGGTTAAAGGAGTCTGCGACTGCGCCTAGTACGTCGGCAGTGACTTCTGCTTTCACCGTTAAGTCACCTCTAGCCGCACCCTCTACATCGTCTAGCAGCCGAATCACCTGACGCTGTAAATCTTCTTTGGCCTGTTCTTGCTCTTGTGCTTTGCGCTGAGCCTCGTTCGTGGTAGTAAAAATGGCGAGCGCCATCTGATTAAACCCTTCTGAGAGCCGTCCAAACTCATCGCGTGTCAAAATCGTGGCTCTGGCGTTGAGATCGCCTCTAGAAACCTGATTGAACCTGAGCTGTAGGTCATTAACGGTCTCTCGAGTGCGCCGCTCTAGGAGGTAGCCGAAGCCGAGAACGCTGCCGAAAGTGACAAGCCCAGCGGCTCCGCCTGTGGTCAAAGAAGCGGTTTTGGACTGCTCGGGTGGGGCACTGATGAAGCTGATAGCGGTGATGGCGATCGCAGATAAAATGCCCGCAGAACCTGCCAATATCAGCCGCTTATTGGGCATTGAAGCATTTTCTAAAGGTGCAAGGATGCCCTGCTTACGTGGCTTAGGATTGCTAACGGCCCGTTTATTAAACATCGGCATTGCCGCAGAGGCTGCTGCCACCTCAAAGCTGCTAGATCGCGCCATTGCCGAATCGCTATCGTCCATGCTGTTGCCAAACTGACTCGGCATTGCGCCAATAGAAGGGCTTGTGAAGCCAGCAGAGCTATCGGAGATATCAAAGTCAGGAATGCTCTCGAAGTCATCAAAGTCGTCGAAAGCGTCTCCGAGTGCAGCCGGCCCACCGCTGTTGTCAGGGGGCTCCTCGTCAAAGCTTTCTACTGCAAAATTATTGGTGCCAAAGCTATCGTCACCGCTAAAATCCAGTGCTTCTGCGGGCAGTGGTGCTTCTGCCAACGTGGCGGAAGTCTCTGGGTCTGCTGTGGCAACTGCAGATATGCCTTGTGACGGATCAGGCTCCGTCATAAAGAATGTCTTGTCTTCTGTTTCACTGTCAGACATGGGCTCAAAGGACAAATCAGCAAATGCTTCGCTCTCATCTGCGATCGCTTCAAAATCTTCAGCATCTGTACTGGCCGCTGATGGACTAGCCGGCTGGCTGCCTACAGAACCACTCGTGCCAAAAGCTTCATCGAATTCAGCCATGTCAAAGCCGCTAGCCGCATCGCTAAAGGTTGTAACACTGTCTTCTAAGTCTGAATCATCAGACGGACTGAAGCTAAAGGGATCGTCTTCTAACGTTGCTGCGAATGAATCGTCTTCATTCATATCCTCTGTGACAAAACCACTCGCATTGAAGGGATTGTCCTCCGCTTCGTCATCTGCCGTAGCCGCACCTGCTGACGGGGAAAAGTCAAACGGATTATCCGATTCATCTGCGATATTATCTGGTTCAGCGTCAAAACCGTCGGAGGGTATCTTCGTCGAGAAGCTATCGAAGACATCTACATCGTCATGCTCTTCGGTTTCCGTCGCGCCAGACCAGGCAGCGACTTCTGCAACATTATCATCAGCGTCCAAGCCGTCGTCAAATTCGTCTGCCACTTCAAATGAGCTGTTGGCTTCTAACAGCCCGTTGTTAAATTCATCAGGCATTGGCGAAGCAGCATCAAATGATTCGCTAGCGGCTTCAGCCGCGTAAGCTAAACCGTTATTGGCGTAGTCCACAAATTCTGGGTCGGACGATAGATGCAGAACAGACTTATATTGCTGCTGAGCGACTTCGTACTGCTGCAGCCCATAGCAGTAGATGTGTCCTTTTAGCAGCAATACGCTGGGATCGGTGGGATATTCCTCAGCTAACGAATTAATTGCCTCAGCGGCAGTTTCGTAGCTACCCTGCATGTAGGCTTTCTCTGCTGCCTGGTATGATTCTGCGTAGTCAGTGCCCGATGCCATGATTTTGTATTCCTTGTGCCGATCTGATGCTGAATGTGTGAATTGCCTGAGTCTAGATTGCGTGAATGATGTGATTCTTTTTGAGACTTATTTGAGACTGATTCGGGCTAGGCAACCCAGCGCGCCGAGCGCAGAATAGCGATATGGTCTAGCAGCTTCAGCGATTTGTCAGATGCGTCATGAGAGCCGCTTTTAGACTTGAGCGGCCATTCGCCCTTTAAGAAAGGTGCCATCGCATCAGCAGGATCGGCAGTCGCTTTGAGTACGTCAATATCTAGCCAGTCAGTTCCAATAATTTGATTGACCGCAAGACCTAGCATGGTGCCATTCTCTTCGACAGCAATCACTGGAATCTCAGCACGGTCGGTGTTCATGGGTTTGGGATAGCCTAAAAACTGACCTAAATCGGCGACCCAAATGACTCGGCCCTGCTCGTTGAGCGTCCCTAGCAGCAGCGGCGACACGTTGGGTACAGGCGTAATATGGTCGGGTGCGTGTTCGATAATACGACGGATGCCAGTTGCGGGCAGCGCAAACTCTTCCTTACCACTAATAAAGAACCGTAGATGGAGTTCGCCTTCTGGCGTTTCAATCTCTTGCAGCTCTGGGGCCTGATCCTGGCCTGATATTGTTTGAAAGTCAGGGTTTCCTACCATGGCGTTTAGAGTCTTTATCCCAGTAACAGTTGTTTGACGGTGCCAACCAGTTCTGTCGGCTGGAAAGGCTTTGCGATATAGGCATCTGCGCCTTGCTTCATCCCCCAGTAGCGATCAAACTCTTCTCCTTTTTCAGAGCACATCACGACGGGAAGATCCCTTGTAGTGGCGTTAGACTTAATCCGACGACAGACCTCGTATCCGTTCATTTTGGGCATCACGATATCGAGCAGGACTAAATCAGGAGCGTTGCCTTGAATCCACTTCAGCGCCTCAAATCCATCGCTCACAGCGGCGACCTCTAGCCCACTACCTTCTAGCAGACCTTTGATCATTTCCCGCTGGGCGACGCTATCTTCGACGACCAAAATTGTGCTCATAATCTTTAGCGTTTTGGGGGGCTTATGACCGCTAACAGGCGTGTTAGCTGGCTCCAGCATTCCCCGCAAAACAGAGAATAGCGCACTTGTTAGGCGTGTGCTACCGCCGCCTAAAAGTGATTGCCGTGTAATCAAAGTACCCGGACATGTTTTATTTGTTAAACATTTTTTGATAAATGTCCGGTTGGAAAATATTCAGGTGCTTGTTTGCTCTGTTGTTTGCCTTAGCGTTTGTCTTTGGCATGAACCTTATTGCGGTGCCAGTGGGCATATTGAGTGGGCATATTAAGCGCCCTAATGAGCCGCTTGAGAGGGCCTGCATAAATAGAGGAAACGCCAGCGTGCTTTATCTAGCCGAGACACAAAAGAAGAGTGGATTTATAGGAAGCGGTAAGGCGGAGTTTAAGCTGCTTGCCTGCCAGCGGGCTGAGCATGACTGGAGTGCGGTGCCTGGTGATGAGGTGGTTGCAGCGCCTGATGATGCGACGTATGGCGCTGATACGCTGGTAATGATTGAGCTGAACAGTGGCCGCCAGGTGCAGCGCCACCAAGAAGCTGGGCGATCGCTAGTGAGCATTTTGCAGAATTTCTCTGGACTGAGTAAGAAGTTTAAGACTCAAGGCGAAGAGATTGAGCAGTGGAAGGAGTCGCTGACGTATCAAAGTCAGGCTTTAAATCGGCGGGAGATGGAGATTGAGGCGCGGCAAGATCAAATAGATCAGGCTGAGGCGGACTTGACTCAGGTGGCGGAGCAGCAGCAGGCAGTAGAGACACAGCAGGCTGACGTTGAAAAGCTGCGTGAGGCGCTGACGCGAAGAAATGATGAGCTAGAAGGCGCTTGGGCTCACTTACATGGAGAGATTCAGCGATTTGACGAGCAGCAGTCCGATGCGGCTGCCAGCAGCGGGCTGAGTGATGAGCAGGCAAATCAGATCCGAGATGCGATCGCTCGGCTGAGTAAATCAACCGTGACAGCGGCAGCGGCGGGCGATGATTTGACGGCTGCATTTGAGTTAGTGACTCATTATCAAGCTGAGGTCGCAGAGAATCAGCAAATTTTAGAACAGAAGCACCATGAGGTGGCAGCAGGCCAAGAGGCGCTTAATAGTCAGGCAGGGGCTTTAGATGAGGCTAGGCAACAGATTATTGAAGCTGAAACGCTGCTTTGCTCTACTCATGCCAACCTACAGCAGCAGCAAGCATTGCTAGGTGCTAAGCAAGACCAAAATCAGCTCCTGACAGATCAGCTCAAAAATCAGTCAACGCTGCATCAGCAGGTGTACAAATTACTGAACTCTACGGATAAGGTTCGGTTGAGTAAAAAGGTGGATGTTGCTGCTTTAGAGGCGATGTCGGTAGATGATTTGCAGGCGGTGGTGTCCGGACTCGAGAAGGACTTGGACAAAATGTCCCGGTTTGTGAATGACCAAGAAGAGGAGCTGAAGCTACAGCAGGATGACATTGATGCGATTCAGATGAAGATAGATGGCGCGAGTGAGTTTGATCGGCTACAGCTAGAGACTGAGATTGCTGAAGAAAAAGATCGTCACGTGATGCTGAATAGAACGTTGGTGGGTCAGCGTCGTAATTTGCTGGAGCGTGAAGAAGTCCTAGAGCAGAACAGAGCCGTGCTGCTTCGTAGGCAGGGGCTAGCGACAGAAGGCTCGGCAGGGGCGGCTGAGCTGGAACCTTTTCTCAATGAGATTGATGAGATGCGGGCTCATTTGGGAGAACAGATTCAGCAGGTAGAGGCCGAAAGCGCTCAGATTCAGGCTGAAATTGATGCGCTAAAGCAGACTAAACAGCAGCAGCAGGAGATGATTGACGAACAAAGGCAGAGCGCGATCGCAGCCGAAGAAAGCTGCATTGAGCAACGGTACATTATTGGACAAGCTCAAGGTCAGATTGCGCTATATGAGTCTTTACTGCCTTCGATTGAAGATCGATTGGGCGGCTTTTACCTTAAGTTAGAGGCGATTTCGCAGGTAGTGACGCAATTGCAAGAAGCTGAGGTACAGCAGCAGGATGCGATCGCCCAGGCCCAGCAAGTGGTTAATACATTAGGTGCTGCCGAACCCGCTTTGGTATAGCTTGTATCGCCTTGGATGTGCTAAAAGCATAAGCATCCGCTCGCCCGCTAAAGGACAAATCAACATGCCAACAGAATTTATTAAGCTTGATCAGTTCTTGAAAGTAACTGACGTGGCTCAATCTGGTGGACATGCCAAATTGATTATTCGCAGCGGTGATGTGAGCGTTAACGGTGAGATGGAGCTGCGGCGCGGGCGCAAGCTGTATGACCAGGATGTGGTCATGGTTAACGATGTTGCTTTCACCGTAGAGATTGCGCCGACGGGTGGTGTCAGTAATCACGATGTATAGCAGTCTCGTGATTCAATAACTTAGTCGATTGGAATATTTCAGGAGAAAAAATGCAGCCTAAAGTCGAGATTTATACGTGGAGCCGCTGTCCGTTTTGTATTCGCGCTAAGTCGCTGTTGGACGAAAAAGGCGTTGAGTATACGGAGTACTGTATTGACGGTGATGAGGCCGCTAGAGCTGAGATGGCGGATCGGGCGGGTCGGCGATCGCTCCCACAGATTTTCATCGGCGATCAGCATATTGGTGGCTGCGATGACCTTCACGATCTTGAGCGCGAAGGCAGCTTGAGTAGCTTATTAACTGCAAGCTAGTTAACTGCAAGCCTTCTACGCAGACATCATTAGCGAGTATCAACCAAAAACAAAGCTCACAGCAAGCGCCTTTTGAGTGACAACCGGCTATGAGTTTGTTTTGGCTAACCTAGCGTGGCTATTGATTTAAGAGGTTCGTGAGAGTGGTGTTACGTTAGACACTGCCGTCTCTTTGTGTCCATTTTGATCGGCTCTATCGTGATTTTCGCGCGGTTGAAGCAGCCCATAGCCTTTGTGGTTGCGTTCGTAAATGACGTTGATTTCGTTGGTGGCGATGTTGCGGAACATGTAAAAGTCATGGCCGACTAGCTCGAGGTTTTCCAGTGCTTCTTGAACGCTCATGGCAGGCATTGCAAAGTACTTGGTACGTACAACTTCGCTCGGCAAGGCCGGTTTGTGGTTGAGCACTTCGCTAATATCAGGGCTGCTATCGGAGTCGATATCAGATGCGTTTAAGGTCGCGTCTACATCGATTGGGCGTACAGAGGTGTGATCCTGATGGCGGCGCTTATCTTTGTATTTGCGCAACTGACGGGTAATTTTGTCGGTTACCATGTCGATGCTGGCATACAGGTTTTCACTGCGTTCTTCGGCGCGAACCACAGCGTTAGCGAGATAAAGCGTCACTTCTGTAGATTGATTAGGAGCGATCCGGGGGTTGTTTTCGACAGAAAGGTTAACGTCTACCTTGTTGATGGAAGGCTTGAAGTGAGCCGTCGCTTTCTCTATCTTTTGCTCAACATGAGTGCGAATGGCATCTGTGATCTCAATGTTTTTACCCTGGATTACTAGCTTCATAGGAAAGCAGCCCCCCTTTTGGCGGTTGTTTTGTATACTCTTCAACCCTAGCACCGGTACTTTTAAGGTTGAGAGAACTGTCAAGAATTTAAGCATCCGTTGATATTTCTTGACCTGATTTTAACCTTGATGAAAGAAAAGTATGGTTAGCACAAATTCGGCGATCGCGGCGATAGATATGCGCGCTAGGCAAACCGGAGATCTGTATTTGCTAGAGAAAGTGCCGTATCTCACAGCATGGGCATGGCAGAAAAGGCTGGTGGCAAAGCGTAAGGCTGCGATCGCAGATCCAGTCGAGACTGCTGATGAGTCTGAGCCGAATGACGTGTTAATTCTGTTGCAGCATCCACCGGTTTATACGCTGGGCCATGGCGCTGATACGAGCTTTCTGCGGTTTGATCCGGCACAGTCTGACCATGAGATTCATCGCATAGAAAGAGGCGGTGAGGTGACCTATCACTGCCCTGGGCAGATCGTGGGCTATCCCATTTTGAATCTTCGGCGCCATCAGCAGGACTTGCACTGGTATTTGAGGCAGCTAGAAGAGGTGATTATTCGGACGCTGGCTTGCTATGGGCTGACGAGCGATCGCATCCCTGGGCTGACAGGCGTTTGGTTAAAAGGCCGGAAAGTAGCTGCTATTGGGATTAAGGTAAGCCGGTGGATTACGATGCACGGCTTTGCGCTGAACGTATGCCCTAATTTGACCGGGTTTGAGAAAATTGTGCCCTGTGGAATTGAGGGTAAGCCTGTAGGTTCGCTGGCCCAGTTTTTGCCCGACATTACAATCGAACATGTCCAGCAGACCCTAATTACTCAGTTTGAGCAGGTTTTTAGCATGACGCTTCATCGCTTACCTTTGCCGGATGAAGTCATGAATTTTGCTGCTGACGTCATGCCGCAATAATGTTAGCTACCAAGACTGGCTGGCTGAGCACAAAAATCTATTTCTAAAAGAGAGAGATCGTCGTCGAAGTGGCTGCCGCCGAAGTCGCTAACTTTTTGGATAATAGTGTCGAGGCTGAGCTGCTGACTGGACTCTAGAGTGGTGATGAGCTGAGTGAAGCCATTGAGACCGAGCTGTGGGACTGTGGGGTCGTTTTTTTGTCCAGCGGGCTGAAGTTCGTAGATGCCGTCGCTGAAAATGTATAGGCGGCTACCGTCGGCGACGTGGCAGCGATCCCATTGATAGGTGGTGTTGGGCATCATGCCGATGGGCATTCCCGGCGTTCTGAGTGAATTGATATTAGCTGGCGCGGTTGCGGTGACTGGGCTAACGAGTATGGCGGGTGGATGTCCGGCGCTAGCATAAGATAGCTGGCGGCTAGCTTTGTTGTACACGCCGTACCAAATGGTGAAGTATTTGTCACTTTGGTTGTCCATTTGAAAAGCTTCGTTGAGCCCCTTGAGCACCGTTTCGGGGCGGTAGAAGTTAACGCTGGGAAGAGACTGCGATCGCAACACATTTAATACCGACGTCGAGAGCAGCGCAGCGCCTAGCCCATGCCCTGACACATCGAGCAGGTACATCACTAAGTAGTCTGGATCGAGCCAATAGTGATCGAAGCAGTCGCCGCCTAGCTCTTGTGATGAAATGAAACGTGAGGCGATCGCAACGGGTCTGTCTGTTTTGCCATCTTCAGGCGTATCTGCGGGCAGTAGCGATGCGACGTAGGTAGCCGCCTCGGCCAGCTCGGCTTCTAACCGGCGCGTTTGTGCTTTCAGCGCCTGCGTGAGCTGATGCAGCCGCATTCCCGCTTTTACCCGAGCGGCTAGTTCGGCGGTATCTACTGGTTTAAACAGCAGTTCGTCTGCGCCGGCTTCGAGGGCTTCTACCCGGTCGGTAAGGCTGGTGTGACTGGTCATCATCAGAAAAGCCGTGGTCGAAAGCAGCGGATCTTGCTTGATGTGACAGCAAATATCTAACCCGCTCATTTCTCCCGGCAGTATCCAATCACAGATAATCACCGACGGTTCTAGTTGTGCCTGAGCTAATCCTTCGGCGGCGCTGTTTGCCGTTGCAACCTGATAGCCCCATTTTTGTAAGAGGCGCTGGAGGCTGACCAAAACGGCTGCATCATCATCAATAACGAGTACGTCAACGGGGCCTTCTCTCTCGTGTGCTGCACCGCTCGCTGGATGTAAAGCTGCTGTCGCTCGTTTTGCGGCCGACGAAAAAGGAAACTTAAAAATCATAGGTGGCCTTCACAGGAAGTTCCTCTTCGAGCGAAGCAGGGGCATCTAAAATTAAACGGCTGGAGATGGAATGGTTCCACAGATCGATGAAGTCAGCTAGGTAGTAGGGCAGGTCTTCTTTGCCATCTGCTTTGGCGTCTGTCTTAGTTTCAGGGAGAGCAAAGTCTTCTAAATCAAACAGATGGAGCCGCTCCATAGACTGAATTTCAGAGGGCTCTAGAATGTTGGCTCTGTAGGCACCAGATTCGTCAATGGCGCTGAAGCAGCAGACCTGATAGTAGTTGCTGCCGGATAGCTCGCGGTATTGAACAAGCGTATAGACATCGACGGGCTGAATGGGAAAGGGCAGTGAAAGGACGATTTTTTGCTGGGTGGGCAACAGTGAGAGGCGGACGGCATTGCGAACGCCGTAGTAGCCTACTTTGTCGGACTGAAGCGGATATTTGCGGTGGCGGGGCTGTACGTGCGATCGCATAAAAGTCGCGATGCCAAGACCTTCTTCGGTGTAGGCTCCAATTAGGCTAACGTGAACGTCATAGGCCGGGACATTGCTGATGTTGAAGACTTCGAGGGCAAGACCGTTTGTGGTAGTGGTGAGACCGTTGGATACATTCCCATTGGGTGCCGCGTTTAGCTGATCTTTGGAGACTTGGCTTGCGGCGGGGCGTAAGTCCCAATATAGGTGGGGTAGGGCCGTAAATTGAAGCTGTTTTTCTACGATGCTGCGATAGTAAGCACTTTCTTGCTGAATTTGTTTGACGTTTTTATTAGTGAGCCAAGCATAGGTGCCCGTTAGCCCTATCAAGACCAAGTTACTGATAATTAAAATGGGTTCCATTCGTCTGCCCTTTACCCGTGATCCCTCATTAAAATACCAGCCTGTATAGTGCTGAACTTATAGATTGAGACACTCATTTTTTCGTTATTAGCGTTCTGTATGGTTTCGCACTATTAATTGCAGTTTATCCGGTAATTGCAGTTTATCCGGCGGTGGTCATGTTTTCTGTTCAAGCTTTGCAATGCTGCTGTATGCATACTCGCGATGGCGTGCGGTTGGATGCTGATGTGTATGTGCCCGAAGGTGAGGGGCCATTTCCGGTGCTATTGATGCGACAGCCTTATGGACGGGCGATCGCCTCCACCATTGTGTATGCACATCCCCGCTGGTACGCCGCTCATGGCTACATTGTCGTGATTCAAGACGTGCGTGGTCGAGGCACGTCCGAAGGCACATTTTCTTTGTTTGCTCACGAAGTAGATGACGGAGAAGACACGGTTAAATGGGCGGCGCAGCTTCCGAAAAGCGACGGCCAGGTGGTGATGTATGGCTTTTCGTATCAAGGGATGACTCAGCTCTATGCGGCGCAGGCAAAGCCAGAGGCACTGAAGGCGATCGCCCCAGCCATGACTGGCTATCATCTCTACGAAGACTGGGCTTATGAAAACGGTGCCCTCTGCCTTCAACTTGGCCTAACCTGGGCCATTCAGCTCGCCGCTGAAACCGCTCGCATAGAAGGCAATGTTGAAACCTATCAAAAGCTAGTGGCTGCGGCTAAGAACCTGCCTTTATTTGACACTGTGCCAGCTTGTCCGGAAGTGCTCAAAGGTGTAGATTCATTTTTTCACGACTGGGTAGCGAATCCTTTACCCGGTGACTACTGGCAAAAACTAACGCCACAGATGGCAGAAGTAGACCTGCCGACGCTTCATGTTGGGGGCTGGTTCGACCCCTATTTACGCGGTGATCTGCGGCTTTATCACGAAATGAAGTCTCGTGGCGATCGCTTGCACTGTCTTTGCATTGGGCCCTGGGCACATATCCCTTGGAGCCGTAAAGTCGGTGAGATGGATTTTGGCTTGAGTGCGATGAGTTTTATCGATCAGCTACAAATTGATTGGTTTGAGCGTGTGCTGAAAGAAAAGCCAGGACTCGGTGAAGATGTGTGGTCTGTTAACGTTTTCGAAATGGGGAGTAATCAATGGCGGATGCTTGAAGATTGGCCAGAGCCGCTACTCAGCACAAGTAAGACATACTTTTTGCAAAGCGAGGGGCTCTCAAATGCTATAGAAGACAGTGGGTTTTTATCTGAAGATGCAGATGAGCTTGAGTTTGTTGATACGGTCGTTCACGATCCTTGGAATCCGGCCCCTGCACTGGGCGGGCACTGTTCTATTCCAGCAGGCGTTTTTGAGCGAACGGCGGTGGACGCTCGGGGGGACGTGCTGACCTATACGAGTTTTCCAATGGTGAGCAAGCTGCATGTATTGGGTGTAGTGGAGCTAGTGTGTGCGATCGCCTCTCCTGCATCTAGCTATGACCTTTGTGCTGTTTTGTCACGCGTGTGCGGAGATCGGCATAGTGGCAAAGTCTATAACCTCACGCAGGGATACTGTCGTATTGATACGGCTAAAACAGTAGGTGCTTTGCAGCGCGTAACCCTGAGACTGCATCCAACTTGCTTTAACCTAATGCCGGATGAGTCTTTGCGTCTGAGCCTAAGTGCGGCCTGCTTTCCTGCCTATCCCGTAAATCCAGGAACAGGGGCTCAGCCGAACGAAGCCAGGATGATAGATGCTCAGATAATTACGTTAGAAATAGCACTTGGTGGAAAAGAAGGCACACGTATTACTATTCCGATAGTGGATTAACTCTGATGGTTGAACACCTCAAACACCCGACGACAACAGCTACGTAAAGACTCGCCCGAAGAGGGCTCTGGTGTGGTTTTTCCCTCAAATCGCCAGCTATCAATTGTAGAGAGCCGCCACTGCTGACCGCGATGGTCGAAGCCGCCGACTTCTAGCCCAATCGCCCTGCACTGTTCAGTCTCTGTGTCGTGATGCAGCCGAATCTGAATCAGCAGACTGCGACATTGAAACAGTTGGCTGACACCAGGAAAGTGAAAGCCAATATCGACTGAGTTTGGATCGATCAGATCTTGCGTTTCTGGATCGTTAATCCAAGGTTTGAGGTCGGCGCGTAGATCGGGTAGTTCTGACTTGAATAGGCCAACTATTGCCGCGATTTTGCTGGCAAATTCGATTGTCGATGCTTGTTCTGCTGCGTTCACGCCACCTCGCTCCATCGCTATAGCCAGCGTGCAAACTCATTTGGATGCTGGCTATACATTGTCTTTGTATTGTAGCGACCAAACTTTGGTGAACCTAACTGCTACTCTTCAATTATTAATGGCATAGCTAACTTTTGTAGGCTGTAGCGACACCTACAAAAGTTAGCGGACAGAAGCCTGACGGCAGAATTTGAGAATGTGAGCAGCAATCGCTTACCGCCGAGCCTGACAGGTGGCTAAAATCGCATAATCTTGTTCACTCATCAAGAGCTGATGAAAGCCTTCAATAGCCGTATACATCTTTCTTCTGTCAGCACTACAGACACGGAGCCAGCGAGATGCAGACACCCTTCCGACTAAGAACACAAAAAAACTAAGGAAAATATTAAGATTTACCTTCAAAATTGACAAGGTGTGCTTGTGAAAAGAATTTGTCAGGAGGTATTGTGTACATCTGACTTCACGCAATGTACCAGGAGGCTGAATGGAGGCTCACGCTCCAGTCTCGCCCGACACCAACGAACCTTTTAAGCTTCTGTTGTTCATCGACAAAAGACCGGATGTTACCGAACATGTTCGCAAGCTGCGCCAGTATCTGAAGGAACTTCAGGGCGGCGATCAAATCAGCCTGGAAATTATAGATGTTACGAACCAGCCCTACCTGGCCGAACATTTTAAGCTAGTGGCTACGCCAGCACTGATTAAGGTGTCAGCAGATAAGCATCAGACATTCGCTGGTAGCGACATTGCCTCGCAGCTTCGTCACTGGTGGCCTCGCTGGAAAAAAGAGCTAGAAGAAGCTCAGCAGCTTAATGGGGGCGATGCGCTAGAGAGCAGCGTCATGAAAGTAGATGCGATCGCCCAGTCAACTGAAATACTGCGCCTAGGCGATGAGATATTTAAGCTCGATCAAGAGAGAGAAAGTCTGGTGTCTCAGATTGCGTTTAAAGATCGGATTATCGCCATGATGGCGCACGATCTTCGAAACCCGCTGACGGCAGCCTCTATTGCTATAGAAACGCTAGAACTTGCCTACGACCCTGCCAATAGCCGCGCAGACAAGTTTACACCTGAACTCAAGGCCCACTTGTTAAAAAGCACGAAAGTGCAGATGCGCACTATCAACAGCATGATTACTGAAATTTTGCAGGCGGCTAAAGGCCCTAGCGCTAATCTAAAAGTAGTCCCCAAAAAGCTTAGCCTGCAAAATCTTTATGCAGAAGTAATAGATTCTTTTCAGCCTAAGCTGAATCACAAAAAGCAAAGTCTTGAAACGGATATTCCTCAAGATTTGCCTTTTGTCTATGCTGATGCTGATCTAGTGCAGCGCGTGCTGACTAACTTGATTGACAATGCGATTAAGTACACGCCCCCGAACGGCCAGATAAGTATGAGCGCGCTGCATCGGACAACAGAGAAGGTGCAAATCAGCATTCGAGACACAGGGCCTGGTATCCCACAGTCTAATCAGACGGCGATTTTTGAGGAGAGTTTTCGACTACAGCGTGACCATACAAAAGATGGCTATGGTATGGGGTTAGCGCTGTGCCAACGAATTGTTCGGGCTCACTACGGCCAAATTTGGGTGGATTCCAAAAGAGGAGAAGGGAGCTGCTTTCACTTTACGCTGCCCGTTTATAGAGGCTGAGCCAGACAGAGGCTAAGCTAGACCAAAGCACATACGTGAATGCTATTGTCCGTCCGTTAGTTTGCCTCTGGTCTGGCTTTTCGCCTGGGCCTTCATTTGAGCTAGCTGGGCCTCAACGTTACTTTGCTTCTCCAACTGCGAAAACTGCTTCTCGACCGGATCGCCGCTAAGTTCGCTAGCGACTTCTGCCTGCGCTTCTAAATCTAAAACGCGGGCTTCCATTTTTTCAAAAACACCCGTAGAGCCACTAGAGCCACTGCCCGTTCGGTCTTTTATCCGGTCGTTTAATTTGACGCTGAACTGGGCAGCTCTGGCTCTGGCGATGTACATGTCTTTTTGGGTGCGTGCATCGGCTAGCTGAGTTTCTAGGGTTACCATGTTGGCTTTTAGCTTGTTAACGATGTCTGCGTGCTGCGCAATTTGGCGAGTGAGCGTTTGTGCATTTTGCTCGTAGGTTTGTCTGCGGGTGAGCGCTTCGCGGGCGCTGTCGTCGTCGCCTTTTTGTAGGGCTAGCTGAGCGCGGCTGTACCATTCTTGGGCCATGCGGGCGGCCTGTTGGCTTTGTCTTTCTGTGCGCTTTTGGGTCGCGATCGCCTGTGCCACTGCCTGCCGCATCGACACCAAGTCACCCTGCATGTCACTGACCGCCTGCTGCAACCCTTTCTCAGGATCTTCAGCCCCGTTCACCAAGGTATTCACGTTAGCTCGAACTACGCGAGAAATGCGATCCAGCAGTCCCATAAGTACGCACTTACTTTAAAGAGTATGTCTAAAATACTAGGCTAGAACATTTTCTACTCTGTCGTAGGGCCGTATACTTGCGCTGTCACGCCTTTCGCCATCACTTCAGTCAGAAACTTCTGCGCATCTTCTGGGTTATCAAAAGCCGCAAGCTGAATGCGGTTACCGTCTGCAAACTGTCGAACAAACGCCTCATCAACAGCCTGACGGACGTTTAAGAGGCCCTGCTCTGTGGTGAAGGGCACGGTGACGTAGTAGTTTGTCCCTGCTGGAATGACAGCGGCCTGCGTGGCTGCGGGTAGTGGTGCTGCTGGCGGCTGGGCTCCAGGCTGGTTGGCAATTGGCGGCAGCAGCGCTAGCGAGCCAGGTGCGCTGGGCTGGAGGGCGGGATCTATGCCGGCTTGCGGCATTTTCAGGGAGCTGAGATTGTCAATGTCGATATCGACAAATTCTTGCTCTGATAGATCGGGGCCGGGCGGATCGAATCTGTCTTTGGAGGTAGTAGCGATCGCAGAATCATTTTTTCCAAATCCACGCGTCAGCCGCTGCGCCACCAGTGGATTGCTCATCAAGTAGCTAGCGCCCAACCCTGCGGCCAATCCAAAAAGACCTAGCGTCGCGCCCGCTAATAGTGAAAGCGTTTTGCGTTTTGGCTTAAACACTGTATCTACCGGCCCAGGCATCTCAGGCACATCTTGCAAGCTCGCAATCAGCCTTTCAGAAGAGGCTAAGTAGCCATCTGTCGATGTCGTGCCAGTCGCCGTTTGATAACTAGCTAAGTTGGATGCCTTGGCCAAAGATCCTGCTAGCGCTGCGTCAGCGTTCGTGGTAAAACTCAGGTCGGCCAGTGCTTTATTTAGTTCTTCATTCACAGCCTCAGCATCTGCTGCGTCAGCTATCAGCTTTTTGTTAGGAGGCAGCGGTGGCGGGCCAATGGCCGCAGAGTATTCTGCCACCGATTGCTCCGCAAAACGGTCAGTCGCCGCCGGTAAGGCTATAGCTGGAACGGCAATTGTCGATTCGACCGTCTCTAAATCAAAAGCAGGATCTTCCAAGTCTGCAAATAAATCGTCTGTAGATAAGCTACCTAAGATCCGATTTCGACGGTAGCGATTGAGCTCAGCTTCTAAATTGACGTTGAGGCTGCTGAGCACGGCTTGTAGTGAAGGGGATAAGCCATCGAAAGATCGCTGGTCTGCTATTTGTGCCATTACAGACTCCTGAAGTAAGGATAGTGAATAACCTAGCAATTCATTAAATTATCTTAATGGGAGGCGTAGATCAAGGTGGAATACGCGCTGTACAAGGAAAAACCGTGAATTTACGCAGGATTTAACTCAGTGGCATTAGAAGGCTTGGACGGACTCATTAAAGGTCTAGAAAATCAAGAAAGCTGGCAGGTGCAAAAGCAGTTTCGTCTGGTTTTGCTGCATTGGCCCAAGGCAGTTGGGTTTGCGGTGGCTCGTAAAACCAGGCCCGTCGGCATTCAGCGAGGCACCTTGTACGTGGCCGCCGCCACGGCAGCTTGGGCACAGACGCTCTCTTATGAGCGCCTCAATATTTTGCGCAAACTCAACTGCCACCAGCGTCTACCACTCAAAACAATTCGATTTTCCACGGCGCAATGGGCTCAATATAACGATACGAATGCCGCTCAAAAAGCAGAAATTCAAAAAAACAAAGGCAGACTGGCACATCATCCCAGCTACATCGGTGATGTCCCGGCTCTATCAGATGCGGGTCAGCAAACGTCTAGCGAAGCCTTTCAACGCTGGGCGTACACTTTGCAGCAAATGCATCGCAATCAGTCCCTGTGTCCTCGCTGTCGGTGTCACTGTCCGCAAGGTGAGCTAGATAGGTGGGGGCAGTGTGCGCTCTGTGCGACTAAACAATGGTAAGAATCGCGATCGCGCACAAACAAAGTTTTGTCCCGCTTCAATAACGCTGATTTAATTTGGAAAATAGGATCGAGCTACCCAATCAATTTAACGCCGCTACTTTCAACGCAAACTCTATTTTTTATATTCGATAAAGAATAAAACATCTGTCAAATGATAGGTAACTACCCGCCTTTAAACTAACAAAAAGTAGATGCTTCCTGCGTGATCCCCACAGCGTGATCCCTAGCTTTTTTTTGCTTTTTAAAAGTCTTCAGATGCCCACTGGTAAACGTGTGTCGCTTCTTTAACCAAATATAAAGAAAATCTAAAGTTGAATGTTCCTAAATTGCTGCTTGCTTGCGCTTCCTACCAACAGTGTTGAGCGTTTTGATCCCGGTTATTGAATGTCTTCATTGAGCCATCATAGAGAAACTGTTACGGTTTTAAGAAACTTTTATTATGGCTGCTGAAAAGTGTGGACAGTCTCGTTGTGGGCTATGTCGCTTTTATCGTCACGAAGGACGAAGGGGCGGCACATGTAGCCAGCTTGACGTACCTGTTAATGCAAATCTAACCTCTTGCTGTTTGGCTGTTTCACCGTTTCGTGATGAGTTTAATCACGATCCTGAAACCGCTATGGGGATCGCTATGCAGGGAGCTTCTAAGTTTGCTGATAAAGATAGTGTTTTACTCAATGAAGCCCCTGCGAAGGTTAGAGTTGGCTCTATTGTCTAAAGTTGGCCCTCAAAGTGTCAACAAAAAAAGCGATTCTTTAATCTCTTCTGTTTGAATCAAGGAAGCCAAGGATATTGTCTAAAGTTGGGCTCTCGCTTTTCAAGAAAAGCCTTTTTCCCTTCAGCGCCTTCTTCACTTAAGTAGTAAAGTAGTGTCGCGTTTCCAGCTAGCTCTTGCAGGCCCGCTTGGCCGTCGCAGTCCGCATTGAAAGCTGACTTAAGACAGCGAATGGCAATCGGGCTCTTTTGCATAATCTCTTTGGCCCAAACAATGCCTTCTGCCTCTAGCTCATCTACTGGCACTACCGTATTGACTAAGCCCATCTCTAACGCTGCCTGCGCGTCATATTGGCGGCAAAGGAACCATATTTCTCGTGCCTTTTTTTGTCCGATGATACGCGCCATATAACTTGCGCCAAAGCCCCCATCAAAGCTCCCTACTTTTGGCCCTGTTTGCCCAAAAATAGCGTTGTCGGCGGCAATCGTTAGGTCGCAAACTAAGTGAAGAACATGGCCGCCACCGATGGCATAGCCTGAAACCAGCGCGATCACAACTTTGGGCATAGAGCGAATGAGCCTTTGCAGGTCTAATACATTCAGCCGGGGCACGCCATCGTCACCGACATAGCCCGCTTCGCCGCGTACGCTCTGATCGCCGCCAGAGCAGAAGGCGTATTTGCCGTCAGTGTGCGGCCCCATGCCTGTGAGCAAAATGACGCCGATGCTGGTATCTTCTCGGGCATCGCTAAAGGCGTCGTACATTTCAAAGACGGTTTTTGGGCGAAAGGCGTTGCGTTTGTGGGGGCGATTAATAGTGATTTTGGCAATACCGTCCTCTGCTTTGTGGTAGAGAATATCTTCATAAGTTTTGACGGATTGCCAGTTAGCCGATGAAGCCGCTGATGGAGACATTATTTTTATCTATGAACGTTAAGAAGCTATGAGCTAGGCGATCAAATATAAGCCGCTAATGGAAAATAAAGAAACTGACCTTTTTTGTGTGGTTGATGGCTTACTACTGGTTCAAAGCGTTTCATATTATTGGTGTTGTGGTCTGGTTTGCGGGCCTGTTTTATTTGGTGAGGCTGTTTATTTACCACGTAGAAGCAGAGCTGGAGCCAGAGCCTGCTCGCAGTATTTTGCAAAAGCAGTACGCGATTATGGAGATGCGGCTGCTGAGGATTATTACGACGCCGGGGATGATTTTGACGCTGGCGATGGCGGGCGGGCTGCTGTGGTTGCGGCCAGATGTGCTGCACGAAGGCTGGATGCACGCCAAGCTTGGCTTTGTGGCAGTGCTGGTGGTGTATCACATGTACTGCGCGAAGCTTCGTAAGCAGCTAGCTGCGGGCGAGTGTAAGTGGGGGCCAAAGCAGCTTAGAGCGCTGAATGAAGGGCCAACGCTGCTACTGGTGTCGATTGTGATGCTGGTGATTTTTCAAAACAGCTTTCCGACGAATGCAGCAACCTGGCTGATTGCGGGTCTGGTGCTTTCGTTTGTGGTGACGATTCAGCTCTATGCGCGGAAGCGGCGGTTGGATAAGGAGCGTGAGACAGAGGCGTTGGATGCGGGCGCTCAGCTAACTAGCTAGTTTCGACTGACTAATTTTGATGGGCTAATTTTGGATGATTTTAGAGGACTGGTGCGATCGCCCAATCAGTTACATTTGTTTACGTGGTAATCTTCAAAGTAAGAGATTTATCGTTATTGAAGACGGCCGTCGCTAACGGCTAACCATTGAGGACAGTACGAATGAGCAAAAAAACTGCAAAGATTGGCTTTACTGACTATGCTGAAACCTGGAACGGCAGACTGGCAATGCTCGGCTTTGTCGCTGCGATTATTAACGAGCTGGTTTCTGGTAAGGGTATTTTGGCCCAGATTGGCTTGATGTAGACACAGCATAAAGTGTAGTTAGCAAAAGAGGCTAGGCGAAAATCTGTCTAGCTTTTTTGTTGCGGTTTTTCTAACGCGATCGCCATTCATCCTCCTTTTCATTTTCATCATCAACATAATCAGCCGGGTCATACCAGGTCGCTACCCGGCGCAGCATATCAGGAATCTCATCATCCGGCTCAAATTCTAGCTGTGTTTCTCTCAACCCCAAATAGCCCGATTCTGCAAAGGACGTCAGCATTCTGGTCAGCGCAATCCACACGCGCTCTTCAAATTCCCACTCCTTACTAAAAGGGGCGCGATCGGCGATAGATTTGAGTGCCCAAAAGTAGCTGTTGCGCACAATGGGGCCTTTCTTTTTAAATGGGGGGACGTCTGCGTTGCGGATAAATAGGACGTCGTTATCGATGCGGACGCGCATAGGCGGGATGCAGATCTGATATAGGCTTGATATACCAAGATAGCAAGTTGAGTGAAGGCCGATGGTGGCAGCAGTTTCTCTCCAAAATGTTCATAAGGTTTATAACAATACCTGTGTGGTGAATGACCTTTCGCTGGCGATTCAGCCGGGTGAGATATTTGGGCTATTAGGGCCAAACGGCGCTGGGAAATCAACCACCATTCGAATGCTGACGACCTTAGCTCAGCAGACACAGGGCGATATTGTGGTAGCTGGCTACGATGTGAGCAGGCAGGCGGCTCAGGTGCGTAGTGAAATTGGCGTGGTGTTGCAGCAGGTGAGCGTTGATATGGATATGACGGCCTGGGAGAATATGGAGTTTCATGGGCGAATGCACCATATTCCAGCGGCGCAGAGAAAGCAGGATATCGAGCGCTGGCTGGCGTATGTGGGACTGAGCGATCGCGCCCAAGACAAAGTAAAAACCCTCTCTGGCGGCATGAAAAGGCGGCTACAAATCGCGCGTGCGCTACTCCATCAGCCCAGCATTCTATTTTTAGATGAGCCTACAGTTGGACTCGATCCGCAAACGCGCAGGCGGCTGTGGGAAATAATTCGCACCTTGAACAAAGAGCAAGGCATGACGATGCTGCTGACAACGCACTATATGGAGGAAGTAGAGTATTTGTGCGATCGCATCGGCATCATGGATCAAGGGACACTCATTGAAACCGGCACCCTTGCAGAACTCAGGGAGAAGCACGGCGAAGGGATTGTGATGAAGCAAAAGGGTGACCGGTGGGACTACCTTTTTTTCCCTACGCTTTCTGAAGCCAACGACTACCTTGATCAGCAGCCGGACAAAACGGGTATGATGACCCGGCCTACTAACTTAGAAGATATTTTTGTTGAGTTGACCGGTCGCAACCTTGATTAGCTTTCAACTTCGGAACCCATAGAGCCTAAAATATGTCGCGTCTTGCCAACACCATCGAAGCAATTTTGTATTTGAAGGCACAGCCTTTAAAAATTACTCAGATTGCAGAATTTGCCAAGTGCGATAAAGAGAGCGCTGAAGAAGGTTTGATTGCGCTGATGGGAACTTATGCGCACCGTGAAGGCGCACTCGAAATTTCTGAAACAGAAGACGGCTACGCTTTGCAGCTTAGAGAAGTGTATAAGCCGCTGGTCGACACGATTGTGCCTTTGGATATTGGCTTAGGTGCACTGCGGACGCTGGCGGCGATCGCCCTGCGTGGCCCCATTGCCCAAAGCGAACTCGTAGACTTACGGGGCTCCGGCGTCTATCAGCATGTCCCCGATTTGGTCGCTCAAGGCTTCGTTAAAAAACGCCGCCAGTCTGACGGACGCTCTTCCTGGCTACAGATTACTGAAAAGTTTTATCAGCACTTTCAAATAGACAAGCTGCCCCAAATTAGCAATTTGAGTTTGCCTACGCCAATTAAAGAAGAGGCTAAGGCCACAGAAGAGGCTGAGACTGAACTTGCCATACTCTCAGGCAGTGCCTCCCCTTCGGGCGGAACGCTACTTTCGGATGCTGCCATAGAGCAAGTTGCCCAAGCCATGACAAAAGAAGAATAGGCTATCGGATCAGACGCTTTTACCGTGATCGCACTGTAATTGTGCAAGAAAGTGCAGTTGTGGGCCATTATTCGTTAAGCTGTCACTAGCCTCCGTTGAAGATCTGCTTAGAAAAACGGTCAAAAGATCATCTATGAGGATCTACCCATTTTTTTATTGTGATTCTACCGGTTAAGCTAACAAGCAGTTATGCAGTATCTCTATGGTCTTCAATCCTGAAAGCGCAGACTTCATTAGCCTGAATTCAGAAGACGATAAGTCTAACGAGCTTTTGAACTACTTGCAGCATCAGCCACCTGAGGTGCTCAGCCGAGTTGCGCAGTCCGTAAGCGGCGAAATTAAGCAAATTATTTCTCACAACGTGCAAGGGTTGGTGGGCGTACTGCCTGCCGATGGCTTTAACGTTCACGTGAGCACCGACCGTGAAAATCTAGCTGGTTTACTGGCGTCTGCCATGATGACGGGCTACTTTTTGCGCCAAATGGAACAGCGAATGGAGCTAGAAACTAATTTGTCTGGCTCGCTCGATCTGGAGTTTGACGACTCTGAAGAATAGCTGAAGTCAAAACTGATCGATCCACAAAAGCTTCTTTGACTCAAGAGGCTTTTTGCATTTGGGCCTATTTCCGAAATTCTGAAGGCAGCGCGGTAGGCGTAACGTTAATGACTTCTACTTCGCCTGCTCGAATGACTTCGACCTTAAGCGGCTGATCTAACCCGCTGCTTTCTACCTGCGACTGTACATCAGTGACATCCAAAATTTCTTTGCCGCCGACGCTCTGAATCAGATCGCCTTGCTGAAGTCCAGCGGCTTCAGCGGGCGTACTTGGCATAACGCGAACAATGACAACGCCCCGATCTTCTTCAATTTGAACGCCTAGCTCTTCGTTTTGATTGATGCGATCGCGCATTTCTGCATTCAAATTCACCATCTGAATGCCCAGATAAGGATGCTGCACCTCACCGGTCGCAAAGAGTTGATCAGAAATGCGTTTAGCCGTCTCAATTGGAATTGCGAATCCCAAGCCCTGTGCATTGGCCCGAATCGCCGTATTGACGCCAATGACCTCACCTTTTGCGTTCAGTAGCGGCCCGCCTGAGTTGCCAGGATTAATCGCGGCATCGGTTTGAATAAACTGAACGCGCTTGTCGGAGATGCCGACCTGGGTACTAGAACGATCTAAAGCACTAATGATGCCAGCGGTTACGGTGTTATCTAACCCGAGCGGATTGCCGATGGCGATCGCCCATTCACCGGGTGATAGATTGGCTGTTGTGCCCAGCGGTGCAATGGGCAAATTTTCGGCCTCAATTTTGATTACGGCTACATCCGTCACCGGGTCAGCGCCAATGACTTCACCGGTAAACGTACGACCGTCTTTAAGGGTAACTTCTACTTTGTCAGCATCTTCAATGACGTGCGCATTAGTCAGCACCTTGCCATCCGCACTCAAAATAAATCCAGATCCGGTGCCCTGCTCAAACCGCTCAGGCAAATCAGGTGATGCTGGTAGCTCAGGCATTTGCTCTTCGCCAAAGAATCGTTTAAACAAGCGGCGCTCGAACGGATCGCCTGAGCTAGTGACCGAACGCGAGGCGTCAATTCGGACGACGCTCGGCCCGACTCGGTTCGCGGCTGTGGCAATAAAGTTAGCGGGCGAGAGTTCGGCAGCGGTCGCCGGTAGCAGCGACGTCTCTTGAACAGTCGGAATAATAGAAGGCTGGGTGCTCTCAGGCGCTATCTGCTGGCTAAAATTTTGCGCTGTAACCGACTGCTTCGTTAGCGTCATATGACCCGCCCAGCCTGCGCCTGCACCGAGCAGTAGCAAAACACCGCCTAGTCCCAAATGCTTAGGAGAAACCCCCATTTCAAATCTTCCTTTTCAAAAGTAGTCGCCGCGATCGCACCAGCAGATATCTTTACGATCCTATAAAAGTATAGAGACTCACTACACTTTAGCGAGTGCTCATTTGTTCAGTAGCCCACAAATGCTGGCATTATCATCCCACTGCAATCAACTTCTCCTGAACAGCCACCAACCGTTCTGAATTAACGTGTATTCCCGCTTTCAGCTCGCTAGACTACATATCAGCACTACCCGTTAGTACTTCGCCTCATACCTCCTATTCATGCGTTACTTGCCTCGTTTGATTGCTCAGCTTACCGTAGGCCTCCTGACGGTCAGCGCACTTGGCTTGCCTGCCTATGGTCAATCAGCCGCTAGCTGTTCAGCGGCTTTAGACCGAATGCGTAACCATATTGTGGCTGCTGGTGACACCCTTGATAGCGTAGCGGCGGTTTATCGGATAGCACCCAGCACGCTAGCTCAATTCAATCCCAGCGCGGGCAGCCCTCTATCACCGGGCGCGACGCTTGCGATTCCGCCTTTTAATGGTGTGGTGGTGAGTGCGGGCGGTGGCGCTACCTGGCAGACCCTGGCTGAGCAGTACGATAGCCGTGCAGATGTGCTGTTTGAAGTGAATGGCTGTACGGCGACTGTGCCAAGCCGGGTTTTTGTGCCGAAATTGATGGGGCCGGGTATGGAAAGTAGTGCGATCGCGAGTCAATCTACCGCCGTGACACAGCTTGGCTACCCTCTAGCGAATCAGAGCGCGATCGCCCGTGGCTACGGCTGGCAACCGCATTCCACCCGAGATGAACTGGTATTTAATAGTGGTATTGCCTTTTCTATTCCAGTAGCCAATCAGGTACTGGCCGTTTCGGCGGGCACAGTGGCCTTTGCTGGCGAGCAAGAAGGCTTTGGCCAGCTTGTGGTAATCAATCACGACAAAGGGTTACAAACTCGGTATGCAAACCTCAGTGAGGTTTCGGTTTCGGTTGGGCAATCTGTGTCGGCAGCGACAGCGGTGGGGCGTGTCGGTAGCAACAGCACGCCGACTTTTATGTACTTTGAGGTGCGGACTAACTCGCCATCGGGTTGGATGGCTCAAGATCCAGGGCGATATCTGCCTGCGCTTGAGCTGCGCTAGTTTGCGGGCTTTGTCAATTTTTCTGAATGCAGCCTCATAACAGCCGTTTTTGGCACGTGATTTAAAGACTTAACTTAAAGAAAACCGAGGTGAGGCTAGCCAAGCGTATAATATGCCTCTACAATTCCGGTATCTTTTGGAAAAGAGGCTCCCTAGAGGAATCCTTTTACTATGCCTAGGCCGTCAGCGAGATTTAAAGATATGAAGCAACTGATAAATAAGCTCTCCAGAGCAAAGCTATCAAAGGCTTCTGACGCGAAAGATAGTAGGGGCGATTCGCCTAGTGGAGCGACAACGCTCGAATCGGCTAGCTTGAGTACAGCCGATTCGAGCGCCGCCGATTTGAGTGCGGAAGCGTCGAGCATCAAGAACTTGAGACCAGAGAGTCCGAGCGTAAAAAAACAAAGTGACGCCAGCACGAATGGTTTTGGCCTGAAACTTCCTTTTGCCAAAAACTCAAAGGGAACTCGCGTTGCCTTTACGCTCTTACTCGTCAGACCCTGGGTGCTGCTAGTTGGGTTCTGGCTGTTTTCTCTTGTAGGTGCCTCTGTCGCGATAGAGGGCTTAATTAGTCCTAGGCGGCTGACCGAAGCGCTGCCGGAAACGACTCAGAAAACGCCTGTAGCCAACAGCTCGTTGATCAATGTTGAGCAACTTTCTGATGATATTGTTGCGGCTGATTCTGCTGGTGATGCTGAAGCCAAAGGTAGTGAAACCGGCAGCGAAGCTAGCGGCCAGTCCAATCGGTCAGCGGCTTCAGAGCGCGGTAGTTTCCCCACCCGAACGCTGGCTGTATTAGTGGGAACCTGTGCCGCAGGTTGCTTGGTGATTTCTAGAAGACGGGCGATGGTGCGTTTGGCAGCGGCGCGATCACGCAATCGAAAACGTCGAGTACATGGGGGCGCAGGATCGGCCCAAAGTGCGATCGCACGTAAGCATTCTACGGTTCGTAAAACAGTAAAGCCAGCCGGTGCTAAATTAGCGAGCGTCACCAAGCTTGTGACTAAAGCCGAGTCGTCTGGGCTAAGCTCACCAAAGCCATCTTCCAAATCTAAAAAGCGTCGGCAGCGTAATAAGCGGGGGACTGCTCAACCGGTACCTTTAAGAACGGCTAGAAATCGTCCTTTGGTGTCTCGTTCTACGGCTCAAAAGAACGGCATTGCCAAACCCGCTCGGCCTAGACCGGTTAAGCGGACGCCTTCACGCGCGAGCAACCGTCAGTCAGTGGTTAGCGTTGTGCCTGCAAATGAATCAAATGCGCTCGATTGGGAAAATGGCAGCCTAGCGCACGATATGGACGTTCGACCTCAGCGGGCGGCAATGTGATTTTAGAGCGCAATCTTACAGGTGCTCCTTTAGCCAGCTAATGGCTTCTTCTGTTGATCGCACCACCCCTTCCGCCTGCGATCGCTCCACGGCCTTCAGCCACTTTCCTACTTCAGGCCCAGGCTTAATGCCAAACTGCTTCATCAGCACATTACCGGTGATGAGCGTACGGCTGTGCGCTATTTCATCTTGCGAGTCTAAGAACCGTAAGATCATGGGTTTTAGAACGCTGAGGCTAACGCCTTGCGACAGGGCTAGTAGCGATACGGCTAGGAAACTTTCACCGACTGATTTGAACAGGAAAAACTGTTGCGATCGCCCCAATTCTCCCTCTCGCATCGCCTCAATCTCTACTTGAATCTTAAGTAATGTCAGCACAGCTTGAGACTCGCGATTGCTATATTTGAGCCGCTTTAGCTGATCTCGTGCAATCACAGGATCTGCGCAAAGCAACCGGCTTAGCTTGGTGATTTTAATCCAGCTCAGATAAGACCCTGCTGGCACCGGCTTAGGCCAACTGTGCAGAAGCTCTGCGTAGTCTGGCATCTGCTGTTGAAATGTATCAAGTGCCTGATCGATAGCGGCTACTTGTTCAATGCTGGTAGCTGTGAAATGAGGCAGGCAAAACTGCAAAAGCTGACTTTCTAAGATAGGTGCTAGCTGCTTAACGCCGCCCGTCGTGCAAAGCAGTGCATCTAGTTCGCTGCGGATGCGTTCAACCGAAACGGTCTGTAGCTGCGGTGCAACCTGGCCAATTGCCGTTTGAGTGTCTGGGGCTAGGGTAAAGCCTAGCTGGGCGGCTTGGCGGTAGGCCCGCATCAGGCGCAGCGGATCTGCGGATAGGTTTTGGGCGCTCACCATGCGGATGATTTTGGTGGCGATGTCGACCTGGCCGTTGAGCGGATCGATGAGGGTTTGAGTGGTGGGGCAATAGGCGATCGCATTAATCGTAAAGTCTCGTCTGCGCAAGTCAGCCTCCAGACTGCTCCCCTGCTGCTGTGCAAAGTCCACCGTCACCTGATCAAACACCACTCGCGCAATTTGCCTTTCGCTGTCGAGCACCACAAAGCCAGCGTTGCAGGTTCGGGCAATAGCTGAGGCGATTTTAAGCGTGTTTTCAGGGAGTACGAAGTCTAGATCTAGGTAGCTGGCTTGACGATTTAAGAGGCGATCGCGCACGCTGCCTCCAACGACACAGGCATCCTTTGGCAGCATTTCAATTGAAAATGGCCAGGTGCTAGGTGAAAAAGGAGACATCAAAGAAGACATAAGCGGAGTGAAAATTTGTTTGGCTAAATGTTTTATAAAAGCAGGCGCTAGAAAACTTGCGCTACAGTAAACGCAACGCCACGTCTAGTTTTAAGAGGTGAAAGCGCCATGTGTATTTGCGTCAATTGCCACTACGTCGATAGCTGTACGACCTATCACGCCGTAGAACATCAGCACCAGCAGCCTCACCTGAGTGAGTCGCCAGTGTTCGAGCCTAATAATCCAACTATTAACGTGAATATTACGCCGCCAAAAGTTGAAGTGATGGGTGATAAAATTGTAGCGGGCAACGATTTTGGCTCTGAATATGACGTGGTAGGCTGTGATAGCTTTACCGCAGAAATGGGTAAATGGGCAAAGCTGCGACCAGGTGAAGCGATTCCGACCTGATCTTAGACCTGACTTCAGGCGTTCGAGGTTATGGCATACTGCCCAAATCCATCTTGTCCGTCTCCTCAGAATCCACCGCCCGCAAATTTCTGTCAGGCTTGCGGAACGTCTTTAACCCTATCTGATCGCTACCGCCTGCAAACACCCCTGGGTAGAGATGGGTGTGAAGGCGGTAGCGGTCGAACATTTTTGGCAACGGATGCCGCTGACAAACGCTACGTTGTGAAGCAGTTTTTAGGCGAGCCAGCACCAGACAACGCTCAATTCAATCAGGCTCAATCGGCTCAGTTATTTGAAGCGGAAGCTGAGCGACTGAGACGATTGGGCGAGCATCCGCAAATTCCCAGATTGGTGGATGCTGTTGAGACTGGCGTGGGCCAGTTTTGGGTACAGGAATTTGTTGCAGGAGACAATTTGGCAGTGCAGGTGGCGGTGGATGGGCCTTGGTCGCAAACGCGCGTGCGATCGCTCCTCACCAGCCTAGTGCCTGTGATTCAATACATTCACAGCTTTGACATTATTCACCGCGACATCAAGCCCGCCAATATTATTAGTACAGATAATAGTACAAAAACGCTGCCAGTACTAGTCGATTTTGGCGCTGCTAAGTGGGTCAGAAAAGAGCCCGCTAAGACAGTAATTGGTAGCGCTGATTACTCTGCACCAGAGCAAACCATTGGTCAGGCTACGTTCGCTAGTGACATTTATAGCTTGGGGCTGACCTGCCTGCATTTGCTGACGAGCATTCACCCTTTTTCGCTTTACTCTGTGGCTGAAGATCGCTGGGTATGGCAAGACTACCTATCTGAGCCGGTTGAACCTCGTTTCGCTCAAGTGCTCAATCAGATGGTGGCCAGATCGTTGCAGCATCGCTATGCCGAGATGGATCAGGTTGCGCTTGATTTACAAATTGCACAAAGCCCGCTGCGGTATGTGCCTCAGCAGCTACTTGCCCGCGCCAAAGAAACGGTTGCACCTTTTATCGATTCATCCCTGAATCCTTTTGCCACGATGCTGCCTTCTCATAAGAAAGCGCTGCCTAATCGCGTGCTGGTAGCGGCAGATTCTCAGACGTGGACTTGTTGCGATCGCATCACTCAAAACATTGGCGTCACGCAGGCGATCGCCCTCAACGACGCTTCCGTCAGCAACCCCATCATGGCCACCGCTGGCACAGACGGCTCCATTCGCCTGTGGCGTCTGTCTGATAGGCACCTTCTACACACCTTTACCAGGCGACGATTCGTCGGTGATGGACACACCGCTGCTGTGAGTGCGCTGCGGTTTCACCCTGACGGTAGAGCGCTGTATAGTGCCAGCGCTGACGGCACGATTAAAGAGTGGGATAGCGCCGAATACCAGCTACTCAATACTTTAAAGAGTGCTGGCTGGACACCTACAAATGTCGTCGTTACGTCAGATGGCACTCAGCTAATCGCGCCTTATAACGATGGTCAAATTGTGCTGTGGGATATTGCCACGCTGGAGCGGACGGCTCGACTGGCGCAGCATCAAAAAAGCGTGAATGCGATCGCTCTTTCCAAAAAAGGTGATTTACTCATCAGCGCCAGCAACGACGGCACGATTAAGCTTTGGCGTATGCAGGTTGGGCGATCGCCTCAGCTTGCAAAAACCATTCGTTTGGACAAATCAGGACTGGCGGCCTCGGGAGTCGTTGCGATCGCCCTCCACACCTCAAACGCCGCTCAACCCATACAACAAATTATTGCAGCGACCTCCACGGGCCTTGTTCAGCGCTACGTTCTAGATGCGCAAATGAACCCTAGCGAGCCGATTGCGTTCTATCAGTCTCCAATGCCAGTGACCGCGTTTGCGCTCAGCAATAACGGCACCCTCGCAATAGGTAGTGAAGACAGGGTGCTCACGCTTTGGGATATTGATACGGGTGCTTGTGTGGCTGAGCTTGCGCATGATTGGGGGTTGGTTGCGATCGCCTTTTCTGCTGATAGCCAAACCCTAATCACCGCCAGCGCCGACGAAGTTATCTCCGTTTGGCAGCGCACAGCAAAGACCGCTACATAGCGAGTTTATTTACCGGCCAATTTTCTGACGAATACGCTGTACAAGCATATCTGCCTCAGGAATGCCCAACACGACTATCAGCAATGAAAATGTCGCAATCCCCATCGCCGCCGAAACGCTCATCAAAACCAGATTAGTCAAGAATCCTTCAGCACCGATAAGGCTAGTGAGCCCGCCTAACGTGAGCCAGCACGAAACGCCGCTGAGTGCGCTTGCTGCTGTTAACGTAAAAATGGTCTTCGACCAATCGGCAACGGGCAGTCCGCCCAGCTTTCGATTCAGCAATACGGTCATGGCGACTAAGGAAACAATGTTGACGCCAATGGTGGCGACCACTAGGCCCGCTGGCCCCATTGCGTTGAACAAAATATAATCAAAAATGGCGTTAACTGCGATATTAACCAGGCTAATTTTGAATGGCGTTTCACCATCGCCTAGCGCATAAAATACGCGCACCATCACATCGCGGGCGAGGTATACAAACATGCCGACGCCGTAGGCAATCAAAATCAGCGTGACTAACTGCACCGCGTTTTCATCAAAGTTGCCACGCTTATAAACCACGGTGACAATCGGCTGCGCCAGCGTCACAATCAGTGCGCTCATGGGCAGCATCGTCAGCGCCACCAATATCAAGCTTTGACGAATGCGCTGCTTAAGCTCGGGCCATTGAGAAGGATCGGCAAGCCGCGAAAAGATAGGGAAAAACGGCACCAAAATAATATTGGAGACGATGCCTAAGGGCGTTTGGACGAGTAGGTTAGCGAATCCAAGCGCGGCTAGGGTCCCCGGTACAAAGGCTGCAAAAAATAAATCGGTGTACACATTAATTTGCATAGACCCCGATGAAAAGGTGGCTGGGCCTAGCACTTTCAGCACGTCACGAACGCCTGCGTCATTAACGTTAAACCGCAGTCTTAAGCGTCCTAATCCTGATTTCCACAGTGCGGGCACTTGCACGAGCCACTGCAATATCGCCCCTGCTAACGAGCCAAACGCCAGTACCATGCCGCCTAGCATGAGATTATCTGGGTTGCCGATGTCTCCACCCGTTGCCAGCCAAAAAATGCCGAGGCCGACAATAACTGCGGAGCTAGAGAGCAGCGGACTAATAGACGGTAGCCAGTACTGGTCGTCAGCATTTAGCGCGCCAAAGCCAATGCCGATAAAGCAGGCAAATACTGTAATGGGCGACATAATTCGGAGCTGAGTAATCGCGATTTGCCGACTCACCTCACCAATATCTGTTGCCAAAAAGCCGCGCCCCAGCAGGTCAATAATCGGCTCTGCAAAAATGAACATGCCAATGCTCACGAGCACCAGTCCCATGCCGACTACGGTCGTCACCGTTTCTACAATGGGCGCAATTTCTTCCTTTTTTCGCTTGGAGATAGCGCTGACAATTGCACTGTGAAAGGGGCCGTTAATGCCGCCCAATAGTACGAGTAAAAAGCCTGGAATAACGTAGGCAATGCCATAAGCATCGGTGACCGGGCCGGTGCCAAAAGCCGCTGCGATCGCCTGTTCCCTCACCAGCCCAAATACCTTACTAAGCAACGTAGCTGCCGCCACAATGCCCGCAATTCCTGCTAGTGATCGCTTACCCAAAACGCCATCTCCTCATAACCAATCACCATTTAATCACCCCCCGTGACCCGCATTCCTTACAAACGGCCCAGCGAACGGCCTAACGAACCGCAGAACGTAGCTGGCTGCTGAGGTAATCGACGGCGATGGTGAGCACGATAAATACCGTTAGCGTTGCAGCTAAACCACTGTAGTCAAAGCTGCTGATTTGCTCTGTCATCAATCTTCCGAGCCCGCCTGCGCCGACTAGGCCCACAGTGACCGTTTCTCTGAGGCACACTTCCCAGCGGTAAAGAATATAGGCTAAAAATCGGGCCAGATTAGCGGGCAAGATGCCATAGAAAATAAGCCCACCGCTGGAGGCTCCGAGCGATCGCAATGCTCTCACAGGTGCTTCTAGCAAGTTTTCATTCACCTCAGCCATTAGCCGCCCCAAAATGCCGAAGTTGTGAATCGCCAGTGCCAAAGCACCCGGTAAAATGCTGGGAAACATGCCGTACAGAATGACTAAGGCCAAAATCGGTGCGGGAATGGCTCTAGCGCCCAAGAGTAATAGACGAGAGAGCAACATTGTGACGTGACTCAGGCTCCATCTGCGGGCTTCGCCTGCTGACCGAAGGAGGCCGCCCGGTAACAGGAAGTTCTGTGCGGCTAAAAAAGAAAAAGCAATGCCGCCGGTGCCCGCAATGGTGATCGCCAAAACAGACATGGCAACCGTTTGTAGCGCCAGTGGAATGAGCGAGAAGGAGAATTCGGGCAGGACTTGAGCAGGTGTGACTTTTGCAGCAAGTTCTGTGAAGAGCGATCGCGCTTGTCCCCAACGGCTCCAGTCAATTTCTAAGTAGGCAAAGCAAAGTGGAATGGAAAGGGCGATCGCAGCCCAGGACAGCCCAATAAATAAACTGGTTCGTCGTGACAGAGCGTGATGCCTCCGCTTTGGCACATCGCTTAGGTTCATCCGACTAACGAACCCCATTTTTCGTCTAAGCTGCCCGCTCCAAAGATCCACGGTTCCATTCAGTATGATCAGCGCATAAAATCCAGTCCATAGCTGCTCATATCGCAACGACTGTAAGCTCAGCAAAATTTGATAGCCTAGCCCGCCTGCGCCAATCACGCCCAGCACCGCCGCCGCTCTGAGCGAGCATTCAAATCGGTAGAAGGCATAAGAAATGAGGTTAGGAAGCGCTTGCGGTAAAAGGGCGTACACCAAAGCGGTTCCTGGCCGCACGCCGCTGTTGACGAGTGCATCCAGGGGCTCGACTGGGGTTTCGTCTAAAATTTCAGAGAATACTTTGGCGGTGATGGCTCCGAAGGGAATAGCGATCGCGAGCACGCCCACTGTCGGATCTAATCCCAGCACATTCAGCAATAGCAGCCCCCAAATCAGCTCATGAATCGCCCGAGGAATTGCTAGTAAACCGCGTAAACATTGCCACAACACGCGCCCAATTTTTCCAGGCCAGCAAATCTGCCACCACACTTCAGAGCAGGCAATGCCCACAAATAGGCCAATCACCAAGCTTAAGGCTGTGCCGCATACTGCAAATGCCAGCGTCGTAATCGCCGCTTGCGCAATCACCTGAACAAAGGCGCTGTCTAAAGCGGGATGGAACATGGCTACCCAAAACTGACCCATTAAGGGCAATCCTTGCCAGTTTATGATGGGCGATCGCCCCACACCCGACAGCCAAAGCGCCCAGGCTACAAGCCCAACCCAAACCAGTAGCGCCCGTCCTTTTTGAGGCTGTTTCTCAAGCTGCATCTACAGTTAGGTCGTACAGCTTCGCTAGGTGTTGGTCACTCACAGAATGGCTGGGCAAGTCAAAAACTAAACGGCCCTGACGCAGACCGATGATGCGATCGCAATACGCCTTCGCCAGCGCCACATCATGCAAACTCACCAGCAGCGTCCTACCCGTCCCCACTTCGCACAGCAGCTTCATAATCTCGTGCGCCCTCGCCGGATCAACACTGGCCACCGGCTCATCTGCCAATACAATCTGCGGATCTTGTACCAGCACTCGCGCTAACGCTACCCGCTGCTGCTGCCCGCCCGACAATCTATCTGTACGAGCGTGCAGCTTATCTGCAATGCCGAGGCGAGCGAGTGCTGTTTCTGCTAACGCCACCTGCTGCGGCCACGCTAAAGACCACAGCGCTTTCCACAGCGGCCATCGGCCCAAATGTCCCGCATTGACGTTATGAATCACGCTGAGGTTCGTGACAAGGTTGTGCTGTTGATACACGGTACCAATCTGGCGCTGCAACTTGCGCCGCCGATGAGCATGGAGTCTTTTAATGGACTGCTCCAGCACGCACACCTCGCCTGCCGTCGGACTGAGCGAGCCGTTTAATATGCTTAGCAACGTACTTTTTCCAGCGCCACTCGGGCCAACAAGTGCTACGCGTTCTCCAGAGGCGATCTGCAAACTCACCGACTGCAACGCCTCTACTGACCCAAACCGACTGCTCACGTCATGAAGTGAAAGCGCTGAAGAGGCTGCTGCAAAAGTCATTCACTTAATTTTGCCAATCTTACGACCGACCGCTTCAATTTGAGCGTAGTTGCCGTTCTCAGTTTCAATAAACTTTTCAGCGCCGAACAGCTCTAAAATCTCAGCCTGATCGGGATCGCTAGCATCCAGCTTCAGCAAAGCTGCCTGAATTTTGTCTGTGAACCCGTCACCGTAACGCTCGTTTAGCTTATCGCTATTGACGACCCAGTGATAGTCGTAGTAAGCAGGCGTTTGCCAAATGGCCTGTACCTTGCTTTCGTCTACCTCGCCAGCAGCGACTCGATCAAGCCATACCTGTTCATTGAGTACGCCCGCCTCATAGCTGCCTGCCTCGACAAGCTTGAGCGTGGCGTCATGAGAACTTGAAAAACCAGGCTCGCCTTTAAAGTCAGTGGGTTCAACGCCTGCTTCTGACATGAAGTATTGAGGCATCAGCCGACCTGATGTAGAAGACTCGGAGCCGAAGGTAAAGCTTTTGCCTTGGAGTTCGGTTAGTCCGGCTTCGTCGTTGATGAGTTTTAGGCCACTGGCGCTGTTAGCAATGAAAACGCTGTGGAAGCTTTCGTCAATGTCTCTTTGGGCGATCGCATCTGCTCCAGGTACCTGCAATCGAGACTGTACGCCCGTCAATCCGCCAAACCAAACCAGGTCTAGATCGCCCACCCTAAAAGCGGTAACAGCCGCGGTGTAGTCTGTCACTGGCTCGTACGCTACAGGAACGCCTAGCTCTGCGCTTAAGTAGTCAGAAAGCTTGCTATACAGCCTCTGAAGCTTCTCGGGATCTTGATCAGGAATCGCGCCTACTGATAGCGGTTCGGATGACACGCTATCAGGGCTATTGGCCTCGCCAGGTTGTCCTTCGTTTGGCGCACAGCCGAGACCTAGCACCGTCAAAAAACTGCACATCCCTAAAATTACGGAGCGGCGTTGGCAGATCACTGAAAATTTCATCTATGAATTCACGCACGGTTGGGATTAGGAACTAGAGATTATCAAGTTTTGAAGTCAACATCAATAGGGCTTTAGCCTTTAAAAACGACTGAAAAACCCTTGAAAAAGATAGCTTCAGGCTACTGCACATACGAGCAATTGACCGGAAACGCAACCCCACTTTTTGATCGTTTTCGATAAAACACTTTTTTCCTTCTCTGCGTTTTTTAATCTTTGAAAATGAGTTTCCACAGGTTTATCCACCGATTTGCCAAAAGTTTTCCACAGGTTGGGGCTAGTTTTCCACAGCTTTTTACGCAATACCAGTAGCTTCACGCATTTCTTGGGATTTTAGCTAACAGCTCTGTTATTTATGAGAAATCATCAAAAAATGAAAAACTTATGTAACAAGAAAACTTTGAAACCCCTTATTTCTCGTTAAAAGCGCAAAAGAAAAAAGTAGAATTCAAAGTTTTTTTATCATTGACAAACCCTACCACTCACACCTCAAAATAGGTTTACACCTGCCGGAAACGCAGTCACTACGTAGAGGCTTTCTCATGCAATTAACCGTAAGCATCTTGGCAGAAATTCCTGAAGAACTCCACGATTCACTCAGGGGATTTATTGAGACGCATCCTGACTGGGATCAAGATCGCGTATACGCAGCGGCCCTTTCGCTGTTTTTATTGCAAAATGGTCAGGCCCGGGGCGATCGCACCCCCTCTCGCATCTATCTAGATACCTTGTTCAACTACGCACAGTAAGCAGTCGTGGTACGAGCAGTGAGTGTTTGGCACAGGCTATACTTCCAAGTCGTTTAAAATGCGTCAGGGTTTTTGGTCATTGACAGTAGGGATATCTCCCCCATATGCCAAGAGTTTGGGTATAGTAGACTAGTCGTAATATAAGTGCTTATAAGCGCTTACAACCATGTCTGCCAATCCTGCTGATAGGGCATTTCCCCAACAGGTGGCCCATCGGACGGCAACGCAGGATTCTTTACTACTTAGAGAAGTATTACAGAGTATTAGCGCGCAAAGCTGCCCGAGAACCTACAACTTCCACATGCACACTAGCTGCTCTGATGGGAAACTTACCCCAGCAGAGCTAATGACTCAGGCTGTCGATATTGGCCTGAGTGGCATAGCCATTACCGACCACCACAACATCAAAGGCTATCGCACCGCTCGGCAGTGGATGGAAGATTGGCGCTGGCATAATCCTTCGAGCTGGAGCCGTAAGCGCAAGCCAGGAACTAAGGCGCTGCCTAAGCTGTGGACAGGTATCGAAATTACTTCGTTCTTAGCGAATACAGACGTACATATATTAGGCTATGCCTTTCGTCCAAGTGCTGAGGCGATGGCTCCTTATGTGCAAGGATCTGCGCCAAGAGGGGATGATCGTGATGCTGGTCGTGTGATCAAAGCGATTCAAGCAGCGGGTGGTATTGCTGTGCTAGCGCATCCTGTTCGGTACCGAACAGATGAAACTACGCTAATTCGAGCGGCAGCTTTGCTCGGAATCGATGGTGTTGAAACCTACTACGCCTATGACAATCCTAAGGTTTGGCGACCTAGCCCTGGTAAAACGGAACGGGTTCAGGCTTTGGCTATTGAGCACCGCTTGCTGAGTAGCTGTGGCACGGATACCCACGGCAAGGTTCTGACAAAAAGGCTGTAGATAATAATGAAATTTGCCTGCTGATGTCTTGACTGTAAGCCAATGAGAATATGTATAAGAAAAGCCGCCTAGTGAAAACCAGGTGGCTTTTTATTTAGGAATTTCGCACAGTGAACGTTGACTTGTTTGTAAATGTATCAGTGTGGTTACAACTGTTTAAGTTAAGCAGCGTAAGACATGAGCGCAATAATTCCAGCGCAGCCACCGATAAGCAACAACCCGAGGCCGATTGATTGGCCGAGACCCTTATAACGTACAGCTTTCATAAGAGGAGAGGGCAATTGAGCCCTAGCTATCTATGTATAAACACTAATGCAGCGATCCCCATGAGTCTAAGCTTTCTCAACAATTGGCAACTTAAAGCAATAATACTTAACGAAGTATGAGAGCGATCGCTCAGGTCTAAAGCAAGCCGTATTTCATGAGGCCTAGTTACCTATCTGCGGTAGCTCAGAAGGCGCATCGGGAAGCTCTTCCACACATCCCTCTGGCTCGTACTCAACCTTGACATCTACTTGATATTGGGTAGGCACTTGAGGCTGCTCAAAGTCGTAGTAGTCTAAGGTGCTTAGCGCCAGCCGATTAAGTACGTCGTAGCCAATGCTCTTGAGTACTGTGATGTCTTCTTGCGATCCATCAGGATTAACCACAACACCAATCCGACCATTCTTGGGTGAAATGTCTCGACAGGCTTTGAAACCAGAATCAATGGTTATTTCTGCATTCCTGGTTGCGACAGTGCCTTTGCCTTGGGCCGTAGCGACTAACCACTCCTGTGTTTTTTCCTTGGCCTCCTCTTCTGAAACTTCCCTGTTGTCGTAGACATTGCTAGCGGTTAAAAGCCGAGGATTGCCCTGTGCAGGTGCTGTGGCAATGACTTGCGGTTCTACCGGTATCGTAACGGCAGCGGGTTCTTCGGTGTCTTCTGTTGATGGCTTAACCGGCTTAGGCTTATCAGGATCGGCCACGTTTGCGGGTGGTGGATTGGTTGCAACGCTTGCTTGCTCCGTTCCTGCTAAGGCGTCGCTAAAATTGTCCGGTGGCAGCACAACACCGCCAGGCAGAACCGGGATGTTGGGATTGAAAGGATCGGTTGGGAAAGTGTCAACTGCTGGTGGGTTAAATGGCGGTGGCGGTGGATCGGGTATGACAGCGACGGTGGGCGTCTGAGGGAGAGCTGTCCTCGGTAATGGCGCAGTTGGGAAAGGAATTGAAAAAGGTGTGGGTCTGATACTGGGGGGAAGCGCGTTACCTAAAGGCGCTATGGGCTTTAAGGGGGTAGAGGTTGCCGGTGCAGGGAGTGGTCTGGCTGGGATTGGCCTACTCTTAAAGGCGCGGCTGGTAGGGATGTCAATGATGCCAGAGGGCAAAGCTAGGCTGCTGAGGCCGGTTGTTCTGGGCGGCTGGCGCGGCTGAGCGAAACTGGGTAGGCGATCGCGCTCGGCTGGGCTAAGCGTGACAAGAGGGACGATCGTTTCTTCTGCGTCGGCTTGTTGTGCGGCGCGGCTGAGGGCAGCAAAGGAAAAGTTAGTTCTGGGGCCGTAGGTGAGGAGCACGGCGTGAGCACCGATGGAAAGAAACACACCGATACTAGTAGGTGTCACCGTTCTGGCTACTTTGGCAACGGGACGGAAGGCTGATTTTAGGCGAGAAGGGAAAGCCATATGTAGATGTCAGTGTCAGGGGCTGACGCTTATATCGAGCGGGTGTTGTCAGGTGTGGCTAAACGCGATGTGAGCAAGGGCGATGTGTTTGAACGGATGGCCGTCTCTAATTTGGGCAGCTTGGCCAAGGTCAACTTAAGACTATGACATTTCGGCGAAATCGATAATAGGGTGGTATGCCAATTTGGGGTGTCAATTCCCGAACGCTAGCGGTTTTTATGCTGTGCGAAGCCGCTGCATTTAATGGCTTACGTTATTTTGCGCTCGGTAGACTGAACAATCAGCAAAGAAAAATAGGGTAGCTGTAAGTTGGGATGATTTTGCAGGCCTGTAAAAATCTGCTGATCGGGTCTGGTTGCGTTCACAACTACGTAGCTGCGCTCTAACAGATGATGGCGCTTGAGTATTTGCCATACCTGATCGTAAACGCTGCCTACTTTCATTAGCACCACGACTTCGGCCCATTGCAAAGTATCTTCTAGCTGATTTTTGGTCTGATTGTTTGTTGTGTCCGTGCCTTCAAAGCTGTATAGGGCGGGCAAAATAGCAATCTTTTCGGCTTGGCAGGTGAGCGGAATGCCGAGGGCAGCAGCGGCGGCCATGGGGGAAGAAACGCCTGCGATCGCCTCCACTTTTACGTCAGAATGTAGCCGCTGCAAATGCTGCGCCAAATAGGTAAACGTGCCATAAAAGCTCACGTCTCCCTCACAGGCAAACACCACATCCCCCTTTTGCAAATAAAGCCACACCGTTTCAGCCGCCTGCTGCCAAGCGGCTGAAAGTTCACGAGAATCGAGCACATAGGGAAAAACAAGCGGCAGCCGGGTTTGCTTGTCAGTCAGCCAAGGCTCAATAATGCGTTCTGCAACACCAGGCTTGCCTTTCAGTCCGGCTGGAAACGCAATCACCGAGGCCGCTTGCAATCGTTTGAGTGACTTAATGGTGATGAGTTCTGGATCACCTGGGCCAACGCCAATGCCGTACAGCGTTCCGGGACGTTTGGTTGAGTTTGGCTGTGATGAAGAATTGACGTTGGAACTGCTGGTCGCTGTATGCAAAGTTTTTCTTACTGGAAAAGTATAGATCAATACTATCTACGCCTGTGTCGCCAGTGCTTTAAGAACTTGCCTCAGATGGGCTTGCCTTAGGGGGTGTTTTCTTCGCCAGCTTTCCTGATTTGGGCTTTTCAGCTTCAGGTTTCTCTGATTTAGGTTTCTCTGATTTAGGCTTTTCGAGCTGCCTTGATGGCTTGCGAGCACCAGAGAGGCGCTTCATCATCTGGGGCGTTGGATCATGAATTAGGCAAATGACGGCGCTGTTGGGCTCCCACTCAGCTTCACTTAGGGCCAGTTCTATTTTGCCTTTCTTTTCAATGACTAAAGGAATGGCGTCGCCTGTGCGAATGAGCTTGTTGATGCGATCGCGCTGAGCTTTCATGTCATCTTCAGCATCAGCTTCTACAAACTCATAAGTCGCCTTTTCAAACGCATCATCAGCAATAAACGTATTCCACTGCTTTACCGGCAGCCTAGGCGTGCGGATGTCTCCTCTATTTTTTGCATCTGATTTATCTAGCTGATCTGCTTGGGGCAGCACCGCGACCACCCGAGGCGGCGCAAACTCCTCCTGTGCCCTTTCTGCAATCACAGAATTCACTTCACCGTTATTGGTAATTGCCAGAAATGTCCCGATAGAGCTAAGGCCCGCATCTTCCAAAATATCCTCGTTTAGCGCCGAGCCTACGTACGTCTTAAAGCCTTCCTGCTTCGCTTTTTCACAGGCCGCCTCATCCGTATCAATGATCACAACCGACTCACCGCGATCTTTAAACAATCGCCCAATCGTCAGCCCTAAAGCATTGCAGCCCACAATCACCACACCCGTTGCACTACTAGACGTAACGCCCAGTAGCTGAGCAAAGCTGCGCGCCGTCAGCCCTTGAGCAAATACCGTCATGATAATCGTCAAAAATACGAGCGCCTTAATGGAATCGCCCCCGTTGATTCCACGCTCGGTCAGCAAAATGGCAAACAGTGAAGCCACCGATGCTGATACGATACCTCGCGGCGATATCCAGCTCATAAAGGCCTTTTGTCGCCAGTTGAGATCGCTGTTCCAGGTGCATACCAAAATGTTGATAGGCCGTATAACCAGCATGAGCACCAGTACGGTCAGTACCGATCCAGGGCCAAGCTCAAACACACTGGCAATGGAAAGGTCAGCGGCAAGCAAAATGAACAGTACCGACACAGAAAAGATCGTGAGCTGCCCTTTGAATCGCCGTAGCAGCCTTTCTTCCGGAATTGAGATCGCCTTGACCACGATGCCTGCTGCGACGGCTGCCATTAAGCCCGATTCATCTTGAACACTCTGAGCGAGCCCATACAGCCCCCAAACGCCGGCGAGGACAACGAGGTTACGCAGTTCTTCTGAAAGGAAGTCAGCGCGTCTTAAGAAAAAGGCCATGAGCGCCCCGCCACCACCACCGATAATGACGCCGATACCTAGACGGGCAAACAGGCCGATGGCAATAAATGCAGGAGCGGTGTCGCCACTGAGAATAATATCTAGCACGACCACGGCTAAAATCGCGCCGACTGGATCGATTAAGACGCCTTCTCCCTCTAACAAGGTTGAAATTTTTCGCTCTACGCCAACCTGCTTGAGTAGCGGTGTGACGACCGTCGGGCCAGTCACCACGATAAGAGAGGCGTATAGAAATGCGATTGACCAGGGAAACTCGCCTAGCCAGTGAGCCGCGATACCGCCACCTGCCAGCGTGATAAAGGTACCGATGGTAATCAGGTTACGCAACGAGCCTGAAACTTTGCCAATTTCCCTCAGCTCCAGGCTGAGACCTCCCTCAAACAAAATGAGCGCTACACACAGCGAAACGATAACTTCTAAGCCGCCGCCGAGTTCCTGAGGAGAAATCAAGCCGAGGCCGTCTGCGCCAAGAGCAATGCCAAAAATGAGCAGAAGGATGATGCTAGGTAGCTTTAGGTAGGCTGCTATGACCTGAGCAGTAATGCCTGCTAGGACAGTGAGAACAATTTGCAGCGTAATCTCGAAGGGCGCTTCCATAGACTTAGATGAGCGGCAGTACTGGCCAGCCTGACGAGGTCTGAATCATAAAGCATAGCGCTTCAAGCGATCGCTCAATGTAAGGCTTTACTTTATAGCGGAATTTCCTCTACCGAATCGGCTGTCAACCGGCTGGCTGCTCTGAGCATTTGGTGGGGATCGGTGGCTGAAGACGTGGCTGAAGAGTTTGTGGCGCGATCGCACCTCACGTTAAATAAGCAGCGATCGCACAGCCCTTTCTCAACTGCCACCTTCGGAAACGCCGTATTCGAGTCTGCTTGCTCGCTCACCTCTGTCAGCTTATTCGTTAGCCGTCGCAAATCTTTTTCGGTCTGCTGATGCTGCGCTGTGCTGTACCCAAACCGGTGAAAGCTCGGCTCGGCTCCTGACCGGACGAACCAGTATGCCATGGAAAGCTGCTCGGGGCGTAGCGCTGTCGTTTCACACAGCACGTATAGATACAGGCGCGTTTGCCAGTGGTTCTGTAGCTGTTCTTTTCGGGGCGATCGCTGATGCGTTTTCCAGTCAAAAATTTGCCCCTCACTCGCCGATATCACCACCAAGTCATAAATCGCCGTCAGTAAATAGCCATTAAACGCCAGCGTCCGTCGGTGCTCGCTCTGGCTGAAGGTGCCGTGAGCCTCTTTTTCAAAGGCAACCGGCAGATACTTAAATACATCTGGCGCTGCTTTTGCCAAAGCCGTCAAGCTCTCAGACATCGCTGAGTTAGCACCCGCCATCACGTCTACAGGCAGATCTAACGCCCGCTGCTGCATGAGTAAGTGGAACTGGCTTCCCCACTGCGTGGTCGTCTGCTGCTCGTAGGTAGATGGGCCTGAGAGCGCATCGAAGGAGACATACTTGAACTTGCGTAGGCAGGTGTCTAGTAGCGTGAGCTGGTTTTGAGAAAGAGGCCGCATGGCGATCGCTACTTGGTAAGCACAAAAATACTACCTTGATTGCCCCTGCCAATTCGCAGATCCTCATCTAAGTAAGTCACTTCCAACCAGCCCTGCTGTCTATCTGAATTAATCGCAAAATCGATCCCCTGCAAAAGGCTCATCTTCTCGGTCGTTTCTAGCTTTTTGATGTATTGCTCAGGCGACTGATAGCCGAGTGCTCGCTGCAAACCAATCACCCCCCGATTGAACTTCACATTGACTCGCCGTTTAGAGAGCGTTTCGGCTTTTGCACTGCTATTTGCACTGCCATTTGCACTGCCATTCGATATGGCATCAGGTGCTGGTTCAAATCCAGCAACCACTGACACCAGCGCCTCACAATATGGCAGGCTTCTAATTTCAGCGATATTGTAAATGCGCTGGCTTTGAGGCCGAACGCACTGATAAATGTCGCCTAGCTGAGCTAAGGGCACTTTGTCGATGCCGAGCAGCTCTTGGCTTGTGGTATATAGCAGCCGCCAGTCGCCCGCAAGCAGTTCGGGCTCAGATAAAGGTTCTGGCGTTGGGTTGAGATCTTCTACGCGGGCCACGATGCTGGCGATCACCTGCTTGTCGTTATCGGTCGCAGCGATACCTCTGTTGGTTGAGGCGATCGCACTTCTCAAGTCATTTTTATTCAGCATGTCGAAAGCTGCCTCTAGAAAACCGTACGAAAATAAGATCGTATCTCGAAGAAATATATTTCAGATATTGACATGATCTACTATTCGATGTAATTAATGCGATGGTAATGTTAAATTACTAGCGCTCGGAAGGCATATCTCATTGAGGTGTCATCCGGACGTTTTCTATAAAAGATGAGCCTTTCAGCTTCTTAAACTGTGTATTTTCTCACCTCAATTACGAGGGATATACGGACAAGCACCGAATGCTTGCGTAAAAGTTAAGAAGGCCATCAGCAGCTTGGCTGGCATCTTGTTTTGATTTCAAGTTTCTAGCGAGCCTTTAACCGTTTAGTCCGCCTCTCGCTCGCCTAAATTTATTTAGCGTTTACTCAGCTTATATGAGCAACAACTTCAATCCGTCCGTTCGTCAAATTCCCCGTGAAGATCCCGCTGATGTCATTCCGCTCCAGAAAGATTCTTCGATTCTCAACTGGTTAGAAGGTACTGGCAGAATGATTCCTCGCGAGCCTATCGATAGCGTTGGCGATGAGCCCGAACCCGAAGAACTTGCCGATTTAATGGCGAATGAAGACAAGGACGACGACGCTGACGACGATGATGAAATGTCGCTAGAAGACGACGACTAGTCAGTCGCGCCTAAAACGTTTTTTGTCCGAAGGGACGTGCGATCACTTCAAAAAAACACAGGCATTGAAAAACCCATGCTGTGGTGATCTGTCAGCACAAGCAAATAGCATCCTGGTAAGTGCCTCGCTACAGACAGTAGTGATAACTGCTGCTACCTACGAACTAAACCGTAAATGCTTTGCAGCAGCTAGGCGCAATTTTTTCTAAACAGACCTTGGTAAATCCTTACGAGAAATAATTTTTTTCTTAAATACTGCTTATTTCTCGTAGGATAATGTGGCAAAATCTGCTTTATTAAGGGTTTAAGTATAAATACTGACTAATCAAACGAACGAAAATCATTCTCACCTAGGCTCCCATCCAGGTGAAAGTATTGAAATCACTGGCTTAGAGCTATACATGTGAAGGCATCGTCTTGCTAATGTAAAGTTTCAGTGAAAAATGGGAAAGGTGTGTGGTAAGTGAAGGGATAACGTTGTGGATGCCAGGTTTTCGTCAAAGTCCGTAGGGCTCTCAGGGGTCAAGCTTTCAGCATTATTAGCTGTTTGTCTGTTGACATCAGCCATTTGGTTAGATGTTGCAACCGAGCGCACTATCGGTGCTGGTGTAGCGAATATTACATTGCCACTGATTGCAGGTGCATGTCTGTCAGCTTTAGCAGGCTATATTGCACTGCCCATATTAAGGAATCTAAAAGCCGCTCAGTTTATTCGAGAAGATGGGCCGCGCGCGCATCTCAAGAAAGCCGGCACGCCTACAATGGGCGGCATCTTTTTTGTCCCCACTGCGGTTTTAACTGCATTGATCTGGACAAGTTTTTCAGCTCCCGTCGTCGCCGTTAGTCTGCTAACGGTCGCCTATGCAGGCATTGGCTGGCTAGACGATTGGCAGGTAATGCGTCAGCGCTCTAATAAGGGTATTTCACCCAAGATGAAGCTGTTGCTGCAAGTTGGCTTCGCGGTTGCCTTTTGTATGTGGGCAACGACTTCTGCAACAGGGCAGGCCACAGACATTACTTCTATTGCCCTACCGCTAGGAATCACGCTACCTTTGGGCTTTTTCTTTTGGCCACTGGCTGGCTTTGTACTGGTTGCAGAAAGCAACGCAACTAACTTGACGGACGGCGTTGATGGTTTGATGGGTGGAGCCGGTGCGATCGCCCTCTTCGGACTAGGTGCCCTCGCGGCACCCACACATCCCGATCTAATGGTCTTCTGCGCTGCCCTTAGCGGTAGCTGCCTAGGCTTTCTCGTTCACAACCGCAACCCAGCCAAAATCTTTATGGGTGATACGGGCTCTCTTGCTCTAGGTGGTGCACTGGCTGCTGTTGGCATCCTGAGCGGCAACCTATTTGGCCTGCTGATTGTAACGCTGCTTTTCTGCGCTGAAACGCTTTCAGTGATTGCACAGGTTGGCTACTACAAAGCTACTAAAGGCTCCGACGGCAAAGGCAAGCGTCTCTTTAAGATGGCTCCTTTACATCATCATTTCGAGCTATCTGGCTGGTCAGAATTGCAGGTTGTCAGCGTGTTTTATGTGGTCAGTGCACTGCTGATTACAGCAGCTATCGGCACGTTGAACTAGGCTTAGCGATTTGCCTAACATCTCAACACTCAACTTTTAGGAAAGAGGTACCAAAGGGCCTCTTTTTTATTGGCACACAACTTGCTAGCTCCAAAACATAGTCACAAAAAAGACCCGGCAGAACTGCCAAGCCTTATTAAGTTGAGTATGGAGCTGACGGGAGTCGAACCCGTGTCCGCTTCAAGTAATCACGTATCGCTCATTCACAGGTATAGCCTTTCTAATCCTCAAGGCGGGAGTTTTCCATTATCCCGGAAACAGGATGCTTCAATGAAAGTCTTTGCTGGCGCACCCATCGAAGGAAGTTTGCCAGAGCATCCGTTGGGGGTTTAGTCCGAGCTGATTAACGGAGTCACAGCTACAGACGCTCGAACCTATAAGAGGTTGTTAGGCGGCAGCTACAAGAGCGCGCTTACGAGCAAAAGGTACGATGTCGTTTGCATGTATCTTTAAGTTTGAGCCTTTATTAACAAGAGTGGGCTCACTCTTGACCTGAATCACAACACGACTTTCGTTAAAACGTCGAAACCGTTTCAGCCCCGTGTGTGCACTACACTGATTATAGCGTCTGCATTGTGCGCTTGCACACAACCTCAGCCTTATTTATTAAGCGCACTACCTTTTGTAAGCTTAATTGGACAGGTTTTCACCTATAATATTTTCTTAAGGTTAGTGAACTGAACGGCATTTTCAGCTTTTTTGTAGCTGAAAGGCCAGCATTTGCTGCGCACTAGCTTTTACTGAACAGTTACATAGCGAAATTACACCACCTGTCAGCCAATCGTCCGTCCGCATCCAAAGACATTGTGCTAGGCCCCGGTTCCGCCAATAGAGAATAAGGTCAACCCATGAGCACCAGCAACGAAAACGGTACTAATAAAAGCAGCGCAACATCCGGTGCTCGCAAGAAAGCGACCGCCGCCACTTCAGCCGCTGATAAGAAACAGGAAGCTGAGAGCACTTCTGGAAGTGCCCAGAACAAGGGCGGCTTAGTGAAAGCTCCTCAGCACGAAATTATTGAGCTGACTGACCACACTCGGGTGTATGAGTCAGATACACTGCCTAACCATCGCCCTATTTCGATGAGTGAAATTGACGTGGTGGATTCACTTTCTTCTGCAGGCCAACGTCCTGTGATGTCTAACAACTTTGAGGTCGCAACGACGAACACGTTACCGGGTCATCGTCCAGTTGCAGTAAGCACGCTGGTCATTTCTGATTTGGATACACTACCGGGCCATCGTCCGATTGCTGATAACGATGTGGATGAGCATCCCTCTATTTTGATGGGCTATCTGGACTAGGCAATTAGCTGACATCTGCTTTTGAAGCGCTATAGTTCCGTGCACGCTCGCGTTCACAATGAGGAGGAGATTTGATCATCTTCTCCTTTATTTTTGGGCAAAGTTATTAGCTCCAGTCTGCGACTTAAAACGAACGACGGAGGGCGTATTAGATGTTCTGATGCAGCGCTCGTTGATGTGTCAACTCTATTCAGTGGTCTTTTAGGAGGCGTAGCGAGAATGTCAACGGTAGTAAAAATCAAAGTCCTTCAGCGCGAAGAACTTACTTTTATTAAGTCTGTAGTGATAGTTGAGGCTGCGGGCAAGTTTCGTCTGGGAGAGGTTTTTGGGCCGGTTGATATTGACCAGTTTTCTATCTCTAGACGCGTCTAAATGATCGCTAGCCGATTGGATGCTAGCCACCCAATCGGGCTGTGTGATATCAAGACCTACTTTAGCGGCGGCTAGTCCAATAATGTTGCCTTCGCCAGAGTGAAGCCCTTTGATTTCGAGATAGCGAGCCATCAAGCCCCACTGTCGAATAAATTCTTTGGCCTGCGCGTCTTCGGCCGTAATTGCAAAAAGTGCTTCGCCTACAAAGGTAATGTTGTCGGGGTCTTGACCGAGCTTTCCAGATAGCTTTTTAAGATGACCTAGCCTCAGGGGATTGTATTTTTGGGAGTGCTCAACCATATTGGCCAGATAGGAGCCTGCAATCCCAGGAGACTGATCGATGGTTGTAGGTAGCGGGGCCGTAATTTTGGTATCAGCGTCAATTTGGATAACGGTTTTGAACTGCTGCAGGGCTTTTTCAATGACGAAGCGTTTGTCGTTGTAGCAGTGAAGAATGCCTGTCTTTTTGAGCTTAAAGGCGATGACGTTGCTGCATTCGCTAAAGGCCTTAGGATTTTCAGTTCCTATAACGAGGAACGTTCCAGGAGCAAAGCGGGCAATGTCAGTCGCTAAGCTTTTAGCAAGCCGATGGTACTGCGACTTGAAGGCGAGAACGCTAAAGCAGATACTCTTATCCATGAATTAATCTTTAACCTTCCAGCAGTACTCATCCATTAAGTCCTTTATCTACAGGACTTTAGCACAGAGATATCAACTATCTTTTGACATCCTTCCCTCTATGTACTGTAATAGATAGCTCCTGTTTTAGCTTCTCAACCAATCTGAGATAGAAGCTAGAAATGAGGATATTTTTCCTAGCTAGAAATAAAGTTGGCTGAATTTGCATTAGCCAATCTATATCTCAGCTTCGTTATCGCTTTTTTTTTGATTTCGGTACTGAATGGATAGAGTCCAGACCAGATTTTCCAAACATGATTCCGCTGGGAGAATTTTCGGGAAAATCAGCTCTTGGTATGGGGCGAAAGCTAATTGGGATGAGCTTTTTTTCTGCTGGAGAAATTTGGTTGAAGCTATGGAGACTATTCAAATTCCCATAGCTAGGCAAATCATGTGCTACGAGAAACGCGATTGGGTAATACTTGAGAAGACTGAATGCTCCGACGTTCTTAGAGAAATCTCTCATCGCAGAAATTACAAAATCTCTCAAGATCTTTATCTCTTCATAAGGATAAATCCAGTAGAACACGTGAATATCATCAGGCACGCACGTATTTTGATCGAGTACACAGGGTCTAATTAATCTGTCTATAACTGAATCGTCTGTCTCTGTCTTAGCTGCTAGCAGATGTCCTAGTACCGCTCTTATCACTGCGTTCGGCTGACATTCGATGTCGAACTTATCCGGCAATTTTACGTTCGTGGTTACAAAGTTCTCAGTACGGCGAGACAGTTCTCCTAATGGCCGGTCATATCTTGAGCCTAAGAGACTATTACAGTCAGCGCAAATCGTTTTGAAAGTTACGCCGTTTTGATCTTGCCTCGGGCGAAATGCGGTGTGACCGACCATCTGATAGAGGAGCTTGGATGTAACCCTGCTTTTTGCTGGAGGACACCCTTTTGGCGGTACGTGGTCAACTGATAGCTCCTTTTCTTGCTGGCAGATGTTGCAGATTCGATCTACTTTTACCGATTTACTGATGAACGGAAACAGGGGTTTTCGAGATTGAGTCATGCGTTGTAGTATTTTCGGGTCTTTCTTCTATTCGCCAAGCTTCTAAGTACATATCGATAACTTCCTCTCCGTTTTGAATAGCCTCTTCGCGAGTTTCTCCGTGAGTGCACGACATCAGCACAGCTTCAGCAAATTCTGGAATCGTAATAGCGCGACTCTCAAAAGATAAAAACACTAGCAAATCTACATCAGAATGCTGATTGGGGTTGCCATAAGCATAAGACTCGAACAAAACTATCTGCTCCAGGATGAAATTTATCCACGACTTCTCGGCAAAATTCTTGAATTTGGCTATGACTAATCATTTCATCTGTACTACTTTTATAGAGCAGGTTTTAGGATTGGAGATGTGAACGAAAATAGTTACTTCCTATCACATCTCCTAATCCTATTGTTCCTTTTCTAGAATAGGTCTTTGTCCGTTACTGCACCTTTGCTGCTAGACGATACTAGCTTTGCGTACTTTGCTAATACACCTCGCTCGTAACGAGGCTTTGGTGGACTCCACTGCGTTTTACGTTGGGCAAGTTCGTCGTCAGAGACATTGACTTGTAGCAGTAGCTTGTCGGCATCAATGGTGATGGAGTCGCCTTCCTTGACGAGGCCGATGGTGCCGCCGACTGCGGCTTCGGGGGCGACGTGGCCGACGACCATGCCGTAGGTGCCGCCAGAGAAACGGCCATCGGTAATGAGGCCAACGGAGTCGCCTAGGCCTGCGCCGATGATGGCCGAGGTGGGAGCGAGCATTTCGCGCATACCGGGGCCACCTTTGGGACCTTCGTAGCGGATGACGATAACGTCACCTGCTTTGATTTTGCCCGCCAAAATGGCGTCCAGGCAGTCTTCTTCAGACTCGAAAACGCGAGCGGGGCCGGTGATGGTGCGGTTTTTGATGCCGGTGAGTTTGGAGACGCAGCCTTCGGGAGCCAGGTTGCCTTTGAGGATGCCGAGGTGTCCTTGAGGATACATGGGCTGATCGAAGGGGCGGATGACGTCTTGATCAGCAGAGGGTGCGTCGGGAATGTCGGCCAGGGTTTCGGCGATGGTTTGGCCGCTGACGGTGAGGGCGTCGCCGTGGAGGAGGCCTGCTTTTAGGAGCATTTTCATGACCTGGGGGATGCCGCCTGCTTTGTGGAGGTCGGTGGCGACGTAGCGGCCTGAGGGTTTGAGGTCGCAGAAGACGGGGACTTTGAGGCGGATTTTCTCGAAGTCGTCAATGGTAAGGTTGACGCCGATGGTGTGGGCGATCGCTAACAAATGCAGCACAGAATTTGTCGATCCCCCCACGGCCATAATCACCGCCATCGCGTTCTCAAACGCCTCCCGCGTCAGAATATCTTTTGGCAAGATCTGATTTTTAACGGCCTCAACTAAAGTGAACGCAGACTTTTCTGTACTTTCTGCTTTCTCTTCATCTTCAGCGGCCATCGTGGAAGATCCAGGAAGGCTTAAGCCCATCGCTTCAATGGCAGAAGACATTGTGTTTGCTGTAAACATGCCGCCGCAAGATCCCGCCCCAGGACAGGATTTGCGCTCTACTGCGTCTAGGCGTTCTTTGCTAATTTTGCCTGCGCTGTATTGACCAACGGCTTCAAAAGCGCTGACGACAGTAAGGTCTTCGCCATCTAAGTGGCCGGGTTTGATGGTGCCGCCGTAAACAAAAATGGAAGGAATATTCATGCGGGCGATCGCAATCACCGCCCCCGGCATATTTTTATCACAGCCCCCAATTGCCAGCACCGCGTCCATGCTTTGACCCGTACAGGCCGTCTCGATAGAATCGGCAATCACCTCACGAGACACCAGAGAATATTTCATCCCTTCTGTGCCCATCGAAATGCCGTCGCTGATGGTGATGGTGCCAAACATAGCGGGCATTGCGCCGGCTTCTCGCAGTGCTTTTTCGCCGCGAATGGCGAGGGTGTTGATGCCCATATTGCAGGGTGTGATAGTGCTGTAGCCGTTCGCTAGGCCGACGATTGGCTTTTTGAAGTCGCCATCTTCGAAGCCCACTGCCCTTAGCATCGCTCGGTTAGGAGCCCGCTGTACGCCTTGGGTGACTACCTGACTTTTGCGATTTTCCGGCATTCGATTCTCTCCAGTTTGATTTAGCTGCTGCGCTTGATCTACGTTGCGCCTTGCAGTATTCCATTCTGGCAGAACAAATGCCTCTCGTTGTCATTGCTTATGGATTTTTGAACGGTTGGGAAGAATAACCTTAGAAGAAGGAGAGTGGCGATCGCAACACAGTCGCCACTTGAGCCGCCTGCAAATGGACGGCAATCGTCTTTTGCCACTGAGGCCGAGTGGCTAGTGAGTTCATATATCCCAAGGCGATCAGCCGGTCGCGAAATCCGGGCTGTACGCCTGCCGATAGCTGAGACGAAATTTCTAGCCAGCTACGGATGCTGTCGGGGAGTGATTCGGTGAGCCTAAGCGGTAGAGCTGGCGTGGAGAAAGACTGGACGTAGGCGGCGCTAAGGAAGGGCTCATATTTTTCGGCTTCGGGCGATCGCTGCTCTACAAAGCTCAAAGAAAGCCCCTTCAGCATCTGACGCAAGTTTTCAGTTTCCTCTACTCGCAGTTCAGACATAAACGGCAGCTCAGTCAAAGCGGGATTCACGTTTTCTGGATCGCCTGCGCTTAGATGGGTGCCGCCAATGACAGCGAGCAGGTACTTTTTGCCCGCAAGCTGCTGAAAAGGCGCGAGCTGATGGTCGAGTGTGGGCGTCACGCTGTCTTTGGTGCCCGTGAGTAGAACAACCGGTACGCTAACGTCTGAAAGTCCTTTTTCGCCAAATAGCTGACCCGTGAGCGTGTTCATTGCCATTACCTGCTTGATGCGGTCGTCGCTCAAGTCGGCCTGCTGCTCTTTGAGATCGACGGCTGCGCACTGGAGCCAGTCAGCAGGGGAGACGCCCAGGGGCTGAATGTTTTTGCAGAAGGTTGTGAGCGATCGCAAATCCAACTTCGCCCCAGCTAGCGCCAAGCCCGTATAGCCGCCTAAAGAATGACCAATAATAGTGACATCTTCAGTATTAAAGACATCTTGATAGGCAAATCCGCCCTCATCCATCTCGGCCAGGCGATCGAGCACAAAGCTCACATCTCGAGGCCGATCTAAAAATTCCTGCGCGGGCAGTAGCCGACTAGGCATTTCAGCGACATCAGGATCGAGCGGCAGATTGACCAAGGCCTGAACGTTGCTGCCAGGATGCTCAGTAGAAACGACCGTGAGCCCGTGTGATGCTAAGTGCTCCGCCAGATAGTTTAAGAAGTTGCGGTCTGCACCAAAGCCGTGGGAAAGCACTACTAACGGGCCGCGAGTGTCCTCACTCCAGTAGATGTTGGCCGGAATAGTGCGTTGCCGGTCTTCGTCTCTAAATGAAAGGGTGCGGCGGCGGACTTCAGATGAACCGGGTGCAGCAGGCTCTATCTCTGACTGTAAGGGAGCGCTGAGGCCGTTAATCTGAAGTTCTTTGTCTAGCAGGCTGCTGAGGGAACGGCTTTCGAGGTTTGAAAGATTGACTTGGGAGGCCAGGGCGATCGCGGCGCTCAAATCAACCTCTAAAGTGTCTTGAGGCACGGCGCGTAAAATGCCTAAAACGCTGAGGCCATTGCCCTGCATCGCAGCGAGCCTAATCGCGGCCTGAAGCTGTGGAAGCGTAACGTTAGGCGCCACTCTAGAGAGCGTATCTAGTAGCAGTTCGCCGTTCGGTGAGTCCATGACATCGGCAATGATGCGATCGCCCATACGCGGATCTAAATCCAGCGTTTGCTGCAAGCTGAGCTGTACCTGCGGCGATAAAAATCGCTCGTAAAGGCGCAAGCTTTTAGGCACTTCTCCGGTCTGGGCAAAAGACTCTAGATCGCTAATTTCAATGGACTGACGCAGCGGCCCGACTTTTAAGACCACGCGCTCAGCCGCGACGCCGCTGGATGCCGCGATCGCTGTTAGTCCTAGCCCTAAGAAACCTGCCTTTAGTACACGACCAACAGTGTGCAGTGCACTAGACGATTGACTTAAGCTCATGGGCAAACTCATCGCTTCTAAAATAACGGCAAAAAATGGCAGTTGTTGGCTGACTTTACGTATCCTGGCGGGCCTTTGATCCTTACTACTAGGTATCGCTAGCGAACCTCTAAAGGCACACAAAAAAAAGACTTGATATCATTATCTTACCCACTCATCTGATGCAATCAGGGCGGCTTTTGCCAGTTTCTTGCGTGGCCACCGAACGACTCTAAATCAGTAAAATGTGCACGCTAATCTGCCGTGCTGGTGAGCCCTCTATTTTAGAAATGTAGGAAGATGAGCTAGCGATCGCCTCAAAATCTATTAGATACTGACGCGCTTACTTATTGGTCACAAACTAAAGCACCTATATTAATCTCTAGCTAGAGTTCAGAAAAAAACAACGGTCTATTGACTCACGATACGGTTTTCCCACTGTATATATTCCCCCTTAATACAATTCAAGTTCCTTCATTCCCTGCACAGGAGTCATAAATGTCTGGTAAAGACAAGAAACAAATGAAAGACGAGTTCATGATGCCTCGCAACACCTATCAAGGTGAATTTACGCCTCAAAATCTAGCCTTTAACGCTAATTTGCAGGAATTTGCACAGCGTGTAGCACTTATCTGCGGCTTAGAAACCGGTGGTAAAGTGAGCAGCGCCCAGGCCTACGACGATATTAAAAAGCTATGGAAAGATCTAAAAGCCTCTAAGAAAAACCTAATTAAAAAAGAAGAGCCTTAAGAGATTAGGCAAAGTGCGCTGTCACAATCTCAGCAATCCGCTTCGCCGCATGGCCGTCACCAAATGGGTTGACGGCTTTTGCCATGGCGGCGTAAGCCGACTGATCGCTCAACAGTTCCGTTGCCGCCGCGACGACCGTGGGCGGATGTGTCCCCACTAATTTTGCAGTGCCTGCTTCAATGGCTTCTGGCCGTTCAGTGGTTTCTCTGAGTACAAGTACCGGTTTTCCGAGCCCAGGTGCTTCTTCTTGCAGCCCACCCGAATCCGTTAGCAGCAGCGTGCAGCGTTTCATGGCACCGACAAGCTGCCCGTAGTCCAAAGGCTCTACTAAAAAAGCACGTGGGTGAGAATCTAAGGCCGCTTTAAGGGGGGCTCGAACGGTGGGGTTGCGATGTAGCGGTAGGAGCAGCGCTGTCTCTGGAAACTTGTCTAAGATTTCTATAAAGCTTCGAGCGATGTCTGCCAGGGGCTGACCCCAGTTTTCGCGGCGGTGTACGGTCGAGAGAATGACGCGCTGTTTGTCCCAATTGAGTCCGGGAACGTCGCAGTCGGGAGATTTATCGGCAACGGTTAGGAGTGCGTCAATGACGGTGTTTCCCGTTTGATGAATGCCCTGCGTGACGCCGGAAACTTTCAGGTTGGTGACCGATTGCGCCGTGGGTGCGAAATGCAGCGTGGCAATTTGGGAGACGAGTCTGCGGTTGGCTTCTTCGGGAAAAGGATTGAGGATGTTGTCTGTGCGTAAGCCTGCTTCAACGTGGCCGATGGGGATTTGCTGATAGAAGGCGGCAAGGGCGGCAGCAAAGGCAGTGGTGGTATCGCCTTGGGAAATCACCATGTCGGGCTTCATGTCTATAAACAAAGTCTCTAAGCCTTTGAGGCTGCGGCAGGTAATGTCGCTAAGCGTTTGCTTGGGCTGCATGATGTTTAGATCATGATCGGCTTTGAGGCCAAACAGTGACATGACCTGGGCGACCATTTCGCGGTGCTGGCCAGTGAGGACGACTTGAGTGTCAAATTGGGGGAGCTGCTGAAAGGTGCGAATGACGGGGGCGAGCTTGATGGCTTCAGGGCGTGTGCCCAAAGTGATACAGATTCGGGTTTTTTTAGAATCAGCCATGGCGATCGCCTACAACACTAGAAAAAATACAAGCGAATTAGCAGGATATCTTGAATGGCGGTCACAATTCTTGAGCGCGAGCGATTTTCTGTGAGAGAGGCTCCGTCAACGCAACCAACCTGGCAAAATGGAAAGCGCCGTAACGTTTGCCTCAACTTTTACTGAATGAAACATGCGATCGCTCTTTCCACCCCACATTTTCAATCCCTAGATCTCACGCCAGCCCAGCAGGTCATCGATCCGATTTTCAAAAGCCACAAAACCGATAAAGCACTTAGCAAAAAGGATCTGATCTTCAGCTTTGAAATTGACTTTCCGCGCGAGGCCAGCGACCCCCGCGAGCTTTCTGAAATTCCAGAAGTGCGCCTGTGGTTCATTCGTCTGAATGCTCAATATCCCTGGCTACCACTCTATCTCGACTGGGAATCGGGCGAGTTAAGCCGCTACACGGCCATGCTGGTTCCACATCAGTTCAGCCCGATAGATGGCATTCGCTATAACCCTGAGGCGCTGGAGATCTTCGTGATGAGCAAGGTGTTCCTGTTGGATCGGTGGCTGAAGGATATGGGAGTGGATGGGCGATCGCGCTTAAAATTCATGACCCAAATGCTCGGCTACGAACTGGACGATGCTCTTTTCAATTTGCTTTGATAACGCTTTTAGGTCGCTGCGGTGTCACAACAATCACCTACAATCTGTGGCGTAGCATATTGGGTTGAGCTTAGGCACTATGTCCACGATTGGAACGTTATTCGGGCTGCTGATTCTTATTGGCGTTGCCGCCTATCTATTCATTGAGTGGCAGTACCGCCAGCGCCCTGGTAACGACCTTGAACTCACCGCAGGCGACTGGAACCTAGACACCTACGAACCGCAGCACTACGCCATCTCTCTAGACACCGTTTTCACCAACCGCACCCGCACCCTCGAAATCTTCATCTCAGAAGTCAAGGTTGAATGTGAGCTGCTTTCTAAAGGCAAACTAGATGGCATCACGGTTAAAACAGAGTTCGTTCCCCAGCACGAAGACTTTGGTGCGCGCGCAGACAACTACTGGTTTGCCTACATCGTTAAAACCGGTAAAGCCACCAAAGCAACGCTGAAAATAGACGTTACTGGCCCCGATCTCAGCCAGCTCAAGTCACTGTGGGTGCAGGTTCACTACATGACCTACGGCCCCGAAGGCCGCATTCCCAAAACCGGTCACTTCATCTTCCCGCTCAAATTTCCCAAGCCAGAAGAAGCTACCCAATGGCGAGAAAACAGCGTTGCTCGCATTCTGCCAATTCCTACCCACCTGCTTACCAACCTCGACAGCACGGTTGAAATTGTTAAGCACTACGTCCAGCCCTATGCCGAACCCGGCGATATCGTCACCATTGGCGAAACGCCCGTGGCCATTATGCAAAGCCGTCTGCGCCATCCTAATACGGTCAAGCCCGGCTGGCTCGCCAAACGCCTGTGCTACTACTTCATGCCCACCTCTAGTCTGGCAACTGCCTGTGGAATGCAGACTCTGATCGACGTATCTGGCCCCTGGCAGGTTGCATACGCCTTTGCTATCGGTGCCGTTGCCAAGATATTCGGCAAGCCCGGTATGTTTTACCAGCTAGCCGGCGAACAGGCGCGACTCATCGACGATGTAACTGGCACGCTTCCTCCTTTCGATCAGTTCATTGTGCTCGGCCCCGCTCATTCCCAGCGCCTGGTTGACCAAATTTTCGCAGAGACAGGGCTGAAGGCCGCCATCGTAGACGTGAACGATTTAAAAGCGGTTAAAATACTAGCAGCGACCGCAGGCACCGATCAGGGTCTACTCACACAGGCTCTGATTGACAACCCAGCAGGTAATGCTGATGAGCAAACGCCTGTCGTCCTAATTCGCCCGAAGGCCTAAGCGTTAGGGCCATTCACATAAGGAGTTCCCATGACTCGAAGCAATTCTTCTGATTCCACCCTTTTCATCCGTTCCATTCACCTACGTGATTTGGATAATATTCGGGTGGCGGGCGCAACGGAGATTGCTTCTCATGCCACTGAAGCGCCTGAAATTGCAGAGTATATCCAGCAGCTACGGCGCTGGTATGGGCCAATGAAAGCGCTGACGCTTTTTCCTAATCCACTACAGCATTTGTTTTCGGCGTTTGTCGCTGAAGCAGACAGCAAGCTTCACGGCATGATTCAGGTGTCGCCGTTCAACCATACGCTGAGTACTTGGAAAGTGGATCGAATGCTGGTGAACCTGGCCCAAAAAGCAGCGAAGAAAGCCTCTAAGAAATCGGCTAAGACAGAGCACTCGACCGCAGAAAAGGGCGAACAAAACGGTGGTAGCGAAGATCCTCAACTGCATTTAGGCCTGGACGTGGGCTCTCAACTGCTGCGACACTGCTTTGAGCATATTCGCGAGGCTCAGTACTGGATTAGTGAAACAGATGTTAACGATAAGTTTGGGCTGTCGCTGTACCGGCTCAATGGATTTCAGCCTTTGGCTAGAGCGACCTACTGGGCTATTCAGCCAGAGCAGCTAGAGACGCTTTCTGAGCACGATCCTGACTTGCCGAACTTGCTACCTGTGAGCAATGCCGATGCGCAGCTTATCTATCAGCTAGAGACGGTTTCTGTTCCGCCGCTGGTGCGTCAGGTACTCGACTATCAAGTTCAAGATTTTAAGACGACGGTGACTGACAAGCTTAAAGAAAAGATGACTCGCTTAGTGAACCGTGAAGAGACGGTTGCAGCCTATGTGTTTGAGCCGCAGCGAAAGACGGCTATTGGTCATTTTGAGCTGAAGATTTGTCGGGATGGCAGTGCGGCTCATAGCGCTAAGCTGACGGTGCATCCAGCCTATACGTGGCTGTATCCGGAGCTGATGGCGCAGATGGCGGGCGTAGTGCAAAAGTTTCCAAATCAGCCGCTGCAAATCATGTCGCTAGACTACCAGACTGAGCGCGAGGAGTACTTGCGGCAGATCGGGGCTCATGAGGTTGAAAATACGCTGATGATGTCGCGCTCGGTATGGCATAAGGTGCGTGAGTCTAAAGCGGGTGCTTTGGAAGGGTTGAAGCTGCCGAACGGACTACCTGGGTTACAGCCTACTGGGACGCCGCTGCCGGGACGGTTTTCTTGGCATGGGCCTGCGCTGGATAACCCGGCGAGCGATGGGCTTTCTTGGGATGGCTTGGCTTGGGATAGGTTCTCTTTAGAGAGCATGAATAAGCTGCCGTTTGAGAAAGGTGAAGGGAGTAAAAAGGCTGACGATGATACGTCTGCAAGCTAAGGACTTGAACTAGGAATGGTTGCTGCGCTGGGGCTAGACCTGGGAGCGAGGCGAATTGGGGTGGCGGGATGCGATCGCACAGGTCTCATTGCCACCGGCCTTACAACTATCTACCGCACCAACTTTGAAAGTGTCCTCAACCCTCTCACTAAGCTGGTTCAAGAAAGGCAGATCGAAGTGTTAGTGGTGGGGCTGCCCTACACGCTAGACGGTGAGATTGGCAACCAGGCGAAGAAAACGCAGAAGCAGGCAAAAAAGCTATCGAAGGCTTTGAATTTGCCTGTGGAGTTTGTTGATGAGCGTTTGACGTCGTTCGCCGCAGAAGAAATGATGGCGGCTCAAGGCACATCCTCCAAAAACTATAAGGGACTTATTGACCGCAAAGCAGCCGCAATTATTTTGCAGCAGTGGCTAGATGCACGGACATAAACCGCTATAGTGAGCGACTAGATATTACAGAGACTGAGTGCCGCTGGCGGCGATGCTCTACTCTAAAAAGTATTAAAGAGGAGCTGCTGCTATGACGTTTGATCCAGGTCTGGTTGATGAGTCCGCTGAGTATCCGATTGTGACGCTGATGGACGATGAAGGGCGCAAGCTGCCTTGTTACGTAGAGAAAACATTGGACGTAGACGGCACAGACTTTTTGCTGCTGCTGCCGGTAGACCTGCCGATCGAAGTATTTGTGTGGCAGGCGGCTGATGAAGAGGAGAGTGCTGATGGTAACGAAGAAGTTCTAGTTGATGTAGAAGACGAAGACATTGACGCATTGTTTCCGTCGGCGCGGGCGGTATTAGCTGAGCTAGATTTGCTATTGGAGCGCTCGGCGCATACGCTCACGGCGGTGGGCGATTTGCCTGAGGCAGACGATGAAGACTGTTTCTCGCTGGAGATTAGCGAGGAAGACAGCGAGCCGATGACGGAAGATTTTCAGATGCTGGCAAACTTCTTTCATAATGACGCGCAGTATACGCTGTGTACTCCGCTAGAGCCTTTGCTGTTTTTTGCGACTCGCCAAGACGATGGCACCGTAGAACTGGTCGATCCTGATGACTTTCAGAAAATGAGGCCGCAGCTAGAAGACAAGCTATTTGAAGTGCTTGACTGACTTTGTTACAGGCGCAAACGATACGTGGCAGCTTTTATCAGTTTTTGTACTGACTATCTTTGGTAAAGTTTCACAAGACAACCTTAGAATTATTGAGCGGCCCCTTTTTAGCTAAGTTTTAGATATGCGTGCTTCCAAACGGTTTTTCTTCATCGTGCTACTGGCGCTTGCGGCCCTAGCGGCGGGTCAAAGCTGGGCTTGGTGGAGCTGGGCTAAGTCGCCTGTGCTGGCCCAGGCCTCTGAGGGTGAAGGAGAGGAAACAGAAGAAAGTTTTGTGCAGGTGCAAATTCCACCGGGTACGGCCTCTAATCAAATTGGTCGAGACTTAGAAGCGGCTGGGCTAATTCGCTCTACAACAGCCTGGAAGGTGTTGAATAAGTGGAAGTCCTTTCGTGGTGAAGGAAGTGGCGTACAGGCTGGAAGCTACATTATTTCACCGGGCCAGAGCCTGGGTGAAATTGCTGACGCCATTTGGGATGGCGATGTTGTGCAAATGAGCTTTACGATTCCAGAAGGCTGGAACCGTGACAAGATGGCGGCGCGATTTGAGGCTCAAGGGCTAACGACGGCAGATGAATTTATCGCGGCGACGGAGAATATTCCTTATGATCGCCATCCTTGGCTGCCTCAGGGTATTCCTCATTTGGAGGGATTTTTGTACCCGGACACGTATCAGATTGATGGCGGCGCGATCGCTGCTGAAGATCTGGTAGACATCATGCTTACCCGATTTGAGGAAGTTGCGCTTCCCATTTATGAAAGTCAGCCTAGCGACTATGGCTTTTTAGAATGGGTGACGTTATCAAGCATTGTTGAAAAAGAAGCCGTTGTCGCTGAAGAGCGCGATCAGATTGCAAGTGTCTTTGCTCGCCGGTTAGAAGAAGGCATCACGCTGGGCTCCGATCCGACCGTTGAGTACGGCTTAGGTATTGTGCAAACGCCTGAAAATCCGCTGACCTACGCTCAGGTCGAAACGCCCAATGAGTACAACACGTATATCAATCAAGGCTTAACGCCGACGCCGATTGCAAGCCCTGGCATTGCGAGCTTAGAGGCGTCGCTCGATCCTGCCCCAACAGAATTTCTCTATTTCGTGGCGCTTTACGATGGCACGCACGTGTTTAGTCGTACGCTAGGTCAGCATGAGTCGGCTCAGGGGCAAATTCGCGATCGCGTCGATGCGGAATCCTCTCGCGCCCGTAAATCTGATGCCAAAGACGACGCCAAAAAGCCTCGCTCTCAAAGGTCTGAATCAGATGAATCTGATTCGGATGGCTAGGGCTTCATTCACACCGGGCTTACTAAGCCAAATTTGTACACCTCACCTTTGAAACTATGAGCTGGATTGCTAACTTACAGCCTGATTTAATCCTAGGCCAATCGGTTTTGGGGATTACGCCGGAGGTGATTCGCGATCGCAATATAAAAGGCCTGGTGCTTGATGTAGATGAAACCATCGTGCCTGTCCGCCAAAAGCAGCTAGATCCAGATGTTCAGGCTTGGGCTGAGAAAATTCAGCAAATAGTACCGCTGTCTTTGGTGAGTAATAACGTAGGCTATGCACGGATTAAGGCAATTGCTCAAGGTCTAAACGCACCATTTATTGCCAGTGCCGGTAAGCCTTCGCGGAAAAAGCTGCGGAAGGCGGCTGAGGAAATGAATTTGCCGCTTGAGCAGATTGCGATGGTGGGCGATCGCCTCTTCACCGACGTCCTTGCAGGCAACCGGGTCGGCCTCTTCACCATCTTGGTGCAGCCCATGCTCGCGCCAAACTCCAAAGATCCTAAGAACCTGCTGCGCAACGCTGAATTCTGGATTTCCCAGCAGCTAGGAATCACGCTCAGCGCCACTCTATAAGACGCTCAAGGAAGGATGCTAAAAGCAGCGCTGAGTGGAAACATAAAAAGCATCACAGTTTTTATTCAATATTTTTTCAATGGCGAAAACGCTAGTCATCAAAATCGGGACTTCTAGCCTCACTCGCTTAAAGACTGGCTATTTAGCTTTAGCGACGATCGCTAGATTGGTGGAAACGATTTGCGAGCTACAGCAGCTAGGACACAGCGTCGTTCTGGTTTCTTCTGGCGCTGTGGGGGTCGGCGCTGCTCGGTTAGGCATTACTGAACGGCCCAAAACAATCGCGCTCAAGCAGGCAGTGGCCGCCGTTGGGCAAGGCCGTCTAATTCGGGTTTATGACGACTTTTTTTCGTCGCTGAATCAGCCGATTGCACAGGTGTTGCTGACCCGTAGTGACCTAGCTCAGCGATCGCGCTACGTCAACAGCTACCGCACCTTTCATCAGCTCATTAAGCTAGGCGTCATCCCCATCGTCAATGAAAACGACACGGTAGCCGTCGATGAACTCAAGTTTGGCGACAACGACACGCTCTCTGCAATGGTCGCCAGCCTAATTAGCGCTGACTATTTGTTTTTACTCACAGACGTCGATCAGCTTTATTCTGCCGATCCACGCCAAAATCCAGACGCTAAGCCGATTAGTAGAGTGAGCAGCATCGATCAGCTAGATGCCAACATCGGCGCGGCTGGATCTAGTTGGGGAACCGGTGGTATGACGACCAAAATTGAAGCGGCTCGAATTGCAACAGCAGCGGGTACACATACTGTTATTACCAACGGTCAAACGCCTGAAAATATTCTGAAAATTGTGCAGGGTGAGCCGATTGGAACCCTGTTTGAGGCCCTTTATAAGCAGCCGACGGCGCGTAAGCGATGGATTGCTGGCAACCTAATTCCGGCAGGGCGGCTGTATTTGGATGCAGGCGCAGCAGCAGCGATTCGGACATCTGGAAAATCTTTGCTGCCTGCTGGCATTAAGGAAGTCGAAGGCGAATTTTCTGAACAGGATGCCGTGTTGCTGTGCGATGCAGACGGGCAGGAAATTGCTAAGGGGCTGGTGAACTATAGCGATGAAGATCTGCGGAAAATATGTGGCTATCGGTCGGCTGATATTGAAAAGCTGCTAGGTTATGCAGGCGCTGAGACGGTCGTTCATCGAGATAACTTGGTGCTAAGCGGGCTGTGATACTAAAAAACGCGCTAAAACCTTAAGGCTCCAACGCGTATTGTTTTCAAAGGTGCAAGGCAATTTTCTGAGGGAGAGGCTCCGCCACCGCTACGAAACAGCCGCAATCCCAATTGGACAAGACACGCCAACACCCCCTAGTCCACAGTATCCACCTGGATTCTTTTCTAAATACTGCTGGTGATACTCTTCTGCGTAATAAAACTCAGGTGCAGGCAAAACCTCAGTGGTAATTTTGCCATGGCCCGCTTTATTTAGCTCTGCCTGATACATCTCAAGCGAATCTTTTGCCGACTTCATCTGCTCACCAGAATAGGTGTAAATCCCAGAGCGGTACTGAGTGCCTCGATCATTCCCTTGCTGCATCCCTTGCGTCGGATTATGACTCTCCCAAAATACTTTGAGTAGCTCTTCGTAACTCACCTTTCTAGGGTCAAAAGCAACTAGAACAACCTCGTTGTGCCCCGTCATGCCTGAACATACTTCGCGATACGTTGGATTTGGCGTAGAGCCCGCTGCATACCCTACCGCCGTACTATAAACGCCATCGGTTTGCCAAAACTTGCGCTCAGCACCCCAAAAGCAGCCCAAGCCAAACATAGCTAGCTCTACCCCTTCAGGAAACGGTGCCTTGAGCTTATTGCCGTTGACGTAATGCTTATCTGGCACAGCCATTTTCTTGTCTCGACCAGGAAGTGTGTCCTTCGCATCAGGAATTGCGTCTTTTTTGCCGTTGCCCATTCCAAAAAATGCCATGTAATCCTTTCTGTAATTTTGATGTGTCCTTATTTTAGCGGGTACTTACAGCTCTGCCGCTGGTAGAAAACCGTCGATTCCTTGATGAAAACCGAAGTATTTGATGGCCGCAATATCGATAGATTTGTGTCCAAACGAATTAACTTAACCAAAAAATCGAGGAAGATAAGACCTCACCTGTACAGTCAAATTTCTTACCTTCTTTATGGATCGCTTCAGAGTCGAAGTTATTTCTAAGACCCCAAATCCTCAGCAGACTATTTACGCGGGGATGCACCAAGACTACGCCGAAGAATTTGTGTGGGACACGCGTGACGGATGGCCTCCTGAAGAAAAAGCAGGCGAGCTAATTATCCGTAATCTACTCAAAGGCGGGCGTGGTCACTTCGGCCCTCTAGAGCATCCGCAAATTGTCCTGAACTGTGGCTTTTTTCCTCACTCCACCATGCAACAAATCCGCACTCACCGGGTGGGATTGAGCTTCGATGTACAGTCATTTCGTTATACAGGCTCTCGGATTCTGGATGTGGCGACGGGGAAAACCGACGTGGAGGATGTGTTTTATTTGCGGCCTTTGGGAGCGTATACCGATAGGCAGGGGAAGAAGTATGAGTATACAAAGGTGCTGCGATCGCAAGACCTAGAATGGTGCCGCAAAGGCTGCCAGCATTATAAAACCCGTATCGATCAGGGCTTTTCAGAAGAACATGCTAGAGGCCTGATTCCGTTTGATGTTCGCCAGCACTGGGTACTCTCAGCAAATGCTCGGTCGCTGATGCACCTATTAGATCTTCGATGGAAAGCAGACGCGCAGCTAGAAGCGCAAAAGCTGTGTGAAGCCATTTGGCCTCATTTTCAAGAATGGGTGCCTGCGATCGCCGACTGGTACGAAACGACTCGACTGAAGAAAGCGCGCCTGTCCCCATAAATGCGCAAAGTTAGCCAGTATAGTTTGCCGACTGGTAACTTTTCTTATTGACATCAAAAAAACTAATCAAATACATCAGTTTTTTTGATGTCAGCAACAAGAAGCCGATGTCAGCACAACTATCCCAAGATAGAAAGTTAATAAAGATGGCTAAGACGCCTGAGCATTCCTACAATTTTTCGCCGCTGTATCAATAAAAATGATGCTGGTTCATAAATAGACCAAATACTGACTATGAGGCTATTTTGACGTTTTTATCTAGTCGCACACAGGATATATATGGATGAATCTGTGATGAAGATCACGCTAAAAATGCTGCTAAAATCTGGTAAATTTTCGCGAGTCCGTGTTACCACTGTAGAAACACCCAAGACTTATAAAGCCTTTGTGTGACAGAATCGCAAGTGGTGAAATCTTGTCTGAAAAGCTACAATCTGTAGAGCTGTGACAAAATAGTTAAACCTTTCTTGATATGTGGGTAGCCTCTTCTCAGTGCACCACACCTTTTGTCAAGTGAGTGAGTTAGCCGTTTAGCCGACTTAAAAGTCACTGGCTTGAGTTCAGTAAATACCCTGAGGCGCAAATCTACGGCTACATTGCACACATAAAGTCTCAACAAAGCATTTTTCTTCTGTAAAATTTGATCGGCTCGGCCAGTTGGCCACAAGCAACCATGGGCACTAAGCGCACTGGTAACCTTATATATGCGATCGCTAGACAACACAGCTAGACAAATGTACAGCAGGCTTTACGTAATAGCTAAGTTTGGATTAAAGCAGAAAACCACTCGTTTTTCTGTCTATCCATATACGTAAATACACATTTGGACTGCTGTTTATGCAGCAGTATCTACATAACGCAGCTCACCCGCAGGCGATTTGCCTGCCGATGACAGCGTATTTCCACCCGTCAATTTAACTTTGACTTATCCACACATAAGCTAAGGAGCAAGAGGAACGCAGCATGACCCAGGCTAATACCACCGTTGAAACGCTAGAGCCCAGTACTAAGGCCGCTACCGAAACGTCAAAGACAAGAAAAGCCGCATCTATTGATTTGACCGGTAAAGGTTCAACGACCGCAACAAAAGCCAAGAAGGGCGCTGCAAAAACAACTAAGGCAAAAGCGACCAAGACAACGACCACTAAAGCTAAGACAACTAAGGCGGCGGCGGCTAAAGCTAAGACGACTAAAGCCGCTGCTGCTGACGATGCCAAAACTACGAAAGGCGTTGCGAAAAAGACGACGCGTCGCCGTACGGCTCAAACGAAGAAGAAGCACTATACAGAAGATTCTATTCGCCTGTACTTGCAAGAAATTGGTCGCATTCGTCTGCTGCGTGCCGAAGAAGAAATTGAGCTGGCCCGCAAAATTGCAGACCTGCTAGAGCTAGAAAGAATTCGTGATGAAATTGACGATCAGCTAGATGATGAGCCTACCGATACGGACTGGGCAAATGCGGTTGATATGACCCTACCGGCCTTTCGTCGTCGCCTGCATTTAGGTCGTCGTGCTAAAGACAAAATGGTGCAGTCTAACCTGCGTCTGGTGGTTTCTATTGCCAAAAAGTACATGAACCGGGGGTTGTCTTTCCAAGACCTGATTCAAGAAGGTAGCCTGGGCCTAATTCGCGCTGCTGAGAAGTTTGACCACGAGAAAGGCTACAAATTCTCGACGTATGCCACCTGGTGGATTCGTCAGGCAATTACCCGCGCGATCGCCGATCAGTCTCGCACTATCCGCCTTCCCGTCCACCTGTATGAAACCATCTCTCGCATTAAGAAAACCACGAAACTGCTTTCTCAAGAGCTAGGCCGCAAGCCGACTGAAGAAGAAATCGCAACTCGCATGGAGATGACGATTGAGAAGCTTCGCTTTATCGCTAAATCGGCGCAGCTCCCGATTTCGCTAGAGACGCCGATTGGTAAAGAAGAAGATTCTCGCCTAGGCGACTTTATTGAGTCTGATGGCGAAACGCCTGAAGACGAAGTGTCTAAGAGCTTATTGCGTGAAGATCTTGAGAGCGTGTTGAGTACGTTGAGTCCACGTGAGCGCGATGTATTGCGCCTGCGCTATGGCTTGGATGATGGTCGCATGAAAACACTTGAAGAGATTGGCCAAATCTTTAACGTGACGCGTGAGCGCATTCGTCAGATTGAGGCAAAGGCGCTGCGCAAGCTACGCCACCCTAACCGTAATAGCGTGCTCAAAGAGTACATCCGCTAAATCAGCTTCAAAGTCTAAAACTCGATAGCAGCTTTAACAGGGAGACTTTTGTGTGATGCAAAGTCTCCCTATTTTTATGGGGCTCACTGTCTAGATATCGCGCTAGATACCGCAAGGTAAGTCCGTGGACAAATTCGATGCGAATTGGTACAGTTGTTCTTAATAGTATGTAGTTAATAGCCCGAGAAATTACGATGGAATCTTTGACCACCGCACAGCGAGAGCTTTATGACTGGCTAGTACAATACATTCGGGAAAATCGCCATTCTCCTTCTATTCGGCAGATGATGCGAGCGATGAAACTGAAGTCGCCTGCGCCGATTCAGAGCAGGTTGGAGCACTTGCGTAATAAGGGATACATTGACTGGACGGAGGGTAAAGCCCGGACGATTCGGATTTTGCAGGAGTCTCAGGGTGTGCCTATTTTCGGCGCGATCGCAGCCGGTTCTATGGTCGAAGTTTTTCCGGATGCCGTAGAGCATTTCAACCCGGCGACGCTAGCTTTTAAGAGCGGTGACTTTGCGCTGAAGGTTCGCGGCGATTCGATGATAGAAGCCCTGATTGACAACGGCGACATCGTGATCATGCGAAAAGTGCAGGAGCCTTCGCGTATTCGTAATGGCACCATTGTGGCCGCTCGGGTGGAGTCTACAACGACGCTGAAGTACTATCACCTCGAAGGCGATACGGTGGTACTAAAGCCAGCGAATCCCCATTACGATCCGATGCCTTATCCGGCGCAAGATGTCCATATTGATGGCCGACTAGTCGCCGTATGGCGCAGTGAGGATTTGAGCTAGAGTCTGGGTTTTGAAGCGCCTGTGAGATTTCGCAACTTTGAGTGACGTGAAGGCGTTATACACTAGGTGCACAGTCATTTGACGGAGCATGGGTATGACGGCTGCTGCACAGGGCTCAGGTGTTGAACGCTCAAATCAACGATTTTTTGCGAGTAGCTTCTTTGTGGGGTTGCTCGCATTCGCGTTTGTGCTGGTGCTGGCAGGGGTCGGTGGATTTTTGTACCTGACGGCGAATAGTCCGCTGGCGTTACTTTCTGGTGGCGATCGTCCCATTGCCGCCGCGACCGCTTTCATTCCAGCCGATGCCCCCATCACGCTGTCTCTGCTTACCAAGCCTGAAAAGCTAGTGACCCTGCAGCAGGCGATTACCTCTCCCGACCAAAGGCAGCAGGCTCAGCGCGAAGCCGACCAGCTTAAGCAAAGCCTGCTAAAAAATACGGGACTAGCTTATGACCAGGACATTGAACCCTGGATTGGGAACGAGCTAACGTTCGCCTTAACAGATACCGATTTGGATCTAGAGGCTGCTAATGGCCAGCAACCGGGCTATTTGCTGGCTGTTGAAATTGCGGCTGACAAACAGCAGCAAGCTCGTGAGTTTTTGCAGCTTTTTTGGCAGCAGCAAAGCCTTAGCGGTAATTTGCCAAAAAGCGAGCAAACCAGCGGTGTTCGCATTCTGTACAGCGACTCTAACAATGCCCAAACACTCACGACGGCTAGTGCCTTAGTTGGCGATCAGTTTATTCTTTTTGCGAACGACCTGCGAGTACTGCACCGCAGTATTCGAGTAGCTCAAACGGCTGCTAATTTGGCTCAGAATCGGGCGTATCGTCAGGTGGCAGCACAGTTGCCTGAGTCGCGGCTAGGGCTGGCCTACATTGACACAAGCGTTCTAAAAGCAGGAGACAGTCATTCAAAGCAGTCATTTGTCGCGGTTGGCTTGGGCGCTAATCGGGCTGGCATTACGGCCGATATTCAGCTTGTCGGTACGCCTACTTCTAATCTGCCGGGCGCGGTGCGATCGCCTTCTATTGCTTTGGGTACACCTGCTGCAGCCCTCCAGTTTTTACCCGCAAACACAGCACTGGCCCTCACGAGTCAAGATTTTAGTCAGCTAGCACCTTCGCTTTTAGAGCTTGGGTTGCTTGAGCTACCTGATTTTTTACAAGCAGATCAGCCAGTTTTGTGGGATTGGGCGAGTGGTGAGTATGCCTTAGGCCAAAAGAACGCAGCGGGCGATGATTGGATTTTGGCTGTGCTCAGAGATGCCGATGGTGTTGCTCGACTGGACGCGGCGGCGATCGCGCAAGGCTATAGCGCGGTGCCAGTGACCATTGGAGAAAATGAGGCGATCGCTTGGACTCGGTTTAAGGCTGGTTCATCTGGCAATCGCTTAGAAACCGAGATATTGGGGTTGCACCTCCAACAAAATCTTGAGCAAAGCGAGTATGAAATTTTCGCCAGCTCGCTCTCTGCGATGGAAAGTGCTCTACTCGCGCCGCAGAATTCACTGCTGGCGTCGGCGAAATTTAAAGCGGCGATCGCCCCCCTTTCTAAAGTCAGCAGCGGCTACCTTTATGCTGACTGGCAGGCGATCGCACCTACGCTCAGCCGCAACGTCCCTGCCTTCAGCCGCATAGAATCAGCGATTCGCCCGCTGCTCTCTCATATAGATGCCTCGGCTGCAACACGTGAAGGCAGTGCCGCAAGTCTTTTTATTCATCTAAGCCAGCGCGCTTAATTCCTTTAAAAAACGTTCTCTTGAAACAGGTAAGTCAGTGATGAGCCCTGATATTTGGCCGATTGTGATTGCTTGGGGCAAAAGCCAGCCTCCCTTAACTCAGCACCATCAGCGGCTGATAGAATATGAGCTGAAAAACTGGTCATCACCTCCTCATACTTCACCAGAAAGTGCGAACGCAGCAATTTTAGAAAGAGTTACGCTGCTACAGTCCACGATTCAAGCCCTAGAGGAGCACCCCATTCCGCTACTTGAAGATTGGACAAAATGGATCGCGCCGCTCTGGCGATTTTGGCTACCGCTAGCACAGCAGCTAGACAAACAGCAAAAGGCTTTAGGCACACCTTTTATTCAAGGCATTCTTGGGGGACAAGGTACGGGAAAAACAACGCTGACAGCCGTGTTGCAGCTAATTTTGCAGCAGCTAGGTCATCAGATACTCACCCTTTCAATTGACGATTTGTATCTGACCTATGCTCAGCGGCAGGTAATACGGCAGCAAGATCCTCGGCTGGTTTGGCGTGGCCCACCGGGTACGCATGACATTGATCTAGGGCTAGCTTTGCTTTTTCAGGTAAAGGCCAAAAAGCCTGTCAGCGTGCCGCAGTTTGATAAATCTTTGTATAGTGGGCAGGGCGATCGCGTTGCACCAATACATATTGATGCCCCTACTATCGTTCTCTTTGAGGGCTGGCTAGTCGGCGTGCGCCCGATTCCCGATGCTGCATTCACCAATGCCGTTCTTCCTGAGCCTATTGTGACCGCTGACGATCGGCAGTTTGCCAGAGACAATAACCAGCGCCTGAAGGCTTACCAGCCGCTTTGGAAGCTGCTCGATAGCTTAATTGTGCTCAACCCATGCGATTATCGTCTCTCTAAGCAGTGGCGACAGGAAGCCGAACACCGAATGATAGCGATTGGTAAACCTGGACTATCTAATCCGGAAATCGCTGCTTTCGTTACGTATTTCTGGAAAGCACTGCATCCTGAGCTATTCATCAGGCCCTCAGTCCTCAGCTCAGAAACAGCGTTAGTCGTTAATATTAATCCAGACCACACTTTGGGTGATATCTACGTCCCTGCGTCTGGGCAAGATGACTCAGTATATACAGAAATATAAAGTACAAATAAAGCTGTCAGTGAAGTGACGGATATAACAGGTGAATTATGGTGAGTACGAATATGACTGTTCAAGTGCTAGCGCCTTCTGGCATTTTAGATGGTACCCAGGCAGAAGAAGTTCGCACCCAGGTGGACGGAGCCCTAGCTGCTGGTGCTAAGACACTGCTAATGGACTTAAAAGACACAACCTTTGTTGATAGCTCTGGCTTAGGAACCTTAGTTTCTGTGCTTAAAAAGGTGCGCGCCCAAAACTGCGAAATGGTGGTGTGTTCTACCAATCCGCAGGTCAAAATGCTGTTTGAACTCACCAGTATGGATCGCGTGTTTCGCGTGTTTAAAGACCGTGAGGCTTTTGAGACCTCACTCTCTTCGCTCTAAGCTTTGTCTCTATTTTTATAAAAAATATCGTGTTATAAAAAATATCGCCTTAGAACGGAATATCGTCGTAGTCAGGGGTGTTAGCCGCCGGAGTTGCCGGAGTTGCCGGAGTTGCCGGAGCCGCTGGAGCTGGATTAGCCGCCGCTGACGGTGCAGAAGCGGGCGTTGAATTTGCCCCAACAAATTTACCGGCAGCTACGGGCGTTGGGTCTGCAATAGACATCGCTTGTAAGTCACCGATGGGGCTCACGCGCTGGACGGTCATTTCTGCTCGCTTTTCTTTAAAGCCTTCGGGGCGCTCTACGGTGCTCATGCCTAAGCGGCCTTCTAGCAATACGCGATCGCCCATCTTATACCGTTCCTGAATTTCTTGCGCCAGGTTACCCCAACCCACAACCTTCATCTGCCCAGGCGTGTCTTCTGCCCGCAGGCCCGGAAACTTCACCACAAATTCTGCAATCGGCGTTTGATTGTCAGCGGTGTAGCGTAGCTGAGGGGCGTCTACAATTTCCGCCATTAAAATGCAGTTGTTCATAGGTGCTTATTTTTAACTCCTTCGTTAATTACCTGCTGTTCAGATACTTGCCTCGGCGGCCCGCTCTGTTTCAATGAAATTTTGTACCCGTAGCCGGTAGGCCTGAAGCTGCAAGTCTACCCAATCTCGCTGCTCGCTGTTGGCAAAAATATACACCAAAGGCTCGCTCGCATCGGGTAGTACAAGTACCCAGTTTTGTCGGTTATTTTGCTGGTCTGGATCGACAATTTTTACGCCGTCTATTAGCTCTAGATGCTCCGTCGGATGAGTTTCTACAAGATAACGCATGAGTGCCCCCTTAATCGTACTGGGGCAGCGAATCGTCTGCGTACGGTGAGAAACTCGGGGTAGCTCCTCCCAGATTTGGCCGAGCGATCGCTCCTGAATCAGCAACATTTCAATCAGCTTAGCGGTACAAAACATGGCATCAAAGCCAGGGTGCAATTGAGGAAATATAAACCCCATGTCACCGCTGCCACCTAGTACAACATTGTGACGGGCGACGTTTTGTCGGTTGCACGCTTCCATGAGCGCAGTGGGGTTTGCTTTGGTGCGGATGATCTGGCCTCCGTGGCGGCGGGCGATCGCCTCTGCTGCTCCTGAAGCGCTCACCGGCACCACCACCGTCCCTTGAGGATGCGCCGTCAAAATCATATGCGTCATCAGCGCTGTCAGCGTCTCCCCCCGAATCGGCGTTCCCACCTCATCTACCAGTATCAACTGTTCGCCATTGGCCGATACCTGTACACCAAACGTCGCTTGCAGTGCGTGCACCACCTGTCCGAGCTGGCCTAGCAGCGACTCTCGCTCAACCATAGACGGTGCCGTATGGCTCAAACTGGCATTTAATACCACCGCATCACAGCCAAATTTGCCGAGTATTTGAGGCAGTACCGCCCCTGAGAGCGCGTAGGCATAGTCAATCACTATCTTCGACTTGCTGCTGCGAATAGATTCCGCATTGAGGTGCTTTTCAAACGCGGTAGTGTAGATGTCGACAAGGCTGCTGGGATAGCTAACCGAGCCAATTTCGTGAACCTGAGCGCGGCGTAAGTTCTCTTTAAAGTAAGCACTCTCTATTTTCTTTTCTTGGCTTTTAGCAATGTCAATACCTGCCTCATCAAAAAACTCAATCAAAATATGATCGGAGCGGTTGGGGTGTAGTCGTACGTGGATGCCACCTGTGACATGAAGGGTGGGCAGTGCATTTCGAGCAACGGGAATTGAAACAGCCTCTAGGCTTTGAATATTCACGCCCACTGACATCAATCCTGCCACCAGCGATCGCGACACCATCCGCGAAATGCTGCGCTGATCTCGTGAAACGGCGACCGATGTACCCAACTTGAGGGTGGAGCCGTAAGCCGCGCCCAGCTTAACGGCAAATTCAGGCGTGATGTCAATATTTGCAAGTCCAGATACGCCGCGCTGCCCAAATAAATTGCGCTGAGCCGTATTTCCCCAAATTAAGTTGATATTAAGCGTCGCTCCAGCTTCTATGAGCTTGCTGGGCCACACCTTTACGCAAGGGCTGATTTTAGCCTCTTCGCCAACGGTGCACAGCGACCCGATAACGGCACCTTCTAAGATGTGCGATCGCCTATCTGCTCGAGTGCCTCTGGCAATTACACAGCCCCTTAAATGAACCTCGTCTCCAATCACCGCGCCGCTCCAAACAATTGGCCGCTTGAGGTTAGCATCTGCCCCAACGGTGACGTTATCGCCGATGACGGTGCTCGACCCCACAAAAGCTCTTGGCCCAATATGACAGTTATCGCCAATGACTACAGGTGCCTGTAGGCTAGCGGTCGGATGTATAAAAGAACTTATTCCTACGTGCACGCCAGCCATTTTTTCAGGATACGCACTGTTAAGCCTCACTTTGCCTTGCAGCGCGTCGTACTGGGCTTGGCGATAGGCGTCTAAATGGCCAACGTCGCACCAATAACCGTCTGCAACGTAGCCGTAAATGGGCTCACCTCTATCTAATAGCAGCGGAAAGAGATCCTTTGAGAAGTCCTGTTCGCTGTGTTTAGGCAGGTAGTCTAGAACGTCTGGTTCTAAAATGTAGGTGCCGGTATTGACTGTGTCGGAGAAGACTTCGCTGGTTGAGGGCTTTTCGAGGAAACGGACGATTTGACCGGTTTCGTTGGTGATAACGACGCCAAATTCGATGGGATTGGGAACGCGGGTAAGAATGAGGGTGGCTTTTGCACCTTTGGCTTTGTGGTAGGCGATCGCGGCGCTCAAATCAAAGTCAGCAATGCTATCGCCGCTAATCACCAAAAACGTTTCATCCAGCAACCCGCTAACATTTTTCACACAGCCAGCCGTTCCTAACGGCTGCTCCTCTTCTACGGCATAGATCATTTCTACGCCGAAGCTGCTACCGTCCTGAAAATAGTCCCGCATAACGTCAGGCAAATAAAACAGCGTTGCAATAATTTCTGTAATGTTGTGCCGCTTGAGCAAATGAATAATGTGTTCAGCAATCGGACGATTGAGAATTGGCACCATCGGCTTGGGCAAGTCGCATGTAAGGGGTCTAAGTCTTGTTCCCGAGCCCCCAGCCATCAAAACTGCGCGCATAGCTACTCTCCAAATAGTTTATTAAAGGGTGTTTGAAATAGAGTTTTGTATAGGGGGCTTGAATTAGGAATTAGCGTCAAAGCATCTGTATCAATACGCATCATGATTGATAAGTCTCGTGAAAAAAACGAACCCTACAAGGGGCGTCATTTACACTGCTTTTCAAAAGAAAGCTCTAGAATTATCTTTATGATCGGCGAAAACCGTAAACTATTATTCAAATTAAAAAAGGAACTAACTGAAGTGAAACTCATTGTAGTTGGCTTGCTAATTGTGTACGGCGTCGGCGCTTGGAAGTTTTGGACAGGGTTTAATCGTACCGACTTTAGCTCCCGCAGGCTGTCTTTTACATTGCTTTGGCCAGCGTTTCTCGTGGGCAGTCAATCTTACAGACGCAATTTTACAAAGGCCATCAAAGGATCTCGGTAAATGACATATGAGTAAATCAAAGCGTGACTCTCCTCAAGGCTCATCTCTATTAGGTGATGTATTAAGTGATAAGTCGGCTGCGTGGCCGCCAATGATTACGGCAGCCACGCAGCGATTTAACGCAGAGTATGAGGGCAAGTCTTTTGATTTGCCAGAAGAGGTTGAGGCAATGCCTGTGTTCCGTGACTGGGCGGCGGGCTCGCTCAATTCTCGAATTGCCTCGCCGTTTTGGGAAATCGCTAAGCCTAAGAAAAATCAGCACTGTTTGGACTTAGGCTGCGGGTTCAGCTTTTTGATTTATGAGTGGAAAAGCTGGCAGGCGCTGTTTCACGGTCAGGACATTTGTGACTTTGCAGTCAAAACGCTGCATCAGCGTGGCCCTCAGCTAGATTCAAAGCTGTTTAAGGAAGTCAGAAAAGGCCCGGCTCATCTGCTCGACTATGCGCCCAGTAGCTTTGATCTGGTGATTGCAACGGGCTTTAGCTGCTATTACCCGGTGGAGTACTGGGAGAGGGTGATGGATGCTGTAAAGCCTTTACTCAAACCGGGCGGCTTTTTTGTATTTGATGTGATTGACCCCGAGCAAGAACTGGCTGAGAACTGGGCAATTTTAGAAACGTATTTAGGCACGGATGTGTTTTTAGAAAGCTTAGACACTTGGAAGCAGCTTGTGAAAAAAGTGGGCGCTAAAGTGGTGAAGCAGCAGCAAGGGGAGCTGTTTAACCTCTATAAGGTTCGCTGGCCATAAGGGGGCAGTGATGCCTTCAAAAGTTTGGCTCATTGGTGGCACGAGTGAAAGCGCTGAAATTGCTAATGAACTCCTAGCACGTAGAATTCCATACGTCGTAACGGTGACTACGGAGGCCGCTAGTTCGCTGTATCCGCGCGCGGCTCAGGTTCAGGTTGGTTCTTTGACATCGGTGGAGATGGTGGCATTTGTGCAGCGGCAGCAAATAGGGTGTGTGCTGGACGCGTCACACCCGTTTGCGAGTAAGGTTTCTCGGCAGGCGATCGCCCTTACGACCACACGAGAAAAGGACGATCTTCCTTACCTTCGCTACGAGCGTCCTACCGTGGCAACGTCGCTATCAGTCGATGATACCTGTAATCATCTCGTCACCATGTTTCCTTCTATTGAGGGACTGCTAGCGAGTAATTTGCTTTGCCACCAGCGGGTTTTGTTCACCCTAGGATATAGATATCTGCCGAAATTTGCTGCGTTGCGGCAAACTTCTCAACTATTTGCTAGGATACTGCCCTCTGAAGATGCGATCGCCCACACCCTTGCCGCTGGCTTTACCCCTCAGCAAATCATTGCTCTTCGTCCTCCCGTTTCTGTAGCACTAGAAAAAGCACTATGGGAACAGTGGAATATCTCAACTGTGGTAGCTAAAGCGTCAGGCTCTCCCGGTGGTGAAGCAGCAAAACGCCAGGCTGCTGCTGATCTGGGCGTTCGCCTAGTGCTCATTCAAAGGCCGCCGATCAGCTACCCTCAGCAGACAAGTTCTATCGCAAAAGCCGTTGAGTTTTGTGAGCGAGCTTTGAGCCTGTAGGCCGCAAGCAAAACGCTCAGGCCGCGCTCATTTTTATTCTCAGCAACATCGTTATGCATAGAGAGGCATCCCTGACATAAATTATGGTTATCCGTCCGTTTTCTTTCGTTTTAGTCTTGACTATGTGTGGTTAAGTGATATCGTGATGGCTAATTTTCGTAATTGCATTGCGCTAATGGGTTCAATTGAGGAGCAATAGAGCGATCTCGGTAACATATACGCGCCTCAAACGCCTTGATTGCTCACACAATTTTGATAAGTTCAGCTAGCCCCACTTCTGGACTTGCTCGATATAAATATTTCTAATATATGTGCCCCCACCTTATGCAATCTAGGCCGACCCAACCTATAAAATCGTCTCCAGAGGGAAGCCAAACATTGCCGCAAAATCCAGCGGTGCCTAGCAGTACTTCTGTATATGCCCTGCGCGAGCTAGTCTCTCGTCTACAGCGCGAACAATCTAAAATTCAAGACTTGCTGGGGTCTTTAGGGTTTGCGCTCCGTAGTCTCAACAACCTTAGCCAGTTTTTAGAACTCATTCCCATGATTGCTAGCCGGGTAACCGACGCTTCTGGCGGCGCGTTGGTGATGTTTCAACCTGATGGTGAACTGCGGTTGGAGCAGCTTTATTGTGCTAGCGAAACATCAGGAGCCAGCGACTGCCAAAGCGTGCGCTTAGCTTTGGAAATGGCAACGCGTCAGATAACGGCTTCTATTGCAGCCTCTAGAGCTAGCGCTGAAGAAGCAATGGTGATTACCAACGCCACCATGCTGTCTTTAGATCGCCAGGCTGGTCGGTATTTGGGTGCTGACTGCCAAATATTTGGCACCGCAATTATTGTGCAGAACGTAGAGCGCGGTCGTTTGTACGTATTTAGCCAGGAGGGCGACTATACCTGGAACGATACGCGGCAGAAGCTTGTGCGCTTAGTTGCCGACCAAACAGCAGTTGCCATTGAAAACAACGAACTAACGCAAGAGCTTCGCCATAAGGAGCGGCTCGATAGAGAGCTAGAGCTAGGGGCAGAAATTCAGGCGCAGCTATTACCTCGCCAGTGTCCCACTATTGAAGGCGTAGATTTGGCCGCCCGCTGTAATACCGCTAACAAAGTGGGTGGTGATTACTACGACTTTATTCCAACGACTTACGAACAGCTTAGAGCACCTGACGATCCGGCCTCTAAAGATCAGCCCTGGAATTTTGCTATTGGCGATGTGATGGGTAAGGGTGTGCCCGCAGGCCTGATGATGACCATGCTCAGAGGGATGCTTCGAGCGGAGGTACTCAATAGCCATTCGCCAAGGCATTTGCTTCAGCATCTTAACTGGGTAATGCGCACGGACTTAGAAAGTTCTAATCGCTTTGTTACGCTGTTTTGCGCACAGTACAACCCACGTACGCAGGTGCTTTCATATGGAAACGCAGCTCACAATCCGCCGCTGCTGTGGAGGGCCGCAACCGGGCAGGTGATTCGTTTGGATGCTGATGGGATGCTGTTGGGTCTGGATATGGATACGCGCTATCAAGAAAACCAGGTTCAATTACAGCCGGGTGACACCGTAATTTATTACACGGACGGTTTTACAGAGGCCTCTGATCGTAGCGGTCAGCGCTTTGATGAAGATAATTTAATTGAGTCATTTACGTGGGCGTGCCGAAATTTGACTAGTTCTGAGGAGATTTTAGAGTATCTGTTTGGGATGCTTGATCGCTTTGTTGGGACTGGCCGTGAAGCAGAAGATGACACGACGCTGGTGGTGATGCGCGTAACTCAACCTGCCGAGTTTAGACAGCTTTCTTGTGACCTACCTTAAGCGGTTCTACAGATTGCTTGTGACGATTTAAACAAAACTCAGGGTTTGGGTGCCTGTCGCATCTCAGTACCACTGCGGGCATGTTGTTGTGTGTCACAAAATATCTTGATGAAACCATCAGCAATCCTGGAAAAATCATGGAACCTTTCGATTTTTATACCGCGCAGCTAGAGGCATCTGTAACGCTCGGCAGCCACACGGGAACGCCAGTGATCGGCCAATATTTTGATCAAGATTTAATCGGAACCACCGGTGAAATGCTCGGTGGCTTTTATGAGTCTGGTCAGATATGGGCTTTGCTGATTGGAATTGTGCTGGGCTATGGTATCAAGTCATTTTCGTCTTACGGCTAGGCGCAAAGGTATAAATTGAGCGATCGCGTCTTCTCACAAGCTGCTACTGTATGGTGAGCTTTTGTAAGACCAGTATTTAGGAGTGCGAGCAGCCGTGGCCTCTCAGGACACCCCCCAACAGCAGGACACCCAGAAGCAAACCTGGAGTCAGCGTTTTGAGTCATCGCTACATCCGGCGATCGCCCAGTTCAACGCCAGCATCGGCTTCGATATTCAGCTATTAGAGTGCGACCTAACCGGCTCAGTTGCTCACGCCACAATGCTTAATAAAGTCGGTATTCTTTCTGATGCTGAATGCGAGCAAATCGTATCAGGGCTAGAAACCATTCGCACTGAGTATCGCGAAGGTAAGTTCACCCCAGGCGTAGACGAAGAAGACGTACATTTTGCCGTGGAGCACCGGCTGATTGAGCTGATTGGCGCAGGGGGTAAAAAACTGCATACGGCCAGATCTCGTAACGATCAGGTCGGTACCGATTTGCGGCTGTATCTACGCGGGCAGATAGAACAGATTCGTGAGCAGATAAAGGCTTTTCAGCAGGCATTGGTTGAAATTGCTCAAGACAATGTTGAAACTTTGATTCCAGGCTACACGCACCTTCAAAGAGCGCAGCCGCTGAGTCTAGCGCACCACCTGTTAGCCTATTTTGAGATGACTCAGCGCGACTGGGAGCGACTAGGAGATGTGCTCAAACGAGTGAACATTTCACCTTTAGGCAGTGGCGCTTTGGCGGGAACAACTTTTCCTATTGATCGCTACTATTCATCTGAGTTATTAGGGTTCGATGATATTTATCATAATAGTTTGGATGGGGTGAGCGATCGCGATTTTGCCATTGAATTTGCCGCCGCCGCCAGCACCATCATGATGCACCTGTCTCGACTTTCAGAAGAGATTATCTTTTGGGCTTCGGAGGAATTTCGCTTTGTGACCTTAGGCGATACCTGCTCGACTGGATCGAGCATTATGCCCCAAAAGAAAAATCCTGATGTGCCCGAGCTAGTAAGAGGTAAAACCGGGCGCGTGTTTGGTCACTTGCAGGGTTTGCTGGTAATGATGAAAGGATTGCCGCTGGCTTACAACAAGGACTTGCAAGAAGACAAAGAGGCTATTTTTGATACTGTGAAGACGGTTTCAGGATGTTTGGAAGCCATGACTATTTTGCTGCAAGAGGGCATCACTTTTCGTAAAGAGAGATTGAATCAAGCGGTGGCAGAAGACTTTTCTAATGCAACAGATGTCGCTGATTATTTGGTCACTAAGGATGTTCCCTTTCGAGAGGCCTATAACCTTGTGGGGAAAGTGGTGAAGACGTCTTTAGCGGCGGGGAAGCTATTGAAGGATTTGAGCATGGATGAGTGGAAGGATCTACATCCAGCGTTTGAGAAAGATATTTATGAGGCGATCGCCCCGGCTCAAGTTGTCTCTGCTCGGAACAGTGCAGGCGGCACCGGATTCACACAGGTGAATAGAGCCCTTGATAGAGCCAAGACTTTGCTGCAAAAGACGGCTTAATTTTGGTTGATCTGTAACTGTAATCAGCAGCCCTATCATCGCAATGCCCTGTAAGAGACTTACCCGCTGTCATGGCCACTATTAGCCTGTGCATGATCGTCAAAGATGAGGCGAAAAACTTGTCTCAGTGCCTAGCCAGCGTCAAAGATTTAGTGGATGAGACGATCATTCTCGACACGGGTTCGAGTGATGAAACACCCACTATCGCAGAGAAAGCTGGCGCAAAAGTGAATTTTCTCAACTGGAGCGATAACTTTGCTCACGCTCGCAATATGTCCCTTGACCAGGCTTCGCAGGACTGGATTTTGGTTTTAGATGCTGACGAAACCCTCACTAAAGCAGGCAGACAGCTTATTGGTTCGATTAGACAAGATCAGCCGCTAGGCACTGTTGATCCGTCGGACTTGCTGTTAGTCACAATGATGCGGCGAGAGATTGGGGCAAATCAGTCGCCGTATACGCAGGTGTCGCGACTGTTTCGCAATCATGAAAAGGTAAAGTTTATTCGGCCCTATCATGAAAGCGTGGATGAGAGCGTAGAGGCACTGATGTCGGCTGAAGCTCACTGGCAGGTGGCGCAGTTTGGTGATGTGGCTATAGACCATACGGGCTACGGCGTAAGTGAGATTGCAGCCAAAGATAAGCTGGCTCGGGCGCGGCGAATAATGGAAGCGCATTTGGACAAGCATCCAGAGGATGCCTATACTGCGAATAAGCTAGGCGCTCTTTATACTCAAAGTAATGAGTGGGATAAGGCGCTATCAACTTTGCAGACGGCGTTGCGGTCTGGCAATTTTGATCCGATGACGCAGTATGAGCTGCACTATCACTTAGGCATTGCGCATCGGCATTTAATCCCGATTGCGGGGCAGACGGTGGCGGCTGAGGAGGATTATCGACGAGCGATCGCCATTCCCATCGCCAGCAGACTCAAGCTCGGGGCGTATCTTAATCTGGGCGCACTGCTCAAAATGAAGGGTGATTTAGCAGGTGCGCTAGAGCAGTATGAAGCAGCGGCGCGGATCGATCCAAAGCAGCCTGTGACTTATCTGAATTTAGGTATTGTGCACCGGGCTAGAGGATATTTGGAGCCAGCGCTACGAGCTTATGAGTATGCGATCGCGCTAGATCCTAACTACGGTGCGGCCTATCAAAACCTGGGTGTTGTGCTCTTTAAACTCGGCAAGCTGCCAGAGAGTAAGCGGGCTTTTGAAAAGGCGATCGCGCTGATAGAACGTAATGACCCACAGGGAGGCGATCGCATTCGTCAAGGCATGAAAGACTTAGGCTTTGACAAAATTCCCGGCCTGTAGCCTCTCTTTAGCCCAAATAGTCTAGCGTTGATAGTGAGGATCTGATCAAGCGCCGGGTGCAGTCTTTTGATCGGTCAAAGCGCTCCCTCTTTGCGAATTTCGACGTTTTTGCGCCTTTACCCAAGATTCGGAGCCACCGTACGCGCCCGGCTGCCAATAGGCCTTGTGCTGCGATTCATTCTTAAGCGGCGGGCGATTGGGGTGGTTGCGAGGCAGTAAAACACGCTTGCACTTGTATAAGATGTCATCCCAGCTCAGATCTGGCTGATTGAGCATGTTGCGAAAGGTACTTAAGATCACTTCAGACTCATCGTTTTGGCGAACGGATAGCGGCTGTGAGGCGCGCAGCGGATCGACTTGAACCGCAGCAATCCCTTGACGCACAGATTGCGAAACAGATTTCGCGTGAATCTTTCCAGCCTTTTCATACTGAAGCTGCCAGCCTTTTTCACTAGAAGCATAGAGCGCTGGCAAACGGTTAAGCGCGTAGGTTTCTACCTCAACTGTCTTAATATATTTACGAAGTTTAGGCGGTAGCTTTGCTTTCTGGCGCTCCACTTCTTCAGCAACTAGCCTCTCCATCACGTTTGTGTATGATCTTTCGGCTTGTGAAGAGGATGTGCTCATAGCTAGGTAAGTCTTGAGGTCTTGTTTAAGCTACCCATCGATTTTGGGTTGCGTAACAGGCCCCTATTGGCGGCAATAAAATGATACGCAACCCGCACTCGTAAAAGCATACGGCTGAAAATCTATCTCCTTACGGGCAAGTCCTTTCAGCGAGTGATGCCGTCGCCGATAGGAAGTTATTCGTAATCTGTAGATAATTGTCTGCGTCTTCCAACATAGGAAAATGCGCTGTGTTCGGCATTTCTATGTATTCCATATTTTCACTAATGCTTGCGGCCTGACGCCCGAGCTTTGCAGGCGTAATTTTGTCGTATTCACCCGAAATCATCAGCGTAGGTACTTTCAAATTTTGAAACGCAATGGGCATCACTTCAGTCGCGTGCTTGCTGACAGCAGCTTTAAGCGTGCCCATTGACGTAGGGCCGTCTGCCATCAAAAAGTCACCCAAAAAGGCCTTTTTCTCAGTGAGTGGAATGGATCCTTTTAAAAAGCGCTGCATGAACATTTGCGGCGCAAAGGGAATATTCCCCAGCCATTGAGGACGGAAAGCGACGACGCCACCGCCAAAGAAGTAGAACAGCTCAAAGGCTATCTTTTGATAGGGGAAGCTGCCGTTGCAGGTAAGAATGGCTTTTTTCACACGCTCAGGATAGCGATCTAAAAAGTACAGGCCTGCTGTTCCGCCTAGAGAGTGGGCGTTCATGTATACGGGCTTTGTCAGGTTCAGCTCGTCTAATAGAATGGCGAGATCTTCAGCAAAGCTTTCCAAGGTGCTTAGAAATGGATCTACGGCCATGGCTGCTGGAGTGGCAGGGTGCGATCGCCCAAAACCCCGCATGTCATACAGCAAGCAATCATACTTATCCTTAATCGCCTCAGCCGTCGATTCCCAATATCGAGCAGACCCTGCCCAACCATGCAAAAAGACCATCACCGGCTTCGAGTAGTTGCCGGGATGGTCTTGAGTTGAGATCCATTCGTAATAGTGATTAACGCCGTTCACGCTAACGTAGGGCATTCGCAGTTCTTCTTATTTTCTTGTCACCAAAAGATTATAAAAAGGAATGAAAAAGCCGTCTCGATTTGGACACAAAGCTTAAGCCGCCCTAATTTCGAATGTCTAAGCCGATTCGGGCTCAGGAATTGAAGACGGATGCACAATCAACTCAGCCGTCGAACGATTCTCTACCATCTCTCTTGTTAGCACGCAGTGCTTTACATCTTCACGAGACGGCAGCTCGTACATAATATCCAGCATGATTTCTTCAATGATGCTGCGCAGGGCTCTAGCACCGGTTTTGCGATTGAAGGCTTCTTTTGCGATCGCCTTAATCGCCTCCGGCTGAAACTCCAGCTCCACATTATCCATCCGCATCAGCTTCTTAAACTGCTTCACCAAAGCATTCTTCGGCTCCGTCAAAATCGAAACCAGCGTCTTCTCATCCAACGGTTCCACAATTGAAATGGCCGGAATTCGGCCAATAAACTCAGGAATCATCCCAAACTTAACAATGTCATCGGCCACCAAATGCTTCAGCGTCTGAGTAGATTTCTTCTCCGCATCCGCATCCTTACTTTGCTGCACAAAGCCCATCGACTTTTTACCAATGCGCTGCTCCACAATCTTATCGAGTCCTACAAACGCACCGCCGCACACGAACAAAATATTGCTCGTATCAATCTGAATACAGTCCTGATAAGGATGCTTACGTCCACCCTGAGGCGGTACATTGGCAACCGTTCCCTCCAGCATCTTCAAAAGCGCCTGCTGTACGCCTTCACCCGACACATCGCGCGTAATCGAAGGATTCTCACTCTTGCGTGCAATCTTATCAATTTCATCAATATAGATAATGCCGCGCTGGGCCTCATCTACATCTAAATCAGCCACCTGAAGCAGTCGCAAAAGGATGTTCTCAACATCTTCACCGACATAGCCCGCCTCAGTTAGCGTTGTCGCATCAGCCACCGCAAACGGCACTTCTAATATCGCCGCCAGCGTCTGGGCCAAAAGCGTCTTACCGCAGCCCGTCGGCCCAATTAGCAAAATGTTTGACTTTTGCAGCTCAATATCTTCCTCTTCACCCTCAGTTGCTTCAGCATTCACAAAGCTCAGACGCTTATAATGGTTATATACCGCCACTGACAGCACCTTTTTGGCTTCATCCTGACCAATTACGTGCTCATCCAAATAGGACTTAATCTCACGCGGCTTCGGAATCTGATTTAGCGAAATTTGAGAAGGAGACTTTCGCCGCCGTTCTGGCACCTGCTCACGGCGTGGTGCAGGAGTCGCCACAGACGAATTAGAGTCAAACAACTCCTCATCTAAAATTTCGTTACATAGGTCTACGCACTCATCGCATACATAGACCCCTGGCCCCGCAATTAGCTTGCGCACCTGCTCCTGCGACTTACCGCAAAAAGAACACTTTAAATGGGAGTCGTACTTAGACATAACCCTTACCCTACCGCAGTCAGCTTAGTATCAGAGAGCATTTGTCGGGTCACCACCTGATCAATCAAGCCGTAATCTTTGGCCTCTTCAGCAGACATAAACAAGTCACGCTCTGTATCTTCTTCAATACGCTTAGTATCCTGGCCCGTATGCTCAGCTAGCATCTCATTCAGCCGCCTCTTCAAATACAGGATTTCCCTTGCCTGAATCTCAATATCCGCTGACTGCCCTTGAGCACCTCCTGACGGCTGGTGAATCATAATCCGCGAACTAGGCAAACTCATTCGCTTACCCTTCGCACCACCAGAAAGCAAAAACGCGCCCATACTTGCCGCAAGGCCAAAGCAAATGGTCACCACATCAGGCCGAATTTGCTGCATGGTATCGTAAATCGCCATGCCTGCAGTGACCGAGCCGCCCGGAGAATTGATGTATAGCTGCACATCCTTCTCAGGATCTTCCGCATCTAAAAACAGAAGCTGAGCCACGATAGAGTCGGCTACATCATCCATCACAGGCGTGCCCAAAAATATAATGCGCTCGCGTAACAATCTGGAATAAATGTCGAAGGCTCGCTCACCCCGTCCAGACTGCTCTACCACCATAGGCACCACACCCAAAGGAGAAATGCCTGAATTTGGAAGGCTTAAATGTGAAAACCCTGCCTGAGCACTCTCGTTAAATCTTGATGTATCCATAAAAGTTCAAGCAGTTGCCTGTATACGTGCTTAATGTACCGCATCTCAAGCCGAACTCAAGTGCTAAAGATGCGATACCACTGTAGCGAATCAACCCATTTTCGACATGACTGGTTATCAGCCCTTTCCCGTATGCTTCTAGAACATACATAGAAGTGTCGCTTTCATGTATAGATCTAGCAGACCTATCTGTCAGAAACAACTCTAGTCAGAAACAACCTCAGCTTCTACGGCCGTTGCTTCCTCTTCGTCATCTTCATCCGCTTCTGGAACTTCAGGCTCATCCGGTGTCAAAGAACCCTCAGGCACTAGCTCAACCGTACAGTTCTCCTTTAGCCAAGCCAAAATTTTCTCTTTTAACAAATCTTCGTTAACGACCTGATTCAAACGCTCTGGATCAATCTGGGTAGGATCTTCGACCTCGGTCATCATTTCTTCAGTACGCGTCTTAATAGCCTCGTCTTCGACTTTAATGTCTTCCTGCTTGGCAATCTCACCCAAAGCTAGCGTCCGACGTAGCCGCTCGATTGCTTCAGGACGAGCATTCTGACGCATTCCGTCTACGAGTTCTTTAGTCAGAAACTTTCCTAAGTCAATGCCCTGACGGCTAAGCTGCATTGCCGTTTGGGTCACGATGAAGTCAACTTCGCGTTTGATCAAAGTGTCAGGAATTTCAGCTTCAACATGCTTCACTAGCTCGTCTAACAAAGCCTGTTCAACGTTGGCATCAGTAGCGTCAGTAGCCTCCTGCTCGTAGCGTTCTTCTAAAGACTTACGCAGCTCCTCAAGTGTCTCAAACTCACTGACTTCTTCAGCAAAGTCATCATCAACATCTGGCAGCTCCTTTTCCTTTAGCTCTTTCAGCGAAATGGTAAAAGTTGCAGGCTTACCCGCTAGCTCGGCTTGGGGATAGTCTTCTGGGAACGTTACCTCAACGTCCTTATCTTCTGCTAGCTTCATGCCAACGACACCTTCTACAAAGCCAGGAATAAAGCGTCCTTCCTTAATTTCCACCTGGAAGTCTTCAGCGCTACCGCCTTCAAATGCTTCAAGCTCACCCGCTTCATTCTCGGCCTTGCCTAAAAAGTCCACGACAGCGACATCGCCATCTTTAGCGGCTCTATCTTCTACAGGTACTAAGGTCGCTAGGTTCTCGCGATAGCCTTCTAGGGTTTCTTCTACGCGGCTAGCTGTGTCTGTCTTTATCTCCTCAGCTTGAACAGTGAATCCTTTGTATTCACTGAGCGTGACTCGTGGCGGTACATCTACAGAAGCAGAGAGCGTGATTTCTTTGCCCGGTTCGAACTCACCCAGCATTGCCTCAAAGTCTGATTGGAGTTTGTAATTGCCAAGCGCGTCAATGTCTTCTTGCTTGACGGCTTGATCGACGACCTTTTGCAGCAGATCTTCTAGGGCAGCGGCTTTTAGCTGTAGTGAGCCGATGCGCTGAATCATTATTTGACGAGGTACCTTGCCCTTCCGGAACCCAGGAATGTTCGCCGACTTCATGTAGTCGCGCAGAACCTTTTCATAGCTCTGTTTGGTCATTTCTGCGGGAACTTCGATTTCCAGTCCGACTTGGCTGTCGGGCAGATTTTCCTGGGTAACTTTCATAAACTAGTACTGTTGGACAAATAAATACTGAAATTTCGGATGCTTATGCGTAGTAGCGCGGTGGGCTATCTCTCGCAGTTGAACATCATACACCGCATTATATTGATTCATGCGAAATGAGTCGCTGTTTCTCGTAATGTATAGTGAGAACTGCATTTAGTTATTATTTTTGTAACCCGGCGTAACCCGGCGTAAGCCTATGCCTGACTCTTATAACGTTGCTGTGATGGGTGCGACTGGCGCCGTCGGTACCGAACTGCTTCAGCTTCTTGACGAACGTAATTTCCCTATTAAAACGCTAAAGTTGCTGGCGTCTTCTCGATCAGCCGGGAAAGAAATTAGCTTTAAAGGAAAGGCGATCGCGGTTGAGGCTGTCAGTGCAGAAGCATTTGAAGGCGTTGATATTGTGCTTGCTTCAGCCGGTGGCTCTACGTCCAAGGAATGGGCAAAGGCTATTGTAGATGCGGGGGCGCTGATGATTGATAACTCCAGCGCTTTTAGAATGGACGAGTCGGTGCCGCTGGTGGTGCCAGAAGTGAATCCGAAAGAGGCGGAAGGTCATAACGGCATTATTGCTAATCCAAACTGCACCACTATTTTGATGAGCGTGGCGCTGTGGCCCTTGCAGCAGATTCAGCCAATTCGTCGGATTGTGGTAGCTACCTATCAGTCTGCGAGCGGTGCGGGTACTAGGGCAATGGAAGAGGTGAAGCAGCAGGCTCAGGCCATTTTGGATGGTAAAAAGCCGCCGACAGAGAGCTTTCCGTATCCGCTCGCGTTCAATTTGTTTCCGCACAATACGCCGATTAACGACCAGGGCTATTGCGAGGAAGAAATGAAGATGGTGAATGAAACGCGCAAGATTTTTGGTGTTCCTGACTTGAGAGTGTCTGCGACCTGTATTCGGGTGCCTGTGCTGAGAGCGCATTCGGAGGCGGTGAACATTGAGTTTGAGCAGCCTTTTGATGTGACTAAAGCTAGAGAAGCTATTGAGGCCGCAGATGGCGTTCAGCTTGTAGAAGATTGGAATGCGAACTATTTCCCAATGCCAATAGATGCTAGCGGCGAAGATGATGTGATGGTGGGCCGTATTCGTCAGGATATTTCTCATCCTTCTGGTCTTGAGCTGTGGCTTTGTGGCGACCAGATTCGGAAAGGGGCGGCGCTGAATGCAGTCCAGATTGCAGAGCTAGTGGTGGCTAAAAACTGGTTGAAGACGCCAGCATCTGTATAGGCTTGTGATCGCCTCTACTCAAAGAATTTCTGAGTTCAAACATGCTTATGAAAAGTGACATTTTAAAGGGCCATAAAGTATGACTAGCGCTGAGAGTTCGCATCCCGCGCCTAGATTTGGTCGGGTGCTGACAGCTATGGCAACGCCGTTTCTACCTTCTGGAGAGGTTAATTATCCGGTTGCAGAAAAGCTGGCCAGCTATTTGGTCGATCATGGTACCGATACGGTGGTGGTGTGTGGCACTACCGGCGAGTCTCCTGCTCTGACATGGGATGAGGAGTATGCTTTGTTTAAGGCCGTGAAGCAGGCCGTGGGCGATCGCGCCCAAATCCTAGCGGGCACTGGATCTAACAGCACCAGCGAAGCCATAGAAGCCACTAAGAAGGCTGAAAAACTAGGCTTAGATGGTTCTTTGCAGGTTGTACCCTACTACAACAAGCCGCCCCAGGCAGGATTAGAAGGACACTTTCGCGCGATCGCCCAGTCCGTACCCGACCTGCCAATCATGCTTTACAATGTGCCAGGGCGCACAAGCTGCAATATTCTGCCTGAGACGGTCACGCAGCTATCAACTATTCCTAATATCGTTGCCATTAAAGAGGCAAGTGGGAACCTTGATCAGGTCAGCGAAATTAGTCGTCGCTGTCCTGATGACTTTGAAATATACTCTGGAGATGATTCTTTAACGCTGCCAATGCTCTCGATAGGAGCTGTCGGTGTCGTTAGCGTCACCAGTCATTTGGCGGGTGATCAGCTTCAAAAGATGGTTCGTGCCTTTGAGTGTGGCCGAGTCAAAGAAGCAACTGCCCTGCATCTTCAGCTTGTGCCCCTGTTCAAGGTACTTTTCTCCGTGACTAGCCCGATTCCGCTTAAAATGGCGTTAGAGCTCCAGGGCTGGTCGGTTGGAAATTGCCGGTTGCCGCTATGCGAGGGCTCAGATGAGCTAAAGCAGGTGTTAAGAACCACACTGTCGCAATTAGATTTATTGATGGCAGACTAGTACAAACGGTGTCAAACTAATACGAGATTGAAACCTCGACTACTTCGAATCGGATGCTATGCGCGCAGCATCTTACCAGCAAAGCTTCATCCTTGGAAAATAGGTCAAGGTAAAACTGAATAGACTAAGATCAAAGTCTCAAGCACTGACAAATAGACACAAGTCAGTCGGTGCATACATGGGAGTATGCGCCAAACGTTCAATCGATACCGCCCACTGACTGCAAGCCTGCCTCGGAATAGGGCTCATTCAAAAGCTATCTACTTAGCACTGCTACTAGCGCTAGGTTAACAACTATCTATTTACTAGCATCAATCGCTCATGCTAGGCGAGTTCATCACCACAGATATTGTCTCGTCGTTTAACCCCATCAGCCTTTCAACTTTCAGCATTTCAATTTACGTTCAAAAAAGGAAACTACATGAGTAGACTCACAGATAGCAATAGCTCACAAGAAGGGAATCAAGACGTTAAAAAAGACGCACCAAAGCCAAAGACAGGCACTAGAGCAAGAACTAGAAGCAGTGCCAGAAACGGCGATAGCAACGGCAGCGCTGCGCCAAAAACAAGCCGAAAGGTAAGCCCTAGAAGCAGCCAGAACGGCAAATCGAGCAACGAAAAAGTGCTCAAAATTATCCCCTTAGGTGGCCTGCACGAAATCGGTAAGAACACCTGCGTTTTTGAGTATGACGATGAAATTGTTTTGCTAGACGCGGGCCTTTCCTTCCCGACTGAAGGAATGCACGGTGTCAATATTGTGCTGCCTGACATCACCTACTTGAAGGAGAATCAGCACAAAATTAAGGGCATGATTGTTACCCACGGTCATGAAGATCATATTGGCGGAATTGCATTTCACCTCAAGCAGTTTGATATTCCGGTGATTCACGGGCCGCGCTTGGCGATGGCGCTGTTGCAGGGCAAGCTGGAAGAGGCTGGGGTGAGCGATCGCACCAAAATTCACACCGTCGGCCCACGTGACACCGTTCAATTCGGCAAGCACTTCAAAGCTCAGTACATCCGCAACACCCACTCCATGGCCGATAGTTTCACCATGGCGATTGAAACGCCTGTGGGCACTATTATCCACAGTGGCGACTTCAAAGTTGACCACACGCCCGTAGACGGTGAATTTTTTGACTTTCAAAAAATTGCTGAATATGGCGAAAAAGGTGTTCTTTGCCTCATCAGTGACTCTACTAACGCAGAAATTCCCGGCAATACGCCTTCTGAGCGGGCGGTATTCCCTAACCTAGACAGAGAATTTAACGACGCTGAAGGTCGCTTGTTCGTCACGACATTCGCTTCTTCAGTTCACCGCGTCAGCATGTTGCTAGAGCTAGCCCAAAAGCACAAACGAGACGTGTTTGTGGTGGGCCGTTCTATGCTGAACGTCATTTCACACGCTCGCAACTTAGGCTATATCAACGCGCCAGATAGCCTGTTTAAGCCACTCAACATGCTTAAACAGTGCCCTGATGAAAAGGCCATGATTTTGACAACGGGCTCACAAGGCGAGCCGATGGCAGCGCTCACCCGCATTGCCAACCGCTCTCACCGCCAAATCAGAATTCAAAAAGGTGACACCGTTATCTTTTCGTCTAACCCCATTCCTGGTAACACCATCGGCGTCGTCAATACTATCGACAAGCTGATGATTCAGGGTGCTCGCGTTATCTACGGCAAAGGCAAAGGGCTACACGTTTCTGGTCACGGACACCAGGAAGATCACAAGCTAATGTTGGCACTCACTAGGCCTAAGTTCTTTATCCCCGTGCATGGTGAGCATAGAATGCTCGTCAAGCACGCTGAAATGGCGCATCAGCTTGGTGTAGAAAAAGGCAACGAGGCGATTGTTAACAACGGCGATATTATCAGGCTCACTGCAGATAGCATGACTGTTGACGGTAAGGTCACGGCTGGCATTGAGCTAGTGGATGCTTCGCGCACAGGCATCGTGGAGCGCGGCGTACTCAAAGAGCGTCAGCAGCTTGCAGAAGATGGCATTATCACGGTTTCTGTGACTGTCGATAACAAAGGCAATTTGCTGGGCGATCCGTCTGTGAACTTGCGCGGCGTGGTCACGGTCAAAACTCAGGAGCAGTGGGAGCGGAGTGCGATCGCAACGGTGAAGAAGTCGCTGCCCCAGCGCTGGAAGGAAGTGATTGAGAATGCAGATAGCGATCGCCCCACCATCAAGTGGGATGGTTTGCAGTCTCGACTAGAAGAAGACATTCGCCGATTTATTCGCCGTGAGCTACCGAAGCAGTATCCTGTTGCGGTGCTATTGCTCCAGCATGTTGACTTTGCAGTGGGTGCTTCGAGCAATGAAGCCGTAGAAGAGCCGAAGCCAAGTGCGGGTAGACGTAAGCGATCGCTCTCAACGGTTTCGGCTTCATAAGCCTACAACACGCGTTCGTTCGCATTGAAGAAACCCCGAGCATTCCTATTTTTGAACGCTCGGGGTTTTTGCGTTGTCTAAAAACCTGCTCAAAAACCACTGTTCGAGATTAGTCAAATTAAAATTTTGTATGGCTAAATAGTATAAAGGCACCTCCAGCGCTATAATACACGCACGGAAGCTGCCGTTGGTGAGCATAACTAGCCTCAGAGAAGAGGATGTTAGCTATGCGGCGTGCGCCTAGGTTTACTATCGCGCTTTACGTTTACGGTTTGGGTTGCTACGCCTAGCCGACTAAATTGTCGATGTGTAAAGCTTGAAGAAAGCTGAAAGCGCCAGAGATACACAGAGACTCTTAAGAGAATTTCAAAAGAACTCTGTTCCCGCTCAACTGAGCTATCTGCTCTGAGCATCTTGTAAGGTGAGCGATCGCTGCTTACTCAGGTATAAGGTTGAAGAACCCAACCTCAGTACTTGTTCCAACAGCTTTTAACCGTTTGGATTTTTTAGCAAACTATTCAAACCAACAACCTTTTACGAACTCAGACCTTTCACATCAGTGAGTCTCTGTCTAAAGCGTTCGAAATTGGCTTTCAAAGACATTATTTTCCCAATTTTTTATTACTGACTCAAGGATCCGCCAGCAAAAAGCCTTACAGCATTAAAGCAAGCAAACGCATTAACGCGCACATTAGGAACTTTCCTGGCAGGCTTCAGAGGAATACATTGAATGCCAAAGCAGATTGTTATTGCAGAGCAGCACAGAATTGCTGCCGTATTTTCAGAAGATCAAATCCAAGAGATTATTGTTGCCAAGGGCAGCCATCAGGTCGGGGACATCTATCTCGGCACGGTAGAGAATATTTTGCCAGGAATTGACGCCGCCTTTGTGAACATCGGCGACGGTGATAAAAATGGCTTTATGCACGTCTCTGACCTAGGGCCGCTAAAGCTAAAACGCATGGCAGGCCCAATTACTGAGCTGCTTGCACCCAGACAAAAAGTGCTTGTTCAGATCATGAAGGAGCCCACGGGTAACAAGGGGCCAAGACTCACTGGAAAAGTGACGCTGCCAGGCCGCTATTTAGTGCTTATGCCCTACGGCAAAGGCGTTAATCTTTCTCGCCGCATTCGTAACGAAACTGAGCGCAATCGACTTAGGGCACTCGGCATTTTGATCAAGCCTTCCGGTACCGGCTTGCTGATTAGAACAGAAGCTGAAGGTGTTTCTGAAGATGCCATTATTGAAGACCTTGAAGCGCTGCAAAAGCGCTGGGAAAGCATTCAACAAGAGGCGATGGGTACCCGCCCGCCTTCGCTGCTCAATCGAGACGACGACTTTATTCAGCGTGTGCTACGCGACGTATACAACGATGATGTTAATCGCATTGTCACCGATACAGACAGTGGCTTTGAGCGCACAAAGCAGCACCTTTCGAGCTGGAGCGATGGCCGTATCCCACCTGGAATACTCATTGACTACCATCGTGAGCCAACGCATATTTTGGAGTACTTTCGGGTAAATGCCGCTATTCGTGAAGCGCTCAAACCCCGAGTAGACCTGCCTTCAGGCGGCTATATCATCATTGAGCCGACTGAAGCGCTGACGGTTATTGACGTAAACTCTGGCTCTTTCACTCGCTCGGCTACGGCTAGAGAAACCGTCCTTTGGACGAACTGTGAAGCCGCCGTTGAAATTGCTCGGCAGCTTAAGCTTCGTAATATCGCAGGTGTTATTGTCGTTGACTTTATCGACATGGATGCTCGCCGCGACCAGATGCAGGTGCTAGAGCAGTTTGGTACTTCGCTACGACCAGACAAATCGCGCCCTCAGATCTCACAGCTCTCCGAGCTTGGCCTTGTAGAATTAACTCGAAAAAGGCAAGGCCAGAACATATACGAGCTGTTTGGACAGACTTGTCCGACTTGTAGCGGTCTGGGGCACTTAGCTCATTTGCCTGGAGAAGAGCTGAATGCTATAGAATCGCTTTCGGCTGTTTCTTCTCGTCCTCAAAGCTATAGCTCGCCAGTACAAAGTTATTCAAACCGCCCCTCAGCTAGAGATTCGAGCGGGGAGGACAGAGCGACTAGCTTAGATCCGCAGTCTGAGCTGCAAGAGCTAGATTTGATGAATCATCCTAATTATCAGGATAAGAACGGTCGTGGTGGCAGTCGTCGTCGTCGCCGTCGTTCAGAAAGCTCACCGTCTTCTACTAGAGGATCTTCTCGCAGTACGCCTGCTAGTCCTGTTCCGGTTATTAAGGAATCATCGGATGAGCGAAGTAGCCCCAGGCGTAGTAGGGTCGATAAGAGCGATAGAGGCGATCTCTCTGAAGCCGCAGAGAGTCAGCGGATAGAGAGTAGAGCTGATGAAGTTTTTGATAGTAGCGTGGAAGACCGCACGGATGCTCAGCCTGGGAAAGAGGCTGTTAATGCGGAGCTTTCGACTAGAGGGAAGCGATCGCGCAACGGTCGTAGGAAATCGGAAGAGCCGCCCGAAATTATTGCGGTTGAAATGCCGTTAGAAGAGCAGCGGATTTACGCCATTATGGGCATTTCTCCGATTGTGTACGGTGGCCAAGCGGTAGAAAACCCCCAAAATACGGTTGTGTCAGTGGTTTTGCCGGGTGAAGCTGAGGCGTTTGTGGCGGCAGCTAAAGCAACGGCAGCGGCTGAAGTTTCTAACAAGCGAATTATTAAAACGCCGGTTCACGCAGAGCCTAAACCTGTTGTGGATGGTGACGATCAGGCCCTATCTGATAGCAGCTCTGACAGTGGTTCTGACAATGATGCTAATAAGCCAGAAGCGGAATCCGTTGTTGAAAAGCCGGTCAGTAAAACGCCTGTTCGCAAACGCAGGCGATCTAGTACCAGCCGGACATCACAGCAAACCGATGAGGTTGAAGATGCATCAACTAGCTCTGCGAAAAAGCGCGTGATAGTGCTCAAGGATCAGCCTATCGAAAATTCGGCAGTTGATAGCTCAAAGATGGAGGCTGACACGCCCGATGCTGCTGGCGAAGCCGTAGAGGAAAAAGAGGAGAAGGTGGTTCGCCGCCGTCGTCGCCGATCTTCAGCGACTGAATAATGTCGCCTGAGAATATTGCGGGTATCGATGAAGTGGGCCGAGGGGCCCTCTTTGGGCCGGTGGTGGCTGCTGCGGTAATTGTGCCAGTGGCTGCGATCGCTCCACTGACTGCAGCGGGCGTTACCGACAGCAAAAAGCTATCACCGGTCAAAAGGCAGCAGCTTGCCGCCCAAATCAGGCAGCTCTCTCGCTGTTCAGTCGGCATGGCTCCCGCCTACGAAATCGATAGACTCAATATTCTACAGGCGTCCTTGCTAGCAATGTATCGAGCGATCATTCGTCTGTCCCCTGCCCCTCAGCTTTGCCTCATAGATGGTAATCAGCGGGTACCACAGCTATTAATTCCGCAGAAAACAATTGTTAAAGGCGATCAGCATGAGCTAGCGATCGCCTCTGCCAGCATCATTGCCAAAGTATGGCGCGACGACCTTATTACCCGCTTAGATGCTCACTATCCTGGCTATGACTTAGCCTCTAATAAGGGCTATGGCAGCGCAAAACATCGTGCAGGCATTGCTAGCTTAGGCGTTTGCCGTCAGCACCGTAAGTCATTCAAAAGCTGTCAAGTTTAGGAAATTAGCTTGACGGAAGCATTTGCCCATTTAATGTAGTCTTTAATGAGCTGCCGCATCAGGCGCTGCTTTAATGTGATCAGTATGCCATTGAGTAATCCGCTGCCTGTGTGTTCCATCAATGGCTTCGGTGTCAGCTTCATGGCCTGGGGTAAATCCACGCCTATGCCTAAGTTTGCCTGTCCGCGTAGCTTCTGCCCTTGTGATGTGGACTGAGTGACTAAATAGCCCTGCATATTCATCGAAAATTTCTGATTAATCGACTCGCGTCCTTCGATATAACATTTATTAGAACTTAGCCGTACCGCGTTGCCTTCTAGCCAGACCCTAATATCACAAACGGGCTGTAGCGATAGGCCGATAAATCGAATGGGCTTAACTTTTACTCTAAACAGATTAGGATGCAAGATTTCTACCTGCTGCCTTTCAACTAGCGCATAGACGAGCCGATCCACTTCACTCAAATAGTCTTCAATCGTCAACGGCTGAGGCGGTACCAAAATAGAAACCGATTGAGAAGCGCTAAAGCGAACCATATCTGAGAGCGAAATAGAATGTGCGCGAGAAGATCAAAGAGAAACCGTATAAGCTAACCCTAGCACTTCTATAGCACCAGCGAGCTTCTTCCTATATGACGGTTTCAATCGCACATCTTGGGCCAAAAGGCACGTTCTCAGACTTTGCCGCCGCAACCTATGCCGAAAGCTTGGGCCGTGATGATGTACGGCTAAAAGCTTACCTCACAATTGCTCAAGCCATTAAGGCAACGGAGCAAGGGGAAACTGACTTTTGCGTCGTGCCCATTGAAAACTCTATTGGTGGTGGTGTCACTATTACCCTAGATACGCTGTGGGAAATTGAAACCTTACAGATTCAGCAGGCGTTCACACTACCGGTTCAGCACGCCTTAATTTCACAGGCTGATAGTACGGATGCGATTGAAACCGTTTTTTCCCATCCCCAAGCGCTGGCTCAGTGCCGTAATTGGCTATCAACCAATCTATCTAATGCGAAGCTGATTCCAGCGAATTCGACCTCAGAACCGTTACCTCGGATTAAAGAGGATGCGACTGCGGGAGCGATCGCATCAAGTTGGGGCGCAAAAATCTACAACCTTCCTATTCTGGCCCATCCTATCAACGATTTTGCTGATAACTACACCCGCTTTTGGGTACTCGGCAAACAGCCAGCGACTAGCGGCCAGTACACGTCTTTAGCCTTTAGCCTTAGAACGAACGAACCTGGCGCACTGCTTAAACCGCTACAGCTTTTTTCAGTGCTTAACATCAACATGAGCCGGATTGAATCACGTCCTACCAAGAAACTGCTTGGCGACTATGTTTTCTTTGTAGATGTAGAAGCCAGTGCCAATGACCAGATTATGCAGTCGGCGCTAGAGCTGCTAAAAATGCACACAGCTACGTTCAAAAACTATGGTAGCTACGATCTAGCGGCCATTCAACAAGTTCTATAGATTGAGCCAGATTGATCCGCTATTCCAAGACGTCTTTTAGCGCCGTCCGCGCTGCCAAGTTGTTTCGAGTTGACGTCAAAATTTCAGCCTCACGCTCCAATCGCTTCAGCGTATTTTGCATCTCTAGTAGCGCCTGCTGCTCTAAAGAAACTCCGTAGAGCGTACTGGCCACCCAGTAAGAAAGCTCTAGCGGCAGATCGGGAATGTTCTCAGGAAAATCAATGTCCTGGCTGGTAAGCTTTGCCGATAGCCGTACAACGTCACGCAGCAGACGATCTACTTCAGTAGCTAATGGTTCTAAGTTTTCCTCAACGGGCTCATCTTCAATCCACTCAACGAGCCCAACTCGGTAGGGTGTCTCTCGCACATAATCGAGTACGCGAAACCGCTGCTGGCCTAACGTCATAATTTTCATGCGGTCGTCGGGCATGCGCTGATGATGGATGACTTCTGCGCAGCAGCCAACTTTAGCAATCTCACCAGAGGTTGGGTCGACCATGAGCACGCCAAATCTGCGATCGCCCTGAAGAATAGTGTTCATCAGCATCCGATAGCGAAGCTCGAATATGTGAAGGGGAAGCCGCCGACCTGGAAAAAGTACTAGCTCAGGGAGGGGAAAAAGCGGCAGTTCGCGAACGGCGACTGAGGAGGAAAAGTCCATTATGTCTAGAGTAGGGCCAAAGCAGCGCTCCGATTGAAATGACGGGTTACGCGTACTGACAGTATTCTAACGCACGGGCTCTAGCCGTTGCTACGACTTCAAAAGGGGTATCAATAACAAAAACCTCCTTGCTCGCGGCAAAGAGGTTTTTTAGATCGAGTTAAGTTTAGGTCTATAGCTTAACTTCGATGTCTACGCCTGCGGGTAGGTCTAATTTCATAAGCGCGTCGATAGTTTTAGAAGAAGGCTGATAAATATCAATGATGCGGCGGTGGGTGCGAGTTTCAAAGTGCTCACGAGAGTCTTTGTCTACGTGGGGCGATCTGAGCACACAGTAAATCTTTCTTCTTGTCGGTAAAGGGATAGGGCCGACGGCTGTAGCGTTTGTGCGGTTAGCCGTGTCGACAATCTTTTCGCAGGAAGTGTCTAGCAAGCGGCGGTCAAAAGCCTTGAGGCGAATGCGAATCTTCTGCTGTTGAACAGTGGTAGCCATAGAGATTTAAGCGCTAAATGTGCGCAAATGTTTAGTTTTCTAGGTTCGGTTAAAACTTGAGACTCTAAAAGAACCTCGTCTATAAGTAGGGGCACAGCATGCCGCGCCCCTACTTGCTGTCGCAGATCCTACAGATTAGTTTCTACTTAGTGATTTTAGAAACAACGCCCGCACCAACAGTACGGCCACCTTCACGAATTGCAAAGCGCATGCCTTGCTCAATTGCAATCGGGTTGATGAGCTTAACATTCATTTTGATGCGATCGCCAGGCATTACCATTTCAGCTTCGCTACCATCGTCAGCCGTAAAGCTTTCGATTGAACCCGTTACGTCAGTTGTACGCACGTAGAACTGAGGCTTGTAGCCAGGGAAAAACGGCGTGTGACGACCGCCTTCTTCTTTGTTCAGTACGTAAACTTCAGACTCAAACTCGGTATGCGGTGTGATGCTCTTTGGCTTAGCCAATACCATGCCACGCTCAATGTCTTCCTTTTGCAGACCACGTAAGAGTACGCCAACGTTGTCACCAGCCATGCCAGAGTCCAAACTCTTTTGGAACATCTCTACGCCAGTTACAGTCGTCTCACGAGTGTCGCGAATACCAACAAGCTGAACAACTTCACCAACTTTAACCATGCCGCGCTCAATTCGACCGGTAGCAACCGTACCACGACCAGTAATCGAGAACACGTCCTCAACCGCCATCAAGAAAGGCTTGTCAACTTCACGCTCGGGCGTAGGAATGTAAGCATCTACTTCATCCATTAGTGCGTGGATTTTATCAACCCACTCATCAGAACCACGAGCCGTTGTAGGATCTGCAACCAGCTTCTCAACAGCTTTGAGCGCAGAGCCAGCAGTTACTGGGATATCATCGCCAGGAAAATCGTAGGAGCTGAGCAGTTCACGAATTTCTAGCTCAACCAGCTCAAGTAGCTCTTCGTCGTCTACCTGGTCTTGCTTGTTCATGAACACAACAATGTTGGGTACGCCGACCTGACCAGCAAGCAGAATGTGCTCACGGGTTTGAGGCATCGGGCCATCAGCCGCAGATACCACCAAAATTGCGCCGTCCATTTGGGCTGCGCCCGTGATCATGTTTTTCACATAGTCAGCGTGGCCAGGGCAATCCACGTGAGCATAGTGACGATTCTCAGTCTCGTACTCTACGTGAGCAGTGTTGATTGTGATACCGCGCGCTTTTTCCTCAGGAGCCGAGTCGATTTCAGCATAGCTCTGGGCTTTACTACCGCCAGCCGCCGCCAGGGTCATGGTAATAGCTGCTGTCAATGTTGTTTTGCCGTGGTCAACGTGGCCAATGGTGCCAATGTTAACGTGGGGCTTACTTCTTACAAATTTTTCGCGTGCCATGAATTTTTCTGTGTGTTCCTAAAACTAACTATGCGTTCCCTTTGTTTCTGGCGATGATCGCCTCAGCCACATTACGCGGAACTTCCTCGTACTGGCTGAACTCCATAGAGAAGGAACCCCTTCCCTGGGTTTTGGAGCGAATATCGGTGGCGTAACCAAACATTTCTGCTAGGGGCACCCGTGAGGACACCTTTGTCACACCATCTTCCGACCCCATTCCCTCAATTTGACCACGACGGGAGTTGAGATCTCCCATCACATCGCCGAGGAAGTCTTCTGGAGCCTCCACTTCGACCTTCATCATGGGTTCCAAAAGAACCGGAGAAGCTTTCATCACTGCTTCTTTGACTGCCATAGAGCCAGCAATTTTGAATGCCATCTCCGAGGAGTCAACGTCATGATAAGAACCATCCAGCAAAGTGACCTTAACATCAATTAATGGATATCCGGCTAGAATACCAGATTCGCAAGCCTCTTTCATCCCCTGCTCAGCCGGAGAGATAAATTCTTTCGGAATGGTGCCCCCCACAATTTTGCTGATGAACTCAAATCCAGAGCCCTCTTCAGCAGGCTCAAGCTCAATCACTACGTGACCAAACTGACCCTTGCCACCGCTCTGGCGAATAAATTTACCCTCAGCTTTTGAAGGCTTCAGGATTGTCTCGCGGTAAGCTACCTGAGGTGCACCAATATTTGCCTCCACCTTGAACTCTCTCAACATTCGGTTGACGAGAATATCCAGGTGAAGCTCACCCATGCCCGCGATCACGGTTTGGTTCGTCTCAGGATCGATGCTGACTCTAAAGGTAGGATCTTCCTCTGAAAGTGACTTAAGCGCCTTCGAGAGCTTTTCCATATCCTGCTTAGTCTTTGGCTCTACAGCCACCGAAATTACAGGCTCAGGAATGTACAGCGACTCTAGAACAATAGGCGCATCAGAGTCACAGATCGTATCACCGGTGAAGGTGTCTTTAAAGCCTAAAGCAGCGCCCAAATCACCTGCTCGCATCTCATCCACTTCAATGCGATCGTCTGCCTTCAGAATAATCAAGCGCGAGATTCGCTCTTTCTTATCCTTAGTCGCGTTGTAAACGTAGCTACCCTTTTTGAGCACGCCAGAGTACACACGAATAAAGGTCAGACGACCGTAGGGATCGGCCATGATTTTGAATGCCAGCGCTGCTGCTGGTTCAACATCACTGGCCTGTCGAATCCCTGTTTCACCATTTGGTAAAATACCCTGAATTGCAGGAACCTCGGTCGGAGAAGGCAAATAGTCTACGACGGCATCCAATAAAAGCTGCACGCCCTTGTTTTTAAAGGCGGAGCCACAGAACATCGGTACCATTTTGTCGTTGATAGTTGCTTTGCGAACGCCTAACATCAGCTCTTCAGACGAAATTCTTTCGCCTTCCAAATAGCGCTCCATCAAAGCATCATTAGTTTCGGCAACCGTCTCTAGTAAAATGGTTCGATATTCTTGGGCTTTTGCCTTCATCTCTTCAGGAATGTCGGCAATCTGAATATCGGTACCTATATCATTAGTATAGATGTGTGCTTTCATCTCTACCAAATCAATGACACCCTCAAACTTATCTTCAGCGCCAATCGGAATTTGTAGCGGTACAGCTTTAGCTCTAAGCCTGTCTTTTACTTGCTCATACACTTTGAAAAAGTTCGCCCCAGTTCTGTCCATTTTATTGACAAAAGCAATGCGAGGAACTTTGTAGCGGTCAGCCTGCCGCCAAACGGTTTCAGATTGAGGCTGAACGCCGCCAACAGAACAGAACACCGCCACTACACCATCTAGCACACGCATAGAACGCTCTACTTCGATCGTAAAGTCTACGTGCCCTGGCGTGTCGATGATATTGATCTGGTGATCACGCCAAGTAGTGGAAATGGCCGCAGCCGTGATCGTAATGCCTCGCTCTTTCTCTTGCTCCATCCAATCGGTAACAGCATTACCATCATGGACTTCACCGATTTTATGAACAACGCCTGAATAGAACAGAATTCGCTCAGTCGTTGTGGTTTTGCCCGCATCGATATGTGCGGCAATGCCAATGTTTCTAACTTTTTCGATTGCGGTATTACGGGCCATCGTGACCTCCTTTAGCGAGCTGTTCTGCTATCTACCTGCTGTCCGCAGGACAAATGACTTTCTACAGCCAAACCATTATAGAAACTCATAGGGGAAATTGCCCAGAAATTTTCAAGCCCTCAACTGGTTAGAGTGCGAGGGCTCCTAATGTATTCGGTTTAACCTAATAGAGAATTACTTAGTAACGGTAGTGAGCAAACGCCTTATTCGCTTCGGCCATACGGTGCGTCTCTTCACGCTTACGAACTGCGCCACCTGTCTCGTTAGAAGCGTCAATGAGTTCATTGGCTAGCTTCATCGCCATAGTGCGACCACCGCGAGAACGAGAAAACTGTGTGAGCCAGCGAAGGGAAAGGGCCGTACCACGCTCTGAACGGACTTCCATAGGTACCTGATAGGTAGCACCACCTACTCGGCGGGCCTTAACTTCTACCAAAGGTGTGGTATTACGAACAGCGGTTTCAAAAACTTCTAGGGGCTCGTTACCAGTGCGCTCTTCAATAATTTTAAATGCGCCGTAGAGAATTTTGTTGGCAACTGATTTTTTGCCGCTGAGCATAATGCGTCGGGACATCATGCTGACGAGTCGGCTGTTGTAAACGGAATCTGCGGGGACGATGCGCTTCTGCGCGGCTGAACGGCGTGACATGAGGTGTTAACCCTTAAGTGTGAATAGTGTGCAAGCAGTTTTTCGAGGCGCATTAATACGTTGGAGTATTTGCGGCAGCCAGATATTGATACGAGTGGAACCAGCGGTGGGAAAAACGCAACGAACCTGATTAGAACATTGAAGATAAGGACATCAGCATTGCCCAAGTCTTTGAACTAAATAGGTGACACCAAAAGGTTTGTATTCGCAATAAAAGGTTTAGGAAGCTGCTTTAGGCTTTTTAGCGCCGTACTTAGAGCGACTCTGACGGCGATCTTTGACGCCCGCAGTGTCCAAAGTGCCGCGAATAATGTGGTAGCGAACGCCAGGAAGGTCTTTGACACGACCGCCGCGAATCATTACAACAGAGTGCTCTTGAAGATTATGACCGATGCCGGGAATGTATGCGGTTACTTCAAATCCAGAAGTAAGGCGAACTCTAGCTACTTTTCGTAGCGCTGAGTTTGGTTTCTTGGGAGTGGTTGTGTACACGCGAGTGCAGACACCACGACGCTGAGGGCAGCTTTGAAGAGCAGGTGATTTGGTCTTTTTGGTCGCTTTGCTTCGCTCTGTGCGAATGAGCTGTTGAATCGTAGGCATATAGGGCGGTGGTAATTACTCCGCAAAATAAGTTGTCATGAGATCCGATAGTATCAAGTATTTTTTTACCTTGTCAATCAGATTTTGTAGTGTCATCCGCCTACAGATATTTGTGAACGGATAGCAAAGGCGTATCCGCAGCGGCAGCTTTCGGTGGCGAGTGGGTTGTTGAATCGGAAAGCGCCACCGGTTAAATCTTCGGAAAAGTCGATTTTGAGGTCGCGGATATAGTCGAGGCGATCGCGCTTCATCACTAACTGAACAGTCCCAACCCCATACCCATCAAATGAATACACATCGTCCTCCTCATCTACCTCATCGTCGAGCAAGAGCACATAAGACCATTCGGCGCAGTTACTAGGCTGTAAGCTCAACCGGCAAAACGAGGTAGGCCGACCCTGGCGAATTCGTAGTCGATTGATTTCTTGGCAAGCTGCGGGTGTGAGCTGAATCATAGAACGCAATAGATTCGGATGAGGCCGACAAAAGATTAGAGAACCATTGTACGGCTAGCAGATCGCCTGGGTACAGAAAAAAGGGAAGCTATAAGCCTCCCTTTTAAACAATGCGAATTTAGAGTTGACTTATGGGTTAGTCGGAGCTGCGAGCGTAATCGTCTTGAAATCGAGTGATGTCGTCTTCGCCTAGATACTCGCCGTTTTGAACTTCGATGAGGATTAAAGGAATGACGCCAGAGTTTTCTAAACGGTGGTTGGTGCAGGCGGGAACGTAGGTAGACTGGTTAGTGCACAGCATAATCTCTTGGTCGCCGCAGGTTACTTTTGCGGTGCCAGAAACCACGATCCAGTGCTCGCTGCGGTGGTGGTGCATCTGTAGGCTAAGGCGATGACCGGGCTTGACTTCGATTCGCTTAATTTTGTAGCCGGAGCCTTCTTCCAATACGGTGAACGCTCCCCAGGGGCGTAGCTCGGTCGCTGCCACGCCTTCAAAACTAGCGGATTCTAGCGATTTTACGGACGGGGCAAGTTCTTGAGTTTGAACCATGATGGCGATGATCTCCTGTTTAGGTATTTTTTGTGTTGTGTTGGCGCTATTAGCGGCAGTAAGCGAACGCTATGAAACCCATAAATTCTGGTTGATTCTAACAAGGGTTTCCCTTGGACAGACAGAGCGTTACCGCTAAACAGTACTTCTCTATCAAGTCTTCATCCGCATCAATTCAAATTGAAGTAAAGGTGATTAGATCTTTCTAAATGAATTATGCCCGAGCTTTCTACAGCTAATCGCTTCGATGAATTTTTTAGATCGTCTAGTCTCTACCTAAGACGAATAATCCGATGCCATTGTTCACTCTGGCGGCTGTGCGAGGCTGGCGGTTGAGGAGCTGGCCCCCCAGATAAAGGCTTGATGAGCTGCCGCCGTCTAAGTTGAGTGCGTCTACGGCACCGAGCTTTTGCATGATCTGAGCTGTTTCGGATAGCGTAGGGCCGCGTCCGCCGACCCGATCATGCATGGTGGCAATCAGCCAGGTGCCGTCTGAGGTTTTGCCGATGGCAGTGCGGGGGGCTGAGCCTTGGATGAAGTTGGTGGAGAAGCCTTCGAGCTGAGGGTTGAGGACGATGTTGCGATCGCGTATCAAAAGCGGCCCACCGCCCATCACGTTTGGGTACTGATCAAACATAGATGGCTGAGACTGACTCACTAAATCGACAAGCTGCCCCTCTACAAATTTTCCAGCCGCTCCGCTGTTGCTCCGAAACGCCAGCAAATAGCCGTCAGCAGGAATCGGTACATTTCCACTGTCTGCTTTACCCATTGTGCGCTTACTCGCTACTCTGCCATCGCGAATGGTGACGATGACTTCGTTATCCACAATGGGCGTGTAATTTGACCCCCATCCAGGTGTGTATCGACCGATTCCTGCCTGAACATATCCGCTATTCATGGCCAAAATTGGAAAAGCTTCCCCAGACTCAATTCTCGCAACTTCAGAAAGAACTAATCGATCCATGACCAAATCGCCTTGCTCATTCCAGGCCATGGCACCACGGCCTAAAATTGGCCCTGAGATCCACTGATTATTGCTTCGGACTGCGCCAAGCGGGAGCTGGTTGTTGCGATTAAAGAAGCCTGCGTTGACGGCGGCGGCAGCACGCTGACGGGGAGCCTGGGTGAGAATTGGCTCAATGCCAATAGCGCTGTTGGGCTTAGCGTGAATAGGACGAAGCGCCAGTGTGGCAGGATTGGGCTGCACGACGAACAGGTAGACCGGAAATTTGTGGGCACCGACGCCTACGTATTGCTGTCGCCAGCGAAGGCCCGGAGCCCAGGCGACATCGCGCTCGATCATGGCATCTTTACGAACATCAATGACGATGCGGGAAGGACTACCGGTTGACCAAATTTGAGGGCTCGCGCCGCCTTTTGCTTTGACTTTGAGAACGGTGCGACCGCTTAAGGGGGCGATATGGAGCTGAGTGAGCAGATTGCCAGATGTGGCTTTAAAGGCTTTGGCCATTTCGGGGGTGATAGCGCCGTCGATGGTGATGGTGTAGCCATCGTTGTCCTCTAGCTGCCAGGTGGTTGGGGCGGAGAGATCGACGACGATGCGATCGCCCCAAGTCTGCTTGCCCTGACGAATACCATTAACCTGGCTAGCGGGAATATTGAGCTGTAAAGTATTGCCGCTCGCTTGACCTGTCCAACCGGCTCTCGTGGCCAGATCACTAATATCTAGATAGCGATCGGTCGCATCCCACCAAGCCGGTAACGTGATCACTTCATCTTCAGTAGAGGGAAACCAGCGGACTGACTGCTGCGAAGGATCGGTTGCACTCAATAGCTCGACGCCAGCTAAGTTTGCGATCGCCGCGCTAGAAACGCCAATGCGACCGTTCTTTTGCTGCCATCGTCCTGGCATCGTCTTGTCGTTTAAGCGAATGCTGCTGCCAGATACTTCGGCAGGACTGTTCGCTTGAGCTATCTGAATAGAAGATTGAGGTGGCGGTGAAGCCACAGGCGTCGCGTTCATAAGGCTAGTAGCGTTAGAAGACGCGCTGATTGAAGCGCTGTCTAAGGCCAATTGAAGCACGTCTTCAGAAGGAGAACCAGCCGGCTCAGTCCTCAGATCCACCGAATTAACTATGCCCCAGCCAAAGCCTGTCATCAGACCAATAGAAAGGAATCGAATTGAGATTAGCCGCGCTGTTGCCAGCCGCGAAGCCAAAGATCTCGTCTGTAGAAGCGTTGGGTTCGATTCCTTAGAATGAATAGCCAAAGTGTAGTAAGAGCGCCGTGGATGGGCTCAGCTAGGTGAGTTGAGCAGTAATAGATCGGTGCGTGCCTTTGATTCCGTTTTCAAGATTCACTCAAAATGACTTCACTACCGGCAAATCTTCTAAGAAAGTTACTTAAATGTTTTTTGAGCCTTGATCATGATCACGCGCACGATTCGCTTGACCATACAAGCTCAGTGTCGCAAATAAATTCTGGCTGTCGAGCGATCGCGCTGCCAGTGTTCCGATTGTCAGTACTGCGTTAACGCAACTGTGTTGATACAAGGTTGATACAAGTTCACACCCTCAAATCATGATCTCTTATATAAACCGTTATTGATGCCGTATAAGCACGGAGGCTCACTGGCCGGTTTATCACGTATCTATGACCTGCTTGATAGTTCGCATGAACTACAAATGAACTATAAATATCTTATACACAATTGAGAAAATGCGCAGTGCGAACAGTTCTCATGTAATTGCACTCCTAATCTTTTAAACAAAGACTTCGTCTGCTTTTTATAGGGTGCTTCACTATCCCTTAATATTTCTCTATAATGCTTAAACAACAACTTTAGGCGGCAAAAGGCCCTAACCGTAAGGTCTTTCTCCGTAGGCAGGCCTTTTCAATCAACCGTTTTCTCATTTAGGTGATACCCGCGTGATTCTCAATCCAACGACTTTTCAGACAGATGTATTAGAAGATCTGGGGCCTAGCTGGCTGGTGGAAGAACGCGATGCCTGCGGCGTTGGTTTTATTGCCGATCAGCAGGGGCGTGCTAGCCACAAGCTAGTGGCCGATACGCTAACAGCGTTGACCTGCATGGAGCATCGCGGCGGTTGCTGCGCGGATCAGGAGTCTGGCGATGGTGCGGGTGTGATGACGGCTATTCCGTGGAAGCTGCTACAAGCCTGGGCGAGTGAAAATGGGAAGGCGCCACTGGTGCCTGAGAAAACGGGCATAGCCATGGTATTTTTGCCTCAGGCAGAAGCGGATATCAAGACGGCGCGTGAGCTGTTTGAAAAGGCTGTTGCGAATACTGGACTGACGTTTTTAGGCTGGCGAGAGGTGCCGGTCGTGCCTGAAATGCTAGGGCCGCTGGCGCTGAAGTTTCAGCCTCATGTGGCGCAGGCTGTGGTGACTTCTGAGGAATTGGCAGGGGATGCTTTGGAGCGATCGCTATTCCTCGCCCGTCGCAGGTTTGAGCAAACCCGCACAAAGCACGCTCAAGCGTCAGGCAACCTGTCACTCACTGAAGCCTACGTCTGTTCTTTCTCAGCACGCACTATTGTGTACAAAGGCATGGTGCAATCAGCCGTGCTGGGCCTGTTCTATAAAGATCTGCAAAACGAAGATTTTGAGAGTGCTTTCGCGGTTTATCACAGGCGCTTTAGCACTAACACTTTGCCCAAGTGGCCTCTAGCACACCCGATGCGATTGCTAGGGCACAACGGCGAAATTAATACGCTGATTGGCAACATCAACTGGATGAGTTCTCGCGAGGCCAACTTGCAGCATCCTAGCTGGGGTGATGATTTAGATTTGCTGAAGCCGGTGGTGGATGCGAAAAATAGTGACTCGGCAAACTTGGATAACGTGATGGAGCTATTGGTGCGGACGGGGCGATCGCCTGCCCAAGCCCTCACCATGATGGTGCCTGAAGCCTATAAGAATCAGCCTGAACTCGCGAAATATCCCGAAATTGTTGACTACTACGAGTACTACAGCAGCATTCAAGAGCCGTGGGATGGCCCTGCGCTAGTCGTATTTTGCGACGGTAAACAGGTTGGCGCAACGTTGGATCGCAATGGTTTAAGGCCTGCCCGTTACGTGGTGACCAAAGACGGCTATGTGATTGTTTCTTCAGAAGCAGGCGTCGTTGATATTCCTGTGGAAGATATTGTCGAAAAAGGGCGGCTAGGGCCAGGGCAAATGCTGGCTGTGAACTTTGTTGATCGCCACGAGATTTTGCATAACTGGGAAATTAAGCAGCGGATTGCGCAGGCTCAGCCTTATGGGCAATGGCTGGCCGAGCGTCGAGTCGAGATTTCGCCTCAGCTATTTAGTGAAGAAACGCGCTTGGAAACGCAGACGTTGCTGACACAGCAAACGGCCTTCGGCTATACGGCTGAAGACGTGGACATGATTATTCAAGATATGGCGGCGCAGGGTAAAGAGCCTACGTTCTGTATGGGTAACGATACGCCGCTGGCTGTGCTTTCAGATAAGCCACACCTGTTGTATGACTACTTTAAGCAGCGGTTTGCGCAAGTGACCAATCCCCCCATTGATCCCCTGCGTGAGCGGTTGGTGATGTCGCTGTCTACGCAGCTAGGGGCGCAAGGGAACTTGCTGGAGGAGCATCCCGATCAGGCTCGGCTGCTAAAACTTGAGTCTCCGGTGATTAATGACACGGAGATGGCGCTGATTCGAGACTCTGATTTTCCGGTGACTGAGATTTCAACGCTGTATGCGGTGAACGGTGGGCCCAAGGGACTGAGTGAGGCGATCGCGTCCTTATGTGACCAAGCCGCTGAAGCTGTGAAAGGCGGCGCTCAGATTTTGATTTTGAGCGATCGCTTAGATGCTAAAGGCAACCTCACCACTCTTTCAGATGAACAAACGTATATTCCACCGCTGGTAGCCGTCGGCTCAGTTCATCACTCGCTAATTAAGCGTGGCTTGCGAATGGAAGCCTCCCTCATCGTAGATACCGCCCAATGCTGGAGCACACATCACTTTGCCTGCTTACTCGGCTACGGTGCGACGGCAATCTGTCCTTACCTCACGCTAGAAAGTGTTCGTCACTGGTGGGCCGACAAGAAAACGCAAAAGCAAATGGAGTCGGGCAAGCTGCCGATTTCGACCCTTAATGGCGCTCAGGCAAACTATCGCAAAGCGGTTGACAATGGCCTGCTCAAAATTCTCTCGAAGATGGGAATTTCACTCATTAGCAGCTATCGCGGGGCTCAGATTTTTGAAGCCGTCGGCATTGGCGCGGAGCTTAAAGACGTGGCCTTTAGAGGCAGCGTTTCTCGCTTAGGTGGCTTGAGCGTTGAAGAACTTGCCCAAGAAACTATGTCTTTTCATGAAAAGGCGTTTCCTGGGCTAACGCGCAAACGCCTTGAGAACATGGGCTTTGTGCAGTCGCGGCCATCGGGTGAGTACCACATGAACAACCCAGCGATGACGAAGTTGTTGCACAAGGCGGTAGAAACCAAGCAGTACGACCACTACGAGGTTTATCGCGAACAGCTCAGCGGGCGTCCGATTGCAGCACTGCGAGATCTGTTGGACTTTAAGGGCGATAGAGAATCGATTGATGTCTCTGAAGTCGAGTCTGTTGAATCGATTATGCAGCGCTTCTGTACGGGCGGAATGTCGCTTGGGTCGCTCTCACGTGAGGCCCATGAGACGCTGGGCATTGCGATGAATCGCATTGGCGGTAAGTCTAATTCGGGTGAAGGCGGTGAAGATCCGGTTCGCTTTAAAGTGCTGGATGATGTGGATGGCGAAGGTCTCTCCAATACGCTACCTCACCTTAAAGGCTTGGCCAATGGTGATACGGCGTCTTCGGCGATTAAGCAGGTGGCCTCGGGTCGATTTGGCGTAACGCCCGAGTACCTGATGAGCGCTCGGCAAATTGAAATTAAGATGGCGCAAGGGGCAAAGCCAGGTGAAGGCGGTCAGCTTCCAGGTAAAAAGGTGAGTGAGTATATTGCCTCGCTGCGAAACTCGAAGCCGGGTGTAACGCTCATTTCACCACCGCCTCATCACGATATTTACTCGATTGAGGATTTGTCTCAGCTCATTTTTGACCTGCACCAAATTAATCCTAAAGCGGGCGTTTCGGTGAAGCTGGTGGCAGAAGTAGGCATCGGCACTATTGCAGCGGGCGTGGCTAAGGCAAATGCGGATGTGATTCAAATTTCGGGTCATGATGGCGGCACGGGGGCGTCTCCTTTGAGTTCGATTAAGCACGCTGGGATGCCTTGGGAGCTAGGCTTAACTGAGGTGCATCGATCTTTGATGGAGAATCAATTGCGCGATCGCGTCACTCTCCGCGTAGACGGCGGCCTTAAAACCGGGTGGGATGTGATTATGGGCGCACTGATGGGCGCTGAAGAATACGGCTTTGGCTCAATCGCGATGATTGCTGAAGGCTGCATTATGGCGCGCGTTTGCCATACGAATCAGTGCCCTGTCGGCGTGGCGACTCAGCAGGAAACGCTGCGTAAACGATTCTCAGGAACGCCGGGTAAAGTGGTGAATTTCTTCTACTTCATTGCCGAAGAGGTGCGTTCTTTGCTGGCAAAGCTGGGCTACCAGTCGCTAACAGATGTGGTTGGGCGAGCGGATTTGCTGGTGGCGCGTGATGATGTATCGCTGGCGAAGACAAAAACGCTGGATCTTTCGGCGCTGCTGGTGCTGCCGGATGTTAAGCGCGATCGCACCTGGTTAAACCACGGTGACATTCACACCAACGGCCCTGTGCTTGACGATGAAATTTTGGCAGATGCTGAAATTTCTCAGGCGATATCTAAGCACGGTAAAGCGGCCAAGGCCTGGGATGTGGTGAATACTGACCGGACGGTGGGGGCGCGAATTTCGGGTGCGATCGCCACCCAATACGGCAACCACGGCTTCGGCGGTCAGCTCGATCTCACCTTTAACGGCAGCGTGGGCCAAAGCTTCGGCGCCTTTAACCTCAATGGCATGAACCTCACCCTCATCGGTGAAGCGAATGACTACGTAGGTAAAGGCATGAACGGTGGCGAAATTGTAATTAAACCGTTTGCAGGCTCTACTTACGAAGCCTGCAAAAACGTGATCTTAGGCAACACCTGCATCTACGGTGCCACCGGTGGCACGCTGTACGCTAACGGTATCGCGGGCGAACGTTTTGGGGTGCGAAACTCTAAAGGTAAGGCCGTGATTGAAGGCGCAGGCGATCACTGCTGCGAATATATGACGGGCGGCGTGATTGTTGTCCTTGGCGGCGTCGGTCGCAATGTCGGCGCGGGTATGACCGGCGGCTTGGGCTACTTCTTAGACGAAGCGGGCGACTTTCAAACGCGGGTGAATCCTGAGATTGTGCAGGTGCAGAAGGTGCTTACCGCAGCAGGCGCTCAGCAGTTGAAAAGCTTAATTGAAACGCACGCTGAGCGAACGGGCAGTGGCAAGGCTAAAACAATCCTGGCTGACTGGGATGCTTACCTGCCAAAGTTCTGGCAGGTGGTGCCACCGTCCGAAGCAGATAGCCCTGAGGCGGGCGTTCAGAAAGATAAGGTAACGAGTTCAGTTAGCTAGTGCTTTTGTTCAATCGATAGTAATAGGCCTCTGATCTTTTGAACAGGATCAGGGGCTTATTGCTGCAAGCGTACAGAGAGCAGAGCGATCGCAGAATCGAAAAAAGTGATACATCTCGGCTTTCAGCGGCAGATCTCCAGGCTAATGTAGTTGCAAACAACTGAACTATAGATAGATCTTCCTATGTTTCTGCGCTCAATTTTAAACGATATTTCTGCTGCCTTTTACGGCGTTTATAGCGGCTGGATTTTATGGAATCTATTTTTGGCAGCGGTGCCTTTGTTTTTAAGCTTCGTGCTGTTTCGACGTAAGGATTTGTCTAAAACAAAAATATGGATTTCGTTTGTCCTAATTACGGCGATTGGTATTGTTGGCTTGTGGCCCAGACTGCCGCGCGTGATGCGAGCGCAGATGCAGCTAATGGGGGCGCTAGCTTCGGGCGATCGCACCGCTCAATTCAAAGTTATTTGGTGGATTGCTTTAGGCCTTATCTCTCTAGCCATGAGCATCTTTCTGTTCAAACGAGAAAAAAGCCGCCGCACCGCCGTCTGGTGGCTTAGCCTAGTAGCCTTCATTGCCTTTTTACCCAACGCGCCCTATGTTCTCACCGACATCATTCACTTGATCAAAGGCACCAGCTCAGGAAATCTTCGAGTTTGGGTGATTGCCCTGGTCTTTATTCCGCTACACACCGCCGCTATTCTCATCAGCTTTGAAGCCTACACGCTTTCCATCATCAACCTCGCTTACTACCTCAAGCAAAAAGGCAACGAACGTTTTATATTACCGACCGAACTGTTCATTCATGCCCTCAGCGCTATCGGCATTTACCTCGGTCGCTTTGTGCGATTAAATAGTTGGGACTTAGCGACCGATCCTACCAGCGTCCTCGCTACAACACTAAACGCACTCACTACAAAACGTCCCGCAGCCGTTGTTTTTGTCACGTTTATCATATTGGCAGTGCTGTACTGGATCATGAAACAAATCACCTTGGGTATCAAGCTCCGCATTCACTACCGTAAGCAAGGCCTTGACGCACTCGATCTTTAGCCTTTCACGCCGCTGCCTGTTTCCGATGGCACAATATATTTTTGAGCCGCTACGAAAAATAGAATAACAGGCACAATCGAAATCACTGACCCAGCAGCGATCAGCCGCCAGTCTAGCGAAAAGCTCCCGGCCAGTTTGGCAACGCCTAGCGGCAGCGTGTAATATTCAGGCCGATCCAAAATTAGCAGAGGCCACAGGAAATCACTCCATGAGCCGATGAAAACGAAGATGGCAAGGGTGACTAAAGCTGGGCGCACGGATGGAATCATAATGTGCCACCAAATGCCTAGCTCGGTGCAGCCATCAATGCGGGCGGCTTCTTCGAGTTCTTTGGGCACCGATTGAAAGGCTTGGCGCATGAGAAAAATGCCAAAGGCGGAAGCTACTGCCGGAAAAATTGCGCCGACGTATGAGTTAGTGAGGCCGAGCTGTACGGTGAGAATGTACAGCGGAATCATCACAATTTGGAAGGGAATGAGGATGGTGGAGACGATTAGAGAAAAGAGCAGCTCGCGGCCTTTGAAGTTGAGGCGGGCAAGAGGGTAGGCGGCGAGGGAACAGAGAAGTAGGTTGAGGACAACGGTGACGATAGCAATGAGGGTGCTGTTAAAGAAGTAGCGGCCAAAGGGGTTGGACTGCCACACTTTTACAAAGTTGCCGAGGGTGGGGGCTTGAGGTAGAAACTGTGGGGGAAACTGAAAGAGGTTTTCAGCGGAGCCTTTGAAGGCGGTGCTGACTAGCCAAAGGAGGGGAAGAAGCATGATCAGAGCGATCGCGCCCAAAATCCCATACATCAAAACTGCCTTCACCCACCTATTCTTCACCTATCCAAACTCTCCTATCCAAATTCTCTATCTTGCATCAGCCACATTCCCGCAAACGATTCTGAATCAGGATCATCTTGCACCGCCAAAAAATGCACGCCATTTGCGGCCTTTTTAGATTTCTCAAACTGCTCACCTTCAGCCTGTGTTGCCGGGCCCACCAAATCCGCTAGCAGCCAGGTATCAATGGTGCCGGTATCCATTAGCATTCGAGCTGTGTCGGTATTGCCAGACACATAGTTGGTGGTTTCTTCTCGTCCGGCTCGCACGGCAGCAATTTCTAACCCGGACATCCAAGCGGCCAAAGGCGTGGCCCGATTAGAGTAGATAATAAATCCTGGAATCGGCGTATCGTCTTCGACGCCGACTACCGCCGGTGAAAACGATTCACCAAAGCCAACGTCCCATTCGTCCATTTCCGCAAAACCACTGGCAGGTAAACTTACCAGTGCCCATTTATTGCCTTTCAGTGCATCAGGTAAAGGGCTGACGACTTCTAAAGGCTTAGAAATTGACGGTGAAATGCTTTTCTGATAGCCCGGTTCATTGGGATACACATTCTCGTACCGCTCTTCCAACCATTGCTGAAGCGCCAGCGTTCGACGGCTTGGATAAGGCAGCAGCCCCGTTTCCTCGCAGGCCCGCTTAATCATGTTTTGCATTTGATAGCGAAAGTAGCGAACCCGCGTTGGCGGCTCGTTGGTTTGGGCTAGTGCTTCCTCCATCGCCTGCTTGAGCTGGTCGGAGTTCACTTCCGAGTTCGATACATACTTGCTATAGCGAAATAGCTCAGCAGGATCGTCATCTACTGACTGCAACCCTTCGCAAATCAGTATTTCCCAGCGCTTTTTTTTACGCTCATCTAAAATCGGTCTGGAGTAAAAATCCAGCTCCCAAACAGTGCCCATAATTCCTAGTTATTGTCGCCTTCAGACAGCGTTTTTGCGACGTGCTGGGCGCGCTCTTCCGCCTCAGCCATCATCGTTCCCATGTCCTTTAATATCTCGCCGGGATACTTTTCGAGCACCTGCGTAGATAGGGCAATGCGGCCCTTCTCTTCGTCAATATTGAGCACGACGGCCTTGATCGGATCGCCAACTTTGAAGACATCACCTAGGGCGGAAATGTAGCTTTTGCTAATTTGCTTGATATGGAGCAAACCGGAAGCGCCACCGAAGTCAATAAAAGCGCCAAATGGCTTGAGCGAAGCTACCGTGCCTTCAATCAGCTCGCCTTTGGTTAGGTGGCTCATGGCTACTGAGCGAGCGGCGACTCTTTCAGAGAGCAGCAGCTTGTTATTCTCTTCATCTACTTCTAAAAAGGCGACGGTAACGGTCTGACCCATCAGCACATCTAAATCTTCTACGCGCTTGGCAAGATGCGACCTAGGAATAAACGCCCGCAGCCCGCTCACATCTGCCGTCACGCCCCCTTTATTGCTGCCAGAAATTTCTACTTCAATCACGTCGCCGCTTTCCTGACGCTCCCGCAGTTTCTCCCACAGCGCCTTAATTTCCATGGCGCGAATGGAGATGACCATTTGGCCATCGGCATCCTGACCCCGTGTAATTACAAACTTGCGCTCGGTGCCAATGGGAAGGACTTCTTCAAGCGGGCCTTCTGAGTCGATAGAAAGCTCTTTGGTCGGCAAAAAGGCTGCCGACTTACCGCCAATATCAACGTAGGCCCCATCTGACTCATGGGTTTCAACTTTACCGGTTACCACGCTGCCGCGCTCGAACTGGTAATCCTGCTGCTCTAGGGCTTTGGCAAAATCTTCGGCTGAAAATGTCAACGGAGAAATCTCCTTTAAGTTGATATATAGACTCTCCAATATATCGGGTTATTGGTGATTTTCGGTGGCGCGACGTAAAACGCCACAACTAGACCCGTTAATACGGAATGATTACGGAGTTATCGTCAAGAATTATTGAGCGGAGCCTTAAAAAATAGAATCATCTGCCACGAATGGCGAATTCCCGACTAATCTCTATGAAGAGATAATCTATACATCTGAACGTGTAGCTACATTTATTACGTTATTAATCTTGCCGAATGAGGGGCACGTGACCGTGGTTCAATTCCATATCCAAACCGACAGCGAAATACCGGCTTCTACGCAGCTTTATGACCAAATTTGGTTTGCGATCGCCTCTCGTCAATATCCACCTGGATACCGCCTGCCGAGTACCCGCCAGCTCGCCATGCAAACCGGCCTGCACCGCAACACCATCAGCAAGGTGTACCGCCAGCTAGAAGAAGCGGGCGTGGTAGAAGCGATGCCGGGATCGGGCATTTATGTGCGAGCCGAAGGCACGACCGAAATTGTAAAGCCAGGTTCGCCGCTGCTAGATAAATTTCCAAAGGCTCAGGAGCTGGTGGAAAACAGCTTGGACGAGCTTTTGCGGCAGGGATGCTCGCTGCATCAGGCGCGCGAGCTGTTTATGACTGAAGTAGACTGGCGGCTGCGCTGTAGCGCTCGGGTGCTGGTGACCATTCAGCGCGAAGATGGTGCGGGCGAGCTGATGGTGCGTGAGCTAGAGCAGGCGCTTAAAATTCCGGTGCAGCTAGTGCCGTTAGAAGAGCTGGATCAGGTGCTGGCGCAGACGCGCTCTGGCACGGTGGTGACGAGTCGGTATTACGTGAATGAGGCGGAGGCGATCGCAGCCCCCAAGTCTGTCCGCGTCATCCCCATCGACATTTACGACTACGCCAAAGAACGCGAACTCCTCAAAAACCTACCTAAAGACACCTGCCTTGGCCTAGTCAGCCTCAGTAGCGGCATTATCCGCATCGCCGAAGTCCTCTCATACAGCCTACGCGGCGACGACATCCTCGTCATGACTGCCCAAACCGAGGACTCGCAAAAGCTATCTGCCGTTGTTCGCAGCGCGCAAACAATTGTGGCGCTCGATACAGCAAGCTATCCGGCGATCAAAGAAGCTTTACTGGCTGCCCGCAACGACATCATTCGTCCACCCGAAATTATTCGCTGCGAAAACTACATTGGTGAAAAATCAATTGGCCGCCTCAAGCGCGAACTCGGATTAGACTAATCGCCTGCACAGTTCATACACAGTTCATTAGGTGCCTCCCCGTATTGAGCCAGCAGCATTTAGCCAGCAGCGCCTCGATGGATGGATGGGTATTGCTGGCTAAAGAATTGTGTATTAGCGCTTACTAGGAAAGGGGTCATGCTGCATCCTTTTAAACACTGTTTCGACAAGCTTATTTCAAACGTTGAGCTTGGCCTTCACAATATGAGTAATCCATCTGCTGCCGAAGGTAATCCTGTGACCGAGACCGAATACAACGGTGAGATCCGCGTTAAGGTATCCAAAACTTTGCACGAAAAGCTAGCTAAAGCTGCTGAGCGCGAAGGCGTTGATCTGAGTCAATATATAGCGACATTGCTCAGTGAGCAAAATGCTTTTTCTTCTATGGACAAAGCCGTAAGCGATGTTCAACAAAAGTTGAATGAACTTAACCGACAGCTAAGGCTCAGCGAATCTTCAGCCAATAATCGCAGAGAACGCGCTAACTACGACAATCGATATATCGAAGATATTGCCTCCGGTTTGAACGATTGATCTGAGGTCTTGTACCTGTTCAAATATCAAAGAGCGCCTGATTAGAAAAGTTCTAGTCAGGCGCTTTCTTTTTCTTATCTATCGCTTGCTTATGCGGTGACTAGCTCAGCAGGTAGCCGCTTAAACGATAGCCGTTCGTTTTCAAAATCGACAAAGATGGTGTCACCTGTAGAAAATTCGCTGCGAAGAATAGATTTTGCAATTTGCGTTTCCACCTCGCGCTGAATGGCTCGCTTGAGCGGACGGGCTCCGTAGGTGGGGTCGTAGCCCACGTCTGCCAGGAAGTTCAAAGCGGCATCGGACAGCTTGAGCGCCATCTTGCGATCTTCTAAACGTTGCTCTAAACGCTTGATTTGGATCTTTACGATGTTGCGAATCTGAGATTTCTTGAGCGCGTGGAAGATGATGATTTCGTCGATGCGGTTTAGAAACTCAGGACGGAAGCTTGAGCGCAAGGCGTCGGTGACGCGGGCGTTCATTTCATCGTACTTGGTGTCATCACCAGCAATGTCGAGGATGTACTGGGAGCCGATGTTGCTGGTCATGATGATGATGGTGTTGGTGAAGTCCACCGTGCGACCTTGGGAGTCGGTAATGCGACCGTCATCAAGTACCTGCAACAGGATGTTGAAAACGTCGGGATGGGCTTTTTCGATTTCATCGAACAAGATGACGGAGAAGGGGCGACGGCGGACGGCTTCGGTGAGCTGGCCTCCTTCGTCGTAGCCAACGTAGCCAGGAGGGGCACCCACTAGGCGGGAAACGGAGTGCTTCTCCATGTATTCAGACATGTCGATGCGAACGATGGAGTCTTCGGTGTCGAACAAGTAGCTGGCAAGGGCTTTGCCGAGTTCGGTTTTACCGACGCCAGTAGGGCCGAGAAAGATAAAGCTGGCCATGGGGCGATCGGGATCGGCTAGTCCGGCGCGCGATCGCTGAATAGAATCGGCCACCGCCGTCACTGCCTCATCCTGACCAATCACCCGCTGGTGCAGCTCATCTTCAAGGTTCAGCAGCTTCTCCATTTCAGAAGCCACCAGCTTGCTAAGCGGGATGCCTGTCCATTTGGAGATAATTTCAGCAATATCTGCTTCAGTAACTTCTTCACGCAATAGAGTTTTTCCTGATTCTTGCGAGTCACTCAGCGCTTTCTCTGCAGCCGTCAGCTTATTTTGCAGCTCGACTAATTTACCGTTTTTGAGTTCAGCCAGCTTATTGAGATCGTAATCACGTTCTGCCTGCTGAATTTCTACGTTGACGCGATCAATTTCCTCTTTGACTGTTTGAACCTGGGAGATGGTGTCTTTTTCAGATTGCCATTGAGCGCCTAGCCTATTCTGTTCTTCTTTAAGATCGGCAAGTTCCTTCTCTAAAATGCTAAGTCGATCTAAAGAAGCAGGATCGCTTTCGTTCTTTAAAGAAAGTCTCTCCATTTCCATTTGCAGAATTTTGCGATCTACTTCGTCAAGTTCCTCTGGCTTGGAGGTGATTTCCATCTTGAGCTTAGCAGCGGCTTCGTCTACCAAGTCGATGGCTTTGTCGGGGAGAAATCTGTCGCTAATATATCTCGTAGAAAGCGTAGCCGCTGCCACTAGCGCACTGTCTGAAATCTGTACACCATGGTGAACCTCATAGCGCTCTTTGAGCCCGCGCAAAATCGACACCGTATCAGCGACAGAGGGCTGATCGACGTATACCTGTTGGAACCGACGTTCTAAGGCCGCATCCTTCTCAATGTGCTTGCGGTACTCATCGAGTGTGGTAGCACCAATACAGCGCAATTCACCCCGAGCCAGCATGGGCTTGAGTAGGTTGCCTGCGTCCATTGCGCCTTGGCTGGCACCCGCGCCAACAACGGTATGAATCTCGTCAATAAAGAGAACAATCTGGCCGCTGGATTCGGTGACTTCTTTGAGAACCGCTTTGAGACGTTCCTCGAACTCGCCGCGATATTTGGCCCCTGCAATTAAAGAACCCATATCTAAGGAGATCAGGGTGCGATCTTGTAAAGATTGGGGCACGTCGCCGCGTACGATGCGTTGAGCTAGGCCTTCTGCGATCGCGGTTTTACCCACACCCGGCTCACCAATTAGCACGGGATTATTTTTGGTTCGACGCGACAGAATCTGGATGGTGCGACGAATCTCATCGTCACGACCAATCACCGGGTCTAATCGGCCCTCACGGGCATAAGCCGTTAAGTCACGACCATATTTTTCTAACGCTTCGTACTTCCCTTCAGGGTTTTGATCCGTCACTTTGTTGTTTCCTCTAATTTTCTCAATAGTTTGTTTTAAGTCTTTTTCACTCACGCCAAACGCTTTGAGCAAATTTTTGCCGAAGCGCTTATCTTGGGCATAACCCAGCACTAAATGTTCAATTGAAATGTAGTCGTCTTCAAAGTCTTTGCGGTACTTATCAGCACGATCTAACAGGGTATTGAGATTGCTGCCTAAAAAGACTGACTCGACAGTGCCGCTGACTTTGGGCTGTTTGTCGATGAAGGCTGTGGTGCGATCGCGCAACTCCCCTATCGACAAACCCACCTTTTCAAAAATATTGGCCGCAAGCCCTTCTTGCTCTAACAGCGCCTGCATCAGGTGCTCAGGTTCTATCTGCTGCTGATTGACCTGCTTGGCAATTTCTAAGGTTCGAGAAATCGCACTCCAAGCCTTCTCTGTGAACTTATTAGGATCGTTTGGTTGCATATCTTTCCTCTTCTACCTGCGGCTCGTTATCACCCTCTAGGTAGCTCACGTTATGTATACATTGTAAAAAAGCATCGGCATTTCTCCATTCGGTGTTCACCGTCAAAATAGGTAGGTATAGCCGCCATATTGCATCTCTATGGATGAATTCTGGGCATTTGTCACAGGAACCGGCGGCTGCTCGCTGCGTCTTGCATGGCAGCCTCCGCATTCCTTTGTCTTTTCTCTATCAGCAGCTAAACGTCGGCAGATTGTTTAATCAGGTGCTGCCCAGTGAGTTTTCTAAAGAAGAACAGCAGGTCGCCGCTGAATTTACCAAAACAGAAGGATACTATGCGCTTTCTGACGAAGCCGATCCCAATCGACAGGTCTTTTTGTAAGGGCAATCGGCTTATTTAGATCAGGTGTCTGCGCTGAGTGCTCTGCAATTTTGTGAGAACAGGTGGCGCGATGGGTTTTAAATTGGACGCAGGCGATCTCGCTAAACTTTCCCACGCAGCTATTTACGGTCGGCTATGGTCTTGCTGCGGCGCTTATCCTTACGCTAGTGCCCGTTGGCTACGCCGCATTTATTTACTTTCAGTTCTAAGCTCTTGCTCGTCGGTGGTGAACGAGGCACTAGCTCAAAATACGCTATACAAGAGTAGATATCTGCTTTGGTCATTCACGCTTTTGCCTCCTCCTCGCGAAATCTCCAGAAAAATCTACGCGACCTACCGCCAGCAAAAGCTACCGGAGCGAGTTTGGCACACGATTTCGCCGATTGAATTCGTCAAATTTTTGAGCAATATTAACTGGGGTGTTGTGCGACGGGTGGTTCGTGATACCTTTCGGCAAAGATTGCCGAGCCTCGCCTCTGAGATGGCTTACAACACAATGCTGGGACTATTTCCGGCAATATTAGCTTTTCTTACGGCAATTGGCCTTTTTGGGCCGCTAAAGGCAACCGTTAGCAGGCTGGCTCAGAGCTTAAGTGAAGTGGCCCCAGGCGGCGTACCCGAGCTGATATATGGCTTTGAGAGCGTAGTGGTCGAGAACCAGAGTCGTGGCTTATTTTCAGCAAGCTTTTTGTTTGCGCTGTGGGCCTCTTCGGGCGCGATGAGTGCTGCAATGCGATCGCTCGATCAGATGCACCAAATTCCCCCGCTGCGCAGAAGGCCATTCTGGAAAGCACGACTGATTTCAATCGCACTCACGTTGGGCACTATTGCGCTCCTGATTACGGCCTCTAGCCTAATATTTGTCAGCGACTTAGTGGTACAGCAGCTCGTGTTGCGCAGCAGCGGCGACGTTAGCCACTGGGTGTCCCAAATTTGGAGCCTTTTCCGCTGGCCCTTGGCCCTCAGCGTCATGTCTACAGCGTTTGCCTTTGTCTATCGATTTGGCCCTAGCCGCTGGAATCCAGGCAAACCATTGATGCCTGGCGCTGTTTTAGCAGCGCTCTCTTGGGCCGTCATTTCAGGCTTGTTTCGGCTGTATGTGCAGCACTTTGGCAACTTTGTTTATAGCGCGGTGGCGACGGTGATTGTGCTGCTGCTGTGGCTGTGGATTACGTCTTTGGTGATGCTGATTGGAGATCTGTTGAATTTAACTGTGGGGAAGGCGATTCTCCAAAAAAGAGGCTTTGCCAACGCAGGTAAAAAAGCGGCCAGATAAAAAAGCGGCTAGATAAGAAAGCGGCTAGATAAAAAAGCGGCCAGATAAAAAAGCGGCCAGATAAGAAAGCGGCTAGATAAAAGCAGGGCCTCAACGCATTGACCGCACAATATTAGTCACAAAAACAGCCAGACACGCCAACATTAAAACGTAGAGGACAAAGCCTGGTAAAAACGACAGCAGCGTGATCCCGCGCAGAATCCACACGCCCAGTGTGAAGCAAATCAGAAACAGCAGTAATTGAGATCCAGGCTTGAGTCGAAAGCGATTGGCCATAGCAAAGTTGATGGGTAATTGTAAAAGGCAAGACTGATTGTAACTACAGTGTCCTACAGCGTTGGCCTCTGCCAATACGCTTTTTCGCTAACCCCTCTCTCTCAGGCAACATTTTCCTCTTTGACGGTAAAACATGGGCCTTCGGTGCCTAATCCCAAAATGTCTTGAATTTCCGTGGAAACACTATCAAATGGTGGAACGTCTTCAGAACCGAATCGGGCATTCTCATAGGGGCCAATTCACCTAGATTCAGTAATTTCACTAAAAGTTCATTCACTCCTGCTAAGGTCTTAACTTTCATCTCCGTGATAGTAGGCAATAATGTCGGCAACACACAGTAACTAGACCCAAAATTAAGTTTTATACAAAAGGTCATAGATAGCCTGCTAACGGACTATCTGACCTGAATGCTAATAAAAAAGCTCCAAGCTCTATAAAGCGAGGCTATTTATCTATGACCGCTTCTTTGAAACTATCCAAACCTTCTACAGTGACTCAGCAACAGGAAAAATCTTTGCTTCAAGGCGATGTCTTAATCTCCATGACGCCTACTGCTAGCGGTGCTGCTGTAACGGCTACTATGTATGTGCCAATGGTGCGACAGCTCACTTGGCAAAAGCTCACGGACTATAGCCAATGGGTTCAGTACTTTCCAGACATTGTGCAGAGTCAGGTGCTAGAAGCTAAGCGGCAGTCTAAAACGCATCCGATGACGCGTCGCCTGTATCAGGTCGCTCGCAGGGCTTTTTTGATGTTCTCGGCTCAGGTCGAAATTTATCTTCAGGTGATTGAAACCGTTCATCAAAAAATTCAGTTCCGTCTAGAGCGTGGTACCTTTTCCGATTTTGCAGCCGATCTCACCCTGGAAGATTACGGTCAAGGCACGCTTATTACTTACTCTGTAACGGCAACGCCGCTGATCCCCGTCCCTAGCTTTTTAATTGAGCAGGCCATTCGTCATGATTTGCCCGGTAATATGAAGACGATGCGCAAAGTGATGTGCGCAGCGTAGTTTCATTTGCTCCGTTCTGGAGCGCTTACCGACGCATATGTCTAATCAATCCATCGGTCTTGACGATCGGCTGTATAACTACTTGCTTTCGGCAACACTGCGGGAGGCGGCGGTTCTGACCGAGTTGAGGCAGGTGACCATGAAACATCCGCAGGCGCGAATGCAAATTTCGCCTGAGCAAGGGCAGTTTATGGCGCTGCTGGTGCAGCTAATAGGTGCCAAAAAGACTTTAGAGGTCGGCGTGTTTACAGGCTATAGTGCTTTGGCGGTGGCAATGGCGCTGCCTGACAATGGACGCATAGTGGCCTGTGATGTCAGTGAAGAATGTACAGCGATCGCCCAAGCCCACTGGAAAAAAGCCAACGTCGCAAACAAAATAGATCTCCGTATCGCCCCAGCACTAGAGACGCTAGATAATCTGGTCGAATCTGGAGAAATCAACACATTCGACTTTGCCTTCATTGACGCAGATAAGAGAAACTATGACAATTATTACGAGCGATCGCTTCAGCTCGTTCGTCCTGGTGGGCTCATTGCAGTAGATAACACCCTTTGGTATGGCCGAGTCGCTGATCTGGAAGTGCAAGACAACAGAACAAAATGCATTCGCGCACTTAACAAGAAAGTCCGTGACGATGAACGCGTAACCATGAGTTTGTTGCCGGTAGGTGACGGTTTATTGTTAGCCATGAAACGCTAATCAGCGGGCGATTAGAATCGTTATATCTGAGTCAAGCTGGTAAACTTTGTGTTAGGAATAGGCCTGCACAGCTATGAATTTGGAACCGGCGGCTCTGGGTGGATGCTTGCGAGTAGCGTTGGTGCTGATTTGCTTTTTAAATTAACAGCAGTCACTGCCCGCTATAAGTACTGATTTACCAAAGCCGGACTGCCTGATTCTGTTGTTGTTAGGTCTAATCTATTTGGTAATTAATGCTCTTGGAAAAAGAGTTTTAGGAGAGTTGATTAATGAAGCGTCGTGAATTTACAAATTTTGTTGGGTTTGGTTTTTTAGCCACGTCGTTGCCGGTTGCGATCGCTGCCTGCTCCCCTTCTGAAACTACTGAAACTGCTGAAGCCCCCGCTACCGAAGAAGCCGATAGCAGCATTCGAGAAGATGACTTTGCCTCATTAGGCACGACTGCTGATCTTGATAGCGCTGGCTTTTTAGCTTCCAAAGACTTTGCTGCTGGCCCTGTCATTGTGATTCGTGACCCGGCTAATGCAGACAACATTATTGCCTTAAATTCCACGTGTACACACAGCGGCTGTGGCGTGGAATGGAAAGACACTGAATTTGCCTGCCCCTGCCATGGTTCCAAATTTACCGCAGATGGTGAAGTCATTAACGGCCCCGCCGCTAAGCCGCTAGCCTCTTACGAAGCGAAAGTAGATGGTGACTTAGTACTCGTCAAAACCGCCTAGATATTGGCGCTCTCTTCCGGTCGGTATTGGTTGCTTTTGCCAGGGGAGAGTGTCACTGCTTTTTACGATAATACGACGAGACCTATGGATAGGAAGCCGCCTCTAAGCCGACGCAAGCGCTTTTCCTTCTGATGCAGGTTCTTCTCTCTCTGAGGCAACCTGAGCTGGCTGTGAAGGCGGTGTTTTACCCTCTTCAAACAAGCTCTTAATAGAGCTAGCCACCGGAACCGCTACGATTAGGCCCAAAACGCCTGCAATTTTGGTGCCGACGAGCAAGGATACCAAAATCCAGACGGGATTGAGGCCGACAAAGCCGCCGATGAGCTGCGGAGCGATCGCATTCTCCACCACCTGGTCAATAATCGCGGCAACCGTTACCACCCGCACGCCGAGCCAAATACTCTTCAGCGCCGTCAAGAAGCTAATGATGGTAATGCTGAGGGAAGGGCCAAAGGGAAAAATTGCCATTACGCCGACGGCAATGCCAAACAAGAGGCCAAAAGGCACCTGAATGGCAACAAAAGCAATTGTCATCGCAGTCCCCATTAGCAGTGCAACCGTGATTTGACCCAAAAAGTAATTTTGAAAATTTCGTTTGATCAAAGGGCGAGCGTGCTCGTTCCAGCCCTCTGGAAGCCACTGATAAATGCCATCCCAGAGGCGATCGCCATGCAGCAATAAATAAAATGTCAGCACCACCGTTAGGCCAATATCAATCACGCCGCCAATTGCATCTGGTAGCAAAGAAATGACGCCTGCACTAATGCTCTGTAGCTGAGCGGTGACCTTGCCCTGAAGCTGAACCGACAGGCGCGTGAGATCTATGGGTAAGTTGAGGCTGACGGCCCAGTTTTGCAATGCCGCGAGCTGTGATGTACCTGAGTCTAGCCAGGACGGTAGCCGACCGATTAGCTCATTCAGTTGTTCTACAAGAGGCGGCACGAGCAGTACGCCAAGGACGCCAAATATGGAAAGGGCACCGAAGAGAACGATTACAATAGCGATCGCACGCTTCAATCGAAACCGCGACAATAGCTCCACGGGGTAGTTGAGTACAAACGAGAGCAGCGTTGCCGCTAAGAAAATAGTGAGCTGTGAGCGAAAGTAAGAAAATATCTGTAGTGCTACCCAGCCATTGAGTGCCACGATTGGCAACGCCAACCCCCATACCATCCAGCGCGGCAGTCGATTCAACCAGTCCATAGGCGAGGCGTATCTCATCTGAAAGCTTTACATGTAAGCCTAGCGAATAAATCGTGTATATTCCCCGCCCTTAGAAAATACTTCCTAAGTGAATCTACGAATTTTTGAGGCGCTGAAAATTCCTTAGCCACCTACTGAAAGATACCAGTAGTAAGTTGCCATTGGAATGACTGTCGCGGCAATGAGTAATACGATGACTACCGTTGTTGAAGAGCCGCGTGTCGCCTCAGTTTCTTCAGCCGTAGCGTACGTCCTATCGGTATCGACGCTGTTGTCATACTCGGGTGGGCCAGGATCCGGCTCGCCTGAAATAACCGCGACTAAGCGATCCGATGCGTTCAAAAAAGCCTGGTTATATTGGTTGCCACGCAGCAGCGGCACCTTCATGGTTTCGCCGATGACACTCTGCGCAATGTCATCTGTGAGCACATCAGAGGTTTGCTCGCCGACGCTAATGCCCACGGTGTTGGTCAAATCATCAAGTACCACGACGGTTTCATTCGCCCGAGCTTCGGGGGTTGGGAACCAAAGCTCAGCAAGCTGGTCGGCAAAAGACTGAGCAGTTTCGCCATAGTCTAGTCGGTGAATGGTCACAAAGTGGACTTCGTTACCGGTTTGTTCAGCGAGCTGTTTGAGCGCTGTTTCAATTTTGCCTTCATTTAGCCTAGACACCTGATCGGCTTCATCGACGAACCAGGTTTTGCTGCTTGCTGTCTGCGGCATGCTGTATACGCCAGTTGCGAGGGCGGGGGCCGCCATCAGTTGGGTAGCGAAAAAGGCGATCGCCAAAAAGCAAATGAACTGATAGCTTAGCTGCCGAAACCAGCCAAAGAACTTTGACATGGGATTTAAAGAGGTAAGGATTTTCATTGATAGTGTTTAAATAATAGAGGCATACGCCCCTAGCGCGATGCCAAAAACTGATGCTGCTGAAGTATTTGTTGTAAGTCAACGTCTCTTTCTAGCAAGCAGGCATGTCCACTTTCAGGCAGCAAAATTGACTGCGCATTCGGAAAACGGGCCAGTAGGCTTTTATTTTCGCGTTTAGAGGGCAGCAGTCGATCATTTCCGCCAGCAATCAGCAGTGCTGGATGATTCATCCGCTCTAAGGGCAAACGCTCCACTTCAAACTTGCCCAGCATTCCCATTCGCCATGCTGCCGTTTTGGCGGGTACTGAGCCCATTGCTTGTTCGAGCGCTTTGCGATCGCTTCTGTCCACCCGAAAGGGCTCAATTAAAAAAGGCACCAGCCCCTTCGCGCTATAGCGATAGGCCATATTCGGGAGCTGCTGTGTTAGCAAAGGCCCAAGCTGCATCCAGGGCAGCCGCCTAAAAGAGGAGGCTGGATTGACTAAAATAACGCGCGTAAATAAATGTGGCGACTGAGTAAGCACCTGCATCGCTAAACAGCCGCCAAAAGACTCGCCGCACAGGTAAATCGTTCGACGGCGATCGCCTGTTTCATCAATGATTAGCTGGCTAACCTGACGTGCCAATCGCTCCCAATTGTTCAAGTTGCTGGGTGAAATGTTCACACAGCGAATATCAAACCAGGGCGTTAACCGATCTAGCTGAGTGTGCAGCAGGGCACCCGTCCCATCCATTCCTGGCAAAAAAATAAACAGCGGCTTACTGGGCTGAGCAGGTCTAGGTGCCTTCAGGCTAACGGAAGCAGTAGCCACCGTTAGTAACAGCCCGTCTTAAGCAGCGATGCAACCGTATCGCGGCATCGTTCGCTCAGCTCCGTCGCAATCTTGCCTGACTGCCGACCGCCATACGCTTCTAGCATGACATTTGTAATCACAATGGGTTCACCAATAACCACTGCTACTTTCCGATAAATCACCGCCGGATGCAATCCCGACTGCTGAAACAGGGGCTCAGTTGGATCAAACCAGCTCAATAGCTGAAATGGTATGGTCGCCTGCTGTGTCTCTTCTAAGGCCAAAATGGCTGCGGGCACGATTTTCAACGCTTCAGTTGGTGACCGCAGCGCCAGATGTGCAAAGCCGCGATGAAACCCGCCTACCTCAGTCGGCGTAGGCACATCGACCATAGGGCCAGTGCCTTCTGGAAAGATACCGATTGATTCTTGCGATCGCAAAAAGCCAGTCGCCTGCTTAAAAAAATTACGCCCTCGCTGCTTCGGCTCATCTAGAGGAAAGCAGCCCAGTGCGTTGACTACATTCCGCATGACGGGCACCTGTGACATGTAGTGATGGCAGGCAAAGTGTACCGGCTTTTTGGCCGCAGCCATCAGCAGTGGGGCATCTAAAAAGCTGCGATGATTTGAAATCATCAGGAAAGGTGAGGGCGGCAGGCGTTCGGCGTGATGCAGCCGAATGCGAATACCCATCGAAAACAGCATCCAGCGAGAAACTTCGAGGGGGCTAGCAAGCGGTACAGTCGGCAGCGATCGCGGAGAAGTTAACGGCATTAAATCGCTCAAGAAATGAAAAAGACGGTGAATAACCGTCTTGCGCTCAGAGTTTAAGCCTCTGAAACTTAGGTATTAGTTTATAGGGGTTGCCAGTCACGCTGTCATCTTCCTAAAAGCTAGTGTCCACCCACTATATAGATATTGATTTCGCTGGTTAGTTCACGCTGTAGACAACCTGTCGTCTAGATTTCATCCTTGATAGCTCAATGGGCGTGACACAGCCATCGACGATCGCATCGTCCAAAATAGCGAGCATTCGCCTTTCCTCACAAGAAGGCTTACCTGCACGATAGCGCTCTATCTGTACAGCAGCACCCGGCGACAGCTCACCGACTTGCATTGCATTGCGTACCAAAGATTCTAGTTCGTTGACTTTATCTCTAGAGTTAGACGACTTAAAATTTGACATTCCGAACATTTTGTTGAACCCTAACGTCTCACATTTCTGTCTTCTCTCTTTGAGCGTTATGCTCCGGATAAAAACTCAGATAAAACTATCAGTGAAAGTCACGAAAAAGAGAAGATTAAACTAATGAGAACAGTAAGGGGTTGACACCCACCCGTCACCACAAAATATGGCACCTGAAATATATCAGCGAATATAGCAACTTATCTTGATAGTTAGATCCGTTGAAAGAACTATTTTTGCTAACATCTAGTTCTTAAAAAATGGGAGGCTATCCGTATAAGCCGCCACAGCTAGTGGCTTGTGAGGTTCGTAAGTGAGTATCTTCACGAGCCAGAATAAAGACTAATCAAGCAGATAGTACAAGCTCACCGTTGCTAGCATCGCAAATATATAGGTCATTTTCTCTCGGTGGATATATCAGATCTCAAGCAAATAAGTCGATAGCATCCTTCATTTATCGGTTGCTTTAATCGATTGTAAAAAAGCAGCTTATACTGTTTTATAAATTGCTTTAAGTCCCACTGAAAACAGACTTAAGTGCTTTTAAAAATAGTATCAAAATCACTTAAGTAGATTTACTTGCGTATTGCTATTTATCCTAATCTTTATATTTTCCGGATAGCTAATAAACTGTTTGGGAAGCTATCAACTTTTATGAGTTCTATTTTTGTTGGTTTGATGCGTGGGTAGCCGCCTGATTGGCCATTTGGGCAGCCATATGAATAGCCAGCGCGATCGCCTCAGGAAAAATGCGATGTTCCTGCACCTGGATGCGCGCCTGCAAGGTTGCTACGCTGTCATCAGATCGCACGGGTACTGCCGCCTGCATCACAATTGGCCCGCTATCGACCACTAGCTCTACATAGTGAACGCTACAGCCTGCAATTTTGACGCCAGCGGACAGCGCCTGCTCTACTGCCCGCACGCCAGGAAAGCTGGGTAGCAGGCTTGGATGAATATTCAAAATTTGCTGGGGAAATGCCGAAATGAGTCGCTCGGTGACCCGCCGCATCCAGCCTGCCATAATCACCCAGTCCACATCGGCTGCCGTCAGTGCGGCGGCGATCGCATCGTCTAAAGCCTCTCTACTCTCAAACGTGCGATGGTCGAGTAGCTGGGCTGAAATGCCAAGCCGTTGCGCTCTTTGTGCAACTTTGGCACCCGGATTGTTATAGATGACGATCTCTATGCGGGCGTTGAGCACGCCTTGTTCAATGGCGGTGGCGATCGCCTCAAAATTGCTGCCGCTGCCCGAAGCCAGGATTCCAAGCCTTACGGGTTTAATCCTGAGTGTTTCTGAGGCACTCACGCCTGAAAAAGCCGGTGACACCAGCGCAGCAGACTCTATTGGCATGGGCATAAGATCAAAAGCGTATCGACAAATAATCCTACGCCTGCCAATACGCCAAGCGGCATAAAGGCTTCATAAGTATTTACGTGATCGTATCTACGATGAGTCAATGGATGACGGCCCCCACAATAGATATATCAACAATGACTTATATTTTTGAGGCCAAACAGGGCATGTTATCTGTATTGACAACCGTTTAATTGCGCAATGAGTCTTTCGATTACTCCGTCCGAGTCTGGATCTGTCGCTGCGTCCGACCTTTTGGGCGCGATCGCCTCAGCTTTTACCAGCCCGTCTGCTCAGCCTATTTACGTCAAAAATGCTCAGCACCAGTGGATTTACGTCAACGCTGCGGGTGCAAGTCTAATTGGCCTCGGTGCAGACGCCATTATTGGCCGCAGCGAGGCCGACTTTTTACCGCAGCAGGTGGCTCAGCAGCTTACCCAGCAGGACGACCACTTTTTTAGCTCGCAGCAAGTCAGCACACAGCCAATCTCGTTTAACCTTGGCTGCCAGATGGCCGGCCATCGCCAGCTAATCAATATAGCGGGTCAGCCTGCGCTGGTTAATACGCTACAAAATGTCACTGAGCTAACCCACGCTCAAAACACAAATGAGACGCTCACCAAAAAGCTTCGGGCCAATCAAGAAGAACTCGACACGGCGCTTCACTTAGAATCCACGCTCAAGCGCATCACTGACCGCGTACGCGACAGCCTAGACGAACAGCAGATTTTGCAAACGGCTGTAGACGAACTCGTAAAAGCGCTCAACATTAAAGCGGCTAATACGGCACTCTACGACTTGGAGCAAGGTACATCTACGGTTTACTACGAGTGCTCTGCGGGCCTGGCGCCTGTGCAGGGCCGAGTTTCCCAAATGGAGGCTTACTCCGAGGTCTATCAGCTTTTGCTGGCGGGCCAGTACCTTCAGTTTTGCTCTACGTTTCCCAATCCTGAGCGGGGCCTAGTGTCTATGTTTGCCGCGCCGATCCTAGATGATCGCGATGTGCTCGGGGACTTATGGCTAATTAATGACGCCGACTCCTATTTGTCGGAGCTGGACATTCGCCTCGTGCAGCAGGTGACCAATCAGTGTGCGATCGCCATTCGCCAAGCCCGCCTCTATCAAGAATCTCAATCTCAGGTTCGCGAGCTAGAACCTCACGGTTCGCTCAAAATTAGACAAGGTTGAATAAATTACCCGGAAAGAGATAGATAGATGTCGTCCGCAGCCCTCAACAACTGCAAAATGCGCTGCTGTCGTTCAGATAAGGCAGAGAGAAAATATTGAAGCGTACCGTTAATCTTCATCACCGTGAGTGTAATGCCGCGAAAGGCTCGCAATAGCAGCTCAGCAGTGGGTTTGGCAGTGGCCCGTTTCGGATTACCCGCATAGAGACCAGGCAGTTCCTGCCGGGTTGAATCCAGTTCAGAGCGAACTGAAAATTCGAGCAAACAAAGTATACGCAAGCCGAGACTCAACAGTCGAATCAAGCCCTTTACGCGCTGGTCAGTGGCTAAAAAGATAGGTGTTAAGCCGAGCGCTTTACCCTTGTAGCGACCAAAGCATCGCTCAATGAGATACTCGTTACGATAGCCATAGACGGCGGCGGATAGTGACAACGACAAGTCGTTGGAGACATAGACTCGCCAGCCGAGTAGCTGTTGTGCCTGCTCATAGGCGTTTGGGTTGAGCGTTGCCTTGACCCGGACAGTGGCTTCTGTGCGGGTGCGCGCGGGCCGGTTTCGATAGGCGCGCTTGTGAATGGTTTCGCTCGTGATTTCGTAAGTCATTTGAAACAACGATTCGACCCGATAGCGTTTGAGAATTTGCTCGGCAGCGGCTATGGTGTCATCGACTGAGTTACGTTTGTGCCCTCGGCCCGTGAGGTTCAGTTTAGCGATCGCCTCAGTGGTCTTCTCTAGGCGATGCTCTATTCCTTTTTGCTGACGTTGCTGCTACTTGAAGGAGCGCACAACCAGCCACTGCTCACGCCAGGTGAACGTATCGCGTCCTATCCC
>JBHYED010000007.1:0-154551 GCA_051860365.1 Phormidesmis sp.
TACCCGTTCTTTGAATTTGTTAGGGCTACGATATACGGCTCTGGGCTTTGCTGCAGGGCCTTTTGTGTGGCGTGCTTATCGATACCACTGGCCGGTTGCCTTTTCATTTCGGCTTAAGTTGCTACCCGATAAAGTTAAAGTCTGTGGTGAGATCAACGCTGTTGGGCGCTAGCTGGCCATCTACAAAACCAGTATCCAGCGCCCTTTCCGGTGATGTGCCAGTTGGTAAACCTGCAGGGAGCGGAATGTTAGACGTGTTCGTTAGATTGCCGGTTTTCAAATCAAAAGCGTTTTGATCGATTCTAACTGCGCCTGTATTAGGATCTCGTACAGTCCGGAGCTGTTGGCGCTGGGCGATCGCACTTTGTCCTCCTAGTCCTAATCCAACTGCGGCCAAAACCAAGGCCGTTAGCTGAGCGGTAAGCGCATTGCCGTTCAGCGAGCGAGATGCGCTAGTGCGAGCACCCTTCGTAAGGGACGCATTGACCTGAGATTTTAGGATGGCTAGCAGAAGTGGAACGGGTAAAGACATGGGGTTAGGCAAGTTTCAGGATACTTAGGGGTTAGTTTTTTTAGGTGAAGACAACCTGTAAAGATTTACCACGTACCCTTACAGGCAGACTTTGTGAGAACTTTACGGGCTCCTCAGGGAGACTACTGAAATACTTTTCAGTGGTCATGATCTATTTTCTGCATATTTTTAAAGAACGTGTCGTAAGCGCTTTGGGCCGGAAAGGCTGAAAAAGCCTTTAGAATTAGGGGTATGGCCGAAAGTGGCTAGCGAAACATATTTGAAACTTCATGTTCTTGAAATTCTGACAGATCGCTGTCTCCGTCTTAATACTGACAGAGAAAACACTGAGGTCTCAGTGAAATTACTTTAGGGCAGAGCTTTTAGCTTCTTTCTCCCTGCTGATAGAAGGCCAAATCTACCTTAAGAAATGTTGAGAAGTGTGCTGTCCTGTAATCAAACTTTGACAGCAGCCCCTTTTTATGGATAAACACCCTCACTTTGACAAAACTTCATTTAGCACAAAAGCCAGCTACGGATTCACCTGCTTGAAAGTACGTTGCCTCTCAATAGAGCCGTAAAGCTACTGAATACGTGAATTAGGTCAATGTAGCTTCTGTCTGTAAGAATTTACCGCTTTGCCCGTGTTTCTTCGCTTGACTTTATATTTTCTTTACTTTACGCCAGTTGAGGGCGATCGCGCTTCTATTCGTGCGAATTTTTCTCCAGTAAAAAGCTATATCCGTTTGTAGGCTTACATTACATAGATCGCTGCGAGCGCAATATCTGTACACTGAGCCTTTGAGAATCACAAAGTATACTCAGTGTTAATACGGGCTTTTGAAGCAGACAATAGCAAAAATGTCATTTAGAAGGCAAATTGGATGCCGCCAGTAATTAAGGCATCTTCGTCGTCACTCCAAACATCTTCCAAGCGGAGATACACACCTGGCCCCTTGGCGCGGCCTGTGCCGACCGTTTGCGCGATGCGATCGCCATTTTCATCGACAACAAATTGATTAACCGGCACCTCAATCACCTCACCGTCTGCTACTGTCAGCCTCTCAACAAGCTGCTGCGCGCCGTCCATCACCGGCTCCGTCTGGTACACAGGCCTTACATTTCCAGCACTGTCGTACTGATGCGCCGCCTCTTTGACCTCTCCAAACGGATGAAAAATCATCTCCGCCCGCCAGCCGGTTTCACGACCGCTATGGCTGCGCCCGACGACGGTATCTCTGGCAAATAGCTCAGCGCGAACGGTATTTGCCGCTGGGCTCCAGGGCGTATTGCCAAAGTTAAACACGCCGCCCAAAGACAGCTCGCCTTGAACCGCTGAGAAATTTGCGTAGGCGTCTCTCTCGGTTGTTGTGTTTTTATCGCTTTCGGTCACTCGGCTGCCTAAAACTTCTGTAGTTTCAAAAGTTTCTGTCTTAACCAGCGTCTCTTCACCCAGCTCAACCGCGCCCTCTCTGCCAACTTCCTCAGACTCGGCTTCAATGATTAAGCTGCCGCTGCTGACAAATCTTGCATTTACTAGCTGACCATTGGCGTCAATATCAAAAAAGGATATCCCTCTATCTTGAGTCGTTTGGGTGGTTTCTAGGGTGATAGCATCCACCTGCGTTAGCGGCGTCATAAACGTGTTGACGGTACGCGTCGTTTTTAGCTCCTCTAGGGCTCGTTCTACGGTTGCGGTCGTTCGAGTGACAGTATCTCGCTGGTTACCGATACCTGTTCTTAAGGAGCCGCCTAAATATAAACCGGCGGCGCGGGTTGTCTGCGCATAGGCGAGCTGGCCCTCATCACCGATAACAGAGCTAATGGGAAATAGCACGTTCCCCACTCGCGCATCGACTTCGCTCGCCCGATCTATGTCTACCGTTGAAATTGGCTCGCCACCAGAAGTCTCTATATAAACGCCCTGAATACCGTTGAATTTGTCGGTGACGGTGTTTCCGTCAGGCAGCGTATCTTCTACGGCGTACACTTCTACGGTTTCCTGCGCAAAGTTCTGAGGCTGCTGATCGGCTGCAATGATCGTAAAGCCACCCTCTGCAATTCTGTAGCCATTAGCTTGGCGCGTTACGGCATAGCGATCGCCAATCTGCAAGGCCTGTCCTGGCTGCTGCGGGACTAGCGCATAAATCACCCGCTGCGCCTCTCCTGGTGCTAGCACAATCGAGTTTTGCTGAAATCCGCTTTCTGTCCACTGGGGGGCAAAGGTGATGTTCCCGAAGGCATCTTCAATCAGCAAACCGCCGACGTTATTGGTGTAGGCTGCATTGCCTCGACCTACCTGACTGGGATCAGATGCTGCGATCGCTACCGCCTGATCGCCTGGCAGCTCAAAAATGCCATTCTGTGAAAATATTTGATTGCCCAGCACGGTTTCAGCCTGCGTTGCTGGTACGTAGTTTACCCAGCGCCGATTATTGAAAAGGCCTGTAGGCTCAAGCATTAAAGGGCCGTCAGGTGTGGTGATTTCATCGCCAAATACGTCCGTGGCCCGACGATGCGTCCGTGTTAAAAACTGCGTAACGCCAAGAGTGGTCGTCAGCCCCGCCTCATTGTCGCCAACGAAAGGATTGAATCTCACATCGCCCGACAGCAGCGTCGGTGGCGCACTCGGATTTTTCACCAGCGGCGATAGCTGCCCGGCTGCGCCTAGGCCATCACTGCCCAGCCGAAACTGCCCCGTTGCTGAATAGCGATCATATACAAGCTGCTCACCATCAGCACTCCTAGCCCCGCGCGCGTGACCCAGCCTCACCGCATCAAAATTAGGCTGCTCAACGTTGCCATGGGCTCTCTCTTCTGCCAGCACCTCATTAGATTGTTGAATGCTCTCAACAACATCAGATTCAACAATCTCTTCCTGACGCATCTCTGGATCAAGCGGTGTTTCTTCAATCACTGTCTCAAAAGTCGTCTCATTCAGCTCAGCGCGCGTAATCCCTTGTCCGCGCCCGCCTGAAATCTGTACATATCGTCCGTCGTTAAAGTCCTGATCGCCACCGTTGGGTAGGTCTTCAACCACAAACTCTCCTTGTTCTGAAAAGTAAATGCCTGATTCAGCCTGTTTGCCGTTGTCCTCACTCAAATTGAGCACGCGCAGCTCAACTCTGTCGTTAGCTCCATACGTCACGCTGACTTGTCCTGTTTCGGGCAACGCTTCACCATTTGGGCCTACTCGAACAACATCACCCCGAACAAAAACCGTATCTTGACTAATAATGTCGCCATTTGGCCCGTATACCGTCGCTTGAATGCCTTCTCCATAGTCGTGGTTACCCTCGCTCCATGCCAGGTCAAACTGAGTTGTAACCTCTATAGAATCTGGCTGTAGCTGATATTCTCTGCCGTCTTCCTGCGTGAGTACGTTGCTCAGCGACTCATTAATAAAGTCTGAATCAGACGTTAGCTCAACGCTATTAGGTGATTGCAGCTCAAAGGTTGTAGGCACAGAAATGCCTTCACGCGTCTGGGCTGGTAATCCATCTGGCAGCGGAATATTCGAGGCATTGCCAAGATCGCCCGTTTTGATATCAAAGGCATTATTGTCTAGCTCCACAGCACCTGTGCTGGGCTCAAAAACAATGTTAGGACTCTGCTGAGCCTGCGCTGTTTGATGAGCGACGCCTAGACCACCCGTTGCAATCAATAGCGCAACCGCAGTTTTAGAGAACCTTTTGAATAGAAGTTGCTTGAGGCCGATGGGGCTAAGGCGATTCGAGCGGTACGTATTGGCTTTTGTATTGATATTCGTCATGACAAAGATTCAGGGAGATGCTGTTTCGTATGTAGCTATAAAATCAAGAAAAATTGATGTATTAAGGAAGACAGGTGCCACTAGTTGAGGGCGGAATAGCCATTGTTCTGTATAAAAAAGAACTCATTGTCAAACAATAGTAATGCGTATCTGTCAGCGTAGCGATCGCAAAATATGTGCCACATAACAAGGCATACACACTTATTCGTCTCTAAGGTTCGCTACATTCGGCGTATTTAGATCGTTAGAAAGATGACAGACTCCGCATCTGTCACATCAGTACATGTGACAATGTAGCTAGTCGCCCTAATTCAAAAGATGATGGCCGAAAATCAGGTTATTTAAGCCAATCTAAGAAGTGTCCACTTCAGATCGCCTTGTTTTTCTGCTATTTGCCTACAGATACGTCTCGTTAGTTCACGAAAACCTCATATCAGCCTCTATTTACTTCATCCAAGGTTTATCTGGATTGGAAAAAGTTCCGAAATCAATAAATTCAGTATTTCCTTAATTTTTTTAAGTAATAAAACATACATAAAAATCAGAGCGTACTGATGTTAGATAAGGACGCCCTTGTGTTTAGTCTGTGCTTGGTCGGATGGTTCTTCAGACTTCAAACCAGACCTTTTCGCCGACTTTTTCTGGCTGCATTGTGGAATGCGATCGCTCATATTTGTAGAAGCCTAAATAAAGGGGCACCGAGTAACCGTGTTACGAGCAGCACTTCAAAAATTTGTTGCCTGTAAGTAAGGCCTGTAAGTAAAGACAGAAAAAACGCTTTAATACCGTCAAACGCATGAATCACTTTTCGAGCCTTATTAGATTGCTGCGCGATCGCCCACAATTCTTAGAAGAAGTCCGAACCAAGGTAAAGCTAGAGAGTAAAATTGCCTCGCTCTTGGTTTCTAGCAGCCTCTTTTTTGCCATCTATGGCGGCATTATTGGAGCCTATGGCGGCGGGCTGCAAATTATCTCCTCAGCAATCAAGCTTCCCGCCCTCTATTTATTAACCCTGCTGATCTGCCTACCGACCCTTTACTTCTTCGATATCTTATTTGGCTCCCGGCTAGGCTTTCGTCAGTACGTCACCATGGCCCTTACTGCCGTGTCGGTGATTGGCGTGCTTCTTTTTAGCTTCGCGCCGGTCATTCTGTTCTTTCTGATTTCAGTCAAAGACTATTTCTTCTTTCTACTGCTCAACGTGCTAGTTATGGGTGTTACTGGCACCATTGGGGTCAGGCTTTTTTACAAAGGGATGCGCGATATTTCTGGTAGCCCAGATACGCCCAATCCTACCTCTCGCCGCTACTTGCTGCAAGGTTGGATGCTGCTGTATGGCCTAGTCGGCTCCCAGCTCGGCTGGACGCTCAGACCTTTTCTTGGCTTTGACGGTGAACCCTTTCAGGTGTTTAGACCTGAAATAGACGGTAACTTTTACGCGCAGGTGGCCCGCTCAGTCGCCATTCTGATCGGCTGGAATTAAAGAATTATTGAGCATCAGTGGTTTTGTTAAGCCACTAAATAGCCAGTGCACTAAAGCTCTCTCAAGCAGGATTTAAAAAGAAACCGTTAATAAACTATGAACCATCTTTCTGTGCTGATTCGACTGCTACGCGATCGCAAACATTTTTTAGAAGACGTTCGCAATAGCGTAAAGCTCGAAACCAAAATCGCATCGCTGCTAGTTGCCAGCAGCTTTTTCTTTTCTATATATGGTGCCATTATCGGATCTTACGGCGGCGGGCTGCAAATTATCTCGTCCGCTATCAAGCTTCCTGCCCTCTATCTCATCACCTTGATTATCTGCCTTCCCACCCTCTACTTTTTTGACATCTTATTCGGTTCTAAGCTCGACTTTAAGCAATATGTCACCATGGCGCTCACGTCCGTAGCGGTCATTAGCGTCCTCCTTTTCAGCTTTGCCCCTGTTGTTTTGTTCTTTCTCATCTCAGTAAAAGGCTATGACTTCTTTCTGTTGCTCAACGTCTTTATCATGACGATTACAGGTGCCGTCGGCGTGCGATTGTTCTATAAGGGGATGCGTGATATGGCGGGTGGCCCAGAAGCCACTGACAAAGATTTTCGTCACAATCTGCTCAAAGGCTGGGTGGTTCTGTACGGCTTAGTGGGTTCTCAGCTCGGCTGGACGCTGCGTCCATTTTTTGGCGCTGAAGGCGCGCCTTTCCAAATCTTTCGCCCTGAAATTAACGGTAACTTCTACGCCAAAGTCATCGAGTCTATAGGTACCATGCTAGGTTTTTAAGCTATTCTTCTCGCCCCTCAAAGCATAAGCTGACACGCAACATTTGTACCCGCAAAAAGGCATCATGGCCGAAGCAACAGACCTAGCAAACCTAGACAATCTTAGAATTAGCGCGCGTGAGCTAGATGAGCTGACTGACTTAGACATCAGCGATGTCGCTATGGGCTGGGCCTATCGCCAAACCGCATTCTCTCCTCATCGGCGATTCTCTTTTTTAAGCGATCAGCTACTCACCGTCGGGGTGGCCCTTGTCTTTTGTGTTCCCCTGACGCTGCTGCTGTCTCGTGCTGTTAGCGGAGACGATATAGACGCTGTGTGGCGCTGGCTTCCGGTCGGTGGTATTGGCGCAGTGGCACTCACTGCTGCTTGGACGACTTACCGATGGAGAGAAGGTAAGCGCCTGATGACCCTCAGCCATTTGCTGGATGAAATTGATAAATTTAACGAAATGGTGGCCGCCGTTGAAATTTTAGAAGAGCTTGGTGGGGCTCGAAACAGTCGTTTAAACCTGGAGAATCGGCATGAGGTGGTAGAAGCGCTGCACCTTACCCGTGAGAGTTTGGTCTGCGGTCTGATGACGGAGCGCGTGATGCGGAAGCACCAAAGGTTTATGGCCCGCCGTGAAGAAATGTTCTTTAGCATTGAAAGAAATTTGGCTACGCTACAGCGATTGCGGGTGAGCGATGAGGCCAGTGACTATGGCCGGTTGCTCAATGAAGCCATTCAAATTGGGACTAGCGTGCACCGTGAGTTGAGCGGAGACGATTGATAATAATGCTGACGTTATTGAAAATACTTCTTAATTAGAAGATCGATGGGGTATACTTCGGTTGTTAGCTATTGAGATTTATAGTCAATAAAGGTTTTGGCTATAAATCTCGCATCCAGTACAACTCACAGGCTGCAAAGACTGCGGACTAATTTCATGAATCAAGATCCTAATATGTTGTGGCTATCCGTTAGTCCGAACCTGAAGTGTTTTGATCGGCGACTATTATCACGATTGACGAGTACAGTTCCTGTTCGCCACTGGGCCTATTCTCAAACGGTAGATGAGCCCTGCTGCATAGCGTCTGTGGTGGCGTCTTTGCATGAATATGTGAGCGATCGCGCGGCCTTAGAGCGCCGTTCCGGGCAAGCGCATTATCAGGTGCACCTCTTAGGCCATGGTGTGAGTGGCATTGTCGCGCTGCTGTATGCTCGCCGCTATCCTCAGCATGTCGCCTCACTGACGCTGCTTTCAGTTAACCCGATGCCCGCGATCAACTGGCAGGCCCACTATTATGCGCTGCGGCAGCTTTTACCCTGTAGCCGAGAGATTATTCTGGCTCAAATGACCAAGCTTTTGTTTAATCAGCAGCAGCCTAGATTTGCCAAAGCACTCTCATGCCTACTCGCCAAAAATTTAGACAGCAGCCTGACGCTGCACTCGCTTGCGCACCATGCCACAATTCCGTCGGGTGGAACAAACGTCCCTCTACTTGTTTGTAATGGTGACGCGGACTCTATTGTTTGTAGCCAGGAGCAGAGCCTATGGCACGACTATATGAAACCAGGCGATCGCCTCTGGCACTGCCCGGAAGGCAAGCATTTTTTCCACTTCGATTATGCCAAAGAGACGGCTGACGTCATTAAGCAGCACGTTCGACAAGCGCAACTGCAGCCTGTGCAAAATTCAACCGCAGCCGCCGAAGTCGGTGCAGGCGATCGCCTGGTCACTCATCACTCGTAACTAGCCCTTTTCTAGCGGATCTCTCTCATGGTATTTGCTCTACAGCCCGTTCAACGCACCGTTCAATCTGACTATAGTTCTGATCGCAACGTCGTTGCCTTCAATCCATACAAAACAATTTCCTTTAAGCGCTCTGACTGTCTTCCTGCTTATGACCACGGCCTCTGGCGCATTCAAAGTGGGTACGTGCGAACGTTTACCTGGAACGATCAGGGCGATTCTGTTTCTTTGGGATTTTGGCAAGCTGGCGATATTTTTGGACAGGCGATCGCCCAAATGACCCCCTACGAAGCCCAGTGTCTTACCCCCGTGATTGCCGACTATCTGGGCAACAACTACACCTTTTCAAGAGAATCTGCGCTGGCCCACGCTCGCCAGTCTAACGACCTTCTCAAAATTACCCACTGCCGCCAAACAGATCAACGCCTCCTGCACTTCCTTTGCTGGCTAGCCACTCGATTTGGTCAGCCTACCGCTGAAGGCCGCGAGGTTTCTATCAAGCTCATTCATCAAGAAATTGCGGACTCTATTGGCTGCACCCGAGTGACCGTAACCCGCATCCTCAAGCAGCTAGAGCGCGAGGGCAAAATCCAATGGACAGCAAATAAAAAGCTAGTGTACGCAAAAACGCTGGCGGCATTTGAAGTACCTGCGTATTGAATTCAGCCACCCAAAAAATACTCTTGACAGTCATTATCAACTAACGGTATAACTAACTCGATGGGAATAAATCTCATCAGTATCAGCTAGCTGCTCTTCTTGTTCAATATTTGCCTTCACCCACGAAGGGACTGTCTAATGTCTTCTGATATCGCCTCTTTCAATAACACCGTTTGCTGTGAAGATCGTTGGCAGGTATACCACCGTCTGCAAGAGTTAGATATTATGTGTCAGTGCAGCAGCTACCAGCCGCTTCAGGTCAACCTCCAAACGCCCACTGAGGTAATTCAGCTATGGAGCGTTGTAAGACGAGTTTCGCAGCCGCGACAAGCGCTTATCGCCTTGTTAAATCAAAGCTGGAAAGCACCTTATACTCAGTTATAAAACGCTTTTGTCGTCTATTGTTGCTGCCGTTAAAACTTCTTCTTCAATCGCTTAGCAACCCTGCCTTCTTACACTACAGAGGCAGGGTTTCCCATGAGAATGCAAAAAGCACTTATTGAAAATGGTTGTCGAGAATACAGATAAATTTTCTTCAACAATAAGCAGCCTTAATGATATTTGATGTCTCCAGATGCCGTTGATAAAAGATGCAAATGTAAGTCTCGCTATACTTAGCCTCTAATCACATTGTTCAGACTATCCTGAAACCCTTCTGTGACAGGTGATTAACGCTTTTTGTTGTAAATATCTCAATCAAATTTGCCCAACGCATTGCATCAAAAAGCGCAAGATCTGACATAAAAGTTAATTTGTTTTTATTGAGAATGACTCTAATCTAGGAAGTAACCTCTATTGAACCTTATTCTTTATAAGAAGCTGGTTAGAGAATTAAAAGAGGCTGGTTAAAGAATTAACTAGCGAGTCAATAAATATTCAAGTCTCCACCGGCGATACCTATGCAAACATATGGCAATCTCGATAGTGCTGACACGCGTAGCTGGCTATCCGGTAATGCACGCCTCACTCATCTTTCCGGACAGCTACTAGGCGCTCATGTCGCCCATGCGGGTCTAATTGTGTTCTGGGCAGGGGCAATGACCCTGTTTGAACTTGATCGCTTCAACCCACAGCAGCCAATGTATGAGCAAGGGCTTATCTTGCTTCCACACCTGGCCTCTTTAGGCTTAGGCGTGGGTGCAGGCGGCGTTATTGTTGATACCTACCCCTACTTTGTGGTTGGTGCTATTCATCTCATCTCTTCATCTGTTCTTGGTGCAGGCGGACTGTTCCATGTCTTTAGCGGCCCTGCTGTGCTGCCAAAAGGCGATGATGCTGTTGGTTTTTTTGGTTACGACTGGAAAGATACTGATAAAATATCGACTATCTTAGGCATTCATATTTTGCTGTTGGGCCTTGGTGCTTGGCTGTTAGTGTTTAAGGCAATGTTCTGGGGTGGGCTTTACGATCCTCGGGTTGCGGATGTGCGGGCGATCGCCAGTCCAACCCTAGATCCCACAGTCATTTTTGGCTATCTCTTCGGGCGCTTTGGCTCAGAAGGTATGGCCGCAGTCAACAATCTTGAAGATGTTGTTGGTGGACATATCTGGATTGGTAGCCTCTGCATACTAGGCGGCTTCTGGCATATTGCTACCACGCCCCTGCCCTGGGCAAAGCGGCTTCTAACCTGGTCTGGTGAGGCGTATCTATCTTATAGTTTGGGTGCGTTGGCCTACATGGGCCTGCTTGCTGCTTACTTTGTCACCGTGAATGATACGGTATATCCAGAAGTCTTTTATGGGCCGGTTGACACCCTCCGAGACTTAACAGGATCTGTGACCTTGCGAGGCGCTCTTGCGTTCTCTCATGTCGGGTTAAGTGCGCTGTTTTTAACCGGCCATTGGTGGCACGCTTTTAGAGCGCGAGCCCAAGCTGCCGGGATCAATTTCAAAAAAGATCCTGCTGTCACACCCGCACCCAATGTTTTGGAAGGCACGCTGCAAACACCGCTGAATGCCTCAGATTTGAGCGTAAATTTTATTCGCAGACTGCCTATCTTACGAGACAATCTGTCACCACTGCGTCGTGGGCTAGAAGTCGGAATGGCGCACGGCTATTGGGCGATTGGGCCGTTCATTAAGCTAGGGCCGCTGCGCAATAGCGATCAGGCACTTTTAGCTGGAACACTATCTGGCTGTGGGCTTATTTTAATTGGGTTTGTTGTTCTGTTAGGGTATGGACTGGCATCTTTCTCAAATCAAGCAAAAACACCTGTTTACAAAAAAGCAAGAACAGATAATGATGTTTTAGAGCTGCCGTCTTCTCTGCGCAGCATTAAGGGCTGGCGACAGTTCTCTTTCAGCTTTCTGATAGGTGGCCTAGGCGGAGCCGTATTTGCTGCTCTCCTCTTAGATGGCCTTTCAAGATAGCGCTAGCCGCGCACATGCTGAATGAACCGATCCTCTCATCACACATCTATAGCCCTTTATCCAAGGGTTTGTACCAGCGTTTCTTTGGCGTAAATCGCTATAGATGTGTTTCCTAATCTTCTTTCTCCAGGCTCTACGGTCTGATTTTCACGGCCTGATTTTTGTGAAGCGTAAAGCTCAATGCAGCTTGAACCCACAGCGCTTTCTAACAGGCTTTTATCGCTATTTTGTTCTTTATTTGGAAACCTTGTATGGTGTCAACATTAGCTGATTCAAACAATGCAACCTCACCGCTTGACTATCAAAACTTGATAGAAGGTAACGCCCGACTGATTGGGCTATCCAATCGGCTTTTGGGTGCTCACATTGCCCACGCTGGGCTAATTATGTTTTGGGCGGGGTCGATCACTGTTTCCCAAGTCCTCAGCTACGATGCAACGCTTCCTTTGGGTGAGCAAGGGCTGGCTTTAGTGAGCAACCTGGTACGGCTCGGCTGGGGCGTTGATGAAAGTGGTCAAATCGCTACGCTCTATCCGTTTTTTGTGATTGGTATGCTGCACTTGGTGGCTTCAGCCGTGCTGGGCGCGGGCGGACTCTTTCACGTTTTCGCTGGGCCACAAAAGCTGTCGAATGCGGATGGCTGGGCCAAGAAGTTTCACTATGAGTGGGACGATCCTAAGCAGCTAACGCTTATTTTGGGCCATCATTTGTTGTTTTTAGGGGCTGCTGCTTTGGCTTTTGTGGCTAAAGCCACCCGATACGGCGGCGTTTACGATCCGGCAGTGGGTGAAGTTCGGCTGATTACGCCTAATCTTAATCCAGCAGATATTTTTGGCTACTTAGCTGGGCTTACGCCAGACGGCTGGGATATTTGGGGAATTGCTAGCGTTAACAATTTGGAAGATGTGATTGGTGGCCACGTGTGGATTGGCATTTTGTTGATTGGCGGCGGCATCTTTCATATTTTAGTGAAGGCTCCGATTATTTTTCCGATTCGCCTCAATGCGGACGCTATTCTCTCCTATAGCTTAGGTTCTTTGGCCTTTATGGCCTTTGTTTCATGGGCTTTTGTTAGCCACAACACAACGGTGTTTCCGCCTGAGCTGTACGGCACCGCCCAGCTTACCGGAAGAGCAGCGGTGCAGTTAGGATTGGGCCTCTTGTTTCTGATTGGCCATCTATGGCATGCCTACCGAGGCATTGCTGCTGATGAAGGCCAACCATCTGTTCGTTTGACTTAAGTTTTATCCGTATTCCAATATGTCTTGTCTATTCCTCTAGCCTCACTACGGAGGGCCTTTGGCTGAGGCAGGGCATCAGGTTTGTTGGCTGTGAAATCTCTCCTCTCGGCTAACGAGTTCACCTTTACTTGATAAAAAGAGTGCGGGTGAACTTTCTCTTTCTCTTTTTTACGCTTTTAGGACGCTTATTTTGAATACCTACCAGCTTGATGTTGTGATTATAGGCGGTGGCCCTGCTGGCTGTACCTGTGTACTCTACATGGCGAGATCTGACTTAAAAACGGTGATTTTAGACAAAAATTCAGCAGTGGGTGCGCTTGGCAATTGATCGCTATCTCAACAGTCGTAAAACCGTAAAGCCCGATTGGAATCATTCGTAAGTAGGTGCTTTTATGCCAGCAAAAGATATTGTTTCGACGGCGTTATTGCTCCTTGGCGTTGTTCTGGGGCCTGCGATATTTCTGAGCACAGTCATTTGGTATGGGGTGACAAGAGTGCTCTTGCAAGTAAGAGAAATCCGTGAGCAGCGCTATTTGAGATCGCTTCCTTGCAAGATCTGTCAGTATTTTACAAACGATGATTTTTTACAGTGTGCGGTCAATCCTTGTCAGGTGATGACAGAGGAGGCTCGACAGTGCTACGACTTCTCGCAAATGAACGTAGATGCGGACGTTAATGAAAATAGGTCTTATGTAAAGACTCTACTTATGCACAGCTCCAAACTTAAAATGCCCAAGCCTTCGTAAAAGTCTCCGTGATATTCCGTAAGCTTTGCTGATAACTTCCATAGGCCTGATTGTTGGATTTTTCGCTATATAAGCTCTGATAAAGGGTTTGTCGAACAAATAATTTATGCTTTTATCATCAAATATTGTCGTTATTTTCACTTTGTGTAAAAAACAGTTTTATCTATACAGGTAGAATAGTTCGGGTAGTATACTATTGAGATATGTTGTCAATAAAGCTGGTGTGAGATAGAACGTCCTGCCGGTTTGTAAAAGAACCCTGTATGAAACCTTCTTTTTGCGCGATCGCTAACCGACAGTCTGGAGAAGATCTGATCGGCACGGCAGGCCACTATCAAACCTACGTGTTAATTGAGTGCCCCTTGCCCTGGGCTGCCAAAGTCTTCAATTCAGAGAGCATTCCGCCCGAGCTTCGTCAGTACGTGAAGGCGATTAAGACCAAGCGCTCTGTTCAGTTTTTAGCCATTCACTCGGGTGCTTCTGCTTCAGAAGACTCCGTTACGGTGATGGTGTACGAAAAAACGGTGCCCTCTGGTGCTGCCCTATCGACCAATGAGTCTGTAAATGAGTCTCAAGAAGGGTACCGGGGCTATGCGTTTCAGCTTGACGACTTGACTCAGGTGGTGGACTGCCTAGAAGCACATTGGCAGGGCGATCGCATCGGGACGCCTGTTACCCAAAAAGACATTCTCGTCTGCACTCACGGCATGAGAGATAAGTGCTGTGCTAGGTTCGGTCAGCCCTTTTTCAAAAATGCGATCCAAAAAGCCAAGCAAGGCGATCTCCCCAACACCCGAGTGTGGAAGGTCAGCCATATTGGCGGCCATCGTTTCGCCCCCACCGCAATCTCCTTCCCCGACGGTCGCTACTACGGTCGGCTCACGCTCTCAGCCTTGCAGGCAATCGTGACTCGCAGCGGCCCTATTAGCCAAATTCGCTCCGTGTATCGAGGCTGGGGGCTGCTGCCTGCGCCGCTGCAAATATTAGAGCGACAGCTACTGCTCCATTACGGATGGTCATGGTTTGACTGTCAGATCACCTACCGAATTTTGTCTGATACCGCGCCATCTGAAGGACACGGGCGAGAGATCTCTGTCGCAATCTCTGTAAATGACAGAATGACCACCCACCGGGCCATGCTGGTTCAAGATACTCAAAACACCGTTTGTACAAAAGCTTCTTGTAGCAGTGCAGTCGCGACACCTGTTGTAAAATACAGCCTTAGCAACTGTGAAGTCATAAAGGAACCTGAACGGCGTGGAATTGCGATATAGCCCAGCAGACATCGAAACCAAGTGGCAAAAATACTGGGCTGACCACGACCTAGACAAAACACCGATTGATCGCGCAGATAATCGTGAAAACGCTAAAAAGTTCTACGCCCTCTCTATGTTCCCGTACCCCTCGGGCGACTTGCATATGGGCCACGTGCGCAACTACACCATTACCGATGTGATTGCTCGCGTCCGCCGAATGCAAGGCTATGAGGTGCTGCATCCGATGGGGTGGGATGCCTTTGGCTTACCTGCTGAAAATGCCGCGATTAAAAGAGGTGTGCCTCCCGCAGAGTGGACGCTCAAAAATATTGATCAGATGCGCGAACAGCTCAAAGCCTTGGGCCTTTCCTACGACTGGAATCGTGAAGTTGCCACTTGTTTGCCCAACTACTACCGCTGGACACAGTGGATCTTTCTTCAGTTCTTTGACATGGGCCTTGCCTACCAGAAGGAAGCGGCCGTTAACTGGGATCCGATTGATCAAACCGTACTTGCGAATGAGCAGGTAGATGGAGAAGGCCGCTCCTGGCGCTCGGGTGCCAAAGTGGAGCGTAAGCTGTTGCGTCAGTGGTTCTTTAAGATCACGGACTATGCCGAGCAGCTATTAAACGATCTCGATCAGCTTCCTGGCTGGCCAGAGCGGGTGAAAACCATGCAGGCTAACTGGATCGGTAAGTCTACAGGTGCTCAGGTCACCTTTAAGACTGAAGCGGGTGAAGATTTGGTGGTGTACACTACGCGGCCCGATACGCTTTGGGGGGCGACCTTTATGGTAATTGCACCGGAGCATCCTTTTCTAGAGACGCTGACGACACCGGAGCAGGCTGAAGCTGTAAAGGCCTATCAGGACGCGGCGGCAAATTTGAGCACGATTGACCGGACGGCTGAGGGCCGAGAAAAAACGGGCGTATGGACAGGTGGGTATGCGCTGAATCCGGTGAACGGTGAAAAGGTGCCGGTGTGGACGGCTGACTACGTGATGATGGACTACGGCACGGGCGCGATTATGGCGGTGCCTGCTCACGACCAAAGAGACTTTGAGTTGGCGCGTAAGTTTGAAATTCCGATCAAGGTGGTTTTTCAGCCTGAGGGTGAGACTTTAGACGGCGATACGATGGATGCGGCTTATGTGGGCGCGGGCACCATGGTTCAGTCTGGGCCAATGGATGGCGTTGCGGCTGGCAAGGGCGAAGGGGAGAGCGTGGAGCAGGCGATCGCCTACCTACAAGAACAGTCTTTGGGCGCGGGCACCACGAACTACCGCCTGCGTGACTGGCTGGTATCTCGTCAGCGATACTGGGGCGCGCCGATTCCAATTATCCACTGCCCTGACTGCGGCGCGGTGCCAGTGCCGGACGCTGACTTGCCCGTGAAACTGCCGGAGAACGTGGAATTTACCGGCAAAGGCGCGTCTCCTCTGGCTCAAATTGATGATTGGGTGAAGGTGCCTTGTCCGAGCTGTGGCCAAGATGCCAAGCGTGAAACCGATACGATGGACACCTTTTTAGATTCGTCGTGGTACTTTTTACGGTATGCCGATGCCAATAATGATGAGGCTATTTTTACCCCTGAGCGAGTGAATAGCTGGCTACCGGTCGATCAGTATGTGGGCGGAATTGAGCACGCGATTTTGCATTTGCTGTATTCACGATTTTTTACGAAGGTGTTGCGCGATCGCCAGCTTCTAAACTTTGACGAACCCTTCAAGCGGCTGCTGACCCAAGGCATGGTGCAAGCGATTACCTACAAAAATGCGGCAGGACAGTTTGTTGTGCCTGAAAAAATCGCTGATTTAGACAATCCAACCGATCCTGAAACAGGCGCGCCGCTGCAGGTATCTTTTGAGAAAATGTCAAAGTCTAAATTTAACGGCGTGCCGCCTGCTCAGGTGCTCGAAAAATACGGTGCTGATACCGCTCGCATGTTTATTCTTTTTAAGGCCCCTCCTGAAAAAGATTTGGAGTGGGACGATGCGGATGTCGAAGGCCAGTATCGCTTTTTAAACCGAGTGTGGCGCTCGGTGAGCGGATTTGCTCAATCTGATAGCGTTGGTCTTGTAAAAGAGATTGCGGATATGGATCATAGCAAGCTCAACAAAGAAGATAAAATGCTCCGAAAAGCCACGCATACGGCTATACAAGAGATTACTGAAGATATTGAAGGAGACTATCAGTTTAATACGGCTGTTTCAGAACTGATGAAGCTTAGCAACGCGCTTAATGACGCTAAAAATAAAACAACGTTGGCCTATGCAGAAGGCACCTGTACGTTGGTTTTACTGATTGCCCCTTTTGCGCCGCATATTGCCGATGAGCTGTGGGCGCAGATGTCAGCGACAGAGGCAGGTTCAGTCCATCAACAGCCCTGGCCGGTGGTTGATGCTGCGGCTTTAGTGGCTGATGAAATCACGCTGGTGGTGCAAATTATGGGGAAGACCCGAGGAACTTTGCAGGTGCCTGCTGGGGCTGACAAGGCCGCGCTAGAAACGTATGCCCGCGAGTCGGCGGTGGCTCAGCGATATTTGGAGGGAAAAACGATTAAAAAGGTGATTGTTGTTCCTGGGAAGCTGGTAAACTTTGTAGCCGTTTAATGGCGTTTTTGCGGGATTCTCTGATAGAATTTCGGTGAAAAGACACAAAGGTTCCTTTGATGGGTTCTTTACAGGCGGCACCGGCTCAAATAAATGTCCAGAAGGATGTTCGGATTGGGCTGGGTAAGGTTTTACTGGTTGAGGACGAAGCGCTGATTCGTGAGACGGTGGCTTTATCACTGGCCGATGAAGGCTTTGAGGTGTTTGTTGCCGATAACGGGCAGCGGGCCTTGGAAATGCTTTTGGGCGCTGCCGATAGTGGGAAGCGTGATTCGCAGCCGGCGATCGCAGACATTAGCCTGGTAATTCTCGACCTAATGCTACCGGGTATGAACGGGTTGGATCTGTGTCGGCTGGTGCGGCACAGAGGACTAAATGTTCCGATCCTAATTTTGAGCGCAAAGGGCACTGAAACTGACCGGGTGCTGGGCTTAGAAGTGGGCGCAGATGACTATTTGACCAAGCCGTTTGGCATGAGGGAGCTGATTGCGCGCTGTCGGGCTTTGCTAAGGCGATCGCAATCTAAATCTCAGCAGGCCGATAAGTCGGTGCGCAAGTTTGAAGACATCTCTCTGCACACCGATGAGTGTCGCGTGCTGTTGGCCGGCAAAGAGGTGAGTCTGTCGCCTAAAGAGTTCAAAATTTTGGAGCTACTGATGAGCCAGCCTAAGCGAGTGTGGTCTCGCGATCAAATTATTGATCAGGTGTGGGGCTACGACTTTATGGGCGACAACAAAACGGTCGATGTGCATATTCGCTGGCTGCGAGAGAAATTAGAAGCAGTGCCAAGCAGTCCCAAATACCTTAAAACAGTTCGTGGATTTGGCTATCGCTTAGGATAGATCGTCCCCTAAGCGCTAATGTTGCAACAGACAGAACGGTATAAATATGAAACGCGGTATAGAAGGGCTGGCACGTAATGGCTAGGCCTTTTTTTATTCCCTATCTGTATTTTATAGGCCTCATGCGCTTCGCCCTGATAGATGAAAGTTCGTACTAACAGACACTTTTAAGGTATATTGCGATCGCGCCTTAACATGCAACTTTACTGCGACTTCAATATTGCTGTTTCGGTGCGGTTCTAGCCTCTCTATCTCTGCTTCGAGACAAACACTTACCTGACAATGTTGTGTTTGAAACACTACTTAGCAATATTAAGACGATACGTTACAGAGCAGTGGTAAATATCTTCTCTTCTCCGTAGAAGTGTTTGCTTTTGGTCAAGACATCAGTAGATGCACTGGTATTGGTGAGCTGTAGAGTGAACATATAGCACTATATTTACGTCTCTTTTCGATAAAAACAGTGCTTAATTAGTCCATGACATCGTAATAACTTCTCAAATAATTTACCTAGTGGTAAAGCTACGGGCGATTTTATCAACATTCACTGATGAAATTACCTAGAGAAAAATACACTTGTCAGTGTAAACACACAGTCTGAAGAAGTATTATTTTGACAAATATACAAGGTTCCTGCAATCAAGATTCACGAGCGCTAGTGTGGTCGCTACGCAACCTACAAAACTTCGTTTACAACTCATGCCTATACGAGTTTGAGGACGTCATTGCCGATGTAGATGAAGCTGATATTTTGTCGCCGGTAAAGTACAACTCAACAGGCACTTTTCTCAAAAGAGCAGTCGAAAATACGACTCGGTATACCAAAATTTCTGCGCTGGCTACCGTGAACCCCTATGGGAGCGGTATTGACTTAGCGTATGACTACGAAATTTATTTTGTGACGCTAGATTTTCCTTGGAGCATTGCTTCGATCAATCTGTTGAAAAACTGGCGCAGGCGCTGTCGGATTGCGGTGTGCTACATCGTTGAAATCTGGAATCAGGATTTAGAGCAGCTAGCTAACTTTAAAAAGTTCTTTAGCAAGTTTGACCTGGTTTGCGTTGGGACGTATCACGTCTTAGAAGAAGTCGAGAAAATCATGGATGCACCCTGCATGTTCGTGCTTCCCGGCATTGATACGCTCAAGTTCTGTCCTGATTTTGACAAAGAACGCTCTTTGGATATTGTCAGCATTGGTCGGCGATCGCCCATCACTCACAAAGCACTTGTAGAGCGTTCAGAAAATGAATCCTTCTTTTACTACCACGAGCTAACCAACGGCTCCGTGCTGCGCATTGAAAACCACCAGCAGCACCGCACGCTTATGTCTAACGTGCTCAAGAGCAGCCGCTATTTTCTGACAAACTATGCCAAAGCCGATCTACCCGATCAAATTTTAGGCGAGTACGAAATTGGCTATCGCTTCTTTGAAGGGGCTGCTGCTGGTAACGTCCTCATCGGCGCACAGCCACACGGTCATCTATACGAGCGCTTCTTTGACTGGGAAGATTCAATTATTCCCATCAACTTTGATGAGCCCAATATCAACACCATCATTGATGAGCTAGACGCACAGCCTGAGCGCATTGAGCGCATTCGTAGAAATAACGTTGCGAACTCTTTGCTCAAGCACGACTGGGTATATCGTTGGGAGCAGATCCTAAACAAGCTTGGGATTGCAGCCACGCCAGCACTGCAAGCGCGGAAGGATCATCTAAAGCAGCTTGCGAGCGACATTCAGTCCGAGATTCCCTCTGCGGAGCCTGTAGAGGCTATTTCGGTGGCTGTTAGTCAGGTTAGCTAGTTCCTGAGGTGCACACAATAAACGTCATCAGATAAGAGCGCGTTAGCGACTTGATGGCACTCATCCAATGACGTTGCGGCCATTGCCCTATAGAATGCGATGGGGTGACCGGCGCTTCTTACTGATGACGTTTATTATGGCTGCAAGCTTAAAATCTACCTCCCGCCTAAGGTGGCTACTTTGGCCTAGATTGGTTGTCTTTGGCAGCGTTGGAAAAGGGTCTACGACAGCCGCTCAGATTGAACAGGCAAAAGATAGCTTCAATCTGGTGTGGTATTTTCTGTGTCAATATTTCTTAGCCGTTATTTTTATTGGGCGATCGCTCTTCTGCGGTCTAGAGTTTCAAAGAAAAAATCTTCAGACAACGAATCGATTTAGCAGATTCAAAACGCTCACCGCTGAAGCCGTTGGAATTGTTCGACCTGTGGCAGGTATTCGATGTACACAGTAGAGATTGCATCGTGAAGTTTCCTATCGGGCGCTTTTTGAGGTTTGGGGTTGTTGGTTTCAGCGGCCTGTTTGTCGATTTGATCGTGTTTTATCTGCTGCGCGAAGCGATTGAATTGCCTTTGTACATGAGTACGGTGCTTTCGATTGAGGCAGCGATTATTAACAACTTTTTATGGAACGATGCCTGGACGTTTGCTGATTTGGCGCAGAAGCAGCAGGGCTGGCAGGCTAGACTGCAAAGATTTGGCAAGTTTAACCTGGTTTGTGTGCTGGGAGCAGGACTGCAAATTGGCATCATGACGCTGCTTCTGTTGATTCCGGCTGTAGGTCAGATTCCAGGACTTATTGGTCAGGTGGTGAGCGCAAGCTGGACGAATAATGCGGATGAATACTTTGCCAAAATTGTGGCGATCGCAATCGTGACCCTCTGGAACTTTTGGATAAACCTCAAGCTAAGCTGGCGCTCTAAATCCTAGAACTCAATCCGAAAAAAGCGGCAGCCGCCAGGTGCCACTTCCCCAAGACGCCATATAAAGATGCGTTTCTGCGGTCACCGGATCGGTCACAATTTTGGTGCGAAACGACTTAGGAAACGGCAAATTACCCGTGATATCGCGAATGTTAGAGAAGCGGCTGTTGTTCAGCGTCACCTCAAACATGCCGTAGCCGAGATTCGTCGGCGCTTGAGTCTGCACGCTCAGGTAAAGCTTGTCCGCTTGCCCTTCTACGGCAAAGATAATGGGGTTCTCTTCGCTGAAGTCAAACAACGGATCGCGGCGGTCGGTGAGCTGCTCTACAGTTAGCAATGGCTGCCAGCGATCGCCCCCATTTTCTGAAAACTGCACCTGATAGCGATCGCCCGCCCGCGTCGCCGCTGCAACCACCGTCACGCCCGCTCTGTCCCAGGCATCGAACGTCAGCAGTGCATCAGAAGAGAGCATCGGTGTCCACGTCCAGCGCCGATCTTGTTCTCTAGAATTACTGCTATCATCGCGCACGCCCTTATACAACGTATTGCCATCCGCAACATAAAGCACTTTGTTGTTGTTCGGATCAAGCACCATCGATCCCTCATATTCATTGGCGCTAGGGCTATCCATCAAGCGTGAATAATAGTCGAGAGGCAAGTCAGCCAAACGGGCTTCGTACAGATAAGCAATGTCAGGAATCACGTAAATTCCTTGGCTTCGCGTACTCACGTACACGCGGCCCGGTGCAGTCGGATCGGCCACAAGGTTGGTGTACACATCGCTAGGCAGCCCGCGCCCGTCACCGAACTTGCCAGTGCCCCCCGCCAAAAAATACCAGCGTACTGGCTGCGGATTAGCCGGATCGATTTTGGCCCCCCACAGCTCGCCTTCGGTATTGTCCGCGCCAAAGTCAAACGGGCCGCTGTAGTGCGCTAGCAAATAAACGCTCTCGCCTTTGATCACAACGGCACTGGCCTGAGACTTAGCGCGACGCGGACTAGAGACATCTTCCCAGCTTCGTCCGTTGTCCCAGCTCAGCGTCACCCCATGATCTCCGCCAGATCGCACGATCACGTTGCCGTAGCGGCTGACGTCCATATCGACGGTGCTCTGCCAGCCAATACTGTGATAGGTGTCTATGCGATCTACTGTGGCGATCGCATCTCCTGTAAAAGCCGCATTCACCGGCACCTCCGTAAAGCTTTCCTGTGGCGGACTGGTATAAATTTGCTGCCAGTTGTTTTGCCAGTTGCCCTGTTCACTAGTTGAACGAGTTGCCTCTACCTTGAATAGCGTTTGGTCGCCCGAGGCCCAGATGCCGCGATCGCCCCACTGCAAAGGCGCATACTGGTAGGCGAGCGATCGCGGATGATTCCCATAAATGCCTCCTTCCCAGCCAATCTCAAACGGAGCTGTATCGCGCTGGTCGTACCAAAATACCTGCTGCCATTTGACTGCTGGCCCGCTTGTGGGCAGATTATCAGACCCGTCATCAGACCAGTCAACTGTGATTTCATATAGCCCTGTTCTCTGCTCGCCATCCGCCACTAGCAGGCTGTGCTGCCGCTCGCTGCTACGCGGATCAACCACAAGATTGCGAAAGGCCGCATCATCTGACATTCCATTTCCGGCTAACGTTTGCCAGGTGATGCCCTGATCGCGACTAGCAAAGAGCCCTGTTCCAGCCGAATCGGCCCGACCAAACGCCGCGTACAAGGTGCCATCTGGGGCCACAGCCACGCCTTCCATTTGGGCAGAGGTATTAGCAGGGTTTTGAATCTGCGACCACTGGCTAGATGCTCCAAAACTATCACCGCGCCACAGTCCGCCCTCAGTCGTCGCCGCAAACACAGCCTGTCGCGCTGGGTCGTGTGCAAGCTGCAAGATACTTTTATTGCGCTCTGAGGCTGGCCCAAAGCGAATAGCTGAAAATGTAGAACCGCCGTCTGTTGAACGAAATACGGTTGCTTGGCTAAGGGTGCTGTCGCGCTTGTTGCCCACGCCTGCAATCACCTGCTGACTGTCTGTCGCATTCACCAGCACGCTACCCACCGCTAGCTCCGTATACGGGCTCGTTTTCGTCAGCAGCTCGGGATTGTCCTGGCGGCGCACGGTGGGATGTAGCTGCCAGGAGTGTCCGCCATCCGTAGACACATGCAGACCGATGGTCGTTCCTAAATAGATGCGATCGGCGTTAGTCGGATCGTAGGCCAAGCTGAGTGTGTTCGTGCCCGCAAGGCCGCGCGATGAGTAGATCCAACTGCTGCCTCCGTCCTGCGTTTGATAAAGCCCTTCGACATCAGAGAGCACAAAGGCGTGATTGTCATGGTGCGGGTCGAGCACGACATCTTGAATTTGGCCCCCGGCCCCTGGGTTTAGCGATTCCCAATTTTGGGCTTTAGCTGGGTGGGTTGTGATAATAACGGTGGCGATCGCGCCTGCAATCACAGCGCCTACCAGTAATCTTCTAAGGCGTTTCATACCGTTTTTTTGAGTGCGAGCAGCGCTGTTAAAGCAGAGCGTAAGACTATAGTTTACAAAGCAAATTGAGCGCCGTCCGTGTAAATTGCGATCGCTTCGCTCACAAGCAACTTAAAAAAAACCGTTTCAGATTTGGAAACAGGTCGTACATATCGCCCCTAGCGTATTTATTCTATGGATACACTCACACATAATCAGAATGCCAAAAGCCTCTATCAAGCTGTGCTTTATTTTTACTTTAGCGTTTCTTTTTAGCTGCACGACCGCTAAAACAGCTCAGACCGATAATGTCCAGCGTGTCGATGACTCTGAGCAGGTTCAGCAAGTAGGCCAGCTAATGATCCGAGCAGCTAACAAAGGCAATCAGCCGCTAGAAAATGTTGTTATTCATTTTTCTTCTATAGATAAAAATGGAAAAAACCCTACGAAACAAAGTGAAGAATATGGTGACCTTGCGCCAGCAGAAGTCAGTGACTATCGCTCAGTGAGTGGATCATTCCGCTACGCACCTATGGAAGCCTTAGTTGCCGGCGAATTGGTACGAGGGGGAATTACTGACTATGTTGGCGAGTATAAAATTCCTAATGGGAACTACACCTACAAACTGAGCTATGGCCCGAACCCTATGAATGGTGACAGTGAAGACCTATACGGTCGCCTAACTTATGATCAAACAAACCTGGATAGTGCGATAGACAGCGCGTTAGAGCAAGAGATCGAAAATGCAATCTCAGATGAATATTACCGCAACTATCCTAGAACGATTGAAGTGGATGGCGACATCTACGACAGTATGCTCAGAATGAGGTGCGTGCACCAGCAAACGCATCGAGGTGTTAGTAGTTCTTCACAAACTATTGTCTACGCTAAGGTTGTTTGCTCTGACCCACTGTTTCAACCTGCTTTAGGTGCTGACACTGAGAGGCTACAGGCAATACCACCACTGCCAATTAGAATTGAGTTGCATAAGCAAGACTCATCTTTTTTCGTGGTGAACTATCAATTTCCTCAAGCGGGCTCTGAGTACAAAGCTAGTGCAGAAAAAATCTTCTTGCCATCTAAAATAGAAGAGATATCCCTATCTGAAATAAGGGCGGCTACATACAGCCATCTTCAGCTAAAAGTACTATAAAAAACATTACCCAGACGCTAAAGTATTTTGCCTCGGCAACGGGTGTACCTCTGCGAAAACGGAGCGTACAGCCTTTGCAAACAGCCCAAATTTCTACAAAATTAGCATTGTCCATAGCGCTATAGACAATGCTAATTTTTTGCACTCTATAGAACTTACAGCGTGAGAGACTGCGCATTATTCTCAACCAAATCACACAGATCTTTCAAGAAGGCTGCACCGTCGGCACCGTAAATAATGCGATGGTCGCTGGTCATATTGACCTGCATCTGGGTGCGAACGCCCATCAGGCCATCTTTGGTTGCGACGACTTGAGGCTGCGATCCGCCTACGGCCAAAATTGAGCCCTGTCCTGGGGGCAAAATGGCATCAAAGCTATCGACGCCAAACATGCCTAGGTTCGATAGGGTAAAGGTGCCGCTGTTGTACTCTTCAGGTGAAAGCTGCTTGGCACGGGAGCGTGTGACCAAATCTTTCCAGGTGCGCGAGAGTGAATAGATGTCCATTTGATCCGCACCGCGTAGAACGGGCGTAATCAGGCCACCGTCGGGCATAGCGACGGCAATAGCGACGTTAATGCTGCTACTGTACTGAATGCCTGAGGGGGAGAAGCTAGCGTTGACGACGGGATGCTTTTTGAGGGTGACGGCAACCGCTTTCGCCAGTAGTGCGGTCATCGTGACGCCCTTAGGCTTGATTTGCTTGTATAGCTTGTTCAGCTCATCGACGGTGATGGTGTAGCTGACGCGGAACACAGGTACTGAGAGGCTAGCGTCCATATTGCGGACGACGGCTTGCTGAAGTGAGTTGAAGGCCACCAGTTCGCCGGGGGCTGCGGGTGCTGGCGTGGGTGCAGCAGACGCTCTCGAAGCACCGGGAACGACGGCAAGCGTGGTGGGTATTGCTTGTGGGGTGGGTGGTGCAGGCTGCTGTATCGCTGTAGGCGTCGGTGTTTTGCCGGCTGCTTTTTCTACGTCTTGAGCCACAATGCGACCGTGGGGGCCGGAGCCTTGAAGGCCGTTTAGCTCGACTTTAAGCTGTTTGGCGAGCTTGCGGGCGCGAGGTGAGATGACTACGCGACCTGAGGGTGAACCGGTCGTGCTGCCGTTTTGAGCGGCGGCGGTGGTGGTATCGGCGACGGCCTGAGCGACGGCGGCGATGGTTTCTTCAGTTTGGGCGGCGGCGGGCTCTGGATCAGCCGCTTTTACAGTGGTGGGGGCGGCGCTGCTGTGGCTGGCTGCTTTTTGCTTGGCTTCTTCAATTTCAGCTTCGGTGTCGGCGAGGTAGGCGATCGCATCATTTACCTGAGCCATCTCCCCCGCTTCGGTGACAATAACGGCCAAATAGCCCTCATAAAAGGACTCCACATCCATATCGGCCTTATCGGACTCAACGACGACAACGGTTTCGCCTTTTTCTACCTTGTCACCAGCAGACTTGGCCCAGGAAACGATCTTTCCCTCAGTCATCGTAGAGCTGAGAGCAGGCATGAAGACTTCGCGAATCATGGATGAAGGTGGGTATGGACAACAGCGATCGCCAGCGTTTACCGGCAACTGATTGTATCCCGTTGTGGTCACACAATTGAAGGCTACAGAATAGGCGTGTATTTGGATATGTAGACACAAAGAAAGGCGCACAGTGTATAGGTGTACGCCCTTCCAAAAATAGGGTTAGGTAGAAGCCTTTGATCCTATAGCTCGCCGCGAATGTCTTCGACCACGCCATCGCGCAGCAAAATTTCAACCTGCATCTTTTTAATCATGTGATCGCCCACCGCCACTTTAAAGAAGCCATCAATTTGGCCCTGGCTGACTTCTTTGTCCTGCTCTAGGGTTTGTACCTGCTGAAGCTGCTGAAGGAGCTGGTTCTTTTGCTGGAGTAACTGGCTTTTGTCCTGGTTGAGCTTGACCTGTACGCTGCTGATTTGCTGCGCGACGGCTGCATCGGCTGGGTCGGAGCCTTGTTTTTGCATTTCAGTCAAAATGCGCTGACTCTGCATTTCTAGCTGCTGCAGGCGACCGTCAATTTGGTTGAGCTGGCTCTGAAGCTGCTTTTGGGCCTCTTCTTTCCACAGCGGTGTGACCACTGCTTTAATATTGACGACGCGCTTGAGCAGTAGCTGAGACTGGGAAACATCCATAGTTGAGATAAGGGGTGAAATAAAGGGGGAGTGATAGACAGCGAAAAATTGAAACCGCTACGATGATCTAGATTGAATCAGGAAACATCGAATCCGACCATAGCATTGGTGAATACATCAACTTTGCTTTATATGCTTGCCAGCATTGTGCCCATCTATCGGGACACAAATACAGTTCGGATACAAACACCTATAAAGATATCAACGCCTATAAGGACATCGGTAGAGGCTTAGCACTGCTATGCCCTGATGGCTAAGGGCTCATGTTAGGCAAATAGCGCGTCAATGGTGGCTTGGTAGCGATCGCGCACCTTTGGCCGCTTCACCTTCAGCGTTTGAGTCAGTAGGCCGTTTTCTACGCTAAAGGGCTCCTCAAGTAGCTCAAAAGGCCCAATTCGGTCGTCAGGCCGATACCCAGGCCGCTTGGCCACTTCACGCTTCAGCTCTTGTTTAAATAGGTTGCGCACGGCATCACTTTTTAAATCCACTGGCTGACCGTTCGACCATTTTTCTAAGGCTTCCATACTGGGCACAATCAGCGCGCCAATGGACTTTTGATCCTGCCCGATCAGCATAATTTGATCCACATAAGGGCTTCGCAGGCAGGCGTTTTCAACCGGCGTGGGCTCAATATTTTCACCATTGGTTAGCACGATAGTGTCTTTTGCGCGTCCGGTGATAATCAGATCGCCCTGCGGGGTCACCTGGCCTAAGTCGCCCGTGTCAAACCAGCCGTCTGCGTCAATGGCTTTGGCTGTGGCTTCAGGATTTTTGTAGTAGCCCTGCATAATTTGAGGGCCGCGTAGCAGCACCAGACCGGGTGTGCCAATCGGGACGGGCTGGCGTGTTTCTAAGTTCACAATCACCGTTTCTACGCCAGGTACGGGCTGGCCGTCAGCACCGCGAAGGTTGCGCCAGGGTCTGCGAACGTGGGTGATCGGCGAGGTTTCGGTGAGGCCATAGCCGCCTAAAATTTCAATGCCCGCTAGCTCGTAAAAGTCCTCTAGGTGATCGGCAATAGAGCCGCCGCCGCTCACGAGGTAGTCTACTTTGCCGCCGAGCGCTTCGCGGACTTTGGCATAGACGATGCGATCGCCTAGCTTATGCAGCGGCCACAGGTAAATCATCTTCAGCCTGGCGCTGAGCTTTTGTGAAGATGACGGTGCGAGCTGGCCGAGCGTTAGGCCTGAAAGAATGCGTTTGGCTTCAATGTACTCTTGCGATCGCGTCAAAAAGAAATTAACCAGCTTTTGCTTGCCCTCAGGCTGCTCGCGAAACTGCTTTTGCACCCCTTCATAAATTGACTCCCACAGCCGAGGCACGGCCACCATATACTGCGGGCTGTGCTCCTTCAGGTCTTTTTTAACAGAGCGAATATTGGTATAAATCTGGGTGACGCCTTGGGAAAGCGTAAAGTATTCAAATGAGCGCTCATATGAGTGCCAAATCGGCAGAATGCTCATCACTTTTTGGGCAGGGCCAACGCTGACAACGCTGCTCGCTCCGGCAATTTGTGAGAGCAGATTGCTTTGGCTGAGCATCACCCCTTTGGGCATTCCAGAGGTGCCCGAAGTGTACATTAGGGTGGCAGTGCGATCGCGCTCCAACTGCACGGGCTTAAAGCCTGCGGCTGAGGTATCGGCTAGCGCCATCAGCTCAGAAAAGTTCATTAGCCTAGCACCGCCCAAGTCGGCCTCTAGCTCAGCCGCTTCATCTGTGAGCAAAATAATGAAGCGCAGACCCGCATTGCTCAGGGCCTTAGAAAGCTTATTTAGGGTAGTAATGTCTTGTACCACTAGCCCAATGCTGTCGCTGTTGTCTAAAATAAACGCCAGCTCAGCGACGTCAGCATTGGCCCCACGCACGGCGTCAATCGCACCCACCGTCATAATGCCTTGATCGGCTACCATCCAGCGCGGGCGATTCTCACTAAAGAGCGCGATCGCCTCACCGGGTTCTACGCCCAATGCCTGCAAGCCGATTGCAAACCGTTTAATATCAGCAGCCAGCTCGCTATAGGTATATTTTGTTTCAGGGCTCGTGTGCGGATCGTGCAGCGCCAGGTGGTTGCCATACTTGGCCGCGACAATCGGCCACACCTCAGGAATTGCCGAAATTTCGCTGTAGCTGATAGATCTGGCCCAGTTGTTTTTTTCTTGTTCGTGTAAATGGGGTGGTTGCAGCGCCGATGTCATGGTCATACTCAGCAAGATTACTTGATAAAAAGAATACCCGGATTCTTAGCGCCCGTGCGTCTTGGCTGCTGTGGGGGCGTACTGAACGGTGCGGTGGGCTTCCTGTACGCTTTTGGGCGTCAGCGGTTTACCATAACCTTTAAGAGACATTAAGGAATCCCAATTTTTTGGCAGGCGACTCTATTTATGGCGGCATTCTGGGCACAAAACGGAGCAGCAAACGCAGTGAACTGGATTACTCAGCATCTCGATCAAATTGGCTGGGCGATCGCTGCTGTTCTCCTCGTCGAAATGGTACGCGACTTTTATCATTTTCTTAGCCACTATCTGCCGCCGCTTCAGCGCCTGCACAACTGGCACCATCGCGCCTACAAAAAAGACTTTTCGCCTATCAGCACTGAAGTCTACCAAAAAGCTCAGCTATATAACGATGCGCCTGAGTCTATTTTCATGATGGTGGTAATGGCGCTGCTAGCTACCGTCACCCATACGCCTGGGCTGTGGTTTGGGGTGCTGTATGCGGCTGGCTTTTTGGTAGCAGCAGTGTTGCGATCGCGCGGCCTGCTCACGGCCACCGATCTAACGCACGAACCCGGCCCGCTCACCAGCATTCCTGGCCGCTGGAAAGTCAATCGCACTTATCACTGGCGGCATCACTTTGACGACACCAACGCCTACTACGCTGGATTTTTGCCCCTCAGCGATCAGCTTTTGGGCACAGCGCTTTCGCTGAAAGGAAAGTCAATCGCTGTTACTGGCGCTTCTGGGACGCTGGGCCGTGCATTAATTGCAGAACTCGCTAAGCAGGGCGCAAAGCCGGTAGCACTGACAACCTCTGCAACAGAAGTTCTAGGTGCGACTAAAGTAATTTCCTGGTGCGCAGGACAAGAAGCCGATCTTCGCAGCGCGTTTCAAAAAATCGATATCCTGATTATCAACCACGGCATTAACGTCATGGGTGAAAAGTCCCCTCGTGCGATTGAGCAGTCGCTACAGGTAAATGCGCTTTCTGCGTGGCGAATGATGGAGATCTTTTTAGAGACGGTCAATAACCGGACGGGCCGGGCCACCAAAGAAGTGTGGGTGAATACATCTGAAGCTGAAGTGAATCCCGCGTTTAGCCCGCTGTATGAAATTTCTAAGCGGCTGATGGGAGATTTGGTTAATCTGCGGCGAACGGACGCGCCCTGTATAGTTAGAAAGCTGGTGCTAGGGCCGTTTAAGAGTAATTTGAATCCGGTGGGTGTGATGAGTGCTAGAGCGATCGCACGCGGCATTATCTTTTTAGCCAAGCGCGACATGCGTAACATCATCGTGACCATCAATCCGCTGACCTATGTGCTTTTTCCCATTAAAGACCTCACTCAGGCCATTTACTTCGTGCTCTTTTCAAAAAGCGCCGTCGCTGTAAAACGCACGAAATCAGCGACGGCACGCTAGTAAAAACAATTTGTACAGGTTCCTTCTTAGCAGATGTAAAGGAAATCTTGGTGCCGAATGCTGATGATCCTTGGGCGGACTGTGATGACAGACAAGGAGAAATAGGGTTCAAGCTCAGGCTAAAGCGCTTTCAAGTTGTTCTGCATTGACGATTGAAGACTTGGCTGAGGTAAGGTTGAGATTGCCCAATAACCGTCTCAAGTTTTTCTGAAATTCATGCGGTCAATAGACTCTTCCTGCTTCTTCATCTTTTCTTTTCTTTTTTTTTCTTTTCTTCATCTTTTCTTCTTCCCCTTGGTCAACGCAAGAAGAGATGCTTGATTTAAGCTGAGTACAAAAGAAAGGCGGTAGAAAGGCGGTAGTTGTTATGTGGCGGCTGTTACAGAACATTGCGACTTTTCGTGATGTCAGCTTACGAAGAGTCAGGATATAAAAAGAACGTTGAAACGATGAGTCTAAAGAGAGCTAGCTGCTTGTGCTAAAAGCTTGTGCTAAAAGACTGACACTTGACTGACACTCGCTGAAAGCTTTCCAGAAACGACCAAATAAAATAAATGATGCAATACACTACCGACTATCAGGCATAACACATTAGGCTCGCACATTATTTCTATAAGTCAAACGGCATACATGCCTATTTTTTAATTGAAACACACCTCTGTAAAGCATATTTCTGTTGTAAAGCACATTTCTGTAAAGCACATTTCCAATCGGCTTAGCCATCGCCTTGTTGGTGTTTGTCTTACCTTTTTACTAGCGCTATTAGTATTAGCAAAGCTTCAAAACTCGGTTCCTGTCGAAAAACTAATGCGCGATCCAGCTGCGATCGCCAATCACCCTGTTTACTACGGCGCATTCTCTAATCTCAGTATTTTATTTTGGAGTGCCAGCGCGGCGATCTGCCTCTTTAGCAGCTACTTACTCAACCAGCTTTCCGCTAAGGCAGAGCACATTCGGTTTCTTCTAGCCTTCGGCTGCTTCAGCACTGTCTTATGCCTAGACGATCTGTTTATGCTTCATGAACGGCTGTTTCCAGAAAAACTGAATATTCCTGAATCAATTGTCTTTATAGGCTATGCAGCAGCGTTCATAGTGCTTGTTTTTCGCTTTCGCCAGCGCTTACGCAGCACTGAACCCGTTTTTTTTCTAGTGAGCTGCCTATTGTTTGCCGTTTCGATTTTTCTTGACGTGCTACCAATCCAAGGCATACTCACTAAAGATGATATTTATTTGTTAGAGGATGGCGCAAAAATTCTCGCTATTTTCTTCTGGCTTGCCTACTTTGCCAAAATATCTGTTGAGCTAGCACTGATGTCGGCGAATGAGTAAGCTTCCTGTTCTCAACTGCTCAAAATTTAATATTACTTCTCTCTATTCAACTATCTTAAACTCATCGAACTTTATGATATCAGAGCTGGGTCAGGCCATCTACTTCACGCGCTTTTCAAAACGTGCCGCCGCTGAAAAGCGCGCAGATATAATCGCTGCACGCCAGTAGAAAAAATCCCTGATGAGTTCTATCGATGCTAATTGCCTAATTGCTCTTCAAGTGCACGTACTCGCTGCTTCAGCTCAATGACTAACGTTGCCAGATTGTCGAACTGTTCATCTAAAGTCAAATCGCCAGGAATGGAGGGCGCTTCTATCGGTGTTGAGCGACTGCTACCGGCGGGCCTAGGGGACTGTGACTGAATTTGGCTAATTTGGGTTTGGAGCGATCGCACCTGAAACTCTAGCTGATTGACCCGAGAGTCGATGAGGGAAGCTGCTGTTACGGGCCTCAGTAAAAAGCCCAATATTATGATTAGCGCTAAGCAAAAAATAGGAAATGGCTTGAGGAAAAACTTCATAGCGGTTTTCAGATTTATTTCTCTCTATTCAACTATCTTAAACTCATCGAATTTTATGACATCGGAATCAGGTTTTTGGGTGTCGAAGTAGTAGCTGCTGAGCGTGCCACTGCCGGTATCAAGGATGGTAAAGCTGGTGATGTCGTTGCTAGCAATGTATGGCTGCGGGCTGCCGCTATCATCGGTGAGCGGGGCGAGGGTGGGTGTGATGGGCGCGAGGCCGTTAGGATCGCCTAGATCACTGTAGTCTTCTTTGAAAGGGAGAAGGTTGGCCGCGATCGCTGCTGCTTCAGTCGGCACCGCTCGAGGCTTATCAGCTAAATGCGCTCCATAGCTGTTGCCTACATTAGATGTCTCCAACAGATTCACGCCGCCAGCGGTCACAAACCGATTCCATAGGTGAGAGTGACCGTAAAACACAAGCTGCACCTTAGCCTGTTCTAGCAGCGGCATCACATCTCGAATAAGATAGTCGTTCTCTTTCGGATATTCGTATTGAACAGATTGTAAGGTGCCGTCCTCAGCGCGAGCTTCTACGGTAACAGGATCGGTAAAAGCTGGAACAATATTGCCGCCTAGCGTGTGTGGCGGGTGATGCAGCATCACAATCTTGTACTTGGCATTCTTGAATTCATCGCTGGCTAGCTCTTGCTGAAGCCAGTTATATTGAGTGCTGCCTTTGCGGATATCTTCAAAAATGTGCTGGCCGTAGCCCCAAGTGTTGGGATCTTTGAGGCTGGCGGTGCTTTCTCGATAGCGGCCCGTTGTATTGGGTGAGAGATCGGGCGATCGCCATATTTGAGTGACATACAGGCTCACTAGCCGTACGCTGCCAAAAGAAGTGGCGTAATATCGTTCTGTTGCTTCTCCATTTGGGAGCTGAGCGGTCGGTAACGAAAAAATCTCTTCGTACGTTTTGGTGTTGAAAGCGCGATCTTCAGTCCATTCTTTTAAAGCGGTGCCTGGTCTTGTTTTAGGTACAGAATAGAAAGTTGGCACCAAATTTTGAGGGAGCGTATTGTTGAACTGCGAGTTGAGTTTGTCGGTAGTGGCGTAGCGGCCCATGACCTCATGGTTGCCAACGGTAGGAAACAGCGGTGCGTGCTGAATGAGTTCGCCACCTGAGTAAGTGGTGGTAACGCCTGCTTTCTCAAGATTATGATTAGCGCGACCCTGCAAACTGGGAAAAAAAGCGAGCCCTCTGGCATCGTCGAACCATTCTGAGGCGCGATCGGGAACGTTGACCAAATCGCCTGCAAAAAATACCGCGTCTACTCGGCCTACGGTATCAGCGACCTTTTGCAGGTTGGCAGGTGTCATCGGCTTGAGCTGATGATCGGAGGTGAGCAAAATTTTGAGCGAGCGATCGCGCGGTGGATTTGGAGCTAGCGTAAACTCATTGCTGATGGCTGTTTGTCCAGTGCGATCGCGACTGGTGACCGAATAGGGCAAATGAAATCCAGGCTTTAGCCCCGTTACCGTCGCTTCGTGTCGCCAAATGTCGCGCGGCGTCACCTCCAAAAAAGCCCGATCCTGCACGCGAGAATCACTATCTTCTCGGGTTCGGCTGAGCTTGGTCGTGGCGGCTTGTACAGTTAGGTCTTTGCCGTAGTTCACAATGTGCTCAGCCCCTTCAAACTCGGTGAACCACACGACTTGTACGGATGAGTCAGTCGGGAGCTGTAAAAAGGGATCGGTTAGTAGGGTGAGCGTGTTGTCTATATCAGAATTAGAGGCGAGATTGGATGAGGTGTCGCGACTGGGTAAATTGTTTAACTGCATAGCAAAGACGCTGACAGCGGAGAGGAGTGCGATCGCCAGTAAAAGAAGCTTTTTATTGAGCTGCTTTTGAGAAATTTTCGGCCTCGCCATATTAGCGCAGTTCCTTTTCCATACAATCTATACAAATGGTCAATCGACTTCTCAAACGGCCGCTCAAACGGTCTAACGGTAGCAAACTTCTGACAGTCGCAGAAGCGGCCCGGTGCTTGAATCGGCTTGGCCGAAATCATGACACTCTAATGTGAAGCCGAGCCTGTGAATATTGCCTTTTGTCCTGACGGATTCTTTTTTGCCCAATGCTTCCTGAGAAACTCAACTGGCGAAAACTGCTCCGTCAGCTCAGCCCGGTACTGATCGCTTCGATCGGCTTACATGGGCTAGCGCTACTTATTCCCATACCGGAGAAAGCTCCTCCGGAAGAACTTGAGATTGAGCTACCTGAACCGATTTCAGTCACGAAGCTACCCAAATCGCCTAAGCCCGCTTCTCCACCGGAACCCAGCTTTGCGCCAGCGCCAGTATTCGTACCGCCGCTAGAGCTAGCCCCTGTTGTTCAACCGCCTCAGGTCATCATCGTAGAAAAAGAGCCAGCCGTGCCAGTGCCTACTGAACTGGCCGAACCGGTTAAACCAATCACGCCTGAGGATCTACAGCCCATCGATCCGCCGCCATTGGAAATACCACCGCTAGAATCAACCACTGTCGAGCCACAGCAGTATGTTTCCAAAGAAACAACGGCGGGTGACTACAAAGAAGCAGTCGCGTCTTTTTTTGCGGCTCACGGCAGAGATGGCGATATCGAAACCGTTTTAGATTTGGGCTATCCGGCAAATGGCCTCTGCTTTGAAAACGAGACTGATCTAGAGGCGATCGCGGCGGTTGTTTTCGACAAGTTCGGAGACATCATCAATAGTGGTTTGCTACGAAGCTCCGGCTATGCTGCTATTGACGCATGGCTTACCGCCTATATCTCGCCGGATAGCCTAAGTCCGCTGCCGGATGATGTTTTTTCTGATTTGCAGCAGATAAATGCGAATGCACCTAGTGATGGCGATATCAGAGACTGGGCAAATGCCGCTCGCGATACGGCCAAGCAATTGATACCTGAGGGCCAGGACAAAGCAACCTACTACTTTCAAATTGCCATCACCGTTGAAGACAGTCAGTGCGATCAGCCCTAGCCACCGCTCACAGGTGGGATGAAAACCAGCTCGTCGCCATTTTTGAGCGCGGTATCAGCCTCTACAAACTGTAGATTGACGCCGAAGCGGGTGACCTCTTTCCACTGAGCTAGAGCAGGATGCTCTGTGATCAGGCGATCGCGCACTTCCCCCGCAGTGGTTCCAACTGGCAGCGTCAACCTCTTTTCAGGCACGCCCAACGCTTCTTGATACACCGCAAACAGCTTTAGCGTAATGGTGATTGTCTCTGCCGATGACTCTAACGGTAAATCACTCATGGCTGCTCCTCGTGCGATCGCTTCTCTATCGCCGCCTGTAGGCTGTCTTGTAAGCTTTTTAGCAATACGCGCTCCTGATAAGGCTTAGAAAAATAGGCCGTTGCGCCCAGATTCATTGCTAGGGTTCGGTGCTTATCACCGCTGCGAGAGGTCAGCATCGTAACGGGAATGTCGGCAAATTTGGGATGCGATCGCAGCTTAGATAAAAAGCTATATCCGTCCATACGCGGCATCTCCACATCACACACAATTCCATCTATCGCAATGCCATTCTCCAGCCGATCAAACGCGTCTTCCCCGTCGCGCGCCTGCTCCACCTCATAGCCCGCCTTCTCTAGCGTCAGCGCCAGCAGTCTGCGCACGTTCACCGAGTCATCAATCACCAAGAAACAAGCGCTGCGGTTCACCTCTAGATTAGGTGCCGATTCCAAGCTCATCGGATCGAGGACACCTTGCGTCACCGGATTAGAATAGAGCGCCGCCGCCGACCTAATGTTAGAGGCCTCACAGTTGATCACCCACCGGGCAATATCCGGCAGGCTAATTAGCGGAATGACTTTGCCATCGCCCAAAATTGTACAGTTACTAAAGCCCGCTGGCAGCGCAATCGGCCCTTCTACTCGGCGTACTGCAACCTCTCGCTCGCCCCATGAGCGGTCAACTTCAATCCCCACTTTCTGATCGCCCATATGGAATAGCAGCACGCTGGGATGCTCCATCGTCACGACTTCTTCAAGGCTGTCGAACTGACGCGGACAGTTGAACGTTAGCCAGTTAGAAAGGCGAATAAGGCGAATGTCCTCGCCTTTAAATCGAAACATTTCTTTGCCGTCGCGTTCAAAGCGGTCAGTCGAAGCCACCACGGCAACTTCTTCAATCATGTCAGTGGGCAGCGCCACCGGCATCCGATTGCCCTCAGCGATCATGACCCGCGTGACTGACAGCGTATAGGGCACTGAAATCGTAAACGTGCTGCCTTTCCCCGCTTCAGTATCGACGCTGATATCGCCGCGAATTTGGGTGAGATTATTGCGCACTACGTCCATACCCACGCCGCGACCGGAGAGAGCAGTAACTTTATCGGAGGTGCTAAAGCCGGGTTCAAAAATGAGTGACAGCAACTCGGCTTCGCTGGCTGCATCCAGGAGGTCGGCGTCTAAGCCCATAGAGAGGGCGCGATCGCGTATTTTCTCCAGCGCAATCCCATTGCCGTCATCACTCACCGTAACTACCGTGCGGTTGCTGCGGTTAAAGGCCCGAATGGCAATCGTTCCTGTACGCGCTTTCCCTTGAGCCTCCCGCTTTTGCGGCGTCTCAATCCCGTGGTCAAAGGCATTTCTCACAATGTGCATCATCGGGTCATTAAGCGCTTCTAAAATGTTGCGATCCACTAAAACGCCTTCGCCTTCAAGCACCAGATCTACCGATTTACCGTGCGCTAGCTCCAGCTCACGCAGCGCCCGAGGAAAGCGATTGGTGACATCAGAGAGCGGACGCATTCGGAGCTGGTTGAGGTTGCGCTGCAGGTGCCGAGCCGTGCGGTGAATAACGCGGGTGGTCTGCTCGGTTTTATCGACGCTTAGCTCAATATCGTCAGCGACTTCTTGCAGCTTGACGACTGATTCTACAATTTTACGGAAGGGCAAATGAGCGTCGTTGTAGCGGTCAAATTCCAGCGTGTCGAAGCCCTGGCGAAAACTGTTGTTGGCTGAGGTCGGTTCGGGTGTCGTCGATGGCTTGGAGGCGAGGCCTGGCAATACTGACCCTGGCGGTGAGATGGGTGGTGAGATGGGTGGTGATACGGGCAGTGGAGCCGGTAATGACGCGACAGAGCGACCGCTGGCGAGCAGCAGCTCTCGTTCGGGCTGTTCGTAAAGATCTCTTACGTCGTCATTAATTTCGTCGAGCGATCGCAGCTTATGGCTCAGGTCTTTTACCAGCACGCGCATTCGCTTGACCTCAGCCTCTAGCCGGTTGCGCTCAATAGTCAGCTCGCCAAAGTAATCGTTCAGCTCATTCAGCTTACGCACAGAAACGCGGACGGTATTGTCACCTAAGTCAGCCTCTTCTACCTGTGCTTTGGGCATTTCAGAAAAGCGAAACTCGGTGCCCGATTTGCCTGATTTGCCTGACTTGCTGGAACCACCATTAGAGAAAGCGCTTGCTGATTGGCTAGATTGCCTGCCAAAGCCACCACCGCTTTGAGCAGGCTCCAGGTCATCAAAAATACCTGCAAAGGCGTCTGTGTTTGAGTCTGCGATTGTTTCTGTGTCTGTGTTTGGAGCGTCAGCGGACGTGTCTCCTTCTGCCGTGTCCTCTTTTCCTCCACTTTCACCTAGATCGCCTAAGTCGCCTAAGTCACCAAAAACATCGCCAATTGAAGCATTGTCTTCTGCCCCAAAGTCATCTAATGCGATCGCTTCCAGCGGCAGATCGACACCATCGATCTCATCCGTATCAATATCAAACCCCGCAAACACAGATTCAGCAGAATCACTTGCACTAAAACCTGTAGACTCATCAAACTCAATTGCAATAATGCCAAAGCTCATCTCGGTTAGCTGGTCGGGCATGGAGTCTACATTGTCTGTCAGCACCAGTGCCTGCGCACGTCGCCAGGTCTGCAAAGTATGTTCTGCAACCTCTTTTACCTGCTGAGCATTGGCCGCGCCTGCCGCATACTGTTCCACCGACTGACACAGCCGAATAAACGCTGGCAAATCGAGCATTTCGCCCAGTCCGCCTAGCTCTTGAGCCATAATCACAATCTCTTCTTTCAGATTGATCGGCTGCTCGTCAATCAAAATCTCTAGCCGTTCAAGCGCGCCCTCTACCTCCGTCTGAAAAATTAGAGGCATCACGTTTTGCCCCTCATCGGCATCCATAATCGAGGCGGCATCTTCAGCGCTGGGCTCGCCTAACGTGTCGTATAACTTGTCAAAAATAGGCAAAACAGTGCTGTCAACCCATGCTTCATTTATCGGCGTACTGGTGCGATCGCGCTCCACAATCTGCCGAATCGCATCCACCCCGCTCAGCATCTGCCCTTCTACATCCGCCGTCACCCCTTCACCGCGCTGAATTTTAAGTACCTTCAGCGAATCTTCTAGCCGGTGCGCTAGCTCGCTGGTCAGGCTATAGCCCATCAGCGCCGCCCCTCCTTTAATAGAATGCGCCGCCCGCAAAGCGCCATTAATTTCGTGACTATCAATGCCTCGCTGCGCTACCCCTAGCAAAGCGGTTTCCATCATGTCCAAATACTCACCCGCCTCATCTAAAAACTGAAGACGAATTTCCTGCTCTTTATCCGCTATGCTCATCGGCCAATTCCTCTCTTCAGCTACTGCCTAAGGCCTCTCTTCCACGACAAAAGTTGCCACCTGATCCTGAAGGTTTCGGGCTACGCTGACCGTCTGCTGAAGGGCCTCAGACACCTGCCGCGACGACGCAGAGGTGCGCTTAGAAAGCTGAGCAATTTCTGCCATCAGCGTAGATACGACTGCAGACGTTTCTACCTGCGATCCGGTTGCCTGTGAGATTGATCGGGCCAGCTCATCCATTCGCTGAGATCCTGCCAAAATTTGATTTAGGCTGATTTTGGCATCTTCTACCCGCCTGGTGCCTTCTACAACCTGTGCGGTGCTTTGCTCAATGGCTTCTACCACGTCACTGGTTTCCCGCTGAATGGTGTCTACAATCCGCTCAATCTCTTCAGTGGCCGATGCCGAACGGGCCGCTAGCTCGCCCACTTCTTCTGCAACTGCGGCAAAGCCCTGTCCGGCTTCACCTGCTCTAGCGGCCTCAATCCCCGCGTTGATCGCCAGCAAATTAGTCTGCTGCGCAATCTGATTAATGAGCAATACGGCTTTGGTAATTTGCTGAGAAGACTCGCCCAGACGCTTCACTTTTTTCGCGGTTTGGCCCACCGTTTGGCGCATGGCCATAATGTTGCTCACGGTTAAATCCATGGCTTCTTCACCAGCAGTGGCGGTTTCTGAAGCGGTTCTAGCGACGGTGGCGGCTTCCTGGGCCTGCGCGGCCACCTGCCGAATAGAGTGCGTCATTTCGTCGACTGAGTTTAACGTGAGCGTCGTTTGCTCGGCCTGCTGAAGGGCTTCATCTGCCAACGTGCGAATCGCGCTTTCGTTTTGGCCGAGCGAGGCGTTGACCTGGTGGGCCGACTGTTTTACCTGCATGACGACCTGCCGTAAGCTTTCGACAATTGCGTTAAAGAAGTCGGCTACGGTACCAATTTCACTCGCTGTGACGTCAGCGCGTACGGTCAAATTACCGTCGGCAGCGGCTTCTACATCACTGAGCAGCGCCACGAGCTGATTTTGTAAAATCTCCTGTCGATTCAGACGCTCTGCGGAAAGGGCGCGGGTTTGAGCCAGCGCCTGGTTTTTTTGATCGTTGGCATCGGCCTGCTCTAGCGCGTAGCCTAGCTGCGTGGCCGCTCGCTGTATAAAGTTAATGGTTAGCTCCGACCAGTCCCTTGGCCCGGCGCACTCATGGGCAATCAAAAGGCCCAGCAGCCTGCCTTCTACCACAATGGGGGCGACTAGGTTGGCGCGTACCCGAAAGGGCTCTAGCTGGCTCAGGTGACAGGGTGTGAGGCCTGCTGCGTAAATGTCGGAGGTGGCTTTGACTCGGCCGGTCTTGTATTTTTCTACGTACCGGTCAGCAAAGCAGGGGTCGGCAATTTCTGAGCCCAACGAAGGAGGCCACTGTGGATCGACCGATTCAGCCACAACGGTGCCGCTCCACTGGTCGTTGAAGGTGTAGACAATGACGCGGCTGCAGTCGATAGCGAGCTTGACTTGGCGGGTAACGATGCGGTAAATTTTGGCGCGATCACCCGCCTCCCGAATACTGGTTACTAAGCTGGTGAGCTGCTGCTCTCGTTTTACGGCCTGTCTTTGCGTCTGTAAAATGCGTGACTGAGCCAGGGCATAGCCAACCTGAGTGGTGAGCTGCTGCATCATGTTAATTTCTTCAGGCTGCCAGTGGCGCGGTCCGCTGCACTGATGCGCGCAAACGAGGCCCACTAAATCATCGCCGACGATAATTGGTGCAACCATATTGGCCTTCACCTCAAGCGCTTTAAGCAGGCGGCAGTGGCACTCGGTCAAATCTTCTGTCTCAATGTTTTGAACGTAGGAAACCTGACCCGTTTTAAACCGACCGACTGAGTTGGGCATCATCGGATCCTCGAGCGTTTGACCCATCGCTCGAGTCCAGCCTTTGCCCACCGACTCGGCGGTAACATCGCCGCCGCCGTAGCCTGCGTTAAAGCGGTAGATAATGACCCGATCCACTTCGAGTAGCGATCGCACGCGATCCACCGTGGTGCTCAAAATTGAGTCTACATCCAGGGTTTGCCTTACCTGGCTGGTGAACTCGCTGAGTAGCCGCGATCGCCGCGCTGATTCTGTTTGGGTTTCAGTCTGAAATCGCAGTGAAGATTCAGAACTAGCCACCGACGCCGCTAGCTCATTAAAGGCGCTGGCCACGCGGCCCACCTCATCGCGAGAATAAACATCTGCCCTAGCCGATCGGTCGCCCGAGGCAAATTTCTCAGTCGCCCCCTGTAAGTTCCGCAGAGGCTTTACGACCGATCGCCCCAAAACCTTGGCCAGAATGACGTCAGCCAGTACTGCCACTAAGGCCGCTCCGGTCACGAGCCAGCGATACCTCACGAGCCGTGCGGTCGTCACTTCCTCCGAAAGCCCGCGTAGGACAACCGCGACCGGCTCCCCGCGCCCGTCCAAAATAGGCGTCGCCGCTACCGTATAGTCACCTTCAGACCCCTCAAATCGTTCGCTGACGACCTCTCCAGGCGCCACACTAATGGCATCCTTTAAGAACTGATGCTGCGCCACATCAGGAGCAGCGTCTGCGGCCCCAATACTCCCGAGCGACACCCGCGCAAAGCCCCCACTCGGATCTTTGCGGTAAATTGCGCTATACCCTTTTGGAAACTGATTGAGAGCGCTTGCCACCACTGGCGAATTGCTGTCGATCACATCCCCGGTCACCAGCGCCCCGATGACCTGTCCTTGAGCAACCGCATCTTCCTCAATATTGCTCCCTGAAAAAATAGGCGTTACTGCAAACCGGAGCAGTGCGGCCTCGTCTGTACTCGCGGGAATGCTCACACCCAGTTTCTGCATATCTACTACCGAAACTAAGCTAGTCGCCGTGCTCGGCTGACCTTGCTTTAGCGCCGCCGCAACCAAGTTGTCAGGATTAAACAGATCGCCTTCCCGATTCGCGCCGCCGCCTGCAATCACTCGCATGTTGGTGCCCACCAGTGAGACGTACTCTAGCTCGCCCGATTGCAGCGTAGACTTCAGTACGATTCGGGCATCTTCGGCTAGTCGTTCGTTTGTGGTTTCTGTTTCGTTATAAAACTCAGCCGCTTCTACGAGTGCGCCGCCAGTGAGGAGCGGCCCTCTGATCGCATTCGCCTCACCGGTTAGAATATTGGCGGTAGCGGCTAGTTCCGAAGTGGCCTGATCGGCTAGCTGACGTCGCCCGGTCACGAGTAGCAGAATGAGGCTGAGGCCAATGATGCCGCCGACGGACAAAATTTTAGACACCAGCAGTCCTGTGAGCTGCTTATCGGCAACAGGTAAGTCGTAAAATGACTGCAGCAGTTTGGATGGACTTTTTGCCGTTACTCTAATTTTTTCAGGCGCATAGCGTTCACCGCTTTGGCTAGCGTAGCGGACGTTGCGATAGGCCTTGTCTGAAACGGTGGTTTCTGCTGCACTCGCTCTGCCGTTGGCCTGTGAGCTATCAGTATCACGGTGACTGCCGTTCCCGTTGGCCTGGTCGTTGTGAGTATTCGCGATCGCCGCGTTATCATCAGTGTCAGACGAGTAGGGTGTACGAAAGTCAGTGGTCATAGCAGATTCACTTTACGCAGCGGGTACCGCAGGACAAAAATAAACAATATATATCAAAGTATAGAGAAGGCTGCTGGCTAAAAAGGTGTCTACTGACTGTCCAGCCTAAAAAAATAACCCTAAAAGTCAACCTTGAAAGACCGAAGATTGCAGCACAGCCTCAGCATCTAGCACCAGTAAAATCTGATCGTCTTGAACCGCGCAGCCTCTGAGGTAAGGCACCAGAATCGGGTTCATCTGCGGCGGCGGTGGCTGCAAATCGTCGGCTCCTAAGTGAATAATGCCGTCAATCTCGTCAACCATCAGCCCCAAAGAAGACCCGGCTTTGACAATCACCATACTGTACTGCTGCCGGGGCCGATCGGGCACGGGCATACCCAGCAGGCGCACCAGGTTCGCGATCCAAATCACTCGGTTGCGGCGGTTGACTAAGCCCAACATACAGGGCGGCATATTCGGAATGGCGGTGACCTGAGAAGGCGGCAGCACAGTGGCCTCTTCTACTGCTTTAGCCGCAAATACTGCCGGTACGCGTGGCGCTAGCTGAAACTTAAGGTAGGCTTCGCCCAGCGACGATGGCAGTGGCTGACGGTCGGGCAGTGCAAGCTCTGTTTTCATCTTTTCCTGACGCTCTCCAGATTTTTCTACAGCAGTGCCTGCTCGATCGCAGCGACTAGCTCGTCTTGCGTGTATGGTTTGGTCAAATACACCTTGGCCCCCTGCCGCATTCCCCACAGGCGGTCAATGGTCTGCTTTTTGGAGGAACACATCACAATTGGCACGTCACGGGTTTCTGGCGTGTGTTTCAGCTTCCGGCATAGCTCAAAGCCGCTGATACCAGGCATTACAACGTCTGTAACGATCACGTCCGGTTTTTGCGCGATCGCCTTATCTAGCCCCTCTTTCCCCGTCGGCGCACTAATTACGCTGTAGCCGACCGCATCTAGGTAGTGCCTCATCAACGCCATCTCCGAAGGCGCATCTTCCACTACCAGTACTGTAACTACCTCTGCCGCCGTCTTGCGAGGAAGGATCATGGGAAAAAAGCCAAAGGAGACTAACTAGAGAATATTTTATAGTCTAGCCAAATACCTATCTATTATCCCTAACTAGAGCCCTGCATCAGCTCTGATTTGGCAGGTGCTTAAATACCATCTTCAACAAATCGGACTGCGTAAACGGCTTGGTCAAATAGCCCGAGGCTCGAACCAGCTTAGCTCTAGCACGGTCAATAAGGCCGGTATTGCCCGTTACCATCACAATCGGCGTGCGCTTGTAGCGAGGGTGACGGCGTAGCAAGGCGCACAGCTCGTAGCCGTCTAAATTTGGCATCGTGATGTCAAGCAAAATCAAATCAGGCTTACTCCGCACGATTTGCATCAGCGCCTTAACTGGATCGTTGATGGCCACGACTGATAGGCTTTGGTCTTCTAAAAACTTTTGAATGGCGTTGAGTACGGTTGGGCTATCGTCGATGCAGGCTACGGTGTAGGTCGTGCGCTTGAGGCCATTGGATACACCGCCTGAACTGATGCCGTTGGTGCTCAAGCCGTTATTGCTGGGTGGGCTATCAGTAGTCGCGATGGTCGATAGTTGGTTAGTAACTGATCCGCCGGCTGCTCGCTGCTTGGTATTGCGCTGACATAGCTCTACGATGGGGCGCAGATCTAGATTGCAAAAGGTGGGGATGCCTTCGGTTTTGGCGGCTGGAACGAGTTCGTAGCTGCCTTCTCGAATGCCGAGGAAGGGCTCAACAACTTCGATAGCGATCGCGCCAATAACGGCTCCGGCCTGCGCAGTCGTGAGCTGCTGCTTGTCCACTAGCCAGCACAGCGCCTGATAGTCACGGCTCACCATTTCATCTTCGTCTTGACCCTGCTCACACACCAGTCGCATCTGGTCGAGTGTATCGGCAGGAATGGCGCTATTGACGAGCTGCACCTGTCGGATTAACCGGTCGAAGGCATCTGCCGAATTTGTCGCAAAATTAAGCTGCCCTCTATTAAAGAGCAGTCGCCACTCGGACGCTTGGGCAGATAATTTTAAACAGCCGCTCACCTGACGGCTAATTAGCTGGGCTAATAAGCTTAAGGGATGCAGTTTATGAGCGGTACTGTAACTCGTGCTGGAACGGCTGTTTATCATCTATCTACGCCAAGCCCTGTGAAAACAAGCATACGGAAACATGGAAACGTGAGCTTTAAGCTGTGAGCCTTGCTAGGTCTTATTCAGCCTACTACAGACAGATTCCCTAGCAAGCCGGGTTAGACTACTTACTCGAACTGTCACGGCTCAAGGTCAGTCAGGTTACACAACATCTATTGAAAAGCGATAACTATTTTACCTAATCAATAGAAGTCGATACATATCAAAAATAGACTGCCCGAATCCACCCGTCATATTAGCCGCTCGATTGGCGATTCATAAGCTTTTTTTGATATTTACAGCATAAATACGCAGGTTACGAGATGCAATCGCCACCTGTTGCCCTGAAAGGATCTTCATAAAAGCTGCGATCGCCTAGCCTCTAACATCGCCTTTTTGAAAGAAAAATCGCATACAGCCTTATCCGCACCCATTCTCATCGTGACTCCTCACGCGCCTCATCACTTGGGCCTGCCGCGTCACGCGTCACTTCTTTGACCTCGCTCACCTGAAAAATAAGTCGAAACGGCTGCTCCATTTTCTCAGCAATGTACTGCTCTAGCAAGGCCACCTGCCGAGTCGTAATCGGCCCGTTAGAGTTCACGACCATATGCACTTCAGGCGGCAATGTCTGCCAATCCGTACGGCTGCTCACCAATCCCACTCGCTTGAATGTTTCTGTTTTTGCCAAGTAGGCTCTCATGTTGGCCTCTAGCTGATTTTGCCTAACCAGCTCAACCAGGCTAATGCCCAGCGGCACAATCAATAGGCTGGTGAGCAAAACGACCGCGCCCAAAGGCCGCCGCGCCCGCCGAAAGGGAGAATAGCCCGCTACGAAAAAAGCGAGCATACAGGAGAGGGTAATGCCGAGTAGGTTCGTGAAGTACAGCAAGCCTGCGCCCAGCGTTAACGAACTGTTGAACTGGGCAACACCTAAGCCCACTACGCATAGCGGCGGCATTAGGGCGACTGCGATCGCCGTCCCCGCGAGCGTACTCGATAGCCTTGGCTGCACCTTGGCATATCCACTAATGCCACCGGCCACAATCGCTACGCCCAAATCCAGCAGCGTCGGTGAAGATCGGGCGATTACCTCGCTGCCATATTCTAAAAAACCAGAGCCCATGCCGATCAGTGCCGAGAGTCCAATAGAGAGTCCGGTGCCAACGCCCAGCGCCTTGCCCCCGGTTTTTACAAGCTCCAAATCGCCTTCTAATATGCCAAAGGCCACAGATCGAATCGGCAGCATCAGCGGGGCGACGAGCATGGCTCCAATAATCACCGCCGCGCTGTTAGAGAGTAGTCCTAGCGTGGCGATCAGGCAGGCCCCGATAATGAGCACGATGTAGTCTATATCTAGCTCGGCTTCGTCTAGCAGACTATCTTGCATGTGCTGGTGGGCTTGAGGGGATACTCGCCTACCGACGAAGTATTTTTTGCCCCATTCATCTAGGCGCGATCGCATAAAAATAATTTGTTTCTAAAGGTACATTAGTTATACAGACCAGCCGGATATGTTGATACCTGATGCAGAATCCCCCTGCACTTGTACACTCGCATAGGAAAAAAAATATGGGTTTCTTCAGTAGAATCTTTGGCAAAGACAAGCCTGCTAACGCGTCTTCAAAAATTAAGCGTGGCGTTGCTAAAGCCGCTGACAACAAGGGCGAAGACGTTCCCGACTATAAAGTAGGCGTTGACGGTGCGTTCGATCAAAGCGGTCTCGCTAAGCGTGTGGCTCTAGCCTTTGATGAAGATAACCAGCTAGATGATATTGACTCGCTTTATGTTGCTCAAACCAGCGCAACTGTTGTCTTGAAAGGTAAAGTTCCTAGCCAGGATATCTTAGACAAAATGGTCAAAGTTGCTAAGGGCGTTGACGGTACAGATTCTGTCGATACGAGCCAAGTCGAAGTTGGCTAATCGTCAGATAACATAGATATGTTTGGAAAGGAAGGTATTTTTTGCCTTCCTTTTTGCGTTTATGCTTTCCTCTTTGCATTTATTTGGTGCTCTAACAGGGCACTCCAACGGCGCTTTACAATGACGCTAGTAGATTACACGGCACACAAAACCTATGAGCGAAAGTACAAAGATTCCCGTCGTCGTTAACGGAGCCCTTGGCAAAATGGGGCAGGCCATCGTCAAAGCCGTTGCAGAGGCTGACGATATGACGCTGGTAGGTGCGATTGACCGCAATCCTAAGCTTATTGGGGAAGATATCGGTGAAGTGATTGGCCTCGGGCCGCTCGAAATTCCAGTGATGAATGACCTGGAGGCTACGCTGGTGATGGCGCAAAATGAAGCACCTCAAGGTAGCAGTGCGGTAATGGTGGATGTGACCCATCCTGATAGCGTGTACGGCTCAGTGCGAGCAGCGTTGGCCTATGGCGTGCGCCCGGTGGTAGGGACAACAGGCATGAGCCCTGAGCAGATTAAGGATTTAGCAGACTTTGCCGACAAGGCGAGCACGGGCTGCTTGCTAATTCCCAATTTCTCGATTGGGATGGTGTTGTTGCAGCAGGCAGCGCTTCAGGCGGCTGAGTATTTTGACCACGTTGAGATTATTGAGCTGCACCATAATCAGAAGGCTGATGCGCCTAGCGGCACGGCGGTGAAAACGGCTGAAATGCTCTCGGAACTTAATAAAAACTTTAATCCGCCGCAGGTTGAAGAGACGGAGAAAATGGCAGGTGCTAGAGGCGCGCAGGCGGAGGATGGCGTGCGAATTCACAGCATTCGGCTGCCGGGATTGATTGCGCACCAGGAAGTGATTTTTGGCGCGGCGGGGCAGTCTTACACGCTGCGGCATGATACGAGCGATCGCGTCTGCTACATGCCCGGTGTGCTGCTTTCGATTCGTCGGGTGTTGCCGCTGAAGTCGCTGGTATATGGACTAGATAAGATTCTCTAGCGTTGGGTTTAAAAAGAAAAAGGCCTGACCCCTTTAAGCCCCCAGGGTCAGGCTGCTCACCTGTAAGGACATCGATCCAAAATCTTTTACCATCCCAAGCCCCTCGGGAGAAATAAATGGTTTTGCAACGCGCTCTACAGAAGTGATTTCATTGTCGGCTGAAGCGAAATTAGACGCCTCAAAAGAAACACGGAAGTAACAGCGGGATAAATTTGGCACTTGAACGAGAAAATCCGTATATCTACGCTAGAAATAGAGGCTAGAAATAGAGCAGCAGGTTAAGCCCCGGAATAGTGCGTGATAGCGTCCATAGCAATAAGGCAATGTAGGCAGTGCCCAGGCTCCATTGATACCAAACTAAGACGCTGACCATGCTGGGGACTTCGTGATCGCGCATCCGAATATCGTTAAAGCCAAACTTGAACCAGTTGTTGAGGCTAAAGTCGTAATAGTTGAGCCAGCCCCACGGCTTGTTCATGAGCAAGGGCAAATAGCGATTTCGGTAAAACGGAAACTGCGGAATGATGGGCAGTCTGGCAATCAGCACCTGTAGCCTCCGCATCGCTCCATTTTTGACAAAATAGCTGCTGTCCTCGATTAGGTCGCAGTCGTGTCCCTGCTGATATAGCCGTGCCATCATCGCCATCGGCACCGGTAGCACCATTACGCTAATGGCCACCAGCGTTCGCAATGGATCAGCGCCACACTGATACAAAACGCTGATCGCCAGCAATAGAATCAACCCACCCCCCGATATCATCCAGGCGACCTCTGACGGCTTTGGCACCATCGGCTTTGGCACTATCGACTTTGGCACTATCAGCTTTGGTATCCCCTGCCGGAAGCGATCTACCACCCATAGCATCATGCCAAATAGCGTCGTCGCCACGAGTCCTACGCTAAAAACCAGACCTACATTTGTCCCATAGTCGCTTAGCAGCAGTAGCCCTGATAGCAGCAGCCATCGAGTCAACCATTGCAGGCGACTTGGCAACGTGGTGGGCTGGGTGGTAACGCGATCGCGCACGCTCAAATAGGTGGCCAAATCAATCTGATCAACATCCAGCAGATCAGACCGGCTCACAAAAGGGCGATCGCGACTGATCACGGCTGCGACCTGCGCTGCGTTCAGTCCCAGCTTTCGTAACCGATTTGGTTTTGCTTGGTTAAGGCTCACCCCAAAAATCTGTTGTTTAATCTGCGCCAGTCGCAGCCGCTCGGTGGTGTACTCCAACTGGTTGGCATCTCCGACCTGCTCTAACAGTCGAAAGTTGCGCACCAGATTACGCAGTACCGTTTCATTACTCACCAGCGTCGGTACTGAAAACACCTGACCTATTTGCCCAGGACTGCCTAAAATTTTCGCCTCGCCCGCATTAAAGTCCAGGTCAGCGACGTTAATGCTCACGCCGTCTGCAAAGAGCGCATCGCCAAAATCAACCTGACTGAGCACCCGTGCGCCGCGCAAGCTCACCGACTGCTGAAACTGGGCCTGACGGAAATTAGTGGCCGATTCAAACTGAGCGTTGGTGAACAGCAAAGACTGGTCGAATCGACTTTTTTGAAAGCTGATCGCGTCATGAAAGACAGCTTGGTCAAAGTTGGCGCTGATTTGCCAGTGCGATCGTGAAAAATTAGTACTGTGAAAATCGGCCTGGGCAAAGCTCACGCTGCCCGCTGACTGTCCTTCTAGCGAGCCTTGAAAGTCAGCACCCTGCCAGTTTGAGCGGCCTGCGAACGTGGCCTGTTGAAACCGCGCTCGGCTGGCAAACAGCGCTGAGTGAAAGCTACTTTCTTGCTGAAACTGTCCTTGGCTAAAGTCAGCGCTTCTGGCGAATTTTGCACCATGCCAGTTAGCCATTTTCGTAAAGATGGTTTGATTAGCTTCTACTGGCCCTAAAAAGTAGAGGTCTGCTGCGTTGAACAGGCCGCTAAAACAGGCTTGCGTGAGCAGCAGTGGCCCTTGAAACACAAACGTATCGTGCTGGACGTTTTGAGGCTGAATGAGAAAGGTGCGAGCTAAGGCCTCTTTAGGTGATGTGGAGAAGCGAACGGAGGACTTAACGGACTGATTAAATGCGTCTAATGTGGGTAGGGCTGTGCCGCTGTAGGCGAGCATTCGCAGACTGACACGGGCTAAGTTCAAGTCGCCTTGAATGAGCGTGTTGCTTAAGTCGAGTCCTAAAGGCTGCGAGCTGTTGAGGCCTCTTTGCAGCCGCTGGTAGAACTGTTCGGCGGACACGGCATTGGCGGTCGACTTTGGACGTGACGTTTCTGGGCGCAGGTCGATAGTAAAGCCTGTTAGATCTACAACCTGCCCACCGCCTTGGCGAACGGGTGCGGCTATGCGCGTGTTTAGGGTGGCTAGTGTGAGTGGCGGATGGGCGGTGCTGCTGAGAGCTAGTGCGTTTTGATTGAAGATGGGACGACTAAAGCCAAGCAGTGCGATCGCGATGGCTGCTGCTAGCAGTACTGGCTTTAGTATTTTTTGCCATTGGATCTTTGGAGAGATCTTTTTTGCGATCGCATCTTTCACCACGTTGGGATCACTTGATCTATCTTGATTTGCACGCCTATCACCTGCTTGTCACCTGTGCGATCGCTATTCGCTGCGCAGCTTACCGCGCAAGCAGCCACCATCACAATTCTTATACATATGTGAAGCAGTACTGTCAGATATATTGAGAACGGTAAACTAAATTCTAAATAAAAACAAAAATATAAAACGCGTTTTTTCAATTTTTATTAATTTTATTTTCCACATTGCACCCCGATCGAGAGGCCTTCAACGTTGGCGAGTTCAAAGGCCGCTGTGTCTAACGCGTTTAAAATTGAAGGCGCGACCATCGCAGAAATACAAGACGCCATGGCGCGGGGCGAAACCAGTGCGATCGCGTTAGTCGACTACTATTTAGACCGAATTGAGCGATTTAACAGCCAGCTTAAGGCCATTATTTCCGTGAACGCAAGCGCTAGAGACGCCGCGATCGCCTTAGATAAAGAACGTGCTGATGGCCAATTGCGAGGCCTGCTGCACGGCATTCCACTGGTGATAAAGGGGCAGGTTCGCAATCCTTACAACACTGACTATACGCCGGGGGGGTCTAGCGGCGGGACGGCGGTGGCGATCACGGCTGATTTATCCGTGGCTGGGCTGGGTACTGATGCGGTCAATTCGGTGCGATCACCCGCCTCTGCCTGTAACATTGTCGGTCTGAAGCCCACGGCTGGACTGGTCAGTCGCGACGGTTTGATGACGGTTTCACTTTCTCAAGATGTGATTGGCCCGATGGGACGCAGTGTGGCAGATGTAGCTGCGTTGCTAGAAGCGATTGGCACCGATGATCCGCACGATCCGATGACGGCGCGAAGTGCAGGGAGAAGACGGCGCAGCTATCAGACTTGTTTGAAAACACGTGGACTGAAAGGGAAGCGCTTGGGAATTGTACAAAGCCTATTTGGTGAAGGCAAAGCGTATCAAGAAGTGACTGAGATAGTGGAGCGGGCGATCGCCACCATGGAAGAACTCGGCGCGCAGTCTGTGGTGATCCCGGCGGATATTGACATTGATAAAATGGTGGAAGAGCTATCGCTGATTGCCTTAGAGGGTAAAATTCACTTTGAGCATTATCTAGCGCAGTTAGGCGAAGTGGCACCGGTTAGCAGCCTCAAAGCCTTGATAAAAACGGGCAAAGTTCACAACTCTGTACAACCGCTTCTGAAGAAAATGCAGTCGGTTAATAGCCCACTTGGCCAGTCTGAGTACTGGCAGCGGCTCTATCCCCGGCGAGCAGAGCTGCGTCAGTGGCTCACCTCTATTTTTCAACACTATCAAATAGACGCGCTAGTTTATCCACATCAGCGTCAGCTTGTGGCTGCCGTTGGCAAACCTCAAAAAGATCGCAATGGCTTTTTGGCCGCCGCCAGTGGCTTCCCGGCGATTGCAGTTCCGGCTGGTTTTTCTGAAAAAGGACTGCCTGTGGGCTTAGAGCTGATGGCGATGCCTTTTCAAGAAGATTGCCTGTTGAAAATGGCCTACGCCTACGAGCAGAAAACGCAGTGGCGGCGCAGCCCCAACCTAACTGCTGGCGATTGATCGCTAAACTGTTAGCTATGGACGAGATTAAGACTCAAATACCCGCTTCTATTCAGCCGCTAGCCCAAGAAATTATTTCTTTGATGGCCGCTGGAGAAGTGATTGATTCTATTTCGGCGGTGGTGCGCGAGTTAGTGGAGAATGCGCTGGATGCTGGTGCAACCCGGATTTCAGTGAGCTTGTGGCCCGAGCAGTGGCAAATTCGGGTCGCTGATAATGGTACGGGAATGACCCTGGTTGATTTACAGCAGGCGGCGGTGGCCCATGCGACGAGTAAAATTTCTAGCCGTCCTGATTTGTTGAATGTGCGCAGCTTGGGCTTTCGAGGGGAAGCGCTGCATAGCATTTCGCAGCTTGCACAGCTTGAGGTTTGTAGCCGCTCGCAGGGCACAGACGCTCAGGGATTTCGGGTGAGCTATGGTGCTGAGGGTGAGGTGCTGTCAGCTAAAGAAGTTGCGATCGCCCCTGGCACCATTGTCACCGTCAACAACTTATTCAACAGTTGGACAGCCAGACGGCAAACGCCTGCACTGGCGCAACAGCTCAAGTGTGTTGTTCAGCTTATTCAACAGCTTGCGTTATGCCACCCGCAAGTCATCTGGCAGTTAGAGAAAGATGATTCGCCTTGGCTGTCGCTGTGGCCAGGACAAACTGCAAAAGCGTTGATGCCACGAATGCTGCGGAATGTGCATGAAACTGATATTGAGGAACTGCAAACAGACGGTCTTTATGTGGCAGTAGGTTTGCCTGATCGCTGTCACCGCAGACGGCCCGACTGGGTGCGGGTGGCCATTAACGGTAGACCGGTTGACGTGAGTGAGCTTTCTTACGCGATTATCAACAGCTTTCGCCGTACGCTGCCGCGCGATCGCTATCCGGTTTGTTTTTTGCACCTCACCCTACCGCCGACGCAGCTCGACTGGAACCGGCATCCGGCAAAGTCCGAGATTTATGTGCAGGGATTGGATGAAGTGTGCGATCGCGTCACTACTGCTATCAACACTATTCTAGGCACCACTAACTTCACCGAAACCGCGCAAACCTATAGAGCCACCAACTTAATCAAAGCCGCTGAGCAAGCCGGTGACTATCAGGTTTCACGGCAGGTACAGCCTGAAATTGCTGAAACGGCGGTCAACTTATCGGATGCTTTACCGGTGGGTGGCCCAAGTGAACTGAAGGCGATCGCTCAAGTCCATAACACCTATATCCTTGCCGAACACACAGGCGGCCTGTGCCTAATAGAACAACATATTGCTCACGAGCGTGTTCTGTATGAGCAGCTTCAACAGCGCTGGCAAATGGTATCTCTCGAATCTCCTATTGTTCTAAGCGACTTGCAACTAGAACAAAGAGAACGTCTTATTGAGATTGGTATAGATGTATCTTCTTTTGGTGAAAACCTGTGGGCTATTCGCAGCGTGCCTGAGCCGTTAAAGAAGAGAGAAGACTGTGCTGAGGCGATTAAAGAGCTGAGCCAGGGGGCAAACCTAGAAGCGGCGTTAGTGGCGACTGCCTGCCGGACGGCGATTCGTAACGGGACGGCGATGAGCTTGGAGGAGATGCAGGCTTTGGTGAATCAGTGGCAGCGGACTGAGCGATCGCGCACCTGCCCCCACGGACGACCCATTTGCCTTACCCTCACCGAATCTGGCCTAGCTCGCTACTTTCGTCGTAGCTGGGTCATCGGCAAAAGTCATGGAATATAAGTACCGCATTTCCGACTACTGTGATTTTGAGATACTTTCCAAGCTAAACAGACAGCCGACAATCTACCCACCGTTTTGCTTTCTGAATCGCCAGCTTTTGAGAAGCGGCATAAGGAACAGCTACAACGCTACTTTTAGCGTCATTAGCCCAGGCTGCATAGACGATTTCTCCGTCCTCTTCACTTCGATCCAGCTCAATTTTCCATCCTCGATATTCAAACGAGAGCACAATTTGGGGGTAATCCGGTTGAGACACTAGCATAAAAAACCTAAAAGTAATTAGTGGCTCTGCCTGTCACTCACAGAGCCAGAGAAAGCACAGCCTTACGCTGCCGCTAGATTCTGAGCGGCAAAGTTCCAGTTCACTAGCTTGTTTAAGAAAGTAGAAATGTACTCAGGGCGCTGGTTCTGATAGTCCAGATAATAGGCGTGCTCCCAGACATCCATTGTCAGCAAAGGAATCTGATTGCTGGTTAGAGGATTCATCGCGTTCAGCGTTTTGGTCACCTTCAGGGTGTCACCCTCTAAAACCAGCCAGGCCCAGCCGCTGCCAAACTGAGTAGCCCCGGCTGATTTAAAGGCTTCTGCAAACTGGTCGTAGCTACCAAAGTCAGCGTCAATCTTTTTCGCCAGTTCTCCCGATGGCTCGCCGCCGCCGTCGGGCTTCATACTCTCCCAGTAAAAGGTATGGTTCCATGCTTGAGCGGCGTTGTTGAATAGGCCCGACTGCTCAGGTTCACCAGCAACAGATGTAATTACCGCCTCAATAGGCTGATTGTCAAAATTCGTGCCTTTCACTGCCGCGTTGAATTTATTGACATAGCCAGCGTGATGCTTATCGTGATGAAATTCTAGGGTGTTTTTGGAGATGTGAGGCTCCAGCGCGGTGTAACCGTAAGGCAAGTCAGGAAGTTCATAAGCCATCGTTTGTAAATATCCTCTCAGTTGATCCGAACAGACTTGAATAGCTGGTCTGTTTGTTGAAGAATATCCTACTAGTAGATGCTGTTGCTATGCGCCCCGGGGGGATGGAGCAGTTTATTCCCTGTCTTATTCCCTGTATAGTACGTGGCTGCTGCGAGATACGTGTCTTCCATCCCACAGCAACTATAGCTTCACTCTCTCTTTTCTTACCGGTTTCTCGTAATGACTTCTAAGATGTCAGAAGTCACTGAGAGACTTTCTTCAAAAAGAACGTCTTCTCCCCAGCGCTGTAGCTGCTGGCCGAGCAATAGATCTGATCGCTGATCTGAGAGAGAAGTCACCTCTTTTACCAAGCTACTCTGTGCGCTGCCGCCCGACTCCATTCTCATACAGCCCACCGTTTCAGAACACAAAATAGTGTTGCAGTTGGCCTGCGGATTGGTGGACTGCAAGCGTACGCCGGTCAGATCGCCCGTGACTTCGCCTTGATCAATCACAGGAATACCCGCCAGTTCGGCTTCAATGGTGCGATCGCCTTCCCCGACAAAATAAACCCGCTCCACGTCATAATCACCGCCCTCATACTCATAGGACTTCAGCTTCCAGTTCATCCGACTCGCTAGCCAGCCCAGCATCATCAGCGCCTGAGCCGGATTACCCTTCTCATAATCAATGCCCACTCTGTCAACGTCTTTGAGCGCCATTCGCCGCTCCGGTGGGTCAAACGCCGCCGCCGCTAACTCTTGCCAGGGCGCAAGGCGATACCAGTTCAGGTCGGCAATATTCGTATTTTCGTCTACCAGCTTCTGAATTTTGACAATCTCAGCGCCTGCGTCACCGTAATAGCTCGAGTCCAAAATTAAACAGCTACTTTCCACCGCGAGCGTTTGAAACAGTGTCTGCTCAGGGTTAGGTGTGCCTTTCCACCATACGAATTTTGGCAAATTCCCGACGACCAGCGACTTCACCAAGTCACCCACGCCTTCTAGCGCTTCTTTAGTGCCCCGCAGCGTAATGTACTCACAGCAAAACATCTTGCCGCTACCCGCTTTTTGTACCGGACAATAAGCCGACACCTGTGCCATGACCCCCGTATCTTCACCAAAAGTCGGACACAGCGTAATTACCCGCGCTGGATTTTGGGCCGCTAAAGGCCCGTCAAAGTTAAACCCGCGAATGTCAGGATTTTTGAGCTTTCGCTGCTCAGGCGGTAGGTTGCTCACCTCTTCACGCAGCCTAGCCAGCGTCGCTGTATCTACGTGGCCAGTGAGCCTTAGGTTGTAGGCCTTTTGAGCCAGCAGAATGGCTTCTCTCGTTTCTGAGCGATGGAGCCCATCGATATCGTTCTTGTAAAAGCTCAGCGTTCCTAAGAGCTGCTGAATTTCCTCTGGTTCGTAAATGATGATAGTGAAGGTGTCGGCGCGCTTTACGCTCGGGGCACTGCGATCGCCCTCTTCAGTCTGCCAAATATTCTTCAGCGCCGATTCAATCTCACTCGGCGGAATATCCTTCGGCTTTTGAATCGTCAGCGTAGAAGTTGCAGTCGGTGGCTTGTATTTAGTAGTTGTCATGTTTTGCGTTAGAAGAGTTTTAGGAAATCTGAAAACGGCTAGATAATGGCCCTGTTTTCTATAGCCTGCGCCAGCGGCGACCGGTTCGATTCAAAAGAAGTTCGGCCTCAATCGGCCCCCACGTACCCGCCTCATATAGCGGAATACTGTTTGGCGGTGCCGGTGCGTCCCACACTTCTAGTAAAGGCGTGAGCACGCGCCAGGACTGCTCTACTTCGTCCCCTCTGGTAAATAGGGTCTGATCGCCAAGCATGGCATCAATCAGCAAGCGGCTGTAGGCGTCGGTACTGGGCTGACCAAACGCGGCATCGTAGCGAAAGTCCATTTCCACCGAGCGCGTTCGCAAGGAAGACCCCGGCGTTTTCACCTCAAAGCGCATCGCAATGCCTTCATTCGGCTGAATGCGCAGTGCCAAAATGTTGTTGTTTAGCTGCTTCGTCGCCGACTGAAACATCAGGTGTGGTACAGACTTAAAGTGAATCGCAATTTCAGAGACCTTTTTAGGCAGGCGCTTACCCGTACGCAGATAGAACGGTACGCCCTGCCAGCGCCAGTTATCAACTCTCAGCGAGAGCGCCGCAAATGTGTTGTTGGTCGACTCCTCAATGCCTTCTTCCTCCTCACGATAGCCGGGGACTGCCTTGCCCTTCATCCAGCCTGGAGAATACTGCCCGCGCACCGCTGACTTAGAGAGATCGGTCTCGTCGGCCAGCCGTGTCGCCTGCAATACCTTCACTTTCTCACTGCGAATGCTGGCGGCATCTAAAGAATTGGGCGTCTCCATCGCCGTGAGGCTAAAAAGCTGCATCAGGTGGTTTTGCACCATGTCGCGGATGGCACCTGCCGTTTCGTAGTAGCCCGCTCTTCCTTCAAGTCCTACCGTCTCGGCCACCGTAATCTGCACGTGATCTACAAACTGACGGTTCCACAGAGGCTCAAAAATGGCGTTGGCAAAGCGAAACACCAGTAGGTTCTGAACCGTTTCTTTTCCTAAGTAGTGGTCAATCCGGTAGATTTGTTCTTCAGCGCAAACGTTACGCACCTTGTAGTTTAAAGCTTGCGCAGACGCTAAATCTCGGCCAAAGGGCTTCTCAATGACTAAACGCTGCTTGCTCGGGTCGGCCAGCATTCCAGCTCCCCCTAGCTGCTGGGAGGCTTCTGCGAAGAACCGAGGGGCCACTGAAAGATAAAACACCCGGTTGCCCTGTGTGCCTCGTTTGTCGTCCAGCTCGGCCAAAAACTGCTTGAGCCTTTGATAGTCTTCTGGGTTGTCGATATTTCCGGGACAGTAAAACAGCCCTTCTGCAAATTTGTCCCAGGTGGACGTATCCGCGCCGATACCACCCCCAAACTCTTCCACGCCCTCTCTCATGTGCTGGCGAAAATAGTCATGACTCCACTCGCGACGAGCCACGCCCACAATGGTGAGTTCAGGCGGAAGACGGCGCTCTATTCGCATTTGATACAGCGCAGGGACGAGCTTGCGCTGGGTCAGATCGCCAGATGCGCCAAAGATGACCAGGATCTGAGGTGCTGGAATGCGGTCATGCTGGAGGCCGACGCGAAGCGGATTTTCGAGAAGTGAAACCATATCGGGAGTAGCTGTAAAAGAAGAGTGCTTGGGAAGAGTCTAGTGTGTCTGGTGGATTATGAGCAGCGCCCTAGATAAGGCCTGGAACAGAACAGCGGTTGCGTTGATTAGCCGATTATCTAAACTTTTGCGGCCTGTGTCTGTTATCTCTATATCAGTTTGTCTCCGACTTGCGTGCCTTAAGGCCTTAAATTACTTTGCAGGGGCACTGACAGGCTCAGGAGGCTTTTCTAACTTACTGTCTTGAAGGAATGATTCTACCAGTTCCACATCTTCGGTGCTGCCAATCACGAGCGGTGTTCTCATATGGATTTGAGTCGGCTGTACGTCCATCACAGCCTGCTCGCCAATGGTGGCTTTTCCACCGGCTTGCTCTGCCAAGAAAGCCAGCGGTGCAGACTCGTACAGCAGTCTGAGCTTCCCTTCAGGATTTTTGACAGTGCCTGGATAGAGGAATACGCCGCCCTGCATCAAAATGCGATGAAAATCGCCCACAAGTGCGCCACTGTAGCGACCTGAGTAGCCCTCGTGTCGGTGCATGTAGCGGATATAGTCGCGGTATGGGTTGTCCCACTGCCAGAAGTTGCCTTCGTTAACGCTGTAGTTGGGGCCATGCTGTGGAATCTGGATATTTTCACTGGCTAGGATGAACTCACCCAGGCTGGGATCGAGCGTGAAGGCGTGAACGCCCTTGCCGATGGTGTACACAAATACGGTGCTAGGGCCGTAGAGAATGTAGCCAGCTACGAGCTGGTCTTTGCCGGACGTGAGAAGGTCGGCTCCGGTTTGATCAAGGTCGTCGCCCTGCTGCTTACGAAGGGCAAAAATAGAGCCTACGTTAAGGTTGATGTCTACATTTGAGGAGCCGTCAATCGGGTCGTATAGCAGCGTGTAGCGACTGGTGGAGCAGCTATCGGGCATGTAGTAGATGTCGTCCATTTCTTCAGAGACGAGCCGACAGACGAGGCCGCTTTGCTTGAATACGGAGATAAAAACGTCGTTGGCATATAAGTCCATTTTTTTGACGGACTCGCCCTGGACGTTCTGACGACCGGTAAAGCCCATCGCATCTTCTACTAGGCCCGCTCTGGTAAGCCTGCGAGACACCAGCTTGCCGGCGAACGCAATCCGATTCATGATGGCGCTCAAGTCTTGGGCGTCGGGGCCAAAGCTATCGAGCTGCTGTAGAACGTGCTGAGAGAGCGTCATGCTGTCTCGACCTAGGGAGCCTTCTAGCTCACTTGCTGAAGATCCGTCTGCGGTGGGCTGATAACTAGCTGCCATATAACATTCTGAAGTTTTTGGACATCTTTATCTTAAGAAGGCGTTTTGGATTCAGAAATCAACCTTTAGATGAACTATAGAAAGTTCCGGCTTTATAAACTTTTCTTAATTATAAAACTCATAAAGCGGCCTTGTTAGCCTGCTAGTCAGTGCGATCGCCTCTCAGGTAGCTCGGCTTCCATCCAGGCAGGATTTTTTGGGGGGTGCGGGTAAGCGCTAGGCAGTCGGGTTCTACGTCTTTGGTGAGGGTGGAGCCTGCGGCGATGGTGACGTCTTCGCCGATGGTGATGGGAGCGACGAGGGTGGTGTTTGCACCGGTTTTTGTGCGATCGCCTATCACGGTCTTATGCTTATATTTGCCATCATAATTCGCTGTAATCGTCCCTGCCCCCACATTCACCTGCTCTCCTAGCTCAGCGTCTCCCAGGTAAGAAAGATGCGCCATATTACAATTGGCCCCAATGGTTGACTTTTTAATTTCAACAAAGTTGCCAATCCGGCAATTCTCTCCGACGTTCGCCTTGCCGCGAATGTGTGCAAATGGCCCAATGCGACCGCCTGCGGCCACTTCACTATCGGTCACCATGGAGTGAACAAGCAGCGTATTCTCTCCAATAGTGCTGTTTTCAACAAATGCACTCGGCCCAATTCGACAGCCCGATTTAATTACAGAATTGCCGCGTAAATTCGTCTGCGGCTCAATAATAACATCGGGCTCTACGGTGACTGTCGAATCAATCGTGATACTCGGTGCGTTAATCAGTGTTACGCCTGAAAGCAAGAGATCGTCTTTGATACGCTTTTGCATTACTGCTTCAGCTTCTGAAAGCTGCTTGCGGTTGTTAATGCCTGCGACTTCTGACGGTGAAACGTCCATGGCCATCACTGGCGAGAGTGCTTTAATCACATCTGTGAGGTAGTATTCATTCTGATCATTGTCGGCTTTGAGATGCGGCAGAATGGTCATGAGCGCTGACCAGTTGAAGCAGTAGATGCCCGCATTTGTGCGATTGTTGTGGCGCTGCGCGTCGGTGCAGTCACGGTGCTCAATAATCTCTTCAACAATCAGATTGTCGTCGCAAAAGACGCGGCCATAGCCGGTGGGATCGTCCATTTGGGCGGTGAGGATGGTGGCGGCGTTGCCGTTGTCGCTGTGGGTTTGTAACATGCTTTCGATGGTTTCGGGCCGCAGTAAGGGCACGTCGCCGTTGAGCACCAGCAAGTTACCTTCAAACCCTTCTAGCGCCGGGATGACCTGCTGTACGGCGTGACCAGTGCCGAGCTGTTCAGCTTGTTCAACAAATTCTAGATCGGGCACCTGGGAGAGGGCGGCTTTCACCTGCTCGGCTTCGTAGCCAATGATGGCGAGCTTGCGGGTAGGATTAACTCGTGCGGTGCTCGCTAGGACATTTTCAACCAGGGTAGGGCCGCAGAGGCGATGGAGGACTTTGGGCAAGGATGAGCGCATACGGGTGCCTTTGCCTGCTGCTAGGATTGCGATCGCCAATGAATCCGCCATATATACCTCGTGAAAATTTTTGCTGAGCTTACTGGTTAATCTAGGGTCTGCAAAAACGACTGCTCGCTATAAAACTAGCCTTGCACCATCGCAATGCATTCAATTTCAACCAGGACATCTTTGGGCAAACGGGCCACTTCTACACAAGCGCGTGCCGGAGCACTCTCATCACCAAAGTGACTGGCATACACTTTATTCATCTCTGCAAAGTCATTCATATCTTTCAAAAAGACAGAGGTTTTAACCACCTGGGAGAGATCTGAACCGCCCGCTTCAATCACGGCTGCTAGATTTTGCAGGACTTTTTCAGTTTGCTCAGCGACCGTTTTGCCAACGAGTTCACCCGTTGCGGCGTCCAGCGGAATTTGCCCAGCGACAAACAGCATGGCTCCTGAGGCAACTACACCCTGGTTGTACGGGCCAACGGGAGCAGGGGCTTTGTCGGTCTGAATAATTTTGCGCACAGCAGTATTTATATAAGTTAGGCCGAGGCTCATTCTAAAGGGTGAGGCTTCAGGCTCGCAATGTTCTCGGCCATCTACACGGTTGGACGGTGGCCGTAGTGCCGGTAGCGCCAGTAGTCTTGCAGGATTTTGTCGTGGTCGAAGCACAGGGCGTCGGGCATTTCCCACAGGTTGAGGACAGCTAGGCTTTTGGCGTCATCTTGCGCTGTTGCCTCGCCGGTTGCTGTGGCAATAAAGACAATGCTCAGCGTGTGCTTGCGCGCATCTCTATCCGGGTCTGAATATACATAAAACTGCTCTATGAGCGTAACGGCTAAGTTCGTTTCTTCTTTGGCTTCTCGCACCGCCGCCGTTTCTACCGATTCACCGTAGTCTACAAAGCCCCCTGGCAGTGCCCAGCCAAAAGGCGTGTTCAGCCGCTCGATCAAAACAATGGGCCTATGAGGACGATCTACCATCTCAATAATGAGATCTACCGTGGGCGCGGGATTTCTGTAGCGATCGCTCCGGGACATATCTTGAGAAATATCTTGGGAAATATCTTGGGAAGTATTCTGAGAGGCATCTGAAGAGGGCATAACGACATCAAATCTATGCAAGTGGTGACATTCTCTCACCTGTTCTTTCAAAAAGTAGAGTTTTGGGTTCATCTGCCCGTGATAGAGTGCTTGGCGACGTTAAAAAAATGCCACAGAAGTATTTATGTCCTTTCCTAGAGCCAGCGGCATTTTGCTGCACCCCACATCGCTACCAGGCCGCTATGGCATTGGGGATTTGGGCGCTCACGCCTACCGCTTTGTAGACTTTTTAGAAGCCTCTCAGCAGTCACTGTGGCAAATTTTACCGCTGGGGCCAACGGGCCATGGCAACTCTCCCTACATGGCCTACTCGGCAATGGCAGGCAATCCGCTGCTGATTAACCTAGAAAATCTTCAGTCGCAGGGCTTACTCGACTCTGAAGATTTCACGCTGGGTCAGGGCTTTTCAGATCAGGCGGTGGACTATCAGGCGGTGTACGCGTTTAAGCTGTCGCTGTTGAAGAAGGCGTCTGAGCGGTTTAAGGAAATTGCAAGTGAGGGCGATCGCAAAGCCTTTGATGATTTTCGTAAGAACTGCCGCAACTGGCTAGAAGACTACGGCCTATTTATGGCCCTTAAAGATGAGAATGGGGGCGTCCCCTGGTCGCAGTGGGATAGTGCGATCGCCCAGCGCGATCCTTTTGTGCTCAATCAGTACCGGGTCGATCTGGCGAGCGAAATTTTCTATCACGAATACATGCAGTTCGAGTTTTACCGCCAGTGGTCTGGAGTGAAAAACTATGCCAACGAACGCGGCATCAAAATTGTTGGCGACATGCCGATTTATGTCGCGCACGACAGCGCCGACGTCTGGGCACGCCCCGAAAACTTTATGCTCAATCCAGATACCCTAGAGCCTTCACAAATGGCCGGCGTTCCGCCTGATTACTTCAGTGCGACCGGTCAGCTATGGGGCAACCCCACCTACAACTGGGAAGCCGTTCAAGCTGATGGCTTTAGCTGGTGGTTGCAGCGTCTGCGGGCTTCGCTTGAGCAGGTAGATATTATCCGAATCGACCACTTCCGAGCCTTTGCGGCCTTTTGGGCAGTGCCTGCTGGCCATGAAACCGCGATAGACGGTGAGTGGATTAACGCGCCCGGTGAGGCCTTTTTTGAGACGGTTGGAAGAGAGCTGGGCCAGCTCCCCTTTTTAGCAGAAGACTTAGGTTTGATTGACGAGGACGTTGAAGCCTTACGCGACAAGTTTGATCTGCCTGGTATGAAAATCCTTCAGTTTGCCTTTGGCGGCGACCACAAAAACCCCTATCTTCCGTTCAACATCGCCAACAATTTTGTCGTCTATACCGGCACCCACGACAACGACACCACCGTTGGCTGGTTCGCCCAAGCTTCAGAATACGAAAAGCAGCGTCTTGCCACCTATGTCGGAGCCTTCAACCCTGACAGCGTTCACTGGTCAATGATTCGGCTGGCAATGGCATCTACTGCTAATCAAGCGATCACGCCTTTACAAGACCTGCTAGGCCTAGGCTCTCAAGCTCGAATGAACACCCCTGGCGTGGGGACTGGCAACTGGGAATGGCGCTACTCACAGGCAATGCTTACGCCCACCATGTGCGAACAGCTCAAGCACATGACTGAGCTATATGGGCGGGCCCGAGACTCGGACTAGGCTTGAACGCCAGTAAACCGAACCTCCTAACCGAACCTCGTAAGCAGACAAGCTTTGTTAGGCTAAAACCTCAAGCTTTATCACGGTTCAACATTAGGAGGGAAGCTAATTATGGCTGCAACTGACTTCAAAGATTACTACGCCATTTTAGGGGTCAGCAAAACAGCAGATGCCAGTGATATTAAAAAATCCTTTCGTAAACTAGCGCGAAAGTACCACCCTGACGTTAATCCTAATAACAAAGCTGCTGAGGCCAAGTTTAAAGAAGTTAGCGAAGCCTACGAAGTTCTTTCAGATGGCGACAAGCGTAGAAAATACGATCAGTTTGGTCAATACTGGCAGCAGGCGGATCGAGGCGGCGCTGGCGGTACCTCTGGATTTGGTGGGCCGGGTGGCTTTGGCGGTGGATCTGGCGGCGTAGGCGGCTTTGACTTTGGTGCATACGGTAGCTTTGAGGACTTTATTAATGAGCTGATGGGTCGTGGCGCGGGAGCTACCGGGCGACAAACCTATAGCTATCAGCAGGGCGCTGGCGGATATGGCGGCTTTGATCCACGAGCGGGCGGTCGAACAGCGAGTCGTACGAGCAGTCAATCTGCTTCGGGGCGCAGTGCTTTTGATCAAGAGGCTGGTTTGAAGCTAAGCATGTCTGAAGCATTTCGGGGCACTGAGAAGCGTTTTACCATCGGGTCTGAGTCTGTAAAAGTTCGTATTCCAGCGGGCGTAAGGCCGGGTAGTAGAATTAGACTTAGGGGCAAGGGCGCGACCAATCCTCAGACCAAGCAGCGTGGGGATGTGTACCTTACCGTTGATCTGTTGTCACATGGCTTTTTTGAGCTGGACGGTGACAACTTAATGTGTGAAGTGCCGGTTGCACCGGATGAGGCCGTGTTGGGCGCAAAAGTTGATGTGCCGACGCCTGATGGTAGTGTCACGGTGAGCATTCCAGCGGGCGTAAAATCTGGACAAACTTTGAGACTACGCGGAAAAGGATGGCCTGGGAAAAAGGGTAAAGATCATGGCGATCAGCTGGTGAAAGTTGTGATTACGCCGCCTAAAAATATCAGTGACAAAGAAAAGGTTCTGTATCAACAAATTCGCGACAGTCGTTCTACCGATCCGCGATCTGAGATTGTGAAAAATAGATTGTAAAAAGCCCAACCCCTCAATACACATTGCAAGAGTTGGGACTATGCTCGTCATTCAGCCGCCTGATTACACCGGAAGAAAACAAAGTTGTTTAGAATTTCGTGTTTGTGTTTGAGCGCAGCGATCGCACCTTACAGTTCCTTTTGTACCTATTCCTCTCTTTCCTCACAGCCATTTGAACAGCTTCTTCCTCTGTCCATTGCTGCTGCTTCTGTAAGTCTGGAACGTCTGCGAACTGTCTCATGATTGAGCTGTTTTCAGTAATTCGAGCAATTATTTGAGCCACTGCTTTGCCGCAACTGTCTGGATAACAAACCACTTGTTGTTCACTAAACCGAATAACTATCCAACCTTTGCTGACGAAAAACTGATTGCGCCTGCGGTCTTTCCCCGCGTGCTTGTAGTGAGTAGCTTGCTTTGAGCGATATACGTAGGGTTCGTCTACCTCAATATCGATATACAGGTGGACAGAGCGATCAATATACGCAATATCTGGAGTGTAGGGATGGGGATAATTAGGAATTTGATGCGTTAGGTTCGCATAGATTTTACCAGGAAAGAATAGCTCAAGACGTTTCCTGAATGCCTTTTCAGCTCTGCCTTCTGGTGCTGAGCTACCCTCACCATCATGAGGAACCGTACGCGCCAGTGTTGTTCTTATTTGCTCACGTCGCCATTGAACAATTTGAGCAGGCGCCGTAGCTTCTTGCTTTTTGTTATGAGCACGTTTTCTATTTTCGTAGGCGGGTAGCTCTTTTGCGTAGCGCGCAGCTTGTCGTCGATACGCTTGCTGACGATCAGCATAGGTTTTGCGCTGTCGTTGTGCGATGTACGCGATCGCGCCAATAGCAGCCAAAGATAGCAGCCAGCCAGGCACAAGCAGCACAGGAGATAAGATGGGCGCAATAATCGCTGCTGCCGCTGTTCCTACTGCAATTTGCACGGCACTCCATCGCTTTGGCTCGTCTCCTGGTTGAGTAGGCGGCTTTTCTGAGAATGGAGTTTCAGGAGGAAAAGATCGCTGTGCTCTTTCGAGGGCAGAAGGTACACAGATGATTGGAAAGTAGCTCATGTAAGTTCTGTAGATATCACTGCTTTAGCCCTTTAGAAACCCGCTAATTAAAGGCCGAATCGATTGAGGTTTAATCGGGGGAAAGCGCTGGGGCTAAAGGTTCGCATGTATTTTTCATCAGTATGCAGCGACGACAGCCTTGTGTTCATTAAAGTTACGACTGTCGTTTGTGCCGACTGTGTTTAGGACTATTGAGGATGCGGTTAGCCGGTCTTATCTGCCAAACATTCTCTTCACCCTTCTCCAACAAACTTAGAGGTACTGCGCCCTCTATTAATAAAAGAACAGCTACTAAAAGAACAGCCGCCCGCTTAAGATTAATTTCTACTACGGGCAAATAGTTTTGAAAAAACAGAATAATAGGCCGGGTGGCATAAAGCGCGTGTGCCATGATGAAAAATGACGGGCCATATTATTGAACCCTACGAGGAAATGTGGCTGGCTATGATAGACGGCGATCGCCTAGTGCCTCTGAGCATTGATCGCCTGGATGAGTCGTTCTGACGCGCGTGTTAAATAATCTCAGATAATCTCAGATTTTTGTTTCCAGGTTTCCTTGAGCGTATCTAAAAAGGCAAATACAGGCGGCGTTTGCAGGGCATCGGCCAGTGTGATGACGCCAATGACTCGCTGCAAAGGTTCAGGTAGCCGGCGAACGACAACATCTTCTGGAATGGGCTCAGCCGCTAGCTGGGCAATGATCGTTGCGCCCAACCCTCGACGCACCATACTGACGACGGTAGAGTCTTCTTTTACCTCATAAGCAGGAGAAACGGCCTGCTCATGACGCAGTAAGTATTGATCCACATTATGGCGACAGCCATCATCTGGCAGCGGCAAAATTAGCGGTAGCGCCGTTAGCTCATCCCAGGTCAGCGGGCCTTTGCCCTTAGGCGCTTTGTCTTTGGGCAGCAGGGCTACATAGTCGTCGCGAAACAGCTCCCACGCATCAAAGGCCTCATTGACCGGCAGATAGGTAAAGCCGACATCGGCCTCGCCTCGGCGCAAAATTTCCTCAGCGCCGCGTACGTCATTTCCTTCTCCAATCGAAACGCTGATGCCAGGATATTGCTTGCGAAACTCTTCGATTACAATTGGTAGTACGTGGGTGGCTACGCTGCGAAAACCCACAACGCGAACTAGGCCAGCCTGTAGTCCTTTGGCATCTTGTGCTTTGCGGCCAATGACCTTAAGTAGGCCCAGCATTTTAGTGGCTTCGTCGGTGATTTCTTGCCCGACAGGTGTGAGCACTGCGCCCTGACGGCCTCGGCTCAGCAGGCTGACGCCCAGCTCTTCTTCTAAGGTTGCGATCGCATGACTGACTGCCGACTGCGACAGCTCCAGCTTGGCAGCCGCATCACTAAAGGTGCCAGTGCGCGCGATCGCCACTAGCGCCCTGAGCTGAGACAGCTTAATTCGATTGACATTAATTTCCGCCATAGAACTGATAATACAGGGAAATTTCTCGCGTGGACAAACCAGATACACAAACCATTAGCAGTTGTCCGAAAATGTTCTAAGTAAATGTCTAGCGATGCCCCTATTTATTGCTGGTTTATCGCTGGGGCTGTTCCAGTGGAATTTGAATAATAAGCGTCCCGTGCGCTGAATTGGAATTGACCCAGAGCTTACCGCCGTGCTTTTCCGCAATAATTTGATAGCAAATTGAAAGCCCCACGCCGGTTATTAGCTCAACAGCGTAGGCTGTAGCCGGTTCAACATTAGCGTGAATAAAGTTCACCGAGTTGTTGATTTCATGAGTAACCCCTGCCACCATTTCATCCAAGCTAGATATTTTCTCGCTTTGAACGCATTTGTGCCTGCGTAGATTTCAGCTTTGCAAGCATCGCTGTTAGCTGCTCAGTTTGTTGAACCTGACGTTTGCTGTAGGCTTCGAGTTCAAGGGTATTCAGCTCGAGTGTTGTAATGTTGTGGGTAGTTCTTACAACTCGATAGATCTTCCCCTCACTGTTCTGAATCGGATTTAGCTTGAGTGGCGCTAGCGACCCGTTCTACAACGGCATATCCCACGCGTTCGTTATGCCAAAGCGCTTGGAAAAATGCAAAGTGGCTCTACTGCTGTCTCTTAAGGAGATAATCTGTGTCTTTATGCCCTGAGATCCAGTCTGAGAAGAAGGTAGCATAGTCACTATAAAAAGGTCTTAAAAGTGGGTCTTAAAAGTGGGTATAGAATCACGCCCGTTATTCTCGCTCTGCTACTGAGTCAAATCAACCGTAGTTGAACCTGTGATCGCGTCCACTTTGGCAAAGTCTCCTGTTGCAAAGCCTTTTTCTCAACGTCATCATTCATACCCGCCGCATTTTCCATGCCACTCATTACCGTTCGCCCCGAAGGCCTTTACTGCGAAGCTGGCAACTTTTACATCGATCCCTGGAAGCCGGTAAACACGGCTCTCATCACCCACGCGCACGCCGATCACGCCTATACCGGCCATCAGCGCTACTACGCTACCGCCATTTCTGAAGGCATCCTCCGTCGCCGCCTTGACCAAGACATTAATTTTAGCGGCGTCACCTACGGTCAAAAACTTAAGCTTGAAGACACCTGGGTTTCCTTTCACTCGGCGGGCCACGTCCTGGGCTCAGCTCAAGTTCGCGTAGAGCACAAAGGCGAAGTGTGGGTCGTCTCAGGTGACTACAAACGCGATATTGATCCCTCTTGTGCCCCTTTTGAAGTGGTTGAATGCGACAGCTTTATTACTGAAGCAACCTTTGGCCTGCCGATTTATCGCTGGGACAGCGGTGAGGTGACGGCTGAAGAAATTTATAAGTGGTGGCAAAGCGATCTGACGCGCCCTTCTCTGTTGTTTTGCTATGCCTTTGGTAAGTCACAAAGAGTTTTGGCCGAACTTACTAAGTTTACCAATCAAACCATCTATCTTCACGGCGCGGTTCACAACCTCACTGAAATTTACCGCGATGTTGGCGTCAATATGGTGCCCACTGTTCCCGTGTCTGAGATGGAAAAGGCCTACAAATTTGCAGGCGATTTGATCATTTCGCCGCCCTCTGGCCATCGCTCTAGCTGGATGAAGCGCTTCAAACGCCCCCAAACTGCCTTTGCTTCTGGTTGGATGGCAGTTCGAGGCGCTCGCAGAAGACGAGGGTATGAAAGAGGCTTTGTGCTTTCTGACCATGCCGATTGGCCTGGACTGATTGAAACGGTAAAGCAAACTAAAGCTAAAAACGTGTATGTCACACACGGTCAAAATGATGTTCTTTCTCGATATTTGAGTGAAGAGATGAACCTGAATGCGAGCCCCTTAGAAACGCTGTTTGAGGGAGAAAGCGATGAGCGCGTAGATGTTTGAAGAGACTTTATAGGGCATTGCGATCGCGCACACTCTGATAGTGATCGGCGCGAATCATCGCCATTGTAGAATCTAGCTCATCATCAATTTCGCCTAGCGTGCAGAGCAAATGCGTGCTGAGCGCTAACGCCGCCTCAAACTCGGGTTGCACCACCTCTTGTGCGCCGAGCTGACTGAGCTGATCGAGTTCTTGGGTGGTATGAGCGCGAGCGATGATGTCGAGTTTGGGTGCGATCGCTCGTGCCCGCATCAACAACAGCCGCGTACTATTCGGATCTGGCAGCGCAATCACCAGCGCCTTTGCCTTTTCTAGCCCTGCTTTCGCCAAAATCAGCTCCGAATCCGCATCGCCCAAAACAAACTGAATCTTCTGACGCCGTAAAGACTGCAAAGCCGCCTCACTATTTTCCAGCACCAGCACTGGATGGTTTCGCTGTCGCAACAGATTCACAATCACCTGTCCTACTCGGCCATAGCCCGCCACCACCACATGATCGCGAATAGAAGATTGATCATCATCTCGCTGCCCAGACTCTCGCTTTCGTAAAAAGGAAGATATTTGTGGCTGATGGTAAAGCCAGTTGGAGAAAGGCATTGCCAGCCGAAAAGAGAGCGGCGTCAGCACGAGCGTAATCGCGGTGGTACCCAGTAACAAAAGGTAGGTGTCCTCTGAAATTAAGTTACTTTGCAAGCCGACCAGTGCCAGCACAAAAGAGAATTCACCAATTTGGTTAATCCCTAAGCTAGTGAGCACCGCTGTTTTGAGTGAGTAGCCAAACCACAGCACAATCGGCAGGATAATCAGCGCCTTACCAATCATCACTAGGCTGACAAGACCTACAATACCGACCGCATTACTCACCAGCACGCCCGGATCAATCAGCATTCCAATTGAGACAAAAAACAGGCTAGCAAAGGTATCACGCAGTGGCAGAACTTTCGCTAGCGCATGGTCGGCATAGTCAATTTCAGCAATCATCAGCCCCGCAACGAAGGCTCCAATTTCAATTGAAAGGCCTAGCTTTGCCGTAATCAGCGCTACGCCCAAGCACAGCGCAATCAGCGTCAGTAAAAACAGCTCGCTATTTTCAGTGCGAACCACCTGCTGAATCACCACCGGAATCACCCATCGACCGATCGCTAACGCCGCCAGCAAAAAGCCAATTACCTTGAGAAACACCAGGCCAATCACCTGCCACATCGGCCCCGGCTGATTGACCGCTGGTAAAATTGCCAGCATCAGGCCCAGTGCCAAATCTTGAGCAATTAGAACAGCCAGCATAATTTGACCGTGGCGGGTGTTGATTTCACCTCGCTCTGTCAGCGTTTTGAGCACAACGGCGGTAGAAGAGAGTGAGAGCAGTGCGCCCCAGAAAATGCCCTGCCCAAGGGTATCTGCCCAGCCGAACGTGAGGGCGATCGCGCATACAAATCCAGTGGTCAGGCCAATTTGCAGCACGCTGCCCTGCATGGCCACACTCCGAACCCGATTCAGCTCCTCTAAAGAAAACTGCACGCCCAAAGCAAATAGCAAAAACGCCACGCCCAGCTCAGCCAGCGACTGAATATTGCCCGTATCGGTAATCAGCTTTGCGCCCAGCGGGCCAATCGTCAGGCCGCTCGCCAGGTAGCCTAACAGCACGGGCTGTCCCAGTCGGTTTGCCACGTAGCCACCTGCGGCTGCGGCCCCCAACACTAGCATTAAATCGTAGGTAAATCCTAGCTCGGCTGACATAGGCTGCTACCTGTAGAAATGTACGCCTATCAACGTAGCGGAAAACAGAGCCGATAAAAGAGTGTTTGAAAAGTATCCGTATACCAAGATTGAGGCCGCGTCAAAAAAATCTGCTATGCTTTCCTGTAAGTTCTGATAATGATTATCATTTTAAGATGCTAGCCGTCCATAATTTATCTGTTAATTATCGAGGTATTGAGGCACTAACCGGGGTTTCACTGACCTTAAATCCTGGTGAATGGGTCGGACTTATTGGCCCTAACGGTGCTGGGAAAAGTACGCTGGTAAAGGCGATTTTGAGCCTGGTGCCTTATAACGGAGAGATTTTGCTGAATGGAACGACGCTGAGGCGGCAGCGGCGGCAGGTGGCTTATGTACCGCAGCGATCGCAAATTGATTGGGACTATCCCGTTACCGCCTGGAATGTAGTCATGATGGCGCAGACGATGGCTCTTGGCTGGGGGCGATCGCCAGATGCCAAAGCCAGAAAACGAGTCAGCGCCGCGCTAGATCGCGTAGAAATGTTGCATCTCAAGCACCGCCAAATCGGCCAGCTCTCGGGCGGTCAGCAGCAGCGTATTTTTCTCGCTCGTGCGCTGGCCCAGCAGCCCGCTTTGTTTCTATTAGATGAGCCTTTTAGCGGCATTGATAAAAAAACAGAAGCGATTATGATGAGCATTTTTGCTGAGCTAAGTGCGCAAGGTAAAACGCTGTTGGTTTGTAGCCATGAATGGGGCGAGGCGCTCAATCGCTATCACCGGCTGCTATTGCTCAATCGCCGTGTACTAGCCAATGACACGCCTCAAGCGGTGATGACCATGGACAATATTCAGCAAGCCTACGGCACCAATATTCAATCAGTGCTCAACGGTGCTGCGCCTGTGCCCTTCGTTTGCTAGTTCAGATTGTTGTTTGTTCTGACGGCGATAGGCTGTTGACTAGGTTAGTGGCCTTGTTTTATGAAGCTACGGGTCAAAATTCCTTGACTTGGGCTGAACAGCAGCGAGAGTAAGAAACAGGTGAATAACGTGAGTGCGATCGCTGGCCCTGAAGGCGTATTAAAGTAGTAGCTAATGTACATACCAATCAGACAAGAGAGCACGCCTAACCCTGAGCCTACCACCATCATCCAGTGCAGCTCTTTTGTTAATAAATAAGCCGCTGCTGCCGGGCTCACCATCAGCGCTATCACCAAAATCACTCCGACCGTTTTGATACTGGCTACAATCGTTAGCGTAATCGCGGCCATCAGCCCAATATTAATCGCGGTCACTGGCAAGCCAACCGCGTCTGCGCCTAACCTGTCGAATGTGAAGAACAACAGCTCCTTATAAAACACTTTAATCGCGAGTAAAACAACGACCGTAATCAGCCCAATCTCTCTAACATCAGCAGGCGTAATGCTCAAGATATTGCCAAAGAGCAGTTCTTCAAGATCTAAGCGGCTGCGTAGGCTGGTGAGTAGCGTAATGCCTAAAGAGAAAAAGCTAGAAAAGGTGATGGCCATTGCCGTATCGACCTTGACTTTGGATTGCGAGCGAATCCAGGCGGTGACAAAGGTGCTAAACATGCCGGAAATGAAGGCTCCGGTGAGCAGAGGGAAATTGAGAAAGTTTGCGATCGCTAATCTCGGCAGCACCGCATGTGACGCATGAACTCGTAGTTAAATGGCTCTAACAGCTAATCCATACCTGCTGCTCTACACGAATGATAATCATTATCACTTCATAGTACAACGCCAGTGGCTTTCTGTTGCTTAGGCTACGTTCATTTCTCGCCACGATTGCGTCAACACTTTTCCGGCTGATTTGGCAAAAACGAACGTCAGCACAAACCCTACTGCCAAATCAGGAAGGATTGAATCTGTGAGAAAGACTAGCCCTGCGGCAATGAGCACAGAGGTGTTGGCAATAATGTCGTTTCTAGAGCACAGCCACACGGAAGACATATTCAAATTATCTTCGCGGTGCCTGGAGAGCAACAGCAAGCAGACGAGGTTTGCGAGTAAGGCTACTATGCCGATTGTGCCCATGAGTGTAGCGGCAGGTGTGACCTCGGCAAAGAGCTGATAGACGGCTCTGGCAAAGACTGCGATCGCAAACAAAAACATAATAATACCCTTGAAAAAAGCCGAGCCCGCCTGCGCCCTGCGTCCCTTATTCACTACGTACAAACTGCTGGCATATACCAGCGCATCGCCCAGCATATCCAACGAGTCTCCAGTCAAAGAAAGTGACTCCGCCCGAATACCCGCGCCAAACTCAATCACAAACATAACGCCATTAATCAGCAAAACGGCCCATAGCACCCTTGACTGATGCTTCTGAAGCTTTGCCAGATCATCCCCCTTGCGCTGACAGCAGCTATCACTCATCACCTGCACCCTCATTACAACATTCAAACGTTCATCAGAATGTTACCACAACTGACTATACGTTCTAACCATCGTCAGAGTGTTTTTGAACAGGATATTTGATCAAGACAATCTATTCAGCTAACTGCCTGAGAGCGTAATCGAGAATGTCGGCAGTACGCAGATCTTTGAGAGAGTAATAAGCCAGCTTGCCTTCATTCCTATGCTTTAAAATTTTGAGATCGCGCAGCTTTCGCAGGTGGTGAGACGCCGCAGCTACTTTCACGTTTAGCAAAGCCGCCACATCGCAAACACAAAGCTCCTGCCCTTCACTTAATGCATGGAGAATTTTTAATCGTGACTTGTCTGCCAGCGCACTGAACAGAATTTGAGCATTCTCTAACAAACTTTCTGCTGGCAGTGCTTCACCCACCTGAGCAACCAGCGCCTCATTAAAACACCGAACTTGGCAAACGTCGCTGGACTTAGCTTGAATCACAACTTTCAACAGGTGCAAGGTTTACCTATCAATTCTAGCGGCCCGCCACCCTGACACAAATTTGTGAACGGCCTTTTGCAAACGGCACTTCTTGATATATATTCAAGAATGATAATCATTATCAAATTTATTCTCAAGCCCTTCAGCAAGCTGCGCCCCAATGCACACATCACTTCGCCTCTTCTCAAAATTGACTGCGTTTTCACTGACGCTGGCTGTCGTGGGCTGCACAGCGCCCGAAGGTAATCGCGCTCAAAGTACCGGCGACCAACCGCAATCTGAAGCCTCTGAAGGTACGCCTCAAGTAGTTGCCAGCTACAGCGTGCTTTGTGACCTAACGGAGCAAATTGCGCAAGCTACTGTAGATATCACCTGTCTAATCGAAGCAGGGCAGGACCCGCACACGTATAGTGCGACCCCTGCGGACAGGCGGGCGATTGAAGAAGCCGATCTGGTTCTGTATGGAGGGTATGAGTTTGAGCCTGAAATTATCAAGATGGTGGAAGCTACTGACCTCTCTGTGCCCGCAGTGGCTATTTCAGAAGTGGCTGTGTCAGTTCCACTGTTAGGTGAGCCTCATGATCACGGGAAGCATGAAGATCACGCAGAGGGTGAGGAACATGAAGAGCATGAAGATCATGCAGAAGGTGAGGAACATGAAGAGCATGCAGAGGGCGAAATGGAGGTCGATCCTCATGTTTGGCATGATGCTGAAAATGGCGTTGCTATGGTCAGAGAAATTCAGAGACAGCTCGGTGAAGTCTCTCCAGAAAATGTTGCTCTGTATGAGACTAATACAGAGGCTTTAGTGGCTCAATTAGAACAACTTGATACCTGGATTCAGACGCAGGTAGACACCGTACCGGCCACTAGCCGCACGCTCATTAGTACCCACGATGCGCTGAGCTACTATGCAGCCGCCTATGGCATAGAAATTGAACCTGCCCTCGATAGCTTTAGCACGGAAGCTCGGCCCTCAGCCGAGAATATTAAGGCGTTAGTCGATGTGGTTGCTGAAAAGAATGTGTCGAGCATTTTTGTAGAGTCCACTAGCAATCCGGGCCTGATTGAAACGGTTTCGAGAGAAACAGAGATTGCGGTTTCTGAAGACCCGATTTATGCCGATGGTTTAGGCGAGGCTAACACGCCAGCAGCGACCTATCAGGGAATGCTCGTGACGAATACTTGCGCTATCGTCAATGGCTTGGGCGGCACCTGCGATCAGGCATCGTTGCTTGATGTTTAGATTTAGTCAGTCGGTGGTTTCTTTCTCTTGCAAGCGGGGGCTCGCGATCGCCCTTGGTGCAGGTTTGAGTCTGTTCACTATCAGTCCTGCCCAGGCTGCTGCGTTTCGCCTTTCATGGACGGGACAAATTTTGGGCTATAGCGCTGAAGGAAACTTTCGCTACGACGATACTCAAACCCGTAAGATCTTGCAAGACGGCTTTTCCGATGAGCCCAACGGCATTGATCTGGGTAAGAAAATCACTCTATTGGATGCAGCAGGGTAGCCTGCTGACGCAACAGGTCTAAGTTTTTGGTCGGCGGCTCCAGCTCCAAATGGAGACCCTATACCTCATGTTCATCTCACTGATTTTGGCGGTGAGTTTCCTGATTTGCCTGTGGGCTTTAGATCCCATTTAGATGTGGCCTTTTTACCCGCACGCGGGCGCAGCTTCTCGATGATCCAGGTGCAGGCGAGTTGCTAGGCCAAAGAATGATGGCTACTAAAGTATCTGAACCAGTTGCATTGGCTGGGCTAGGCGCGATCGCGCTGATGATGCTACGTGTACGCCGAGCCTCAAAAACAGGCTCTTAATATCTAATGTTTGCTTCTGCGCCACTGATCTCGATACTGAGTCCCTAAGCTTGAGAGTCTTTGGCGCTATGCAAACCCTTTTCCGCGAGAGTCTGAAAGGGCGCTGAGGCGATCGCTATAGTGCACCTGCTGGAATTGAACCGTGTTTGCATAGGGATTGTACAGCGTATAGCTGGCATAACCGGCTAGACGACCTACGTTGCCTACGCCCACAATTTGCCGAGAATTTAGCTGATGCTGCTGGGGAAGGCCAGGGCTTTGAATCGTGGCAAGTGTTTCAACAGTTGAGGTGATTTGAGCAGAAGGAAGCTGATACTGAAAGGCCAAACCAGAGCGTCCGCAAAAGAGAGAATTAGCGTCGGCGCGAAGTAGCCGATCTAACAATGTCAGCGGATTGGTTTTAGGCGTAAGTTCGTCATCAACGCCCAGGGTACTGCCATGGATCAGCAGCGCGTCTAGCTCAAAAAACCCAAAGTCTAAGCCACGCAACCACTTTACAGTATCTCGAGAAACGGCTTTCCAAAGTCGTTCAATCGCATCAGGGCCGTACCGTTGCCTGAGCTGCACGCCATCTGGATCAGTGCCCGAGCCATGCAAGTTAAAGAGTTGTTCTTCCCACCAGCCTAGACAAATTTGTGGGGTAAGTGAACGCGCCTGCTGCACGTATTCAACCAGCGTCTCTGACTCTGGCCGAGGGCCAATCAAATCGCCTAGTATGTAAAGCGCTTCTACTTTCACTGGCTGCTGCTGAATATCTTTTAACACGGCTTTGTAAGCTGCCAAATTGCCTTCAATGCCGCTGAGAATTGCCAAAGTCATAGTCGCGATCGCTCTGTAAAAAATAACGAGAATAATCAACTAAAAAATCCTCTAAAAACAAACCCTACCGCTCGCACACATGGGTAGGATCGTCTGCTTTTTCAGCAAACTCCAGCCCTTGAGAAAGTCGCCAAGCAAAAATCGGTGGGAGACCTTTTTCAATAATCGCCGCGCAGGTTTTCGCATAGTCGTAATCCACTTCGCGAAAGGTTGTCTGCTGGCTAAGCGTATCGTAAATGACATAGGTGGCTTGAGGCTTGCCGTGCCTAGGTTCGCCCACAGAACCGGCGTTGACAATACGCTTTAGGGGCGTAGTCAGCGTTTGGCTAGGTGCGTTGTCAAGACTTTTGAGCGTACGCTTTGATGTCTCTTTGGAGCCAGGTTCATCGTTCTTAATGACGCGAATTTGAAGCTGCCCGTCGCTGAGCGTACGCACGTAGGGAACATGAGTGATGACCACAGAAAAGGACATCGGCCCCGGTTGAGAGCACTCTCTCTAGGGCCATGAAGACACTGGTTTCGGGTAGGAGATATTCGTGCTGGCTTTGAGGACTGCCGTGAACAAAGCAGAGATTTTCGTGGCGCAGAGCCAGCGGCATTTGAGCGAGATATTCGCGAGTTTCGGCAGTGACTTTAGCGTCTGTCCATTTATGGGCAAGATGGCCGCGTTTTTCGGCCAGCAGCGAAGGATAGCTGCATTCGCAGGCGTTGAGGCCGTCGATAATGTCTTCATCCCAGCAGCCCTGGCAGGAAGGAATTTGGCGATCGCGCACTATTTTCACCACTTCATTCGGATACGGGCCATAGCCTACTAAATCACCCAGGCAAAAGGTTTGGTCTGCGCCCTGCTGATCAATGTCAGCGAGAACAGCTTCTAGTGCGGCTAAGTTGCCGTGAATGCAAGAGATAACGGCTATTTTCATGTGGCCTCCTGAGATACTTGAGTTGAGTAAGTTTGAGATTGTTTGAGTGCAGCCTGATGAGAAGCGAGGGTGGCATCGGTTAAGCAACAATCTTTGAGCGTGGCGGCGATCGCGCCTTTATCCAACCCAACGCCGATCATCTCAATGCCACTAAACCGCTGCGGACGGCCCTCCAGCCATAGGGGCAGCGGTAAATCCTGATAGGTCGTTTCTTGCTGCGGCAAATGATCGATATACATCGACTGCCCATCAGCCAGCTCCAAAAAAGCCTTCGTCCGTAGCATTTGGCCGTAAGCGCCCTGTACGACCTCTTGCCAAAAAGTCTGCAAGCTGGCCGGATCAATCACCTGACCTCGCAGCGAAGCTTGCCATACGTCGGTGCTGATATCGGCGCTAATATCTGCTGAGCCAATCACAACAGAACTCACAACCACCTCATCTGCCCACAGCTCCCAGCCTGCACGAGCAGAACAGTGCTCACTCACCACCGCCACTTTACGATGAGGCACTTCATCCAGCGCAGGTAGCTCCAGGCTGAGCGGATATCCTAGCTCCAAATACACCGTTGGCTGCTCAGAGGCTTGCAGCGCCATGGACAAGTCAGCCTCGATTTGCAGATGAGGCACATCAAGCTGTAGCCGGTAGGCATCTACACCCGCCGTCAGCGGATTGACATATACCAGCGGCAGATGGCTCTCTAAAGCGGCCATCTGCTCGTGAATCCACTGAGTTTTTCCAGCACCTAAAGATCCTGCTACGACGGTCAACATAGGCAGATTGTTTTAAAGTCTATGAAAATGATAATCATTATCATATGATAATAAGCGATATTTAACCGGGCCTATCAAAAATATTTTCTTCGACATATAAGGGCTGAGTTTTTGAGTATGTTTCAAACAGATATTGCGGTGATTGGGGCAGGGCCACAGGCGTTGACGCTGGTGACGCACCTATTGCAAAAGAACAAGAAAATGCGCGGTCGCCTTAACGCGGGTCATGCCCCTGGTTTTCAGGTATTTGACCCTAGCGGCACCTGGCTAGCTCAATGGCACCAGCAGTTTGCCGCTCAAGAAATTCCTCACCTGCGCTCTCCGGCAGTCCATCATCCTGATAGCAATCCGCATACGCTGCTGAACTTTGCAGAAGCGCGGCAGGATGAACTATACGCTCCATACAATCGACCCGGCACAAAGTTATTTCATGAGTTTTGTGAGACGGTGATTGACCGCTGGCACTTGCGAGATCAGGTCGTGAAGGCTCAGGTTGTGGGGCTAACGCCTGAGAAAAGAGGGTTTTGTTTGACGTTAGATAGTGGGCGATCGCTACTCGCCCGTCGGGTCATTTTTGCGGGCGGTGCAAGAGTTCCCAAGCTGCCTGCATGGGCCAAGTCGCTTGCTCACCATCCACCTGAGCGCTTGTGTCATGCCCAATTAGTCCGGTTGCCCGCGCTGCCAACGTTGAGAGAAAAAACCGTGTTGATTGTCGGTGGCGGACTTACAAGCGCTCATCTGGCCATCGGTGCGGTCAAACGAGGGGCAAAGGTGCTGCTACTAGGACGCCGACCGTTCCAAGAGAAAATTTTTGATGCGGCTCCCGGCTGGCTAGGGCCAAAATATTTGAAAGGGTTTGAGACTGAATCTGACTGGCATCAGCGCTGGCAGATGATTCAACAGGCCCGCGATGGAGGCTCATTTACGCCCGAAGCACTCACAAAATTGCGAAAACTTTCCCGAGAAAATCGCGTTGTGCTCTATGAGCAGTGCGAGGTGACTAGCGCTGTCTGGAAAGAGACTCACTGGCAGGTGCAGTGTAACAATCTGGCAGTGCATGATTGTTTTGAGCGTCAGCGAATTGATCGAATTTGGCTGGCAACAGGCACGCAGCTTGAGATTACAGCGCACGCTCTTTTAGGAAAGATTTTAGCGAAATACCCTATAGAGACTGCCAATATAGAGACTGCCAATGGTCTGCCGGTGCTGGACAAATATTTGCGCTGGCCGGGATGTAATTTGTTTTTGATGGGGCCGTGGAGTGCGTTGCAGGTTGGGCCAGTAGCTAGGAACCTGTTTGGCGCAAAGCTGGCGTGCGATCGCATTGTCCCAGCCCTTACCAAAGCAAGCATTTGTTCTATGACGGCTACACCGCTTTCCTCATCTTCTCCTGCGTCACAAAATCCATACGTTTTGAGGCATAGGTAAAAGTGTGTCTCGGTCAATGTCTCATAAATGGTTTATCAAAAGGTCAAAGGGATTATGAGACACCTGTGTCTAGCTGTCGGCTCATAGTGACACTGTGTGATGGATCTATTCAACCTGAAGTCTTGGCATGGTTAACGGAATATACCAAGTTGCGTGGGTCGTGCATTGGTCAACCAGCAAATTCGCGATAGTTATCTTCTCTACACTCCCGTCAAATTTGATAGTGAAGACTGCTTGTCCATTTTGCCGAATGACAGTACTGCCACCACCACTATTACCTCGACTGAGTACTATATTCTGAACCTCTACTTGTGCTGCTAGCAACAGTAGAGCGTGTGAAATTTCTACAAGGTCGTATTTGACCTGCCCAGTTTTCAGATAAAACGCCCTAAGCATGACAATCCGGTCATAGCCTTTGAGATGCCCGTTGAGCTTTTGAGACGATTGCTGAGCTAATCCAGCTTCGTTTTCGTTGCGAATCCAACGAGCCTCCATAAACTTTGAGATCGTGATCTTTGCGGATTTGATGTTTCTGGATGCTTCCGTCTTGAGTGAGAATCTTGTTTCATCTAGAACGAGATCTGCTCCAGGATGTACGCTGCTAGCGGAAAGTTAGCAGAACTTTCCGTCGTGTCGCAAAGCATCACGAAAAATATACTCAAATGACTTCTTATTTAGCTTCTCTTCCACCACCGCATGGTGGATTAGCAGGCGACTTACAAAATATTCATAAAACTTGGGTGATGCAAAATCGCTATCCGCGTTTGGCGAACCTTCAAATTCTGTTTGAAGAGCTACAGCCATTTGGTTTAGTAGGGACAATCGGGTTGCTGTAAGCTGTGGAGCAAGCTCATATAGCTGCTCTAATAGGTCGTCCTGGTTTGGGATGAGCATCCTTCGACTCTACCTATTCTCGTCACTTTCATTGACCTGGTTGAGGGCCTCCCAATCATCTACGGCCTTCAAGAGAATGCGTCTTGCCCAAGTAGATGGTTCCAGATGGTCATGAGAGGCAATACGATTAATCCGCTCACGATCTTCTGCCGTCAGACGGATTTGCAGAAATTCAGTTTTAGGTGACCTTGGCATGAGTGAGATACATTGTGAGTCATTGTGTTACACAGAGGCTACCAAAGCCCGTCTTCTATGTCTGTCTCACAATGTGTTACAATTTGGCCCTGACGAGCTAGTTTTCCTGTCTATACTCCCTCAAGAAGCTTATGAGTCGTTCAAACCCCTTGCTAAAGGTTGTTGATCTGTTCTCAGGCTGTGGAGGGATGAGTTCTGGGTTTTACTCTCACAAGGATTTTTTCTCGATAATCGGTGCTGTTGATAGCGAGGTTGCAAAGCCCGGAAGAGGGAAGCACAAAGCAAGTTCAACGCGGTGTAACTCTACCTATCATCGCAATATAGGTATAGAGCCTAAGTCTGCTGATCTACTGGCTCTAAGCCCACAGGTATACCGTCAAGAGCTTGGTTTGGAAAAAGGTGAGTTATCTGTACTCATTGCTTGCCCTCCGTGTACTGGGTTTTCTCAGAAGAACTCTAAAAATCATTTAGAAGATGATCCCCGTAATAAACTGGTTGCACGTACAGCTTCCTTTGTAGAAGAATTTCTGCCCGAATTTCTAGTGATGGAAAATGTCAAAGAGTTTCTGAATGGTAAGCACACACACCATTTTCGGAACCTTTGTAGTCAGCTAAGAGGTTTGAACTACTCAGTTTATTCAGGTGTTCATCAGCTTTCTCAGTACGGCCTCCCTCAAAGACGTATGAGAGCCCTTGTTCTCGCGAGACGTGACTTTGGCTTTATTGGCAACAGTCCAATTTTTCCCGCAGAAAAAGTTGTAACAGTTCGAGAAGCTATTGGACATTTGCCGAAGATAGCTGCTGGAGAAGTACACTTCTCTGACCATATGCATATAGCGCCTGGAATGACAGCAACTGTTCAGCGAAGAATTAGCGCTATTCCAAAGGATGGCGGATCTTGGGGTGACATTATGAATGATTCTAAAATTTCTGAAGAGGAGAAGCGTCGCCTTCTTATCCCTTCTATGTTTCGTGCTAGGCCAGGTTCATTTCCTGATGTTTACGGTCGCTTGCAATGGGATGCTGTTGCCGCGACCATAACACGCGAATGTGGGCACGTAGGCAATGGTCGCTATGTACACCCTGAACAAGATAGGTTGCTGAGTGTTAGAGAGATGTCCTTGTTGCAAGGCTTTCCACCGACGTACTTTTTTGAGGGGCCAGTATCTGCCAAATACAATCAGGTTGGCGATGCCGTACCTCCATCTATTTCAGAGCAGGTTGCTCAGCATATTATCAATTTGAAAACTCAGCCGGAAATAATTAGAGAAACATCCACGAATGAAGAGTCTCGACAACTGAGCCTATTAGCTTCTGCATAGAGAGGCAGCAAGGTTTTAGGTGCTGACCGCTTGCCCGATTCTAGAGAATCATAAGGGATTGGTATGTGAGTAAAGAAAATGGTGAGTGTGATCGCGCTCTGTACTACTGTCTCAGAAACGACCGTTTTGAGACAGATAGCTACAACGTTGACGGTCAGATAGTGCTGCTACACGGATTCATTAAGAAGTCACAGAAGACGCCAAAGCAGGATCTAGACCTGTTGAATGATATCGCTCGTTAGTCGCTGACAGTTATCTAGCAGTCAGCAGTGTTAAAGAAAATAATCCTGTGCCTAGTAAGAACACGCAGCTAGCACCGATAATTTGTCCGATTTGAACCAGCGAGAAGCGGGCTTTTGAATGCTTTTTAATCCAAGATGCTTTCTGCTGCTGCTGGGCGGCAAGCTGCTGACCAAATCGGTTGCCGAGAATAGCGAGTGCGCCAATCCAACCCAAGGTGAAGGCCATTCCAACTGAAATTGCGACCACCATTGCGATACTTGGCCACAGCAAATTGTTGGCTAGCCCGTATAGCAGCACCAGCAAAGCACCGCTACAGGGCACTGCGCCCACCGCCAGCGATAGCCAGCCGCCTAAGCCTTTGGGTTCATCGCAGCTTATACAGTCACAGGCCGCTAGAGCAGGCTGTTCTTCTAGCTTTGCGGGTGCTGAGATCTGCTGGCTCAAGCTGGGATACAGCATGATATCAGCAGCATTTGCACCTAAATAGGCGGGATATTTCGATGGCTGTTTGCTTTGTCGGACTCTCTTTTGAAACGATCGCTTGAGCATCCACATGCCAATTAGCGCGATCGCCCCATAGCTAATAAGCCGAACAATCCGATAGCTGCCAGCGCTACTGCCGCCGACCTGCTGCACAACCGTATTAGTCAAAATAGCAATGACGACCGCAGAGAGCACGTGAAAAATGGCAATTCGCACGCCCATCGTGATGCCTCGCTGCAAGCTGCCATCATGTCCAACAAAATAAGACACAATTACCGCTTTGCCGTGCCCTGGCCCTAGCGTGTGCAGCACACCGTAGCTAAACGAGAGCAGTAAGGCCAAAATTAGCGATCGCCCTGACATTTGATTCGACAGGTTGCCTAGCGATGTTGTCAACACGCTTGAGACTTTGGCCGGGAACGTCTGCCACCAAGAGCCTGTGATTTGTGGCATGGGGGCATTTGGATCTGAGACTATTTCATCCAAATCCATCGTGTAGCTCACGTCTACCGTTCGCGAGCCATCAATTTCTACAAATGACTGCGCTCCAACCGCTGAATCTCCTGTGCTTCAAAGCTATCAGGCGCAGGCTGATTTTCCTTAGCCCATTCTTGCAACTGATACAAACTAGAGAGTCGGTAGGTCTGCTCTGAACTTAGGTGGTCGTAAGGATTGGTTAGATGGGTTGAATGCGCCTGTAAATCATCCCAGGTGATGGGACTTTGGGCGATCGCTGGAGAAGTCGGGATGAATGCCATCATCACGGCTAGCGTAAAGCCCAAAAGCAGTGCACCTAAACGTGAAGAAAAGAAATAGATGGGCGATTTTCTCAACCGTATCTGTTCCATACTTTTTGAGCGTGCCTAACGTACCAGATAATTTTACCTTTTAAGAATGACTACGCACGCTGAGGGAAAACAGGTTTCAACAGATCGCAGACCTGCTGAGCCGTGGCGGGTGCGAGCAGGACGCCGTTGCGATAGTGACCAGTTGCTAGGGTGATGTTATCGGTGCCTGCTAAAGGCTTAATCACAGGGGCAGGCTGTCCGACCGGACGAGGGCGAAGACCGCTCCAGGTTTTGAGTACGGTGGCCTGGGCGATCGCGCCGACAAAGCTTTCAGCCCCTTTTCGCAAATTCACCAAGCCCTCAGCCTTAGCCGTTAATTTATCCATCTCTGCCCCATTCTGTGGCCAGTCCTCCGACGGAAACTCCACTGTCGCCCCCAGCCAATAGCGCCCATCGCGCCTGTCGTTTACGGGCACAAACTGAATATCATAACCATTAATCACCGGCTGAAAATCATGGTTACCCAGCGTTGCCGGTAGCTGAACTTCCATTGCCTGCCCCAGTACCGGCATCAGCTCCAAAGGCTCATCACTAAGCTGTGTGAGCGCCGCCGAGCCTAATCCTGCGGTCAGCACAATCCAATCTGCCTCAAAAGTGCCCCTAGTCGTTTGCACCCGTGAGCAGCGCTGTCCAGTCACTTCTAGCTGAGTGACTTCAGCATTTTCATAGAACGTAACGCCGCGTTTTTTAGCCGCTTCTACTAAGGCACTCGTGAGTATTTGAGGATGTACCTGACGATCCGCAGGGGAATAAATAGCTGCCTTCACGGTCTGATCCTCAGTCCCTAAGCTAACTTGTGGGCAGCGTTCTTTTAACGCTTCTGGCGTCCAAATTTCTAACGGCCAGCCCTGCGTTTGACGCTTCTCTTTGAGTGTTTCCCACCTTGGCAGCTTAGTCTCGTCATAGCACAGGCTAACAATGCCATGAGTGTTAAAAGGAACAGAATATCCCTGCTCAGCTAGCGCCTCAATTAATGCAGGATAGCGTCGAATGCTCGCCTCTCGTAGCCGCCAGGTGCGTCCTTTCACCTTGCTGCTAATGACACCCATCAAAACGCCTAGTGCTGCTCCTGTTGAGCTTTGGGCCGGAGAGCCTTTTTCCAGTACAACAACATTGGCCGCAAGTTGATGGCTCAGTTCGTAGGCCACCATCGCGCCCACAACGCCACAGCCCACAACAATAATTTTAGACGCGCTCATCGGCAAAAAAAACAGCAGAGAACGGTTGGCCATTCTCTGCTAGGTAAGGTTTACGGTTTGCGAGCCGACGTCTTGTTCAATCGGCCTGCATTAATTAAATGCGTGTAACTAGTCGTTTTCGCCTTTGTCGATGGCCTCAGGCGCGTTTTCGGGCGTAGCGGGCTCATCGTCTACCATAACCGGCACGCGTATCATGTCTTCAGGCTCAGCGCGAATGGCTTCAGCTTCAGGAATAGTTGTGGTCATGTCGTAGACGCTGGGTTCTACAAATTCTTCTGCTTTTTTGCGAGCGTCTTCAGGCACGATGCTCAAGAAGGCGTCAAAGTCATCAACAAACTCTCGGTACTGAGAAATGGCGTTGCTGTAGTTACGAGTCTGAGACGCCTCATCGATATTTTGTAGGTGGCCCAAAATATCTTCGGTGACGAGCTTGGCCTTAGGCTGATCGACCGGCAATAGCTGATTAGACAGGCGCGTTAGCTCTGAGCGAATTTGACCCAGGGGGCCGTGGGTAAAGTTATCGACGTTGACCCAGTTGTCTTTTTCAATGTAGTTCTCTAGCTCAGGTAGCCGTTCGCGAGCGATTTCGACGCGGTTGACGTAGTTTTGAAGCTGGGAAATTTTTTCGGGCGTGTACGTGGGCGCAACCGCTTCTGGCGCACTGCCGCAGCTTACTAAAAAAGTAGCGATCGCAGCGATTAAAACCCCAACTACGGCTCTGTATCGTCTCATGGAAAACCTCGCATTTTGTATAAAGAGTGCGCCCTCTAGTGTAAATCACGCTGTCCTCAGTTCAAACGCTCTTAAGGTTTAGAGACACTTACCGCGTAGCCTCCGCTCGCCATAGTGCATCTGCCATTCGGCATACGTCGCGCATCTCGGAGCCATCATGTACGCGCAAAATGTCAGCACCGTGAGCGATCGCACAGTCCAAAGTGGCCGCTGTGCCCCACACCCGCGCCTTCGCCTCCGGCTGATTCAGCAGCTTACCAATAAAGCTCTTCCGTGAAGTCCCGACCAATATCGGACAGCCCAGCGCCTTCAGCTTCTCCAGCTCACGCAAAATCGTAATATTCTGCGCCACCGTTTTTGCAAAGCCAATCCCTGGATCGATCGCAATCTTTTTGGGATTAACGCCCGCTTCGACGGCCCTATCAGCCTGCGCTGCCAAAAAGCTGGCAATCTCAGCCATCAAATCGTCATAATCGGTCATTTGCTGCATGGTTTCGGGCGTGCCGCGTAGGTGCATCAGCATCATGAAGGCGTCCGTCTCAGCCGCCACTTTGAAAATATCGGGCTCAAAGGTGCCGCCTGAAATGTCGTTGATAATATCTGCACCGGCTTCAATTGCTGCACGCGCAACCTCAGCGCGAGTGGTGTCAACTGAGATAGGAATGTCTCGCAGCCAGTCGTGAGTAGCGGTGCGAATGGCTTTGATGATGGGGATGACGCGATCGCACTCCTCCGCCAAAGAAATTTGCCTCGATCCAGGCCGCGTAGACTGTCCGCCAATATCCAAGATGTCCATATCAGCTTCGACCAAGGCTTTTGCTTGGGCGATCGCGGCTTTCACCGTATTAAACTCGCCCCCATCGCTAAAGCTATCCGGCGTCACATTCAGCACGCCCATCAAATAAGAGCGACTTCCCCACTCAAACCGATGGTCACGAATCTGCCAGGGCTCTTTCGCCTTGCCCGCCGCTTGTTTAGCCGCCGCCGCTCTCCCTTCGGCCATAAACAGCCGCGCCAGCCGGTCGTAAGTCCCCGGCCCCAAATACTCCGGATGCTTTCGCCCCCGACCAAACACCCATACCGGCGCCCATCCTCGCTCGGCATTCTCTAAAATACGAATATCTTTGAACCAGCTATTCAGCGAAGGTCGCATTGCATTCGCCTTTTCCAACGCATCCGTCCACCGTTCAAAGTCCTGCTCGTACCCAGGGGTCACAATCTTAAAAGTCATGGATTCAGCTCACGTTGCCCGCACAGAAGCCTTTATTAAAACACCTATTTATACCCCGCCTGAAGCCGCTAAGGGTGCACAGCGCATTTTGGTAAAGCCAAATTTGGGCTATCCGGTCGGGCCACCGGTCACAGTCAGCATGGCCGTTTTGGGCCGCGTGATTGAAGGGTTGCGGGCGGCTAGCCCTAACGCTGAAATTTTGATTGTAGAAGGGGTTTGTTCTAAGCGATCGCTCACTGAAATCGCTGAGCTTAACGGCCTAAATAACCTACTCACAGACGGCGTGCGACTCTTAAACGCAGATGAGCTGGAATGCGTAGAATATCCAAATCAGTCACCTGAGCCCGTCCGCTTCAAAACGATGTGGGCTCCCAAACTGCTGCAAGCAGTAGACTGCCGTATCTCGGTCGGCGCATTAAAAAAGACGCACCTCAAAGGTAAGCCGCTGATTTCAGCTTCTCTGAAAAACCTTTATGGCCTGTTTCCTCGGGCTAAGTACAAAGCACGCAGTCCAAACTCACGCGGTCAATTGCATCGGCCCTCAGTGCCCCTCGTACTACAAGATGTTTATTTCACTATTGGGCACTTATTTGATGGTGGAGTAGTGGACTGTACTCATAAATTTGTAAGTGCAGACTGGAAGCCAGATAAAGGGCAGAGTGTTGACGTAGGAAAGGTAATTTGGGGAACGGATTTGTTAAATGTAGACCGAACAGCTTGTAAAGTTGCAGAAGAAACAGAGGCGGATTATCTGTCGCCGGTTAAAGAACTGCGCGATACACTATCGGCTAATTTGAGCTGATTCACCATCGACTACCGATTTAGGCATTGAAGCGATGAGTGCTCTGAGAACTTTATTTACCGACTCCGGCGTTGTAAATACTTGAGCGACATCCTCATCTAATACCACCGTCCTTTGAGTTTGTGATTCGGTTTGGTGAGCAAAGCGGTTTGGTTTGGCCTGAGCGTAATCGAATCTATATTCTGGTAAAAGTTCGTCGTTTGGGTTTTCCATTGTTTTAGAGGGCGTTTTGCTCATGGTCTTCCTTTTCTCTATAAGCGGCGAAGCGACGCTGATGATACAACTACTGCTGAGCTTTTCGTTAAAGTAATCGCTCTGATTGACTGACAAAAGTTGCATCCAAATAGAACCCTTTCATATGGCTATATTAGCTGCGGCCACAATAGAAATCTACATAAAACTTTCCAAAAACTTTTGAAAAGCGAAAAAATAGGGGACAATGTTGCACTAATCCTCAACTTAGTACAGTAACGCCGTGGCCTCTATTTATATCTCCTCGACTTATACTGATTTACAAAGTTATCGTGCCAGTAGTATCGCTGTTCTACGCAAAGCAGGACATTCTACTGAGGCTATGGAGGACTATGTAGCATCAGGTCAGTATCCTCCTCTCAAGAAATGCTTAGATGACGTATCTAAGTGTGACTACTACGTTGGGATTTTTGCTTGGCGGTATGGATATATTCCTAGTCAAGATAATCCTCTCCAGAAGTCTATTACAGAGTTAGAGTTTCGAAAAGCTTCAGAGATGCGCAAGCCACAGTTCATATTTTTACTCGACGTTGATGCTGACTGGTTAGAAGAATACAGAGATACACATACAGGAGAAGGAAATGCAGGAAATCGCGTCAAAGAATTTCGAGGTGAATTAGGCGAGAGCAAGCTTGCCAGCTTCTTCAGAACACCGGACGAACTCGCCAGCCTAGTTACAGCCGCGATTAGCAAGTGGGAAACAGATAAGGCCAGACGCCAGCAGCAGCACTATGCTGAATCTGAAGATTTAGAAGAAATTGTATTTGATGCTCGGCATATTGAGTCACTAAATAAATATCTTAGGCTTGCACAAGATATACAGAACGAAGATATTGACGCCTTAACAGAAAATCAAATATCTTATTTTAGACGCCTTAAAGAAGAAAGCTGGGAAGTCGCACAACTCAATAAAAAAATAAAAAAACTCGATCAGAAAGCTCAATCTTTAGTTCTGGATATTCGTATTCAACTAGATACAGAAAGCCAAACTATTGCCAGAGAAATTTCTAAAAACGACATTGATAACGTTAGTGCTAGACAACTTGAGTTATATGAAAGGATTAGAGCTAGTGTAGGTGAGTTTGAGCGCGATCTGGAATGTGGAAAACAAGTCGCACATTGGCTTAAGAGCGAGCGTCAGAGTCTTGTTGATGATGGCCTTCTATGGTTGACAAAAGAGCTAGTGAATCAACCAATTCTCTCTCAGGAAATAACAAATGCCAAACAAGGCCGTGTCCTAAGACGTGAGACAGAACAATACTTACGCCGTCTTGCTGTTGCCTCATCACTGGGTCGGACTAATCTTTTAGATAGCGCTCATGGACTAAACGAATCCTCAAAGGAGATTTACATGCTTTTTTTCGAGTACATTAAAACTCGTAAAGTCCGTACAACTTCGGGCTTGTTAGACTCTCAGAAAGATCTACTGATTACATATATTGATCATCTGATTTCTCATGTTTTCACTGACCTATAGAGTTTAAAGGATTCACGCAAAAGCTTTCTTTCACAGATGATTTAGCAGCCTAGTCGGTGGGTTAGGCTGCTTTTTCAAAATTTAGGGCCAATCTATCTTATGGCCTCTTCGCTCTAATTCTTCTTTTAGAAGAGTTAAACCTTCAATGTTTTGAGCAGTTTTACTATATTTCTTGACTAATTCATGAAAAGCATCAATTTCAGATCCACCTATTTTATCGAGTTCGTTACGCAATTTATCAAGTCCAGTCATACTTATATCTTATATTCTAGCTATTGATGAGCTATACACAGAGTTATTGCACCGACCAGTGACTTTTTACGCTCATATTAGGAAGTTTAAAAGTGTTTCATCTCTGCTTTGCAGAGACTTTTTGATTTGATTTTTCGTGACGTTCTCTAGCTTCTTGTTCTAGACATAGTCGCTCAGCCTCCTCAGCCTTGCGCTGGTACTCTTCTACAGCTTCCTCAACTTCAGAAGAAATCGAAAGTCCCTCCCTTTTAGCGTAATCTAACTTTTGCTTGAAAGCATTAAAACCAAGCATACAATGCTCCTAACAATTGCAAACAGGTTTGCGGTACAGCACAACCAAGCTCACGTTAATAGTGACGTCATCTACACTGTTTTCGATATTTTCTGTAGGCTTCCGGAATTAAACTGATATTTGATAAATTCTTGAGACTGCGATTTTGAATTTAGTACCAGTCTTGTTCGCTGATTAATGAAGATTTTCTGATCTTGTGAATGGATTTTAGACGACTAACATTAGCTCTATTCCACACTAGCAAAACATGAGAGCAACATGAACTTCGAAGGCTGAGAGAAAAGTGGATAACTACTTCCAATAGGATTTTTATCCAAGTACATAGCTATATCTAAGATGAGAATTGCTGGCGCTGATGAGCAGCAGAATGATATCTGCCGATGCCAAGTTTTCATCAATGGCCCGCGCCCACTCGCTGCCCGCCGTAATTTTGCGGTCATGCCAGGGGTTGATTAGTCCTTGTCGTTTCAAAGGCTGTAAATGCTTATTTAGCTTCTCCCGCCATTCTTCATCTTCATGGGCGTACGAAATAAAAACATCAACTGCCAAGTTAGACATTGCTGCAAAGGTAGAGATGGGTGTCAGTGAGTTTGTTCAAACCCGTTCATAATAAAGATACAGTGTTCCGTTTGTCCTTTCAGTGCAGCCCTATGCTCGAACTTCACAGCCATACCACTTGCTCCGACGGTAGCCTTACGCCTGCTGAGCTGGTGACGTTTGCCTCAGAGAAAGGTGTGAAGGCACTGGCCATTACGGATCATGACACGATGGCGGGATGGAATGAGGCGATCGCAACTGCCACCCCCCTAAACCTAGAAATCGTCCCCGGCCTAGAACTCAGTACCGTATACAACGGTCGCTCAATGCACATCTTAGGCTTTTATCCAGACGAAGCAAAACTACGCGAGCCCCTTCAAGAACGCGTAGAAGGTCGCAAGCGCCGCGCTCACAAAATGGCCGAAAAGCTCGCAGATCTAGGTTTTCCCATTCAGCTTCCTGATATGTCTGGCGCGATGGCCCCCGGACGCCCCCACATCGCCAGTGCGCTGAAAGCAGCCGGTCACGTCCAATCAAGCAACGAAGCCTTCGACCGATTTTTAAAAGACGACGGCCCTGCCTACGTACCCTACGAAAAATTTACCGCGCAGCAAGGCATAGAACTTCTGCTTAGCTGTGGTGCAGTTCCAGTATGGGCACACCCCTTCATCTTTCGCGGTGGCACCGTTGAAACTATCTTGCCAGAGCTAGTTGAAGCAGGGCTCATGGGCTTGGAGGTCTACCATCCCACGCACAGCCCCAGCCAAACTCGAAAGCTAGAAGAGTACTGCACAGAATACGACTTGCTAATGACGGGCGGCAGTGACTACCACGGGCCTAAAAAAGAAAAGCGCTCAGACTTTAAAGACCTCAACGATCTGGCCGTTTCGCTCGATTTGTTGCCACCTTTAAAGGCGGCTGCGGCTCAGTTGCGTCATTAGCGATACGTGGATTGCCCTGATTAATGACTGATTAACTGAGGTGCGTTTAAAGCACACTCCGTAGCTTCCGTAATAACCCTGTACAACCAACCATACATCAGGAGATATTGTTGAGTTAGAACAATTTCTCTTTTACAAATCATCGTTAATTCGACGTAGGCCAAGCGCAAGCAAGCACCTTGTGCATACGTAGCTCAACCTAGAAACGGCACAAAACAACTGGGAACGTTAAAAATATCCATAGCGAAAATAGAGCAAACGGCTGCTTTGGCCAGCTAATTGCACATCGCAGCTCAACTAGAGAATCACCCAATAGACGATTGACCTGGCAGTAAAGGGGGCTTGAAAGCTCCGTTACTGCCGCTCAAACTTTTTTATGACTACTTTTTCTCCTTCTGGATTCACCCCGGCTAAGCTGTTTTCTCATAAGCTGGTGCCTCAGCGACTGAGAAGAGGGCAGGCGGGGCGCGGTATGCTAATCGCCATTGACGCTAGCGTTGACCATGGTGATGCGCTGGCCGCAGGGGCGATTAAGGGGGCTAAGCTGCTCATGCTAAATTCTAAGCAGGATGCGATCGCTCAACTCACCACAGAGATCCATCGCTTCTCTGGCAGCTTTGAGAGCCTGCACATCGTCACCCACGGTTCTCCAGGATGCCTTCACTTCAGCGGTGGCGATCTCAACCTCGACAATCTCCATACTTACGCGGCTAAAATCGAATCATGGTTTAGCTACCGCCCACTCCACCGAGGATCTAACATTAAGGTTCAGTCTCAGCAGAGTTTCCTATCGCTTTATGCTTGCAGCGTTGCTGTTGGAGATGCCGGAGAAGAATTTTTAGAAAAGCTGCATTTTTTGGCAGGTGTTAGCGTTCACGCCTCCCAGGGTAAAGTCGGCAGCACCGCGCTCAACGGTAGCTGGCAGCTAGATGTAGCCCACCCCTTTCCACACCAGGCCAAGTTTCCATTTACAGACGACTTACTAGAAACTTACGAGGCGGTTATTTAAGTAATTTGTTTGAGTAAAAACTCAGTAAAAAATGGTTCTCGGCAAAAAGCGAACAGTAAGAATGCCTACCGTCCGCCTTTAATTAGCTATATTTAGAGCCAGCTTAGCTAGCCGCTAAATAGCCGTTGATACTTGCCTTACGACGACGCAGATGCTTCAGTGCTTGCTGCTCAAGCTGACGAACGCGCTCGCGGCTAATGCCCATACGCTGCCCCACTTTTGCCAAAGATAAAGGCGTGCCGTCACCCAAGCCAAAACGGAGGTTAATCACTTCCTGCTGCTGAGTCGTTAGCTCAGAGAGCATTCGGAAAATGTCCTGACGCAGTGACTGCTGAACGGTGTAGTCCTCAGGAGACGCGCCGTCGTCTTCAAGCAAATCTTGCAGTTCGGTGTCCTGATTGTCGCCAATGCGGACATCAAGCGAAATTGGCTGACGGGCGATCGAGAGATACTCGCGTACCTGCTTGGGCTCAAGGTCTAGCTCTTTGCCGACTTCTCCAGCGTTGGGGCTGCGGCCTAGCGTTTGCGACAGCTCACGCTGAACGCGCTTAATTTTGTTGAGCTTTTCGGTGATGTGAATGGGCAGGCGAATTGTCCGTGCCTGCTGGGCGATCGCGCGGGTAATCGCCTGACGAATCCACCAGTAGGCGTACGTCGAAAACTTATAGCCCTTCATCGGGTCAAACTTTTCAACCCCGCGCTCTAAGCCCAAAGTCCCTTCTTGAATTAAATCTAAAAACTCAAGATTGCGCTTTTGATACTTCTTAGCAACCGCAACCACTAGCCGCAGGTTGGCCTCTATCATTTTGCGCTTAGACCGCTGACCGCGACGTAAGTGATTGTCTAGCTCAGCTTCAGTCATGTTTGCCGCTGCGGCCCACTCAGCCTGAGAAACCTCTGGCTTGCTCGCTACCTCAGCCGCCTTGTCAGCAGACACTTCCACTTCTAGCTTTTCCGCTTCTAGCGTCTCTTTAACTTCAAGCAGCGCCATCAGCTTCTGAACTTGCTTACCCAGCACAATCTCATCTTCGTGGCTGAGTAGCGGTACCCGACCAATTTCGTGCAGGTAGGCGCGAACAGCATCTGTTGAATAAGGCTTGGCCTTGGATCTGGTAGCTTTCTTTGTTTTAGTTGTTGTTTTCGCTTTAGCAGCGGTTTTAGTGCTGGTGGCTTTAGTGCCAGCCGTTTTGGTGCGAGCAGTCTTTTCAACCGCAGTCATTTTGGTGGCCTCAGTAGTCGGCTTTTGAGCGCTTTTACCCTTTGGCTGAGCGCCCGTTTGAGATTGGGTAGATTGGGATGTCATTGCCATTGTATGAGGGGCCTCCGCCGAGAAAATGTAAGGTAGGTGAGGTTAAATAGCAGACGCATTTTGAACTTGCGAATCACCGCTAAGGCACTGCTGCCTACCGTTTTACTAACTGATGTTGTCTTAATTTGGATTAGGTTCTGAACCCGTGCTGCTTAACCCGGAGTCATTATGGGTTTATATTAGCATGATGCTGGAGCCTTTTGGTATAAGTGAAACTGTAGAATATCTATCTGTCACGCTTATTTTAGAGAGCGTTATTAAGAGACCGCTGAGCCTGTGTTGAGAGATGCCTTAGAATTGTTCTCTAGAGTGAGTTCTATGGGATCAACAAGGCTGCTTTTACGCTCACTTTGCACGCTTTTTAACTGCTTATATTGTGTCAAAAAAAGAGTGTTTACTCGGTGGTGGTAGCCCATCGTGATGACCGTACCCTGATGCACTACTCCCTAGTGGGCCTGTCGTAGCAGCGAGTATGTTTTGTGCATAGTATTACCTGTGCAAAGTAAACACATCTACCGCCAGGCTTACTTCTACAGCGGATACAGCGGACGTTTTGGCGATCCCCCTTAGCGGCGCGATCTTTAACTGACGCTTGGTGTTTTGTGACAAAGCACCGTGCTTTCGATCATTCTTTGAACAGTTAGGAGCACGGCAGCTAAAGATTCTGTAAGATTAGCTACCGTAAGCTTGCTTAGCGATAGATGCTAGTAAAGGTGGGCCGGTATGAAAAGAGGCACAGCCCAAAAGCCCGCTTTTTGGCTGCTCATCAAGCTGCTCATCAATAAGAGAGCAGTTTTTGTAGAAGCACTAGGAGAGAACGTTGTTTGACGTTATTTATGAATACCAGAATTTATCACGGCTTTCAGAGAAAGCTGCGTACGAATACAGTTTCTTTATTGTTGTTTTACTAAAAACGACTCGTTAGATAGTTACTTTATAAGCACTGTGCGTGTAAAAAATCTCTTTTGTTCGTGTACGAATACGGACGTATTCAGCGAAATTATTTCAGCTTTATGAGTACGAGGTAGGCTGATAGTCTGAAATGACCCACTTCACCGCCGCTGCGGCATGAATTTCTGTGGTGTCAAATAGCGGCACGGGGCTATCTTCAGGCTTCACTAGCAGGCCGATTTCGGTGCAGCCTAAAATGATCGCCTCGGCCCCTGAGCTTGCCAGATTGTCGATGACTTGGCGCAGGCGATCGCGCGAATCTTGGCGAATTTCACCCAGGCACAGCTCGTCATAAATCACGTCATGAACCAAATCGCGCTCCTCTCCATTAGGCACCTGCACCGCCAGCCCATGCTGATAAATCAGCCGATCTTTATAAAAGGATTCTTCCATGGTGAAGCGAGTCCCTAGCAGTCCCACGCGATGCACGCCCTGGCGATTAATCTCTTCAGCCGTCGCATCGGCAATGTGAATTAAAGGAATAGAAGTGGCTACCGTAATCGCATCTGCCACCTTGTGCATGGTGTTCGTTGCGAGCAAAATGCAGTCCGCACCGCCACCTTCCAAATCAACGGCAGCCTCTGCCAGCAGTCGCCCGATTTTGCTCCAATCGCCCTTGTGTTTGAGGTAAATTAGCTCCTCAAAATCAAACGAATACATCAGAATTTTTGCCGAGTGCAGGCCGCCTAGCTCAGCTTTAACAATTTCATTCAGCAGCCGGTAATACTCAATTGTCGATTCCCAGCTCATCCCGCCCAGCAATCCAATCGTTTTCATGCGCTGCTAAGCTTTCCTGCTAGATTTTTCCTGGTACTTATCTTGAAGCGTTTGGTACCACAGGGCGTTTCCAGCTACGGTGAGCACAAAAGCAGCGCCGCCGCCAATCACCGCCATTTTGGGGTTATAGCCACTCCTGCCCAGCGTTTCCATCCAGGTGGCCGTTAGCTCAGAAGGGTTGACTGTATTAGCAGCAGCCGGCACCAGATATATCAGCGAAGCGCCAACGATGAGCCAGCCCACCATAGACACCAGCAAAAAAACAGTTTTGGCCGGGGATTGACCTTTGGTAGGAACCGTCATGACTTCAGTTTGAGGGGTTTTACAACGCTTTATACGTCTCAAAATACTTCATTACCGTACCATGCGGAATTTACTTATAGCGGCACGATGAAGCTATCGGGATGGTGGAAGTCTGCCTGTAAAGGCGCGTGGGCAACGGCCCAAAATGTCTCGTGTCCATCTGCTAGCAAAATAACCGCGCTGATGCCGAGTCGTAGTGGAATGGACGGGTGAAGTATTGGGCTGATATCGACCGATATGGCTAGCTGAAGTTCAGTGGCTGACGTCTGTATCGTAAAGGGCATCTCAGCAAAAGCAGATTCTGCTTTGAGGCCGTTGCGATAGCTGCTGAGGGCGAACGCGTTCCAGTCTCCGGTAGGCGATAGATTAAATTCCCAGTAGGGCGAGGTTTTAGACGGTTTTTTGCCCTGCATTAGGAAGCACTCAAAGCAGGTTTTTTCCCAGAGGCGATCGCACCTCTTTCTCCGCTGCCCCACCGGCTCAATCACCACCAAACCCAGATCTCCCGACAGCGTATAGACAATAGAGAGCACCGTTTCATGCCGAGAAATCTCAGCCGTTAATGACAGCTCAGCCGTTTGCTCTGTTGCGGTAAAGGGCTGTAATGCAAACGTGCCCACTAACGATGTCATCGTAGCGCCTGAATAATGGCCTGAAGCGTGTCTTCCTGCTGCTCAATACTCTCAGTGAGCTTAAACTGCACCAGCGCCCGCGTTAGGTTATGCGTCGGATGTTTCACCTTAAAGTACACATTGCCTGCCAGGTAGTCTGTAAAAAATCTCAGCCCCAGCTCAAACGCAATCAGACGAATGCCGTCGTATAGGTAGTCGTAATCTTGCTCGGTCAAAAAGTCGCCCGCTAAAGTCAAATAGCCCTGTAGCATCGCCCGCGCTAGGTTCAGATCAAACACAACCTGCTCCCAGTCCTCCGTTTCCTCACCCAGCGGGTTGCAGCTTGAGCGCAGGCAGTCGCCAATGTCGTAGTGAATCAGCCCCGGCTTGAGCGTATCCAAATCAATTAGGCTGACCGCCTCGCCGTTAGCACCCATCATCATGTTGTTTACCTTTGGGTCGCCGTGAATGGGTCGGAGCTGCAAATGTCCATCGACTTTGGCTTGCTCTAGCACGTGAGCCCACTCTTTACGCGCGTCAATGAACGCTAGACAAAATTCTGTTTGATCTGAATCTTCTGAGGAATCCTCTCGGGGCAATTGCGCTAAAAGAACCCGTTCATAGTTTGCCAGATAGATCGGCGTGATGTGAAACCCCGGCAGCGTATCAGCCAGCCTATCTACCGGTAGCGTGCTAATCAGACTGTGAAACATCGCTAGCCCGTAGCCGACTTCTTTTGCCTGGGCAGCCGTCTCTACTGTTTCTAGCACGTGAGCGTCTTCAATAAAGCTAATCACTCGCCAGTATTCACCCACCTCGTCTATCCAAAAAGGCTGGTTCTGCTGCGTTAGGAGAATGCGCGGCGTTTCCCAGCGGCGGGCAGGATTGACGGTAGATTTGCTCAAATGATCGCTTAAGACACTCATGTTTTGAATGACCAGCTCAGGCTGAGGGAAAACCTGAGTATTGATGCACTGAAGGACAAATCGCTGATTGATCGATTCGGTGGGCTCGACAGTGACTAAAAACGTGCTGTTGATATTGCCGTTGCCCAGGGGCGCGATCGCCTCAATGCCACACCCGTTCGCAAACTGCTGCGCGATCGCCCACAACTTCTGATCCGTCATCTCCTAATCCCCCTTACAGCGAACTAGAATTCAAGCTCTCAGCCTCTTCCGGCGTTTGTGGAATATGCATCCCGCACTCCTGCTTCAGCCCGTTAAACCGAGTCGCCCGACCGTCGGTATCATCGGCGCTCAGCGGCCTGCTAGAGTGCGCATCGCCTACGCTCACATAGCCCTCCTGCCACAGCGGATGGTAGGGCAAATCACGTGACTTCAAGTACAGGTAAACATCTCTAGACGTCCAGTGCAAAATCGGCAGCAGCTTGTACCGGTTTCCCTGCATCTCAATGCGGTCAAGCGTCTGGCGATGGTCGGTTTGCTTTGCCCGCAGTCCCGTTAGCCAAGCCGTTGCGCCCAGTTCTTTCAGCGCCCGCTGCATCGGCTCCACCTTCCGAATCCTGTCGTACTGATTAAAGGCCTCAACCGTCCCTTCTTCCCACAAACGCCCATGCAAAGCCTCCATGCGAGCCGGACTCATGGGCGACTGGTACACCTGAATATTAAGTGACAGCCGCCTAATTAGCTTTTCAGCAAAGCGATAGGTTTCTACCGGCAAGTAGCCCGTATCAATCCAAACTACCGGCACATCAGGCACCACGCTGGTCACCAGCCCTAACATCACCGCCGACTGAATCCCAAAGCTTGTGCTCATCACCAGCCCTTTGCCAAAGGTGTCATGCCCCCACTCAATGAGTTCGGTGGCTTTTGCCTGGTCAAACTGCTGGTTTAGCAACGTCAAATCGAGTTTTTTTGCAATCTTCAGACGAGGTAGCGCACTGGTCATACGGAAAAGTCCCGCTTCTATCGGTAGCATTTAGCTTAAGAACCACTAGCTTCCCATGTTGGGCTGAGTAAGTGAAGCGGGTTACTATTCCATCTCAACGTTTTTGCGAGATGATTTGATTTGCGATCGCTTTTTCTTACTTTCCAGCCGCCTGCGCTTAGCCCCTCTTGTGGGCTTCGTCGGCTTGCGCTTTTTCGGCAGCACCGTCACCGACTTCACCATCTCCTGCAATCGCGCTAAAGCATCTTCGCGGTTACGCATCTGAGAGCGATGCTGCTGAGACTTGATAACGATTACGCCGTCTTTGGTCAACCGCTTATCACGTAGCCTCAGCAGCCGCCGCTTGTAATAGTCCGGCAGAGAGGAGGCCGCGATATCGAATCGGAGGTGAACGGCCGTTTCTACTTTGTTGACGTTTTGACCGCCTGCGCCCTGCGATCGCATCGCATTCATTTCAATTTCACTCTCTGGAATTGAAACCATACTGGAAATTTTTAGCATTGACTTAGCTCCTCAAACGTCTGCCAGCAAAGATACAGCGCTCGGGGCACATGAAAACAGCCTTTCCACTTGCCCCCTTTAAGCGGCAGCAATACCTCGCCTCGCCGGTTGAGATAGCCATACCACTCACCGTGCTTAGCATCTACAAAATGCGCCCAGGTGTACTCGTGCACCTTCTGGTACCAAATCCAGCAGTCTTCACGCCCCGTCATTTGATAAGCCATCGCGAGGGCAACCAGCGTTTCTAAATGCACCCACCACAGCTTTTGATCCCACTCTAGCTGCTGGGGCGGATGGCCTTTGGCGTCCATAAAATAGTAGAGGCCGCCGTATTGCTCGTCCCAGGCGTAGTTGAGAATGTTGAGAACCACGTCGGTGGCGCGATTGCTGAGAGCTTTGTTGTTTTTTCTTTGAGCGATCGCCATCATGAACCACATCGCCTCAATGCCATGCCCAGGATTAATCAGCCGGCCCTCATAACAGTCCGCCGGATCTCCGTTGGGCGCAACGTGCTCATACATTAGCCCGCCCTTTAAAAAGTCTTCCATCACCTCATGAACAGTGTCATCTAACACTTTGTCTAGCTGATCGTCAGCGAGCAGCCAGTCCATTTCTAATGAAAGATTCGCGAGAATCATTGGCACGGCTAAAGACTTGAGCGGCCTAGTGCCGGGATAGGCTTTGTTGTACTTGCCTTTGGGATTGTCCTGACGGCGCAAAACGTTGTGATAGGCCTGTAGGGCGATCGCTTTGGCTGCTTCGCTTGTCTCATCGCTGGCTGAGGCTAAGGCATACTGACTGAACGCCATGGCCGCAAAGCAGTCTGAAAAAATGTTGTAGGGCTGTACCAAAGGCTGGCCTGCTCGATTGAGCGAAAAGTACCAGTTGCCCGCCTCATCGCGACCGTTGGTGGCTAAAAAATCAGCGCCACCTTGTGCGATCGCCAGCCACTGCGCCTGCTTTTCCGTCTGATCTTTGAGCTGATTGCACAGCATTGAAAATAGCCACACCTGACGACTTTGCAACCAGACGAATTTATCGGTGTCGTATACGCTGCCGTCACGAGCCAGGCAGGTAAAGTAGCCTCCGCAGCGCTGGTCGATAGAGTGCGCTTCCCAAAAAGGCACCACGTTGTTCAGCAGCGTGGACTTATAAAGCGCCGAGAGCGTAGCGAAATGATCTGTGAGGTTAGCCGTGAAATCAGATGGCATTACAAAAAATAGGAGTAAAACAAGTTTATTTGTTCAGCGCTTCGGACACCCCAAACCAAAGGTCAGTTAAAGCCAAATCAAAGGCTTACCACCCTGATGTCTTTCATTCTAAAGAAGGCCCGTTTTAGAGCTTCGTTCTAGTACACGTACAGGCTATCACCCGGAGGCCGTGCCCAGTGCTTGTAGATAGGTCTAAAGAAACTGTGTTTTTTACTAACACAACTGCTTGTTCTTACATCGCGGCAGGTCTACATGCAGCCCCCCACAGACGCTAAAGCAACGGATAGACTAGAGGCCACTCAGCCTCAGACTGTGCGATCGCCTTTATTTGACGGCCCGCCCAATCGTCCGTCTCGTCGTCAACTTTCTAGCCGCTTGCCGTCTGCGAGTAAGCCTAGCTGGCTGCAAACGGGCGCACTGACCAGCGCCGCTGCGGGCGTTGTATTACCGCTAGCCGCAGATCGGGCGATCGCCTACCAGCCTACACCAGCCGAAACAAGTCCCTCTGTACAAACCGCACCTGCCAATAGAGCCACCGTTGCCGATGCGGTAAGCCAGAGCAAAGCTGTTTTAGCCCAAGCCTCTCAGCCTGCCCAGGCCAGCTTCAGCACGGCTCAAGCAGCGCCCGCCCGTTCGAAATCTGACGCCTCTTCCTCTTTGATTCAACAGGCAGATGACGGTAGCTGGACGCTCACCGTTTCTGCTGAGACCGCAGCCCCGCCAGCGAACCCGTCAGCAAACCCGTCAGCAAACCCGTCGGCTGAGACCCAATCGACCCTGAGAAACTTATCCGAAGACACAGCTCGCAATCAGTCAGCCTGTACCAGCGGTGACTGTAAAGGCCTTGCTTATATTGACAAACAGCTCCCAAAGGCCAAAGAGCAGCTAAAAGATGCTCAGAATAAGCGACAAGACTTTGAGGCTGTTCACGCGCAGCAAAACATGACGGCTTACCAGAAGGTGCTGGCCAGTCGCCTGTCGGAAATTGCTCAGCAAAAGAGCAAGATGTCGACCGCTATTGAACAAACGCAGCAGCGAATTGGCAACCTAAAGCAGCAGCTAGCTGATATGGGTGCCGAAGTGGGCTTGGCCCAAAGCGTCTTGAATCAAAGTTCGGAGTATCAGGCCGAGTGGGAGAAACTGCAGCGCGCAGAGCAAGATCTTCTAGAGGAGTTTAGTAAGGCCAACATTGACGCGACGGTCCTGAATGAAATTTACGGTGACTATGAGCACAGTCAGCAGACGCTGCAGCGGATTGCCACTGAAGTGCTCGGCACTTACTTGATGAACTCCAAGACGGTGATCCCTGGCTTTATTCAGCGCGTGCCGGATTCACTCAACGTTGTTCAAAGTTTGGTGGCCGCCACACACGATCAGCAGGTGCAGCTTCTGCGCCAGGAGACGATTGGCAAAATTGAGCAAAAGCTAAAGACACGCCGGAGTCAGCTCGCTGGAAATGTGGGGGAATATGAGCAGCTTCAACGAGCGGAGCAGGCGGCGCTGCAACGGGTTGAGCAGTATGAAGCGGAGCGTAAGGCGATCGCGAGCCGGCCGCCGTCCCAGTCGGAAAAATCAAACCGTGGCTTAGCATTGGCTCGGGCCCAAAAGCTCGCGCCGCAGCTTCCAAAGGGCTCTAATGCTCAGGCGGTCATTTTCACGGTGCTAGCAGCCGGGGCGATCGCGACTATTGCAGCCTATCGCCGCTCCAAGCAGCGCGCATTTGTGCCCACCCTTAACCTGGAGCCCAACTGCTTTCAAGATACGCTGCTCCAAAAAGCAGGCTTTCAAAATGGCAACCTTCAAAAAGCGCAGTTCAAACACGCAGGACGGGCGAGCAGCTTTTCGCCTGGACTACAGCTTGCTGCCGCTGGGCCAGTGGCGATCCACCCGGCTCAATACCTTTCTATCAACAAGCTGTTAGATATCAACCCAACACTCTCTGCGCTGGGCTTTTCATCCTCCGCTCAAATGCCCGTCAGCACGTTAGGCCTTAAGCCTATGGATGTGATTACTGCTGTTGGTCATACCGGCAGTGAATTTCGCCAGGGCGAATCCTATCAAACCGGACGCGGCATCAAACCGCCTGAAAGTGCTCCTGTTAATCGACCGCTTAGCCTAGAAGAAATTTTGGCGGGAGCTGGCGAGCAGGAGCGCCTGAGAGAACAAGACCATAGCGACATTTTTGAGCAGCACATACTCAAGGAGCTACAGGAAATTACCGGTCAATCTATTCAGCTCGTGGGTGAAGTCTCTGAGCCTACAGCCGCTACAGCCGCCGCTTTGGAAAACGTATTGAGCATTGAGATGATGTCTCGCGATTTGAATGAGCGGTTGCCACAAACGACGGCTAAAGAACAGCTAAGTCAGACAGTAGAAGCGAGAGAGATCGCACCTGTTATGGTGTCACTTGATGACATTGAGCGACTGGCAGATCAGGCAATTGATTGGGTTATTCAGGACTTAGGGCTATCGCCTATCGCTGCTGAGCTAGATCAGGCCGAAAGGGAACAGGCTGAAGCTACGCAACGGGCGATCGCCAGTATCAACGAAGCCGTTGCAGCAGGCGAAGCGATTGATATTGAGTCGCTAGAGATAATACGACCCACAAGCAGGTTGGCTAAAGTGCCTGTCGGAGCCATGGCTAGTGCCTAGCTCTCCAGCAGCCCACTATAGGAAAAACCCGTAAGGGAAAAACCCGCAGAAAATCCACAGCAGGTAAGTTCAGGAAAAAGAGAGACTTTGCTATAGTGCTAAGCCTAATCTTTCTCTATGCTTTGCTATGGCCGCATCTCGCCACCCTTTTCAGCGTCTGATAGCCTACGGTCACCAGTATCAGGGCCGCGCGTGGCTGGCAAGCCTGTGCTCAGTGCTCAACACCGTATTCGACTTAGCACCCCCCGCGCTGATCGGTGTTGCCATTGATATTGTGGTCGATCAGCAAAATTCTGTTTTGGCTCAGTGGGGCATTACAGAGCTGCGATCGCAGTTCATCGTCCTTTCTGTGCTCACGTTTCTGGTATGGCTGCTCGAATCAGCCTTTCAATACGCCTATGAATGGCTATGGCGCAACCTAGCGCAGACAATGGAACACGATTTGCGCATGGACGCCTATCAGCACGTGCAGCAGCTAGAGCTGGCCTATTTTGAAGAGCGCAGCACGGGTGATTTGATGGCGATGCTGAACGACGACATCAACCAGCTTGAGCGATTTTTGGACGTCGGCGCAAACCGCATTTTGCAGATGATTGCCACGGTGCTGATTATTGGCACCACCTTTTTTATATTGGCACCGGGGCTCGCCTGGATGGCTGTCGTGCCGATGCCGTTTATTATTTGGGGCGCGATCGCCTTTCGAAAGTATCTGGCCCCGCGCTATTTGGCCGTTCGTGAAAAAGCCGGACTCATCAACTCACGGTTAGCCAACAATCTTACCGGCATTTCTACCATCAAGAGCTTCACGGCTGAAGGATACGAACTAGAACAGCTAGGGAGAGAAAGTGAGGCGTACCGGCAAAGCAATCGACAGGCGATCGCCCTTAGCGCCGCCTTCATTCCCCTCATCCGTATTATTATTCTCATTGGCTTCACCGGCATTCTGTTCTATGGCGGTATGGCCACCGCCGCAGGCCAACTTGATCCAGGCACCTACACCGTACTCGTATTTCTGACGCAGCGATTACTGTGGCCCCTCACTCGCCTCGGCGAAACGCTCGATCAGTATCAAAGGGCGATGGCCTCTACGCAGCGAGTAATGAACTTGCTTAATACCCCGATTGCAATTCGAACGGGCGATGTGGCCCTTCCTCGCACTCAGGTTAGCGGTGACATTATGTTTGAAAACGTGACGTTTGGCTATAGCGACCGTCAGCCCATTCTTAATAATCTCTCTCTTAAAATTCCAGCCGGTAAAACAACGGCTATTGTCGGTGCCACGGGCTCAGGCAAAAGCACGCTTGTAAAGCTGTTGCTCCGCTTTTATGAAGTCAACTCGGGCTATGTCTTTTTAGACGGTATTGATCTTCAATCTTTGAGTCTTAAAGACCTTCGCCGTGCTATTGGCTTAGTCAGTCAGGATGTCTTTTTGTTTCATGGTTCTGTTGCAGACAACATCGCCTACGGTAGCTTTAATGCCACGATGGCAGAGGTAACTAGATCGGCAAAAGTGGCAGAGGCTCACGACTTTATTGTGGGACTTCCTCAGGGCTACGACACGATTGTGGGAGAGCGCGGGCAAAAGCTCTCGGGCGGGCAGCGGCAGCGGCTGGCGATCGCCCGCGCCCTGCTCAAAAACCCACCGATTCTCATTCTCGACGAAGCGACTTCAGCCGTGGATAACGAGACCGAAGCCGCGATTCAAAAGTCTTTGGAGCGGATCACTCAGGATAGAACGGTGATTGCGATCGCTCATCGTCTCTCCACCGTCCGCAACGCTCACTGCATTTACGTCATGGAGCAAGGAAACCTCGTAGAAAGCGGCACGCACGAACAGCTACTAAGCCAAAACGGCCTATACGCAGGTCTGTGGCGCGTGCAAACAGGCGAAAAAATTGCCTAAAAGTTGTCTGGACAATTTAAACGTTGGTCGTGTTACGCCATTGCCTCCTCTGTCCATTTTTTGGCTGCTTCTATTAACTTAGAAGATCAATTTAGAAGCGCTTCTAGATTGCCTTGAGCATGACTCGCTGAAGAGAGATCGCCTTGACCCTGATAGAGCGCGATCGCCTGCTCAAAGTCAGCCTTAGCCCCACCCCGGTTGCCCCCTTTCGCTAAGGCCGAGCCGCGCAGGTAGTACGCATCTGCATTTCGAGGATTGAACGTGATGACTCTAGAGACTTCTCGGGAGGCTTCTGGGTAGTTGCCTTGCTCAAAATAGGCCTGCGCCTGATCTAAATGAACCTGTTCGTAGTCAATCCCTCTAAAGCGCTTCTCTAGGCTGGAAATCGCGTTGAAGCTGCCGGTACGATAGCCATAAACTGCTGGTCTGTAGCCTAGTGACTGGCGAATTTCGTCGTTGGTAATGGTTTGGAGCGATCGCTTATTAGTGATTGCCTCAGCAATTGCAATCGCCAATCCTTCACCCACGCTCACGTTAAACTCAACAATTCGCCCTGCTGTCGTCCCAAGCCCGCCAAATCCAGACGCGGGGCCCAGCACTGCCAGATTCTCTTTTTCCTTGGGCAGCGTGTGACGAAATCCGTAGTTAAATATCGGCATTTCCTTAAAGTTCAAGAGCCGAAGCGGAGTCTCGTTAAGCTTGTCGTCTAGGCCATCAATGCCGCCGCGATCGTCTAGATGGTAGCCAAAGGTGCCGAGGGCTTCATTTTCAGGAACGCCGCCCGCCGCCATCAGCGTGGCCGATAGCTCATCAACAGGGTTGACGATTTGGCCTGCGCTACGAATGTATAGCTCTTCCATCACTTCCACGCGGGGGACGCCCATTTTGCCAAACAGATCTTTTATTTTTGCTGCGATCGCTCGAATTTCCGCATTAGGCGCTGCACCAGATGCACTGAGCTGCTGTGCGGTTTCAGAGTTTGCATAAAACAGCAGCGCGTTAAAGCTCAGGCGATCGTCTAAAATCGCAATGTTGGCTCGGTCAAACAAAAAGCCCGAAGTCTTGATGTCATATTCTTGACCGAGGTAGCCATGTATCAGAATGCTGAAGGCCAGCGATCGCACGTCTGCAGAGTCAGGTGTGCCCTGATACAGCAGCTTCGGCTTGCGATCGCGATCTATCAAACTATTGAGTAATTCCTGTCGCTTGGCCGAATCGTTACCGCTAGCGACCGATAGCCACGCCTGCGCCTGGGTGTCCTGCGGGTCAAAAAAGCGGCGAATCATTTCGAGTTCGACTGTCTTTAACCGGTTGATATCAACGTTGTAGAGATCAAAAATTAGGCCAATGCTCAAGGTACTGTCAGGAAAGCCCAGTGCGTCTAATCCCTGCATCATTTCCACGCCGCTGGCTGCTGCGAGTTCACCACTTTGGCTGGCGTCAATAAACTGCTTAGCGGCGTAGGTAGCCCCGCTGGCCGTGAGCGCACACACCAGCGTTCCAGCCGTTTGCACTGCGCCCAAATTAGCGTTGTCAACGACTGAAATGCCTTCTTTTTGTAAGGCGCTAGCAAAGCCTTTAGTAATCTTAAAGCGATCTAAGGCAATGGTATCGACCTGCCCTAACGACAAAAATTCTTGGTAGAGGCGGCTGGGGCGACCAAACGTGCCATATTGCGATCGCAAGTCAGGCGGCACCTGATTGCGATCTAAGTAAGCTAGGCCGCCGCGCACCAGGTGTCCGCCAATGCCCTCTGCCGTACTGCCCTCAGTAATCAGCGCCACTCGGCTGCTGTGACGGCGTTCCTCTAGCTCCCGCTTCACCTTAAGCGCGGTCATCACCCCAGGAACCTCATCCCCAAAGACAATGACGTCGTAGTTTCTGGCGTTGGGAATGGCGGGACAGATCGGCTGATTTGAGTCGAGTCCTTCAGCCGTAGCAATTTCAGAAGCTGTGCTGGCGGTTGTCTGGGCAGCGGCAGGCATCGCAATGCCCGCACCAGCCGTTAACGTTGCACCGACACAAAAGGAAAGTAAAGACTTCCTCATAAAAAAAACTCTAACCTGGGGCTGAAATAGCACACAAAACAATAGAGAAGTCACTATCAAATTGCAGTGATCTGTGTACAACAATACAAGGATATTGGCTTAATTCAGCCTGTTCTGCGAGTTTATTTATCCCGCGTTTACTAAGTCCCTAACCCTTCTTTAACAGGTGCGTAAATTGCCGATCAATGCATCCGTACAATAAGGACTTTAATCATTTTTCGACACGCTAGGCAACCGCTCAGATAAAGGGCTTGGTTGAGAAACCTGAACATACCGTAGCCGATGGGGCGTAGGCGCTAAGGTTGAAGACTTAGAAAGACGCTATTCCAAACTGCTAGAGTCTGCCCTACCAAAAAAAGCAACAGACGCTTTCTTCAACAAATACTATTTTGGCCTATGCCAGCACCCAGCATACCACCACGCATGGCTCAAGGGCTTTGGAAGTAATTGACTTAGCCACGCTGTTGTACACTTCTCAGTTCTCTCTGATGAAATTGAGCTAAAGAAACTCCTCGCGGCACTTTTAAAAGCGGTGATTCAAAATGCAGGTGCGGAGAAATGCGCATTGCTGCTGCCAAAATACGATTACGATGACAACAACACAGATGGATGAGGATAGGGTTAGAATTGCGATCGCAGATACCGGCCCCGGCATGACACCCAACATCCAGTGCCCGCATTGTCGACCATTTATTTACCACTAAACCTGTGGGCAAAGGTACCGGACTAGGGTTAGTTATTGCCTACGCCATCGTCGATTGAGAAACACGGTGGCACGCTAACCCTGACCTCAGAACCTAGAAAAGGAACAGAATTTGTGGCTATACTGCCCATTGAAAAATCATAAAAATGCCTACGCTAGCCCAGAAATGATGTGGGCTGGTGCAGGCAGCTTCAACAGATAGTCTCAAGTCACTTAAGCAAGATATAAAGAGCGCTTAACCGCCAGCTACTGCAGGCACAATGCTGACTTCATCCCCATCGTTTAGTGCTGTTTCTTTGTTATCTAAAAAGCGGATATCTTCGCTATTTACGTAAAAGTTCACGAAGCGACGAAGCTCGCCACTGTCGTCACACAGACGCTTTTTGATACCAGGAAACTTGTTTTCTAACGTGTCCATTAGCTCAACAATGTTGCCACCGCCGCATTCAACGGTCGCTTCGTCATTGGTGAACTTTTGCAGAGGAGTTGGAATTAAAACCTTAACGGGCATGTTTCTTCGGGGAAAAATGAATGTTTACTAATTAAACCTGAGTTTGCTGCCACTCTAAACGATTTAGCGTGTTTGCTCGCTCCCACGCCTGCTCAAAGCTATCTAGCTTGGGCTCAATCGTCAGCGGCTCGCCAATATAAGCCTGAACCGACTCAGTAGTCTTCAGCCCGTTACCAGTGATGAAAGCAACGGTGGTTTCGTCAGGATTAATCTTGCCAGCTTCCACCAGCTTTTTGAGTACCGCAATGGTCGTACCGCCTGCGGTTTCAGTGAAGATGCCTTCTGTTTCAGCCAGCAGCTTCATGCCCTCAATGATTTCAGCATCGGTCACATCTTCAATGTTGCCGTTAGTTTTACGCGCAACTTCCAAGGCATACATGCCGTCTGCGGGGTTGCCGATGGCGATGGACTTGGCAATGGTGTTGGGCTTAACAGGCGTGATGAAGTCGCGACCTTCTTTGAACGCTTGAGAGATAGGTGAGCAGCCTTCAGCCTGTGCGCCGCTGAAGCGAACCGCTTTTTCTTCTACCAGACCCACTTTTACAAATTCGTTGAAGCCTTTGTGGATTTTGGTGAATAAAGAACCAGAAGCTAGCGGGGCAACTACGTGATCGGGAAGCTGCCAGCCAAGCTGTTCAGCGACTTCAAAGCCAAGCGTCTTAGAGCCTTCAGAGTAGTAGGGGCGGAGGTTGATGTTGACAAAGCCCCAGCCGTGAGTGTTCGCAACTTCAGAACACAGGCGGTTGACCTGATCGTAGTTGCCTTTTACAGCCATTAGTGTGGGGTTGTAAATGAGGGTGCCGAGAATTTTACCGGCTTCTAAATCAGCGGGGATGAAGACGCAGCATTCTAGGCCTGCGTGGGCTGCGATCGCTGCCGTAGAGTTGGCTAAGTTACCGGTACTTGCACAAGAAACCGTCGTGAAACCTAGCTCTTTAGCGCGCGTAAGGGCCACCGAAACCACCCGATCCTTAAAGCTTAAGGTCGGCATGTTTACCGCATCGTTCTTGATGTAGAGATTTTTAAGACCGAGCTGACGGGCCAGACGATTTGCTTTTACTAAAGGTGTCATGCCCGTACCGACGTCGATAGGCGTATCGGTTTCAACGGGTAAAAAGGCTTTGTAACGCCAGATGGAGTTGGGGCCAGCTTCAATAGTTTCGCGCGAAACCTGCTTACGAATTGCGTCGTAGTCGTAAGCCACTTCTAGTGGGCCAAAGCAGACATCTTCACAGACATGTTTATCGCCTAAGCCATATTGCTCACCACATTCTTTGCATTGAAGCGCAGTAAACGTCTTTTGCAATGAAGGCGCTTGAGAAGCAATGGGTCTATCAATAGCTTGAGTCAAAATCTAAATCCTCAAAAACGGTAGGGCGCAACGGTGTTAGAAACAGCCTTGCAAGTCAAAGGAAGCAAGGCGGCAAAACAGGTTTGAATAGACCTATTTTTGTTGAAGTGAACAAATGCTAGCACGCTAAATATCGCCGAGCAATCATACCCGATAAAAATAGTCGGGATTATTATTAATATGGAAAATTAATCAATGTAGGCTGTTCACTGAGCAGCTTGCAGTCAGACAGAATGAGGCGTGGTTACCAAGATTGATACCTCATACTTCGATTTTATTCATATTTCTTCTGAATGTATGTTTCTTTTGAACAGGCGTTTCGCACTGACAGGATAGCGAGGCTGTAGTCTGACAGATGCTTCTTTTCTTGATAGAGCGGTTTTTGGATGGCTTTTGTATTGCCAGCACGTGCTGATGCGATCGCATATCTAACATATATAAAGCTTATAGTTTATATATGAAATGCAACTATAACTTATGGGTTAGGGGTATTCCCTTTTTTACCCCCTAACCATAAAATTATATATATGGAAAAAAGTAATACCATTGACTTTAATCAATGGAGTTTTCAAATTTACTGCTTGCAGGGTTTATATCCGGCCATGCAAGGCGGTGATCTCCTCACTCCATAAAAGGCAACGATTGTCTTTCGTCCTGACCCCCCAGTTCTGATATAAGGAGAACTATAACAAGTGGATTTTCTGTCCGATTTTTTAGTGCGCTTTTTGTCGCAGCTACAGTCCCCCACACTCGGCTTTCTGATTGGTGGCATAGTCGTTGCCTCCCTCGGTAGCCGATTATCCATCCCAGATCCGGTCTATAAGTTCATCGTCTTCATGCTGCTCATGAAGGTCGGCTTAACCGGTGGACAAGCCATCCGCGACTCCGACTTCAGAGCAATACTATTACCTGCGCTGTTCGCCGTGCTGATAGGGATAATTATTGTGTTCATTGGGCGCTACACGCTGTGTATGCTGCCAAACGTCAAAACCGAGGATGGTATTGCGACCGCAGGCTTATTCGGCGCGGTAAGTGGTTCTACTCTCGCTGCGGCCCTGACGCTGTTAGAGACGCAGAATATGTTCTATGAGCCTTGGGCGGCCGCGCTCTATCCCTTCATGGATATCCCAGCGCTCGTGACTGCGATTGTCTTAGCCAGTATTTATTCTGGCAAAAAGCGCGGTACAGCCAGCCAGCGGGTTCAAATATGGCCCATTGTTAAGGAAAGTCTTCAGGGATCTGCGCTATCGGCACTGCTGCTCGGCCTCGCGTTAGGTTTGGTAACTCGACCAGAAAGCGTCTACGAAAGCTTCTACGATCCCCTCTTCCGTGGTCTGCTTTCGGTACTGATGTTGATTATGGGTATGGAGGCCGCTGCAAGACTGCAAGAGCTGCGTAAGGTAGCTCAGTGGTATGCTGTATATGCCTTTGTCGCACCGCTGCTGCATGGGTTCATTGCCTTCGGTTTTGGCATGATTGCTCACCAGCTTGTGGGATTCAGTCTCGGCGGTGTCGTGATCTTAGCCGTCATTGCCTCCTCTAGTTCAGACATTTCAGGGCCCCCCACTTTACGAGCAGGTATCCCCTCAGCCAATCCCTCTGCCTACATCGGCTCGTCTACAGCCGTCGGTACACCAGTTGCACTTGCCTTAGGAATACCCCTCTTCATTGGGCTGGCCCAAGCTATGGGAGGCGGCTAGTCTTAGACGGATAGCGGCCTGCTGGCGCTTCCCTTAACTCAACGACCAACGTGGTAGCTATAATAGTCAGCGAAATCGCGTGTTGCTACTGTTTCCCGAAGCTTCCATATATAGCAAAGTGCGGATGTCTTTGTGCTTTGCTGTAGCACTTTATCTAGTGCTATACGCAGCTTTCAGCCATTAGCGCTGATAAAAACAAAGTGACGGAAGCAAACAGTTCACAATGAATGTACATATTAAGAGGTAACCCACATGGCCAAGCCAGCCATCATGCTCGTCATCGTCACGGAAAAGTTGCTGCTGCAAAAGATCGCCGGGGTCATTGATAAAGCCGGAGCAACCGGTTACACGGTAACGGACGCTGGCGGTAAAGGCAGTCGTAACGTGCGCTCGTCGGGACGACCCACCGTTTCTGACACCACCTCGAATGTAAAAATCGAGGTGCTCACAGACACTCGGGACATGGCCCTAAAGATCTCAGATGAAATCGCATTGAATTATTTCGATGACTATTCAGGCATTGTCTATCTCTGTGATGCGCAGGTTCTGAGCGCGCACAAGTTCTGTGGGCCAGACGGCTGCTGAACCTGGACGACACACATTTTTCATAAGTCTACGAAGGGAATATCCCTGCGGTCGTAGACTCGCTGCGGAATAGCGTGCTTGTCATGGCAAGTACGCTATTGCTATATATATACAGGTCGATATCGACCTGTCAGAGCGAATATTTTTTTGACAGCGTTCGGACCTAAGCTAACCATAGGCTTACCAGAACGACAGCCCACACCATTACAGCATTAACGATTGCTATTAACACCGCAGCACTGGCGGTATCTTTGGCTTTTTTTGCCAAATTGTCGCGGTGCAGTCCAATACGATCAACGGTTGCTTCAACTGCCGTATTGAGTAGCTCAACGGTCATTAGCATCAGGATTGACCCAATCATCAGCATCATTGATACGACGTCGGGTGCAATTAATACGGCAAGCGGTATTGAAAAGATAGCAAGGACAACTTCTTGCCGGAAAGCAGCCTCACCGCGCCATGCTGCAGCCATGCCATCGATGGAGTGAAAAAAGGCTGACCACCATCGCTTCATATCAACACCCCGATTACGGACAAGATTTCGCTTTGAGCGGCAGATGTCGCTTTCAATCTCCCACGAAACTAATTATGGGATGAAACGGCTTTATTACGTTAATGCTTCAGTCTTTGCATCAACGCCTACGCTCTTTTGAAGCGCTCAAAGCCGAGAGGTCTTAACCTATGAGGGCGAGGATAGTCAATAGGAATTTTCACTCATTTCCCATGTCTTGGTATAATAACGAGGCTTAGTTGAATCCTGAAATGGTTTCCCTGTTTGACATGTAACCAGCTAGCGAGATGAAAATTTAAAATAATGGCTTTGGATCAACTTGAGGCATTTCTAAAGAAAATGCAGTCTGAACCTACACTTAAAAGCGAGGTGCTTGCCGCAACAACAGCGGATGATGTGGCCCGAATAGCTCTAAAGCTCGGTTTTGAATTTTCAGGGGATGAATTACTGAGAATATCGGGTAGGAAAGTTGGCGGGGTTACTGTGGTTAAAAAAGCTACTCCCGGAGAGTACAATTAACCGCTTTATTCTCCTCGCATAGAGCTTAGCCGCGCCCAGTCTTGGGGCCGAACTAGGAAACGGCTAATGTGTACTCTTTGCCTTTTGTCGATTTCTTCTGCGTATTCGCTTTCGATATATACGCTGTCGCCCTCCAAGATGATATGACTAAAGGCGGCGAAGGGATAGCGCCTGACTGGTCTCCCAATCAGGTTGTAAATGGTGAGTCGGTTCGGCGCAACTGAGAAGTATGGCAGCGTAAGATATCGAATGCCTACGATGGTTAGAACTAAACCTGCGATAATCCCAGCGTTGAACTCACCAGAGAGCAGCATAAACCATAAATCTAAGCCGGTTAAAATCAAACCTGCTAGCAACCCCATAATGCCAACCCATGTTGCATAGCGACCTTTGAAAGGATCGGATTCAGTTGGCAGAGAAAAGAGAGTCATGGCCGTGTGGGGAATGTACAGCGTAGGGCAGTGCGGTCTTTGGCATTTGAGAGCGGCGCGATCGCAAAAGTCCCCTTTATGAGCGGTAGCGTGGTTTGGGCGATCGCTAAAACCAGTCCGGTTGAAAGCTCAATGCGATCGCCACTTGCCGTTTCCTCGGGGGGAAGATCAGCCATTTTAGAAATGCTGTCTAGTTCAGACTGAAGAGACTCAGGCGATCGGTCACACTCAATCACCACAGATAAAGACTCTGTATTCTGCTCTACCGCCAGTTTCAAAATTTTTGTATGTGGAATCGCGTCCTGAATTAGACTGGCCAAAACGTTTTTCAGCCACTTGGCATCTGTTGTTATCTCCATCTCATCAACAGGAGAATCCACGGTGTAACGCACATTTTGATTAGAAGCTTGCAGCGTCGTTAGCATCTCGACTTCTGGCAGTAAAAAGCTCAAATCTACCGCTGCTAGTTTAGGTGGCTCTCGACCAATATCCAGCTTAGACACCGCAGCAATTTGATCGAACAGGGCCAACATTTTGAGCGCTGCGGTTTTAGACTGTTCGATAAATTCCTTTTCTTCTTCAGGGCCTTCACACAGATCTTCGAGAATGAGCTGATGGAGGCTAACAATAGTGTTGATAGGCGATCGCAACTCATGAGACGTCCGCGCCAAAAAACCGCTCTTGAACCGCTCTAGCGTCAACAGTCTTTGATAGGCAAGCTGCCAGTCTTTGGAAGTCTCGTTAGAAACCATAGTAATTATCCTAATAATCAGAGATAGAAAGTGACATTTGCGGCGAGGCGGCCATGTAGCGCCCCGAGTGAATATAGTCCCAGGTTGCTAGCCCGATCATGGCTGCATTGTCCGTTGACCATCGAGTCGGCGGCAAACAAAGAGAAACATTTAGCTGATCGCAAAGTCGTCCTGCTTCATGCCGGAGCTGCGGACTGGCTGAAACCCCTCCCACAATTACCAGCGAAGTTGCCTCATTTTGCATCAGCGCCCGACGGCACTTTGCCATCAGCGTTTCAATCACCGCCTGTACAAAAGAGGCTGCTACATCGGCTGCTACAAACTCACCATCGGCACAGTGCCGAGAAACGGCTGACTTTAAGCCAGAAAACGAAAAGTCTAGCCCTTTATCAATCATTGGACGCGGAAACGGAATAGACGGCGAACCGCTCACCGCAAGCCTATCGACAATTGGCCCGCCCGGATAGCCGAGTCCCAGCATTCTAGATACCTTGTCGTAGGCTTCTCCTACAGAATCGTCGCGCGTTGACCCTAAAAGCGTGATGTTTTGCGGATCGGTCATATAGGCTAAAAACGTATGACCGCCCGAAACCAACAGAATAATAGCAGGGTATTCCACCCGCTTCTCTTCTAAATCAGCACTTCGCAAGTGTCCGCGCAAATGGTTCACACCAATCACCGGAATGCCCCAGCCTAAGCCCAGCCCCGTCGCTGTATTGAGGCCAACCAGTAAAGAGCCCACCAACCCCGGCCCCCGAGTCACGCCAATCGCCTTCAAGTCTTTGGGCTCTACTGTAGCCTCGGTCAGAGCTTTGGCCACCGTCGGCATAATGGCCGAGATATGCGCCCTGCTAGCAAGCTCTGGAAACACGCCGCCGTAGGGCGTATGAATTTGTTCTTGTGAGGCAATCACAGATGAAAGCACCTGACCATCGGAGGTGACGATGGCCACTGCGGTATCGTCGCAGGACGACTCAATGCCTAACACTAATTCACTCATGAAACATCTTCTAATAGCTTGAACAGATCTGACGTTGGAATTTGTCCGGGGCGCTCTACAACAGGTGGATCCACCCGACAGTTGATTAAGGTCGAAGGCGTGTCTGAGCGAGCAATTTCCGTACTTTCAACAACAATGTCAGGCTCGCCCTCTAGCTGCGCTAGAATTTCATCAATCTTTTTGGGGGTGTCTAGTCCATGTTTGTTGGCACTCGTAACCAGTAAAGGCCCGGTCTTCTTGAGCACGGCTAGCAGCGTTGAATCGTCAGGTATCCGAATCGCAATTTCCTCACGGCCAGATAGCCAAGCAGGCCGTGAACCGGGCTTTAACCCGACGGCTAACGTAAGTGCACCAGGCACGTAGTCCGACTGCAGCAGGCGCTCGGCGCGGCGATTGATATCTGCGTTGAGAGGCTCTAGATCTTGAGGGGATGCGATCATGATCGGGAGGGGGCGATCGCGCGGCCTCTTTTTAAGACGATAAACCTTCTCTACCGCTGCCTCACAGGTAGGCTTAGCCGCTAGCCCATACACCGTATCCGTCAGCAAAAGCACGGTTTTCCCATCCAGCAGGCTAGCGCTAATGTCATCTACTTTATTACCCTGATCAGCCGCAATTCGCCTCATAGCTAGCCCCCTCAAACGTCTTCTCAAGGATACCTTAAGTTTAAGCGTTGAAAGACTGCTCGTTGGCGGGTGCAACCACCTGCTGCTTAAGGAATTTGGCATCGGTTAGGGGCCTGCCCAAGCTAAAAAAAGTGCTGGCCCTTGGAAACTGAATTTCACTGTCATGCACCTGCGCGGTTGAGGCGAGCTGCCCCACCGCGTCTCGATACTCTCCGGCTACTGCAAACTCAGGCAAACCTTGAGTCAGTGCTTGCACCGTCGCTGCTAACGGGCCAAACTTTGCTTTGTAGCGGTTGTCTTGGCTATATAGCCCCACGTAGGCGTTGCCCTCACTGCCTTTGGCCGTACAGATCACAGGCATCTGGAGCTTTTTCCAAGCGTCAAACCCAATCAGATCAAAAGCGCAAAAGGCGTATAGGTCTGTGGTGCTGGCAAAGGCGAGGGCGTTGGCAAAAGCGATGCCGTTGCGAAGAGACATCAGCCGGCCTGGACCAGAATCCACTGCGATCGCCTCAATATCACCCACAGACTTCTCAATCTGCGCTAAGCCATGCTTAACCAGAAAAGAGACTTCCACATACCTTTTGCCCGCAAACTCACTATCAGAATCAAACAGAATATTTTTGCCATGGCCAATTGCCACGCTAGAAATATTAGATGAGGTTTCAATTACAAGCGTAAGCGTCATGTTTGATTTTGTTGAAAGTCTGACAGGTTTGTTTTAATTTTGTTGAAGGCTGCTTCCCAACGTTTGCCCGTATACGAGAAAGCTATCTGCCTGGACTGCCTGGAAGTATCGCTGTCAGTATCTGGAATAGAACAGTTCACAGACAAATGCTCGGGAAACATCTCGGCAATCGTTTCGCCCCACTCTATTAGCGTGATGCAGTCCTCAAAAAAATCATCTAGCGCGAGTTGTTCAACCGCCGGCACGCCCGATAGTCGGTATACGTCCATGTGCAGGATTCTGACGTGGCTATTTGTGCCGTAAAAGTTCGCGAGTGTGTAGGTTGGGCTTGTGACGGCATCGGTTGAGCCTAGTGCTGCGGCTAGGAGCTTGACGAAGTAAGTTTTGCCAGCAGCCAAATCGCCAGAGAGTAGGATGGTGTCTCCGGCGGTCAGGTGGGGGGCTATTTTTTGCGCGATCGCCCCCGTCTGCTCCAAAGAATGGGTAAAAATAGAAAATGTATCCATACTGCATAAACTTGCTGCTCTGTAGTGTAGCGGTCATGAGGTCACTTCTGCTAGCCTGAACGTCAGTGAGCATTCTACCCAGCTTAAAATATAATATTGGCCGTTAGAGACACTCAGAAAAAGCTTTAGAGACCATTTCTGAGTGTCTCCTTAATTATTGGAAATTATTGGACTCATCAAATGATGTCAAGAACAGCAGTTCAGAAGGTTCGACATTGACTAAGAACACGAAAATTTTTGCTTCGCTGGTAACGGCTGCAATCCTTATCTCAATGATTGGCTTCGCCGTCGATATTCACAACACGCTGACCTATCCAGGATCAGATCTCAGAAATCGAGTCGTGGGGGCAAGATTGATGCTTGAGGGCATAGATCCTTACTTATTCAAATGGCAGCCAGGGTGGGCAGAGAAATTTTACGATCCGCTAGATAAGCCGACTGAACTGGTTTCTAAGCTTAGCGTTCCACCCACGGTTTTGGTTTTGCACGCACCCATGGCCGGTCTTGCTTACGGGCAGCAAAAAGTTATTTGGCTGATGGCTCAGTGGGGCGCATTCATCGGCACGCTATTGATATTTCTAAAAACCAGTCGCTCTCGCCCTAAAAGCGTTTTGATGTTGGGCGTTGGCTTTCTGTTCGCTAACAGCCTATTTTGGCGCTTTCATGTAAGCTCGGGTCAGATATACATTACCTATGTTTTTTTGCTGGCGATCGCCTGGTTTTTTATCAATCGCCCGTTAAAATACAGCAGCCCGCTCAGCGGCTTTTTTGCTGGGATAACGGTCGGTTTGCGGCCTTCTTTCATTCTGCTCTTCATCCCTTTCTTAATCCGAAAAAAGTATCTCTTTGTCTTGGGTGGAATTCTAGGCTTCCTGTCTAGCCTGACGGCATCCTGGCTGGTCGCAGGAACCTTTATTTGGAAGCGATACGTCTTGACGGTGCTGACGATGACTGGCCTGATAGATTTGGAACCCTATTTACCTGTGGCAGAGAGAACGCTGCCTAGCCCAGATATTCTCTATCCAAAGATCATCGAGAGCTTTAACTGGAATATTCGGAATCCACTAGAGCGCTATTTCAGCGATACTTCTTTGTATTTGCCCTTAAAAATTTTAAGCATTCCTCACGAACGAGTTGTTTTGCTTATTGGCTTAGTCATAACGATGGCAGCTCTATTGCTGTACATTCTCAGATATTCGTCTAAAAACGACAAAAATATGAACGCTCTATTCTTATTCGGCGTTTTAATGAGTTTGGTTGTTGAATTCTTTATTCCGATTGCGAGATATCCGTACTATGACGTGCAGATGATATTGCCCTTGCTGATCATCATTAACGAAGCCGATCCGCAGTACCTGGTGAGCTGCCGCAGAAATGGTTTTTTGATAGCCGGATTTTTATTAAGTATGGTGGGGTTCTTGGTAGTGCCAAGGGCGTTATTTCTAAGTGCTTTTCTAATCGCTTTTTATGTGGTGACGATGGCTGCTTCGGTGGTAAAACGAAACAGCCAGAAGAAAAGCTACGGTTGATCTAGGAAAAACATGACATATAAAAGTATGGCATTAGGACTTGCAGCTTTGGGCAAAGGCCTGAAGCTCAGGGGAGAGCGTAAATAGGCTCATTCCTAACGCTAGAATGTCCGGTCTCTGTTGAAAGACTGCTTTGTAGTCTGGGTCGCTTTGATAGTGTCGCCATCGTTCGGTGACGGCCATTTTTTGAGCCTGGGCGTCGAACTGGGTGTTGTCGAAAGAGCTGCCGTTGGCGTGTGGCGTGACGATTTCTAGGGCTTCGTCTGTGAACTTGAAGCCGAGCTGAGCTGAGATTTGCTGGCGGTAGGGGCGATCACAGAACCACCGGTTGTAGTTAATTTTGATGGCATCGGGCAGATAGTGAGTGTTGCCTACAAACTCATTGGCGTACTCTAGCCAAAGCTCAGGCCAAACTGAACAATCGTCTGGGTGCTGCGACTTTTGCATATAGGAAGCCGCCCAGTTGAAAGGATCGCGAAGCGTCAGCACCTGGCGTACGGTGTCTGCTTCAATGCCCGTTGTCAGCTCAGCTTGCGCGGCCAAATAGGGCAAGCTTTGACTTTGAAATATCACAATTGAAAGATCGACATGAGCGGCGAGGGGCTCAAAGTGCTCGCCTTTGTTTCTGTAAACGGCAGCTTTATCGCCTGGGCGAACAACGACAGGAAGAGGACTTTCGCGATCTGTTCGAGACATATACGATCCGCTGCCAGGTCTTTTTAGTGGACTGTTGTTAAGCAGCATATTGCTTTTTTGGTGACCTAAAATCCAAAAAGAGAGGGCGTGCAGCCCTGAGCGCTTGAGGCCGATGAAATGAATAAGCTGATGGCTAGTGACTGGCTTTGGGTTAGGGTCGAGCCAGGAGACTAAACGAGCCATATTGTGAGTTAATGGTTGCTTCGTCATAGATGGATAGATGCGTGAGTAGGTTGCTTAGAATTTGCGACTGAAAAAAGAGATGATTTGTATCGTAGACTGTTTGCCACCAGGTAGCAAAAACCAAATAGTACAGTATGTACCGGAAAACAAAACACCTTCTATACATAGGCGAATAAAGCTGTTGCTAACGGCTTCTGTCAGCATCGGCTGAGCCAAAAGCAATCCGCCTGCGCTGACTAGCGCCGCTGTTGCCGCAGGCCAGACGACACTTAAAAAGTCTCTTACTGTCAGCGGAGACTCTTTTAAGCAAAACAGCACTGAAGGCCAGGTGAGCAGGCACATTCCAGACGTGTAGCCGACAGCAATGCCGTAAGCGCCCCAGTGTGCGCCAGCAGCCACCGCGCCAATCATAATCGGCGTGTGAATCAGTCCCCAACGGAGCTGTCGGCGCGTTTGCCCAGATGAAATATATAGCCACTTTGTGACTCGATACAGGCTGCTGACAAACATGGCAATGAGCAGCAGCCGAAAAATAGGCACAGCGGGTAGCCACTGCTCGCCTAGCAAAATTAACAGAACTTCTGTCGCGGTTACCCACAGAAAAGCCAGTGCTGGTAAAGAAAGCGCAAATAGCGGCATCATTCCCCAGCGACAGTATTTGCGATAGGTGGCAGGATCAGCGTAGGCTCGGCTCAAGCTAGACACGGCGACGTCGAATAGCGGCGCGTAAATTTGCATAAAAGGGAAGTAAGCCCAGCGGTAGGCCACGTCGTAAAAGCCTAGGGCTGTCGTGCCACTGATGTAGCCGAGTAGAATGCGATCCATCTGCATGCCAATGCGGGTAATGAAGCGAAATCCAGTCAGGTTCGCGCCATAGGACAGGAGCGATCGCATTCCTTCATCCGAATCTGCATCGTCTTTTTTAGCAGGTGCTAAGCTAGGCCGCCAGCCGCAAGTAATCCAGTAGGCCGCGCTTTGTAGCACCTGCATCACCACAATTTGTAGGACGAGCGCCCAGTAGCCTAAGCCAAATGTGGCTGCTGCGATCGCACAAAGGGTCGCGATCGCCACCGAGCCCACTTCAATCCCCGTCAGCAGGCTAAACCGCATCTGCCGCCGCAAAAGTGACTTGTGCTGAAACGATAGGCACAGGCTAAACGCTCCAATGGCCATGGCAAATGTCACAGCACTCAGCGCAGGCTGCTGGTAAAACCAGGCCATTACTGGCCCCATTGCGATCATGGCTGCAATCACAACCACATTCACCTTGCATGAAAACCAAAAGGCGGCGCTCGCCTGCTGATGGTTCAGGGTCTGCTTTTGCACGGTGGCTGTTTCCATGCCTAAATTGCTCAGGCTATCGACGAGGGCTAGCAGGGGAGCTACCAGCGCTAGCAAGCCAAAGTCGGCGGGCGTGACCAGTCGGGCCAAAATTGCGGTTGCTCCGATTCCCATCACCAGCTTTACAGGCTGTGCCGCAAAGGTCACGAGCCCCGACTTTACAGACGTCTGCTTAAGCTGTGTTCCAGAAGGCTCTGTCTGAATGTATTGTTCAAAGTCAGCCATAAGCGGCGGTGTTTTAAATTTTAGGTTGTGGGTGTGGTTTCAGCTAGCGCAGCAGATTGTTGTGTTTTTTCCCAAAAGAAACCGGCGGTCATGGCCATTTGGGAGAGTAAAAACAGGCCGGAAAGTGATAGCTGAAACAGATTTATCCGCTGCTGGAGAGGATAGGTTAGCAGGTTGAGATAAAAGGAGGGTGGCTCAACTTTGAACTTGTCTTGGTTGCGCTTGGCTCTGGCGGTGTGAAAGTAAAAAGCGCCTCGCCCATAGCTGAAGTGCTGCTGCCAAAAAGACTTTAATGAGAGGTCGTGCGCGTGCACAATATTGACTTCTGGGGCGTAGATCATCGGGTAGTCATGCTGCCGCCAGCGATCGCATAGCTCTCTATCTTCAGAGGCAATTCGCAGCTTAGCATCGAAGCCACCGACCGCTAAAAAGGTTTGTTTGGCAACGCCCATATTGTTGGATGTAAAAAATCGAATAGCCGTATTTTGCTGGCGAAAATAGGCATAGAGATAGTCGATGAGCTGCTGAGAGGCCGACGAATAGGGGTTGTCCGTGAGGGCATTTAGCGTGTGGCCGCCGACCAAAGCGCTGGGCGATCGCGTCAAATGCGCTGCAATGCTTGATAGCCAGTCAGGCTGCGGCATACAGTCGTCATCCGTAAAGGCAATATAGTCACCTTTGGCCTGGGCTACCCCATAGTTTCGTGCTGCTCCAGGGCCAGCGTTTTTTTGGCTGAGCAGGCGAACATCCAAATCGCCTTTTCCTGAACTGACCACAGAGGACAGATCGACGTGGCTACCGTCATCAACAATCACGACTTCAAAGCGATCGCGCGGATAGTCTAGCTGCTGTAGCGAGGCTAAACAGGCCGCTAGCTGACGAGGCCGATTATAGGTTGGAATAACAATTGAGAAAAAGAGAGACATTTGAACACAACAGTAAAAAGGAGTAGAAACTGAATCAGTCGGTGTGGCCTTTGAATAAAGCTCAGACTCAAGTGGGGAGATACTGCGGCTGCTCTACAGCGGGCTGGTTAATCAAATCGCTGTAGAGCTGAAGAAAGTTTTCAACGCACCGCGTTTCGCTAAACCGAGACATGGCCCGCTCGTGTCCAGCAGCTCCCATTTGTTCTGCGATCGCCTGCTGTTGCAAAATAGGCGTTAGTGCCGCTGCCAGCGCCTCCACATCACCCGGCGGCACCAGCACACCCGCGCGCGCACCCGCCTGAAGCTTGGCGATATCAATATCAATATCCGTTTTTTCTAAGCCCACGATCTCAGGCTGTGCGCCAACGGCGCTGGCCACTACAGCCGTCCCACGCATCATGGCCTCGGTCGTCACGTTGCCAAACGGCTCCGCCCATAGCGAGGGCACCACCTGAACCCACACGGAATCAAACTGTTGTTCTAGCGCTTCACGTGAGAGATGGCCCAGCCAAATAATGTGATCTTCAATTTCAAGGTGTTTGGCTAGTGCTCTCAGCTTCTCTTCATCAGTGCCCTTCCCCGCCAGCATGAGCTGCGCTTCAGGAAGCTGTTGCACCACTTCAGCAAAGGCTCGAAACAGCGTGTCAACCCCTTTTTCTACTGAAAATCGACCAGCATAGCCTACGGTCGGCGGCGAGGTCAGTGGCAATCGCGCCTCCCGCTCAGGCACACCATTATAAACAACGCCGACTGACCGCATTCCCGCCTGCTCTAGCTCATGCTTCATCCCCGCACTTAAGGCCACTATACGATCTAGAACAGGTTGCCATCGCTGCCATAGCGATCGCTGCGCCATCATGAAAATCCAGCTCTGAGGCGTTAAGCAGCCTGCCTTTAGACAGGCTGTTCCTGCAGAAAACCGGCAGGCTTCACCACTGGGCAGAATATTGGTGCCCAGTGGACAAATGGCCTTGTATACGGCGGTTTGATACAGGCAGGGGTAGGGGCGTAACAGCGGTAGAATCAGCGGCGATAGCTGCCATAAAAACATCCGCACATGCACCACATCAGGTGCAAACACCTTAAGCGCCTGCCGCAGCGCCCTATAGGCAGAAAAGTTCAGCGTCTGTGACACTACCTGAACTCGGCTAGTCGTGCCGTAGCAGGTGTAGTCAGCCAGGATAGGACTGTCTGCAACCACCTCAGCATTGCTGGTAAACAGGCGCGCATCATGACCGCGATCGCGTAGCTGCTGCCGCAGTGTCAGCATCTGAATCTCCGCCCCGCCTGTTGCCCCACCATAATCATTAATCAAAAGAATTTTCATACGGCCTGCTGCTGTGGCGACGAGGCCATAACAGCACTAGGCGTCGCTAGGGGCTCTCGTAAATGTTGTTGGGCATAGCGGCGCGTCATTAGTTTATTCAACGCTGTTTCTGCTGGTGCAAGCAGCCCAAACATCAGCAGCTTGTGCGGCAAAGATCGCCGATTGACTAGCCCAATTTTGTTCAATAAAGGCTGCAAAACCGCATCACGACGACGCCAGCCCAGCGCTTTGTACTTTTGCTTAAAGTAGCCGTCTTCAGCAAGATTCCATTTCTCTTGTAAGCGAGCCAAGCTAACCAGCTCCCATTCATTGCTCCATCTGAGCATGTAAAAGTGCAGATCTCTCCAGGCGAGCGGCGGCCCCGGCACATAGGTCACCACGCTATCGGGCTCAAAATATACCGTGCGACCCAGCGCCATCACATTCATACAAAAGTCCAAATGCTCTTTTGTATTTAAGATAGATTCGTCAAACGGGCCAATCACTTCAAAGACATCCGTACGCACCAACATGCAGTGAAACTCACACAGCTCAGTTTCACACTGCTCTAGCCGATCTCGCACGGCGTCAACTCGCTTGTCCTGAAGGTACATTTTCTCTCTCAAATGTCGTCGATCTTTGACATCCACCACAATATGAGACTCGCCGCCCGCAAAGTGAACAACTTCATGCACAGGCTCTTCGTGACACATTAGCGGGCCAACCACCGTAGCATTGCGCTCTTCGGCGCAGGTCATCAGTACTTTGAGCCACCCAGGCTGAACCACCACGTCGTTATCAACAAAGACCACATAGGGCGTATTAACTTCGGCTAGTCCCATATTTCGCGCTCGCTGCGGCCAAAGATAGTGCTCGCTACGGATGAGCTTAAAGCCTTTTTCTACGGCCTGCTGAGCGATGTACTGCCGTTCCGGTGAGGGTGAATTACCGTCGATATAGACCAGTTCAAACGGCACCAGCGTATTTTCATACAGGCTATCTAAAGAGGCTTTGGCGTAGCTAAATCTTTCACGGGGCGTCACTACAATCGTCACAGGCGGCAGTGTGGTTTCTTTCATAAGACTTTTTCCTAGGCTCCTACTAGCGTTTTTTATTCAGAGATTTTCTCAGTTCAAAAATTTCTTCAGCGTTTTTTTGAAATGTTTTTCAGTGAGATCTCAACAGGTTTTTCAGCGGGTTGAGCCCGCGAGCACATCTGCCGATTTCGGTGTCTCTTTGGCCTCACTCCACTGCTCTTTTGTAAATTCTTCGTGATATGAGCGCTCAACGTTGACGTTCCAAAGATCGTGTGTTTCGCCTAGGATATTTTTTGCGGCCAGTAGCCCTGTCAGCATGGAGTGATCCTGGTTGTTGTATCGGTGCATACCGTTGCGACCCACTGTTTGCAAATTCTCAAACTGCTGCAAATAGTTTTGAATTACGTCTAAATGCTGGCGATAGGTGCCGTCGTATACAGGGTAGGCTTTCTTTTGCCGAATGACCGTGCCATCCTCAACGTACTTAGTATCGGGTACTAGGCCTAACCCGACAATCTCTTCAGCCGCCTGTTTAATTAAGTCCTCATCTGACATCTCCCATAGCGGATCGCCTTCGCTACAGAAATACTCCATGCCAACGCAGGTTTTACGGGCGTCGGGCACCATCGCTGCACTCCAGTTTTTGAAGTTTTGAATGCGTCCTACTTTAAAGGCTGGGCTGTGGATGTAAATCCAGTTATCTGGAAAAATATCTTTGAGGTCAATCACCAGCGGCACAATCAAGAAGTCGCGATACTTAAGGCCTTTGGCGGCTGTTAGCACATGCTCTGGGGGCGCGGGTTCCAGGCATCTCGCGAGCGCGGTAACCGGCATACTAGAGACAAAGTGGTCGCCTGTAAGTTTCATGGCTTCGCCCGCTTTTGGCTGGGCAATCACGTGCTGAACGCGTTTGCCATCGTGCACGACCTTGGTAACTCTCGTTTCCATGTGAATAGGCGAGCCCTTTGCCTCTAAAATCTCCTGGCAGCGCTCCCACATCATGCCAGGGCCGTAGATAGGGTAGTCAAACTCTTTAATGAGTGTTTTGGTGTCGTTTTTGCCAAAAGCGGCATTAATGACTGCTTTTTTGAGCGAGAGCCCTTGGATGCGCTGAGCGGCCCACTCTGCCTGAATTTTGTTACAAGGAATGCCCCAAACCTTTTCGGTATAGGACTTGAAGAAGGTGCGGTAGAGGCGATCGCCAAATCGCTCAATCACCCAGTCTTCCAAATTTTCAGCTTCTGGGCCAGGATCAAACGTGCTCTTCAGCTTTGACTTTAGGTAGCTTGCAATAATCAGGCCGCTGTCCAGCACGCCCAAATTAGAGAGCGTACTGCCGATAGAAAGCGGATAGTCAAAAAACTTGCCTCGATAGTAAATTCGCGACATCCTAGGCACCTGAATAAACTCGTCGCCCAGAATCTCTTGCCAAATTTGTTGAACTTCGCCAACCTTGGTAAAAAACCGGTGTCCTCCAATATCAAACCGATACCCTTTATAGATCTCCGTTCGAGAAATACCGCCAACCTTGTCAGCCTGCTCTAAAATGACCGATCGATTGCCTTTTTTCGCCAGCTCATAAGCTGCTGTAAGCCCTGCTGGCCCAGCACCCATTACTACAGTCTTCACCATAAAATATCCTTTATCCTTCAGATCGCTGAAGCGCAGCGATTAGTTGTTGACGAGTTTATAGGTTCTTAAAAGAGGTTTTTAAATCTGTAAGCGAGCATCAAACGCTTGCCCATACTGCTATCAAGCGTGTTGTATTGCCAGCAGCGCTGTATAAATATGTATTCAGTTAAAATCACATACAGGGGACATACTGGCAGACATCTATTTCAAGAGAGCTGACGTTTTGCTCAGTGACTATCCTGGAATAGGGGTGCGTCTCAAAAGAGATAAGTACGTATAGCGCCTTAGGTAAGTGAGCTGTCTATGTAATTCCACCTTACCAAAGCATATTACTAAATCTGGATGAAAGCAGCCCTCTTCATCGAGCCTTAATGAAGAGGGCGATCGCGTCTGCTTTAACAACTGAGATGATCGCCAATGTTGAATTACGGGGCAGGCCTATCTTGCTGAGAATATGTGACAATACTGAGGGCAAAATTGTGATAAGGACAGGTTTTATATGGTGTCTTCTTCGGGTGTAACGGTGCAGGCTGTACAGGCGATCGCACTCACGGTATCAGATGCGAGCGCGGCTAGCGACTTCTTTACAGGCGCTTTCGACTTTACAGTGACTGCCGACGCGGTACTCAGCGGCGATGAAGCCAGCTACTTGTACGGTGTCCCTAACGCTCAGGTGCGAATCGTATCGCTACAGCTTGGCGAAGAAAACATTCGCCTTATGGAATTTCTGGGCACCCAGAGCAAAGCTATTCCTGACCATAGCAAAAGTAACGATCTATGGTTTCAACACTTCGCCATCATCGTTAGCGACATGGACAAAGCTTACTCGCAGCTACAAAAGTTCTCATTCACGCCGATCTCTCCTGAGCCGCAAACGCTACCCAATGACATTAAAGCCTTCAAGTTTAGAGACACAGACGGTCACCCGCTAGAACTGTTGCAGTTTCCGCCCGGACTTGGCCCCGATCACTGGCAAAGTAAAGATGCGCTTTTCCTCGGCATCGATCACTCCGCAATCTCTATCGCTAGCACCGAGCGCAGCCTGAGCCTATATCGTGATGTACTAGGCCTCACGCATCAAGGTAGCTTCACCAACATTGGTATCAAACAAGAGACTATGGACAATCTCTTTAGTGCCAAAGTCATTGTAACTTCCCTCACGCCTAAAACCGGGCGGTTGGGCGTAGAGTTTTTAGACTACCTAACCCCACCCGGCGCGCGCCCTTTCCCGATAGAACAACAGACCAGTGACCTAGTGCATATGCACTTTGAGCTACTAGTAGACGATATTGACGCGGCCGTAGAAGCCTTAGAAGAAGCGCCTTATTCTCTGGGTATCCAGTTTGTTTCCCCTAAGGTAATCGAGCTGCCAGACGTGCTGCCATTCAAAAAAGCAGTGCTATGGCGTGGGCCTGATGGACACAATATATTGTTGGTTGAGAATTAAAGTTAAGCATTAAAGTTGAAAATTAAACAAGAATTAGGGAGTCGATATATTGGACACGATGATTAGTTTGCTATCCAGCTTGTATCCTGACTTTTTAGCAGGCGGGCAGGGCTACATGCTGCTGGCATTTCGTTTTATAGTAGGTTTGTTGTTTGTTTTACATGGACTGCCTAAGCTCAAAAATTTAAAAACCTGGTCGGGGGCGTTGGGAGCACCGCTACCCCTGTGTTTTTTGTCGGCAGGATTTATGGAAGTCGGCGGTGTTGGGCTGATGTTGGGGCTGCTGACTCCGTTTGCTAGCGCCTCTATTTTAGTGTCGATGCTGTATGCCCTGTTCCTTGAGCTGGTAAAAGGAGATCCGCTGATTGCCCCTGATCCCTATGAGCTAGGAGACTATTATGAAGGGCCAAATGGTGATAAAGGAGAGCCTCCTAGCATGGAGAAAGCATTGGTTTTTAGTCTGATGCTAACGCTGATTATTGTGTTTGGCCCAGGTGCTTATTCTCTAGATGCACTGTTATTTGGCAGCGGCCTGCAATAGAATAGCGACGATTTTTGATAGCGGTTTGCTGTAGCCGGAGATACAGACTATATCGCCCTAAATGACTGATAGGTTTTCTATCTGTAGTCGTTTAGGGCGTTTTTATCACAACTTTCTACCCATAGATAGCATTTATGTACAGGCGCGTTTGATATTGTATATAACGCTGTAAGTCATGATTGCTGAAAACCATATCAACGATATATAGAGAAGAGACGGCTATGAAAATTGGGGCGCACATTGTAGAAACGGCGGCAGCAGACGGTAAAAGCTGTGAATTTACGCTATGGGCACCACTGCTGAAAAAAGCAGTGGTTGAAGTGACGGAGATTCCTGCTGATGCCTCAACGGAGCAACTGCCTTTGCCCATATTTTTGCCGATGTCACAGGACAAAAGGGGCTACTGGCACGTGAGCGCCCCTGACCTACCTGCTGGGACTCAATATCGCTATCAAATAGATGATGGCTCCGGAGAAAGTAAGCTGCCAACCTGGCCCGATCCTGCCTCTGCTTTTCAGCCTGAAGGGGTTCACGGCCCCTCTGAAGTCGTTGACCACAGTGCATTTGCATGGACAGATAGTGAGTGGACAGGCATTGAGCTTAACGACTACGTGATTTATGAGCTGCACGTGGGGACGTTTACACCTGAAGGTACCTTTGCAGGCGTGATCGCCCGACTCCCCTACCTGGTTGATCTTGGCATCACCGCCGTTGAAATTATGCCGGTTGCTCAGTTTCCTGGCGAACGTAACTGGGGCTACGACGGCGCTTTTCCCTTTGCCGTGCAAAACTCATACGGCGGCCCCGAAGGTCTGAAAAAATTAGTAGATGCCTGCCACGCCCACGGGCTTGCCATTGTCCTCGACGTGGTATACAACCACTTTGGCCCCGAAGGCAACTACACCGGCCTGTTCGCCCCTTACATGACCGATCGCTACCGCACGCCCTGGGGTAAAGCCGTCAACTTTGACGACGCCGATTCTTCTGGCGTGCGTCACTACTTCATTGAAAACGCTCTCACCTGGCTGCGCGACTATCATATTGACGCGCTCAGACTAGACGCCGTACATGCGATTTATGACTTTAGCGCTAAGCACTTTTTGCAAGCCCTAGCAGAAAAGGTAGACGTTTTAGAACAATCGCTGTCTCGTCCACTGTATTTGATTGCTGAGAGCGATCTGAACGATCCCAAGCTGATTCGCCCCGTAGAAAAAGGTGGCTACCAGATAGACGCGCAGTGGAGCGACGACTTTCACCATGCGCTCCACACCCGGCTCACGGGTGAAACCATCGGCTACTACAGCGACTTTACCAGCCTAGAAACGTTAGCGTTCGCGATCCGCAGCCGCTTTGTCTACGCCGGACAATATTCACCCTCTCGTCGCCGGGAGCACGGCAGCCCAGCGATAGACTTACCCTCAGAAAGGTTTGTGGTGTGTAGCCAAAATCACGATCAGGTTGGCAACCGCATGATGGGAGAACGGTTTTCAACTCTGGTTTCCTTTGAAGCTCAAAAGCTGGCTGCGGGCATTACGATTCTCTCTCCATACCTACCGCTTTTGTTCATGGGAGAAGAGTATGGTGAAAACGCCCCGTTTTTATACTTTGTTGATCATGGTGACAAGGATTTAATTGAAGCGGTTCGAGCCGGGAGAAAGGAGGAGTTTAGAGCGTTTCATAGCGAAGGAACACCGCCCGATCCGGCTAGCCTAGAAACCTTTCAAAAGTCTCTTATGAGCTGGCCGTTGGACGGTTCTAGCGAATCTGATGAACCAGAACAAGCACCTGAAGCGGGCAACAGCTTGGCCCAGCAAAAAAATCTTCATCAGTTTTACAAGCAACTGTTGGCCGTGCGAAAGCAGTGCAAAATTATGAGAACTTCCAAGTCTTCAGATATTGAAACGCATCATACTAATGACTTTTTGTACTACCATCGCACTCGCGATAGAAGCGAAGGTATGGGTGACCTGCTGTGCATTATGAACTTTGGTGAGGTGCCTAGAGAAATTGAGCTACCCTTAGGCACGAAAACATGGCAGCAAATCATCTGTTCAGCCGATTCTCAGTGGTCGGTATCAGACGGGTTATCTGTTGCACCTGAAAAAAACCTACCTAAAACGCTTACTGCTGAAGCCACACCGACGGTCTCAGCCCCCTCACTCAGCGTCACGCTCTATCAAGCCGACCTGTAAGTCACTAAGTAAGATAAGCCACTCATAAGAAGTCACAAAACCCTTTCTTCTCCCATCCTTCATACGTTTTCCTATGCGAATTCCTGTTGCTACCTACCGCCTACAGTTCACACCCGAGTTTGGATTTGGCAGGGCTAAAGACATTGTTTCCTACCTCGATCAGCTAGGGATTGCAGATATTTATGCTTCACCCATATTTAAAGCTCGTAGTGGCTCTCAGCATGGCTATGACATTGTTGATCAAAATCAGATAAACCCTGAGTTAGGTGGTCGGGCGAGCTTTGACACACTGGTTGAAGAGCTACAAGAGCGTGGTATGGGTTGGCTACAAGACATTGTGCCCAATCATATGGCTTATGATGGCGAGAATCAGTACCTGATGGATGTATTGGAGCATGGGCGAAATTCGCAATATGCAGACTACTTTGATATTGAGTGGGAGCACTCTTACGACGATATTCAGGGAAAAGTGCTCGCGCCGATGTTGGGAGACTTTTACGACCGCTGCCTGGAGCGAGGAGAGATTCAGCTCAGCTACGGTGGGGATGGGCTAAAAGTTAATTACTACGGGCTGCACTTTCCGGTGAGAGTAGAGTCTTATGCGATGTTTTTGCGGCATGAGATATCCTGGCTGCGCCGGCAAATGGGACGGCAGCATACTGATTACATCAAGCTTGTGGGTATTCTTAATACGGTTGAGAATACGATTCCAGCTTTAGAAGGCCAGCAGCGTAGCGACCAGGCAACGTTTGTAAAGCAGCTTCTGTGGGAGCTGTATGAGTCGAATAGTGAAGTAAAAGCCTTTATTGATCAAAATATTGAGGCGTTTAACGGGCAGCCTGGTAAACCAAAGAGCTTTGATTTGCTTGATCAGATGCTGTTGGATCAGTTTTATCGACTTTCGTTTTGGAAGGTGGGGGCTGAGGAGCTGAACTATCGGCGGTTCTTTACGGTGAATGAGCTGATTTGTGTGAAGGTGGATAATCCGAAGGTGTTTGATCAAACGCACGCGCTGATAGAAGAGCTGGTGAAGGCGAAAAAGATTAACGGTCTGCGCGTTGACCATATTGATGGGCTTTACGATCCGCTGAAGTATTTGCAGCGGCTGCAAGAGAAAATGGATGGGGTGTATACCATTATTGAGAAGATTGTGGAGGTAGATGAGAAGCTGCCGAACCATTGGCCAGTGCAGGGCACGTCTGGCTATGAGTTTATGAACTACGCAAACGGGGTGTTTTATCAGCAGCAGAATCAAAAGCATTTTACGCAGCTATACAGGCAGTTTAGCGGCCTGCGGGATAGTTACGAAAAGCTGATGACGGAGAAAAAACAGCTCATTGCTGATACGAATCTGGTGGGCGATATTGACAACTTGGCTCGCTTTTTGAAAAAGGTGGCGAGTCAGTATCGCTATGGTAGAGATTTGACGGCGAACGGGTTAAAGGCGGCGATTAAAGAAGTGCTGGTTTCTTTCCCAATTTACTGTACGTATGTGGATCAAAGAGGCGGGACTGAGCGGGATTTGAAGTATATTCAACAGGCGATCGCAAAAGCCCGTAAGCGCATTCCCCAGCTCCTAAACGAGCTGGATTTAATTGAAAAATTTTTGCTGTTGGACTTTGGCGTATCTTTGCCGGCTGAGGAGCGATCGCAGTGGCTCCATTTTGTGATGCGACTGCAACAGTTTACCGGCCCGCTAATGGCCAAAGGACTAGAAGATACGCTGTTTTACGTGTACAACAGATTTATTGGCCTGAATGACGTCGGCGGCGCGCCCGACCACTTTGGCGTCTCGCTCAAAGAATTTCATGACTACAATCAGTATCAGCAGGAGCACTGGCCCGATGGGCTCAACGCGTCTTCTACACACGATACGAAGCGCAGTGAAGATGTGCGATCGCGCCTCAGCGTCATCTCTGAACTTCCTCAAGAATGGGAAAGTGAAGTCAAAGCCTGGAGCGAGCTAAACGCCGACAAAAAACCAGTCGCTGGTGATCATGCCGTGCCTGAACCGAACGACGAATACTTTTTGTATCAAACGCTGGTCGGTGCCTTTCCTTTTGATTCCAAAGAGCTACCCGAATTTAAAGAGCGCATCAAAGAATATGTTGTCAAGGCCGTTCGTGAAGCCAAAGTGCATACCGCCTGGCTGCGACCTGACGAGGAATATGAAAACGGCTATGTTCAGTTTGTTGATACGCTGCTAACTCCAAGTAAAGACAACCTCTTTTTAGAGAAACTTCAGGCCTTTCAGTCAAAAATTGCTGAGTACGGCATTTATAATGCGCTTTCCCAACTGCTGATTAAGCTCACGGTTCCTGGCGTTCCTGACTTTTATCAGGGCACGGAGCTGTGGGATCTGAGCCTGGTTGATCCTGACAACCGCCGTCCGGTTGACTACCAAAAGCGACTGGATGCCATGCAAGACATAAAAACGCGCTGGAAAAAGAAGCCGGTTTCCCTCGTTGAAAACCTGTTAAAGAACAGAACGGACGGACGCATCAAGCTATTTTTGACGCTGAGAGGACTGGCCGCTCGAAACTACTTTCGCAATGTTTTCCGTAGCGGCAGCTATCATCCGCTGAAAGTTACTGGAGAAAAAGCCAACCACATCATTGCCTTTGCTCGACATAAAGGAGAACATACGGTGATTACCGTGGTGCCTCGTTTTTTGACAAGCCTAGTAGACCCTGGTACGCCGCCTTTGGGCACCAAAGTATGGGGAGACACTCGAGTAGAGGTGCCTGGAGGTGCTCAGGCTAACTGGACAAACTGGGTGGCTAATGAGCCTACAGATATTGTTAAAGATAATCCGCTGGTCGGGGACTTGTTGAGTCAGTTTCCGGTTGCACTTATTGTCAGTGAAAATCACAATATGGAGGGGTCGTAGAAGCGATCGCTTGCAAAGTCACCACTTCAGTAAGATAGTTCTGGGGACGTGAATACGCTACGATCAGAGTAATTCTCATAGATAGGAGCTAATCCCATGGTAGATAAGGTTGTAAAATCCGAAGCAGAATGGAAGGAACAGCTCTCGCCTGAAGCTTTTAACGTTACCCGTAAAGCAGGGACAGAAAGAGCCTTCTCTAGCCCGCTTAATGGCAATAAAACAGAAGGTATTTATCGCTGCGCATGCTGCAACTCTGAGCTATTTAACTCAGTGACAAAGTTTGACTCAGGCACCGGCTGGCCTAGCTTTTATGCCCCCAGTGAGCCTGAAAATGTCCTGAACAAAAAGGACTTCAGCCACTTTATGATCAGAACTGAAACTATTTGTGCCGTTTGCGATGCACACCTCGGTCACGTCTTTAGTGATGGCCCCAAGCCTAGCGGCAAGCGCTACTGTATGAACGGTGCGGCGCTGGAATTTGAAGCGGTTGATGTAGACGGCAATGGCCAGATTGCCAATCAAGATTCTAGTCAAATCAGTGAGGGTAAAACGACTCAGGCGGCTGGCTAGGCCATGCGGCTGCATACTGAAATTGTAGGTGAGGGCTACCCGGTTTTGTGCCTGCACGGCCATCCGGGTAGCGGCAAGTCTATGAGCGTGTTTACGCAGGCGCTGGCGTCTATAGAAGCACAGTCAGCGGCAGAAGCACAGTCAGCGGCCTTGCCAATCCATTTTAAAACCTATGCGCCCGATCTCCGAGGCTATGGACAAAGTAAGACGCCCTATCCGTTTCAAATGGAAGCGCATCTGGACGATTTGGAGGAGCTGCTGGCTCAATATGGCCTTGAAAAGTGTCTGGTTTTAGGCTGGTCGCTGGGCGGCATTTTGGCGATGGAGCTGGCGCTGAGGCGACCAGATGCGGTGCAGGGCTTAATTCTGATCGGGACGGCGGCGCGGCCTCAGGGCTCTCATCCACCAATTACCTGGCAGGATAATGTGATAACTGGGCTCGCGGGCGCTCTGAACTGGGCGCTGCACTGGGCGCTACCCTATTGGGAGCCGGCTCATCAGGGCGTGCGATCGCTTGGCAAAAAATCCCTCTTTCGCTACCTCATTCGCCAGCACACCCCACAGGCCTATCAGTATTTGGCTAAGCAAGGTGCGCCTGCCTATTTGCGCACCAGTCGCTATGCCGAAGCTGCTTTGTTCAGTGCCATTCGCGCCGGCTACAACCGGCTGCCGGATATTCGCAAGCTGAACATTCCGGCGTTAATGCTGTGTGGAAAGTGCGATCGCCATATCACCGCTGAAGCTAGCCTAGAAACTGCCCGTACCCTGCCCAACTGTCAAACTCACTGCTATCCTGATACCGCCCACCTGTTCCCGTGGGAAATTCCTAATCAGGTTAACGCCGACATAACCCAGTGGCTGGCTGCTCACGCGGATATTTGGCGTTAGACACCTAGCAATAGAAGTCATAGAAATCGCTACAGATACTACAATCCTTTCAAAAAGCCCCATGCTAATTCAAACCCCGGACTGGGTAAAAAACGCTGTCTTTTATCAGATTTTCCCTGATCGCTTTGCTCGCACCCAGCTTGCCGCTGCTGATCCGAGCAGCCTACCGCCTGAAATGCAGGTTCCGCTAGAAACTTGGGGCAGCCTGCCCACGCCACAAGGCTATAAAGGGGGCGATCTTTGGGGCGTTGCCGAACAGCTCGACTACCTACAAGACTTAGGCATTACCGCCGTCTACTTTACGCCCATTTTCCAGTCGGGAAGCAACCACCGCTACCACACTCACGACTATTACACCGTCGATCCGCTGCTCGGCGGCAACAAGGCCTTTTTTGATTTGCTTGAAGCCGCCCATGCGCGCGATATGAAAGTTGTTCTAGATGGCGTGTTTAACCATGCCAGCCGAGGCTTCTTCTACTTCAACGACATTTTAGAAAATGGCCCTCAGTCTCCCTGGCTAAACTGGTTTAGAATTGAAGGCTGGCCGCTTTCTGCTTATGATGGCGACAAGCCTGCAAACTATGAGGGCTGGTTAGACAACCGCGCCCTGCCTGAGTTTAATCATGACAACCCTCAGGTAAGAGAATATATTATGCAGGTGGGTGAGTACTGGATTCGTCAGGGCGTTGATGGCTGGCGGCTAGATGTTCCTTTTGACGTCACTGCAAAAGGCTTTTGGGCAGAGTTTCGCACGCGAATTAAAGCGGTAAATCCGGAGGCTTATATTGTTGGAGAGGTGTGGACAGACTCACGCGAATGGCTAGCGGGCGATCAGTTTGACGGCGTGATGAACTATTTGTTCACCGGGCCTACGATGGCTTTTGCTGCTAAGGACAACGTTGATATGGCGCTATCTGAAAGCGTGGATTATTTTCCGTATCCAGCATTAGATGCGAAGGGCTATGCAGAGAAGATTGACGCGCTGCTGAATTTGTATGATTGGGAGATTCAACAGACTCAGCTCAATTTGTTGTCTAGTCACGATGTGGCGCGATCGCTCAGCGTGATGGGTGAGGATGAGGCCAGTATGAGACTAGCCACATTGTTGTTGCTGACGTTTCCAGGTGCGCCTAGCATTTACTACGGGGATGAGGTCGGCTTGCCAGGCGGCTTAGATCCGGACTGTCGCCGTACGTTTCCTGACAAAAAAGATTGGAATCAGTCTTTGTACGAAACGCATAAGACGCTGATTGCTTTGCGTCATGCTCAACCGGCGCTGCGAACAGGAACGTATAAAATGCTAGCAGCAGAAGGAAATTGCTATGTGTTCTCTAGGATTTTAGAAGAAGATATGGTAGTTGTGGCAGTAAATTCGGGCGATCGCACCATTCAAGTCCGCTTGGCTGATATGGAAGTAGAGAGCGGAACGGTTTTGTATGGAGATGGGACAGTAGAGTGGCTAGGCGATCGCACGGCAATGCTCGAAATTCCGGCGCGATCAGGCATCATTTTGGGTAATGCGTAGGCTTAATAATTATCACAAGCTGCTTTGGCATCTTTAGAGATGGTCAATGTCTCCTGGCTGCTGTTGAGTGTTTCAGGTGCGGTCAGCAGCGGGTGGTTTTTGAGGCGATCGCACCCCATCTTGGCCCATTCTTCTAATCGACTGGGCCACCAGCGCAGGCTCAAATCGTCGCCTCCACTCACCAAAGATTTTCCATCGGGTGTAAATAGCACGGCCCAAACGCTGGCGGTATGACCTGCCAATGGCGGGCCTGTTGGTTTTACGCGAGCGGTATCCATGACGTCCCATAGCTGAATGGTTTTGTCGTTACTGCTGCTGGCCATCTGTCTTCCATCAGGGCTAAACGCAATCGACCAGACGCTGTTGTTATGTTTTTTAAGAGGTTGACCTATGCGATCGCCTGTTTGTACGTCCCATAGTTGAATGTATCCAGCCTTATCACCGCTCGCTAAAATCTGATCGTCTGAACTAAACGCAACTGACCACACATCACTATCGTGACCTTTCCAGGGCCCTACTATGGGCTGACCAGTTTTAGCATCCCAAATCGCTATCGTGCCATCTATGCTAGAACTCGCCACATATTTTCCATTGTGACTAAAGGCAACTGAATAAATCCAGTCATCATGAGCCTGCCAGGGATCGTCGATTTGTTCACCCGTGCTGGTATTCCACAATCGCAGCGTTTTGTCTCGGCTCCCGCTAACGATGCGCGTGCCATCTGGGCTAATTGAAATACTATAGACAGCTTGCTCGTGACCAGTCCATTCGTTGCCGATAGGCTCGCCTGTTTGAGCATTCCACTGTCGAAGTTTCCCGTCAGCACTACCACTGAACAACCTTTCCTCATTAGTCGGGTGAAAAACAACTGACCAAACCGGCTCAGCATGTTTCTTCATCGGTGGCGTTATCGGCACGCCTCTGGTATTCCATATTCTGATGGAATTGTCCTGACTGGCTGTCGCAATCTTATTGCCTTCTGAATTAACGGCAATCGATAAAATACTTTCTGTATGGTGGGTTCTATGCGGCTGTCCGGTTGGTCGAGCTGTGTCACTGTCCCATAGTTTAATGGTTGCATCAGAGCTACTGCTGGCAATTTGCTTACCGTCATTACTGATCGCGATCGCCCGAATAAAATTGTCATGTGCGTCCGCGATGGTTCCAAGCAGGCTAACGGTTTCTACATGCCAAACTCGAATAGTTCGATCAGTTCCTGCACTCACAATTATTTGATCGTCCGAACCGAATTTAGCAGCATATACTTTGCCTTCGTGGCCACTGAGCGGCCATCCCACCAACTTGCCTGTTTTAGCATCCCATATACGAACAGTCCTATCTGAGCTACCGCTCACGATTTTCTGACCATTCTCACTAAAATCAACCGACCAAACGCTACCCGTATGACCTTTCAGAGTCTTACCTATCTGCTGGCGCGTTTTGGCACTCCATACCCTAATTTCGCCATCTGCACTGCCGCTGACAAAAGCGCTGCCATCGTGGTTAAAGTCAACCGACCAGATTAGATCGTTGTGGCCCGTGATAGCATCCCCCATAGGCTGGCCTGTTTTAGGGTTCCATAGCCTTAACGTTTTATCGTCGCTGACGCTCACGAGTTGAGTCCCATCAGGGCTAAAGGCGATCGCGCGAACCGTATTGTCGTGGCCGCTCATAGGCTCACCAATAGCCATCCCCGTTTGAGTATTCCATCGCTTAAGATTTTCCTTAGACCCTCCACTACCGCTGATAATCTGAGCACCATCGGGGCTAAAGGCAACGGCATAGATTCCTTTTTTATGGGCCTCATCTCCATTATTAAAGGTTTTGATCAACGCACCTGTTTTGGCATCCCATAGCTTGAGCGTTCGATCCACGCTGCTGCTGACGATATAGTTATTGCCGGGGTCGTAGGCGATCGCGCGAACGCTTCTCTTATGACCTATTAATATGTTTTGCTCACGCGCTAGCCGCACGGCGTTAATCATTGCATTTTGCGCATCTAGCTGAACATCATCAGATGACCTGAGACTCTTGTGCAGCGTGCCAATGGCCAGTCCTAATCCTTCGGTTGCTCGATTGGTTGTTACCCAATTTAAGACGCTAGCAGACCTTGCTTTTAGCTCTGCTGATTGTCTAAAGTCGTTGATCACCAGGCCCACAACCATTGAAGCAGCAAGCACCGTGCCGAACCCACTCCAGCGCAGACATCTGTTTCTTAATTTGACCTGTAAACTGCGTTTAACAAAAGCTGTCTCTGCCTGGTTCAGCCAGCACTGATCCTTGTTTGAGACTTCTTTTAGTAAGCCCAAACGGCGATCGCCATGCCAGAGCCCCCCTTGATTATTGGCCCAAGCAGCCGTTGCCAATCTCAAAGGCTGCTGCAACAACATTTCTTCTGGGGCCTGACGCGTCCACTGCAACAATTTATTCCAACCGTACACCAAAGCATCATGGGCAGGCTCCACATATGTCTCACCAATCGCCGTTTGCCCCTTTACAAATAGCCGCGCATCGATCAACAGTCGCAGCGCACTCTGCACCCGCTGATTCTCTTCTGCACTTGCGTAGACTAGCTCAGCGTCGGGTACGCGCCGACGCGCCAGCTCTCCACCTTCCAAAGACACCATCCGCAGCGCAATATTACGCAACGTGTGCTCGTACTTTGGATTAATTCTGACTCCTTTACGATATTCTTGCGTAGCTCTTTGCGTCAGCGAACCGGCAATGCCGCCTATTGCTTCATAGTCAGCCTCTGTTAACGCTCTATCGTCACTTCTTCGCGCTAAATAGCAGAGATACAGTTCACTTAAGGTAAAAGACAATAGGGGCAGCGCACCGGGTGTTTGGCTAACCTCATCTAGCAATCGTTCGACAAGATTAGGCGGATTAAAATAAAGCACTCGCTGCATCGCAGGCTGTTCAATCACCTGCTTCAGCTCATCTCGGCTCATTGGCGGCACCATAAACCGTGAAGACATCCAAATTGATTTAAGTGCGGTGTCTAAAAATAGAGGCTCAAAGTCGGAGCGGAGCGTAATGACCACGCGCCACAGAGGACTTTTCGCGATTGTTCCTAGCCGCAGTACATCAAAAAGCTGCCGCCGTACCTGTGGCTGCTTACACAGCGTAATGACTTCTTCAAACTGGTCAATAACGAGTAAAAGCTGCTTTTGAGGGTGCGCCTTTTTCCAAGTTCTAATCCGTTTCAGTAATTGTCTCGGTGACTGATATATTTCTGCACTGAGCGCCTCTACTTGCTGAAACTGAGCGCTATTCGAGTCTAAAGATAAGACCACCTTAGCCAAAGCTTTGAGCGGAGATTCTTCGGGCCTCATCACCGGTAGAATATGCCAGTTCTCATCAGCTTTATTTTGCAACGCTGGAATCAGGCCTGCTTTCACTAAGCTAGACTTGCCGATGCCCGATGCGCCTAAAACAACCGTGAAAGAATGTTCCTTGATAAAGTGGCTGAGGCTGTCTACTAAAGCCTCTCTTCCATAGAACAGGTCTGCATCGCCAACATCGAAGGATTCTAAGCCCTGGTAAGGATTATTTTGCTTATTGAGCGCGGGCGCAGGAGGTAAGTTTAGCGCGTGCCCAGGTATGAGAAAAATGAATTCTCCTTTGCCGTGATTACGGAGCGTGCACAGCCCTGGCGTTTGTCTTACTGTATGTGTTTCTGTCTGGGGCTCAACGGTATCTCTTAAATATGTGTATAGCTCCGTAGCCGTTAGCACCCCATCTCCGGCTGGGCTGTTATCTTTTGCAGGCGGTGAGACATCTGCTGCGCCTGCTAAAGCTGACATTAAAGCGGTTGCAAAAGGAGAATGCTGATTGACTTCACCTCGCGTATCTTGCAAGGTCATAATGTCCATTGCGGTTTGGTCATGAGCTGCTGATGTGATGACTTGCCAGGCCGGATCTCGCCGAAACCGATCAAATCGCTCCTGGTGAATTACAGGCAAAGAGAGCAACATATCGCGCGTACTCGACCAGCGAAAGGCACCTGCGAAGCAACAATCAAAAATCGCTAGAAAGTGACGGCAGGGCAGTGCGACCAGCGCATCGTGCAGCTCTACCATAGGTAGATAGCTATCTACCAAACCCGGCTTTGCATCCTGTGGAATTAAGTATCCGGTGGGGCCATCGTCGCCATTTTGAGCAATTCCGTGTCCTGCGAAGTACAGCAGCAGGCGAGAGTCGCGGGTAAGAAGACCCGGCAGCGTTTTTGTGATGAGTGTTTTAATCGTGCTGAGCTGAGCCTGCTGGTTGAGGTAGGTGATGACCTGATAGTCGTGGTCTGTTTGTAGGTGATGGGCGATCGCCTTGGCATCTGAAACAGCCGTTCGCAAAGGTGCAATGCCATGCTCGTACTGATCGATACCAATAACGACTGCAACACTGCTATCGAAATCTAAGAGGCTCATGGGTTTTCTAAGGCTGGGTTTCTATAATAGGCGGTGGCGAGGATGTATTTGTTGTACGAGACAGGGCGATCGCGCCAAGTCCGACTAGGGCGATCGCAACCAACCCAATAATCCATGGCGTTACTTTACGGACTGATTCAGTCTGTGCTGATTTAGCCTGGCCCGATGAAGCCTGATCTAGCAAAGCTTGAGGTACACTAGCGACCTTGGTGTCATCAACAGCGTGTAAGCCGACACTTTGTTCCATAGCTCCCGTTATACCCGTGCCAACTACCGCAGCCGAAAGCGAAGCTAGCCCAGCAGGATGAACAAAGTATTCTAAGTGATTGCAGGCGGTTGGCAGCAGCTTGGGCGCAGGCGATCGCCCTTCTGGCACCGCCGTAATACTTTCTACCAGTACCGCAATATCATTCGGCTGATTAAAGAACGGCGTCTCAACAATCTTTCCGAGCCGCCTCAAAATCTTCTGCTTTAATCCTGCGGTTTCATCCTCCATCATTAGAGTCGTATTGCCCACTACCAGCGTATACGGAACACCTGGATCTTCAGCCTGCGCTAGCTCGTTCAAAAAATCTGAACCTGGCTGCATCTGATCAAGCGATACATCCACCGTTTCAATTTTTCTCAGTAACTCTCCCAACAACTTCAGCGGCGCAGCCACGACAGACAAACCATTGAGCGCAAAAGACACTGCCGCCGTCACACCGGCTTGAACCTGGGGCCAAGGCGATCCCGCATTTGGGGTACCCAGCATCACCAAATGACTCACTATCTCATTGCCGCCCTCCTGCTCAATTAGCCAGCGCGACACCAGCCCGCCCATAGAATGTGCCACTACATGCAGCGTTTTTCCATGATTTGCACCTAACCCAACCGTCTCTAACCGCTGCTTAAGCAAACGAGCATTCTGTTCAATCGATGTGTTTATATTCTCGTAATCAAACGCCAATGCCAAATCATAGAGCTGGCCAATAGGGCTCGACACATTGGTCGTAGCAGCAGTTGCCGTTTGTAAGCTAGGTAACATGGCCTCAGTATCGCCAAAAATGCCGTGCACATAAAGAACAATGTTATTAGACTGAGATATTTTCTCCTTTAGAGCTGGAATATCGCGAATGTAGATGACGTCTGAAGAGAGATCGTCTAGCTGAGCGGCTGCTAATAGCGGATAGTCAAACGTGATGCCGATCTGCTTGCTGAGGTTTTCTCCTAACTTTTTAGTGATGACCTTCTGAAAGAAAATACGGATAGAGCCCTGAATGCTGCGACGGCCTTCACTAACAGGCTCTGTTAGCCGCTCAATGACAATCTTTGTGGTGCTGTTACTGCGCTTGCCGTAGCCTAACGGTAAATAAAACTCGCCGTCATAGGCAATTGGGAGAACATATTCGCTGTCATTTAAAGGAATATCTGTTTCTATAATCAGTGGCTGTTGTGGGGTGACCGCCTCTGGATGAGCTACATTGTTTAGCTCTAGTACGCTGAGGCCAGGATCGCTGTTGCGGCTTTGGGTGAAGTGAAATGGTTCTGTTTCGTTGCGCAAAATAGTGGGTAGGGTGAAGCTGCCTAAGTCTCGGGTGGACTGAGCTACGGTGATAAGGCGAGCGTTGGCGGTGAAGGCTGGGTGCGGGGCGATCGCAACCCCTTTCCCAACCGACGCTGAGGCCGATCGGCCGATCGGCTGCGTTAGCTGCGGCCGCACAAAGGTAAAGGCTACCTGGCTCGCTACCCAGTCATCGTAAGCCGGAAGGGCCGTAGCCATCACAATTTCTCGGGTATTTACCCGCTGCATCAGCCGGTTCAAGCTGCCGCCAGCATTGACCGAACGTGTGACCGAACGCGCTGCGGGCAGTCCTAGTTCGGTCAAGTTCAGCAGTAGCGGATCAAATTCTTCTGTGCAGGCAATCAGCTTCAAAATGTCCTGACATTCTGTGATGCCCTGATTCCATAGCGCGTCAGAAATCGTGCCGTTTAGCGCCTCGCCCCCTGCAAACCAGAGATCTTCATCAGGCAACAGTCGCACGACACCACCCACCCCGTCGGGCTTGATCACGTCTGCTTTGAAGCGCTCTGTCAAATAAAGTAGAGCGCAGTAAAGCGTTTGATTGCTCGTGTTGTGCAGTCTAATGCGGAAGCGTGGTGGCACCCACTTTTGCAGCGCTTCGTTGAAAGTATAGGAGAGTCGAATTTGTGAATCAGTAATTTCAGTGGCCGTTTCATAACTGGGGCTATCCCCGGTATAAATAGCGGGTTTGAGGATGCCTTGAATTCGGCTATTGGCAGGACTGTCGAGTTCTAAAAGCGTTTTCCAACGGGCAATATGTTCTAAATTTTGAATAACTTTGGCCGCACTGAGTGCTGTATGGCCTTGAACGGGCGTCACTAGCAGACGATCTTCAGCGGGTGGCGTAATGATGTAGCGATCGCGCTTGGCGACTACGCGGTAGCTGGCGCGAGCGGGCTCATTTGCGGGTTCATCTATGGCTTGGATATAGAGGGATGGCTGTTGGCTTGGGCCTGCTGTTGCGATCGCCTCTTTTAGCAGCGCTCTCCCTGCTTCTTCGCCCTCAAAACACACCAATAGCGGCGGTAGCGGCGAACTAATAACCACCGCCTTAAAAGTGTTGCCCGTTTCTAGTAGCGCGGTACTCTCGCTACTAATTTGGCTGAGTTGGGGGAGGACTTTTGTGACGGTGGCTTGCGTGATCGCTCCCGAAACATCTTTCATTTGCTCAGGCGTACTATCAAAAGAAAACAACGCCAGTACCGTTGTTTCAGTCCCGGCAGGCGGCTGCAAACCGTGAATGGCCCCACCGTCAATAACCCAGCCATGTTCGCGGTGATAGCTCGCGGTAAAGTAGGGATTAGAAGGGGCGATCGCACCGCCTAAAAAGAGCTGTTCCAAATCCTGTGAATGAGTGGCCTCCATTTGCGGAGACTGCCCCGGAACATTGCTACGAACCAACGCATTTGTACGCTTAAACAAATCTCGATAGCTCAAAGTACCATTGGCCTTTGCCAGAGATGCCTGAAAAAAGTAAGAGAATACCCCGTGAAACTGATCGTCTCCATAATACTCTCTCGCTTCTTCAATACTTTGACAGGCACTGATCACAACATGTCGCCCTGCCGGTAGCTTAATAGCGGTAGGCGAAACGCTACGAGTTCCACTTTTGAGTGATTCTGCTAGCACCGCTGCTGGCGATACAATAAAACTCTCTAGCGGTCGAGGCCGTCTGTCAGGCTCTGCACGCCGCGTTAGCACTTCTCCACCAAGCTCGCCACGCGTGCCGCTTCCCGAATGGCAGCAGTCCAAAATAACAACAATGTGAGGCTTGTTTCTATCCACCTCAGTAATCAGCTTAGCCAGCTCCTTATCTGCCAAATCCCAATGATCGTCATCAATTCTGCTGTCGTAACACACCAGCGTTTCTAGCATTCGGTCGGGCTCAACTGGCCAAAATTCTTTGGGCGCACTGGCCTGAGCGCCGTGTCCAGCATAGTAAAACAGCACCACGTCATCAGCGGTCGCTTGCGAAAGGTGTGTCCGAAAGCCCTCAATTAAACCCGAACGCGTTGCCTGCGCATCGGTGAGCATTTGCAGGTGTAGCTCAAACTCACCTGTAGCCACGCGCCCCTCTAAATAGGCTGCCATGCCATTAACGTCGTTAACACAGCCTCGCAGAGTAGGCACGCGCGATCGCTTGTCATACTCATTAATGCCTACGAGCAACGCATACAAATGCTTAACCATCTTGCCCTCTAAGTAAGTTGTTCAACCAGCTTTAGCAAGGTGCTTTCATCTGCAACTCCGTTAGCTTCTAGCCCGTGCTGTGACTGAAACTGCTTAAGCGCAGTCGCTGTGTTTTCGCCAAATACAGCATCCGCGTCGAGGTGAATGCCTGCTTTTAAGAGGCCTTCCTGTAGCGCTTTGACGCGATCGCCCTTCATATAAGGCGATTTTAGCGCCAGCTCACCTGCATCTGAAGAGGCATCCACAGACTCTAAACTATCTTTCCCAGCCGCAGTCACCACACCTTTGGTCTCTGGAATGTTTTCACCAAAGCCAAAGCGAATGTGAATGTGATTATCGTGACCCCCACTATACTGAACGCCTTTGACATCAGGATCGTTAAAATAAATGAGCGTGGGCTTTAGCACAGGATTGTTCCAGGCTAAGTCAATAAAGTCTTGGGTGAGCGATCGCGAATAATTTGCGTTACGCCAGTCAGAAGGCTCCTCTTTTCCGTTGTTTGTTACCACGCTAAAATCTGCATCCACACCTTCTTCATGCGTCTGATGACTTGTTGTGTCACCTCCATTCGGCAAGCTAATATCACCTACTCCAATTCGAGGCCCCTCTGGGTATTTTTTAGCCCACTGCCCGCAGATATATTGAATTGCTTGAATGGTACTCGATCGCCCGTAATGATGATCGCGATAGTCGTAGCACTCAAACCCAGGGCCACTGAAAGGCATTTTGCTAAACAGCGCCCGACTGCTGCGGTTAAGAAACGCAATCTCCGCTTCAGAAAACTCAATTTTAGCCGTACAGGTGTGACCCTGTTCCTTTCTTTCCTGCCGTGCGGCAATACTTCTAGGCGAAAGCATTGGTTCAGTTGTCATTTTAAAAAGTCCTCTTAAGTCACATTTTTATGGCAAACAAACGATCTCCACTGATAAATAAGTTGTTTGTTAGGCACATATTTTCTATCTAAATTACCTATCTAAATTACCTTTGTTATACTTGCGATAAATGACCTTTAGCTAGCGCGTTCTAACGGCTTCTACACATTCTTGCTAAATATTTTTTTCGTGATTATTTTTTCGTGGCAAGACAAAGGAAACCCTCTGACAGAAGTCATTTCAGAAGCCGTTTCTTCTAAAAAATCTTCTAGAAAATAGTTAAGATAAAATGTGAGAACATTAACTTTCATGCTCCAATCCATGCACAATACTTTTCGTTTGTCTGACACAATTATTCCATACACGCGTATATGTAAGTAAAAACTTTTGTTTCCACTTATAAGAAGGGGATAGCTGAAGGTACAAACTAAAATAGAGAAACTAGAAAGTCTTACTGAAAGACTTGCAGAAATTGTTGACTCTATTGAAAAGTCTCGTGACTTTGCTTAGAGGCTTGCATAATTTCAACCAGCCCTGGCAAGCCAATGAAGAAAGCATATAGCCCTCCTTTAATAATCGCTAGTGGCGTGTTGTCAGGCAGCTTTTCAGTAAGTAGAGATGAGGGCAGCGGCTGCGGGCTGTTTGCGAGGCGCTGTCGGTAGCGGAGAATAATAAAGGCAGCGATCGCACCTTCTATCGCATGAATAAACAGCACCACTTTCGTAATTGGAATTGCGGGCTGAAGAAAAGGCGGCACTGGGGTGATGGCGTTCCATAGCTGTAGGGCGATCGCGCTAAAGATAAGCAGCGTCAGGCCCACCTTAATTAACCTGTCCAACCCTGATCCGTTCGTACTATCCTGCATTTTTCTTCCCGATCAAACACCTCTAAACGCTATCACGCCTGGCAAAATGCGGCTCAGACAATATAGCGATATATTATCCACAGCCGTTGTTAACCTATCCTCATTGCCTGTGGTCAGCCAGCCCTTAGCCTCACAATCGAAGCAGTCTCCGTTCGTACCCAACAGCATTGTGTGGGGAAAACAGGGCGAAGGTGACGGGCTAAAGCAGGCCCAAAAAGACGCTTGGGCAGGCGCTTTTCGCTCGCAGATTCAAGAATTTGACTACGAAATTACGGACATTGAAGGCACCTTGCCCGATGGGCTCAAAGGCTCGACGCTTTTTCGCAATGGGCCTAGCCGGTTCGAGCGAGGCCAGCAGCGGGTCGCGCACTACCTAGACGGAGACGGCTATCTCTCAAAAATTTCCTTTTCACTTGAAGGCAAAGTTTACTTCACCTCCAAGTTTGTTAAAACCGCAGAGCATCATCAGGAAGAAGCCGAAAATGCCTTTAGCTTTCGCACTACCTTCGGCAATGCCAAATCAGGCGGGCCGCTAGCCGCGCTATTAGATCTGTATCTTAAAAACCCTGCCAACACGCACGTTGTGACCTGGGGTAACAAGCTGCTGGCGCTATATGAAGCGGGCGCGCCCTATCGCATCGATCCCTATACCTTAGAGACGTTGGGCTTAGAAGACTTAGCAGGCGAGCTGGATGTTCGGCCCTTGCCTAGCTCTAAATTAGAAGCTTTAAAACGAAGAAGCGCAGGACAGCAGGCGATGACGGCACACCCTCATATTGATCCGGTGCGCGATCGCCTGGTCACCTGGACATGGGGCATGACGATGAACATCGGCAAACCCAACGATTTAGTCATTGAGCTAACCGAATACGACAGCCAGTGGCAGTCCGTCAGCCAGCTCACTTACAAAATGCCGGGAGTCGCCGTCAATCCTCACGACTTTGCCCTCACCCAAAACTACTACGTCTTTTTTGAAAATGCGCTTAGCTTTGACATCGCACCTTACTTGCTCGGACAAAAATCGCCTGCCGACTGCCTGAAGCTACTGCCCAAGCCTACCAAAGTTCATCTCATTCCCCGCCCCGACGGCACCAAGGCAAACAGCCAGCCACTCGTACTAGAAACCGAGCAGTGGTTTTCTATTCATCAAGCCTGCGCGAGTGAAAAAGCGGATGGCACGGTAGAAATTTATAGTTCTGGGTGGCCTGCAACAGAGGGTGGTTTTTTGACGAGCTGGGGCGGCTATGCGCCGGATTTTGATGCGATCGCCCCCACCTTTCTTTGGCAAACTCTCATCAATCCAACTGCCAAAACCGTCACCCATCGCATTGCCCCCGGCACCGACAACTACTGCATTGCCCACCCTCACACCAACCCAAATATAGAAACCCAGCCCGGCCGATATCTCTACATGCCCTACTGCAACAACATCGGTGAATCCTCACCGCCCATCGGCTACCTCAAGCTAGACACCCAAACCCAAGAACAACAGCTTTGGACAGGTCACCCTCTTTGCTTTGCAGAAGAGCCCGTCTTTGTGCCCGATCCGCAGGGGACAAAAGAAGATGACGGCTGGCTACTCGGCCTGATGTATGACCATTTGAGAAACTGTTCTTCACTGGCTATCTTTGATACCAAAAATATCAGCCTTGGCCCCATTTGCCGGCTGTGGTTTACCCATCACTTAGCCCACGGACTGCACGGCTCCTGGTGCAGTGACTATTACGCATCATCGCTGGCAACTCCGACAGCCGAGCAATTGTCCCACTCCGCCCGTTTCACAAACTGAAACCGGGCCAAAATTAGGCGAAACGCACCCTAGATTAAGAACAGCGCCGCCTAACCCGTGAGGACTTCCATGAAAACCACCCCCCGCAAGCTCCATAAATTTGCCCTACTTCCTATTTTGCCTGTTTTGCTGGGAGCGGCCATTGGCCTTAATCGGAGTGCGATCGCCCAAACCTGGGGCATCACTTCAACCGAAGCTGCCGAAATCAACCCACCCACCCAAACTCCAAAAGCCATCACCCCCTCACAGTCAGAACCCGCTCCTATCGTCAGTGACCTCCTCGCCTTCAACCAATACGGCCAGGTCATCGACCGTACCAAATCCATGCTTCGCGACCCCGAAGCCACCCGCCTCGCCGCCTCCCACGACCTCCAGATTATGGACGTCACCTGGGAAGACACTGCCCGCTACGACAACTCGTCTGTCGGCCCGAACATCAGTGACATGACTATCCAAGTCGAGCACCGCGATCCTCGTACTAATGAATCGCAGCTCCATCTTATGCCCGTCATTCGCTACCCCAACTACTCCGACCTCACTGCCGACGTCCCCATGCAGCAGCTCTCGGTACTCACCGGCAACGAGAAGGGCCAGAACACCGAGCCTACCCTCCTCGCCGAAGTCCTAGACGATCTGCGCGAATATCTCAACGAACCCGACTCCTGGAAAGGCCGTCAAAAATCTCTCCTTGCTGAACGCGATTCTCACGTTCTTGTCAGCGCCCAAGCCGCTTTTCTCCCTATCCCAGAAGGCGGAGAAGCTACCTTCAACCCCGTCTTATTTAACTACCAGTCCGCCCCTGAAGATCCTGCCGTTCTCACTATTCTTGCCACCCGCGAAGGCACTAGTACCACTATTATCGACAACCAGCGCGACGGCTTCGACGCAGGCCGCACCTGGGGTCAACGCCTCTTCTTTAACAAAAACGGTGAACGCGCCAGCCTCACCGGCACACGCATCAGCGACTTTCGCAGCGAACAAAGCGCATCCGAAGGCACCACAGAACTGCCTTCAGTCACCGCCACCGAAGAAGAAGGCCTCAATATGGTCATGCTTGTTCAAGTCCCCCTTAAGCAAAAGAACAGATCTCGCAGCGGCTTTAGTGTATCGAACGACCTGATGATGGAAGCCATGCCTGCGCCAATGGCCCTGTCGAGGGCGCAAAGTGATGTCGAAGCCGCTGTGATCGGCCACGGCCCGGTTGAAGGCCCGTTTACTGAAATCGATGACTTAGCAATAGAGCGCGATCCTAACTTCCCAATTCGTGTCACCGTGCAGTTTTACAAAGCCACCAGCAACGGTGTTGTTTCCGAAGCAGACTTGGCTGAAATTGATGAGCAGATCAGCAAAATTTATGAAGATGCTGACTATGTGGGAAGTTTGGTGACTGATGGAAGAAGCGATCGCCCCACCGATTACGAAGGCGAACACCAGGAGCCCGATGAGTGGTGGGAAGAGTTTTGGAAGCACAGCGAACAACGCCTGAACCTCCCTCGTCAGGAAGCTTTGGATCTACTGAGAAAACTTAGAGGCGAAAAATAAAGAGAGGCGAAAAAAGAGGACATAAATAGCTTTCTCTAAGCAACCGCACCGTTTGATTTGTCCAGGTGTCGGATCTTCATGGTGGGATACTACGGAAGGGCTATAAAATAGAACTTAAGTTGATGCGTACTGAGCTATGACTGTCGCAACCCAAAAGCTAACGTTCAAAGAATATCTGAATTATACAGATGGCACCGACACGCGTTATGAACTCGTTAATGGAGAGCTAGTTGCTATGGGTATCGGCAGTGGCTTGCATGGCGCTATTCTTAAGTTCTTAGAAAAGCTATTTGATGCCGAGATTGCGCGGCTTGGTTTGGATTTAGTCGCTCTACAAGCGGCAGTGGGCGTGCAATCGCCCCGTGGCGGACGCTGGGACACAAGCCGTATTCCTGATGTCAGCGTGATTGCAGCAAGTCAATGGCGGAATCTACGATTGAAAGAGGCCATCGTAGAAATTAATGAGCCGCCACCAGAATTAGTTGTTGACGTTGTGAGCCCAAGCACTCGCAATGTGGATTACCGTGCAAAGCGTGCAGAATATACGGTGCTAGGCCTTGAAGAATACTGGATTGTTGATATCGCTGGTGAAAAAGTTACCGTGCTAACACTGGTAGATGGCTGGTACGAAGCAGTGGAGTACAAAAAAGATCTGCTTATTAAATCTGAGCTGTTCTCTGAACTGAAAGTAAGTGCCTCTCAGATTTTAGAAGGTAGCTAAAATCGTGTCTCTACGCAAAAACTTACCCATTCGTATGTTTAGCGTATTGAGAGTCAATAAAATTATCGAGGTCAGACTTATTTTTGTAGCTGTATTGAGAACGTAAACAAAACAACCCATGTACGCTCATCGCAGCATACCTACATAGATTAGAGATATCAGTCTCATCTATAACGCTGTGCGCTAAATAATTCATACCTCTATGAACAATGTCAGATCGCTTGTCGTAGAGGTTTATAAGATCTTTTCTCATTTTGCGTAGAGTACTCTTATCGCTCAAGTCGTCGGAAAGAGAGAAGTTAATTATCGCAGCACCCGTAGCCAAATCTTTTATTATAGCTCTCTTTGTACCATTCTTATCCGGAATATAGTGATCTTTTGATCTGGTAAAGATACACTCTAGTGCTGTCCAATATTTAAGAAAGGATACGTCTAAATCAAATTCGTCTTGCGCCTCGCCTATCCAATAGATTGCCGTTAAAATACATCCCTTCTACTTGCGTATGCTCATGAGAGTTAGCGATTTCTATAAAGTCGTCTAAAAAAGCCTTAGAATTCATATCTTTCAAAAAATTCTCATCAATTACAAGCTCTTGCCTACGCCCTCTACCACGTCCGTATGACAAAGTAATATCATTGCCCTTGTTGCGCATGGACAGTGTGTTTTTTCTCTCACTGTAAGCTTCAAATGAAAAACTAATCTTGAGAAGATTCTCTGCAATTCGTTTATGGTATATCAAGCAAACTATGTATCTTAAATAGTTTATTGTCTCTTTCGTTTGCTTATATGCTATTTTTTCTGCTGTTTCAAGGTCTCCGTATGCACAAGCTCTTACGCAAGTATGTCCTAAAAGGACTTCATCTATAAAATCAGGAACATGGCAATACATTCTATTCTTACTATCTCTAAACTTATAGTCACGTTCTTTCTCCCTTAGATAATTAACCATCAAAGAAGCACAGTCACGCTGTTCAAAGACAAATAATTCAAGGTGCTTGAAGTCCAGAGTAATAGAGTTTTCTATCTTAATTCCTTTTAATGTGAAAAAGAAGTCAAATACGCTAACTTTTTCGTCAATCGTATCCTGAATACTTTCTCTCACCGTCGAAAACGTTCTCTTGTTACTCCTATCCCTTTCTCTACTTTTAATCTCAAGCTGGAGTTCATGAACAATTATTTTATATACCTCTCCGTAAGACACTCTGCTCCTCAGTATATATGTTTCACCTTTACAGTTTGAGAAAGGAGAAGATGCTATTTCATCAACAAATTTTTGAAACCGTCTTTCTAGATCTTGATGAAGAAATCGGTAGGTAGAGTCAACTTCGATCGTTAAAGTCTTCCTATTAAATTGTTTTTTGTAATCTTCGTTTGTTCTGGGAAATACGTAGCTTTTATTGCTCGAAAAGGTGTTCCATTCCTGTTCAAGCTTTTTAAGAACTTTATTTTTTAGATAAATCTGCATCTTGGTAGCTGTCAAAAACAAAATTACACAAATCGTAGCGCTATCTTCGAGTTGAAATTCTCGTAGCTACCCGCAAAATCTGCCCTGCCAAGATCGCCGCTCCAAACCCATTGTCAATATTCACCACGCCAATCCCCGTTGCACAAGAATTCAGCATCGTCAGCAGCGGCGCTAGCCCACTAAAGCTCGCCCCATATCCTACACTTGTTGGCACCGCCACCACCGGACAGTCCGCCAGCCCTGCCACCACGCTCGGCAATGCCCCCTCCATCCCTGCCGCCACAATCAGCACATCCGACGCATCAATTACATGCTGATTACTCAGCAACCGCTGAATGCCCGCTACGCCCACATCCCACAGTCGCGTCACCGCAAACCCACATAGCTCAGCCGTCACCGCCGCTTCTTCAGCCACTGGCAAGTCAGCCGTCCCCGCCGTTAAAATGCTCAGCCGACCAGGCCGAACCGGCAAAGGCTGATCAGGCTGAATCGCGCAAATCCGCGCCATCTCAAAGTAAGTCACCTGCGGCAGCTTTTCTCGAATCTGCACGCTTTTGTCCTCGCTTATCCGCGTGGCCATCACCACCGGATGCCGTGACTCTATTACCCGCATAATCTCCACAATTTGCGCTGCCGATTTGTCCTCTCCCCAAATCACTTCCGGAAAGCCCGTTCGCAACGTTCGGTCGTGATCAATTTTGGCAAAGTCACCGACTGACTCGTATGCTTCGTTTTTGGAGTCCAGTTTTTCAAATGCCACCCTCGGACTCACACGCCCTACGGCCACGGCTTCCAACAATTCACGAAGAGTATCAGGCTGAGTCACAGGGCTTACAAATCAAAAAAACAACGTTAATAGGCTAACGTGATCTAGTTGGTTTTAAAGCACCTAAATCCTATGGCGATCGCACCTGACCCTATAGACGTTGTGATTTTGTCTAACGGCCCCGGCGAAGTTGCTACCTGGGTAAAGCCCGTCGCCCACTCACTCCGCGCCACCACAGGGAGTTCTCTCCGTATCTCTGTTGTGCTCTCTCCTTGCCCTCACGCCTCCGGCAACGAACACGCCACCGTTGCCGCTTACCCCGAAATTGATCGCGTTCAAAGCGCCAGCCACTTCTTCAAGTTTCTTCTCACGGGTAAAACCGCTGATAGCTGGGACTGGCATCCAAAAGGCATCGTTGTTTTCCTTGGCGGCGACCAGTTCTACACCGTTTTGGTCGCAAAACGCCTGGGCTATCGCACGCTCACTTATGCCGAATGGGAAGCTCGCTGGCCCAGCTTCATCGATAGCTTTGGCGTTATGCAGCCCGAGCTAGTCGAAAAAGCCCCTGCAAAATACCGGCACAAATACTCCCTCGTTGGTGATCTGATGGCCGATGTGCAAACCACGGCTAATCGCACAGAAATAACAGACAAGCTGGGGTGCTCTCCAGAGGCTGAAATCATTGGATTTCTACCAGGATCTAAGCCTACCAAGCTGGGCGTTGGCGTGCCTTTATTGCTCGCGATCGCACAAACCCTCCACACCCAAAGACCTACCCCAAAAAACCAGACTCAGTACGTCATCGGCGTTGCCCCCAACATCACCCGCGCCGACCTCATGCGCTACGCTGACCCCCAACAAAACCCCGTCATCTTTGATGTTCCCTGTCCCAGCGTTAAGCTTATCGAACCACCAGACGCCCTTCCCTACATCCAAATTCAAAACGGGCCTAAAATATTTCTTTGGCAAACTTTCCCTGCCCTAGACTTATTCTCGCAATGCACCCTCTGCTTCACCACTATCGGCGCAAATACCGCCCAGCTCGGCGCACTCGCCACGCCAATGATCGTACTTTTGCCCACCCAGCAGGTAGACGGCCTCAAGCTACTAGATGGATTGCCTGGTTTATTCGTCAGAATCCCTGGCATCGATATCATCGCTCGCAAGTTCATCAGTCCTTTAGTCGTCAGTACGCTACAAAAATCAGGAAAGCTGTTCGCTTGGCCCAACATTTGGGCGAAAAAGGAAGTTGTGCCCGAAGTATTAGGGGCTATTACGGCTGAGGAAGTGAGTGCGATCGCTCAAACCTACCTCACCCATCCCGACAAACTCACCGCCATGAGTCAAACCCTCCGCGACCTCCGTGGCCCAGCCGGAGCCGCCGACAAAATGGCCAGCCTTATTCTCAAGACGGTAGATTATCCTATTTAGAACCGCTTTACTTCTACCGCTCATGCCTCTCAACCAACCTCTCACCTATCCCACCACCCGCACCACTGACATCACCGACACCTACCACGGCACCCAAGTAGCCGATCCCTACCGCTGGCTCGAAGACCCCAACGCCCCCGAAACCGAAGCCTGGGTACAAGCTCAAAATAAAGTCACTTTCAGCTACCTGCGCCAGCTCCCCGACCGCGACAAAATCAACGCCCGTCTTACCGAACTCTGGGACTACGAACGCTACGGCATCCCTTTCAAACAAGGCGACCAATACTTCTACTATAAAAACAACGGCCTCCAAAATCAGTCCGTCCTTTACACCCTTCCCACCCTGGACGCCGAGCCCAAAGTTCTCCTAGATCCCAACACCCTTTCCGAAGACGGCACCGTTGCCCTCTCCGGTATCTCCATTAGCGAAAACGGCCAGCACCTTGCTTACGGCCTTTCTACCGCAGGCTCCGACTGGATGGAATGGCACGTTCGCAATATTGAAACTGGCGAAGATACCGACGATCTTGTGCAGTGGGTAAAGTTCTCCGGTGCATCCTGGACACACGACCATAAAGGATTCTTCTATAGCCGCTACGACGAACCCAAAGCAAACACTAAATTAGAAGACGTTAATCGCTACCAAAAGCTTTACTATCATGCTCTCGGTACCTCACAATCTGAAGACACGCTCATTTACGATCGCCCCGACGAGCCAGACTGGGGTTTCAGCGGCGGTGTTACTGAAGATGGCCGCTATCTCGTTATCTCCGTCTGGCTCGGCACCGCGCCCAAAAATTTGTTGTTTTATAAAGACCTGCAAAATTCTGATAGTGAAGTGGTTGAACTCATCTCAGAATTTGAGGCGCAGTATAGCCTGATTGACAATGACGGTACGACCTTCTGGTTCCAAACCGATCTGGATGCGCCTAAGGGCAAAGTCATTGCTATTGATATCACAAGCCCAGATCGTGAAAATTGGCAAACGCTGATTCCCGAAGCGGAGGAGACTTTAGAATCTGTTGGTTTGCTAAACAATCAGTTTGTTGCTGACTATATTAAAGACGCCTATACACAGATTAAAATCTTTGATCTGCAAGGCGCTCTCGTTCGAGAGGTTGAGCTGCCTGGTATTGGCTCCGCAGGCGGCTTTAATGGCAAACGCACCGACACTGACACCTTTTATAGCTTTACTAGCTTCACCTCTCCTAATCGCATTTATCACTACAACTTAGAAACCGGTGAAAGCACGCTCTTTCGAGAGCCTAATATTCCGTTTGATTCAGATGCTTACGAAACTAAGCAAGTATTTTATCCCAGCAAAGACGGTACTAAAATTCCAATGTTCATCACTGCAAAAAAGGGGATGAACCTCAACGGAGAAAATCCTGTTCTGTTGTATGGATACGGTGGGTTTAATATCTCTTTGACGCCTAGCTTTTCTGTGAGCACGCTCGTTTGGCTAGAGATGGGCGGCGCATATGCTGTGGCAAACCTAAGAGGTGGCGGTGAGTATGGTGAGGCTTGGCACCAGGCAGGGATTAAAACGAATAAGCAAAATGTGTTTGACGATTTTATTAGTGCGGGTGAATGGCTGATTGAACAGAAGTATACGAAGGCTGAAAAATTGGCGATCGCAGGTGGTAGCAATGGTGGTTTGCTCGTGGGAGCCTGCATCACCCAGCGCCCCGATCTTTTCGGCGCAGCCCTTCCTGCCGTTGGCGTACTAGACATGCTTCGCTTCAACCAGTTTACAATTGGCTGGGCCTGGGAATCGGACTATGGCTCTCCTGCCAATAAAGACGAATTCAAAGCCCTCTACGCCTACTCTCCACTGCACAACCTCAAGTCTGGCACCGAATATCCCCCTACGATGATTATTACGGCCGATCATGATGATCGCGTGGTGCCTGCCCACAGCTTTAAATTTGCGGCGGCGCTGCAAGCGGCTCACAAAGGAGAAAATCCTGTGCTTATTCGCATTGAAACGAAGGCAGGGCACGGTGCGGGCAAGCCTACAGCCAAGCAGATTGAAGAGGCTACGGATAAATGGGCGTTTTTGGCGCATGAGCTGGGCGTTGATGTGAATTAGCCAGTATTTCAAAGCTAATTATCCGGAATGAAAGCAAAGAGAATTGATGTAGGGTGAGAGTACGTATTTTTGACGCTTTTGGGCGTTTGGTAGGTTGGGCTTTATGGAACCGATTTCTGCTTTGGCGATCGCAGCACTTACCGCCGTAGCTGGCGGCATCACGAATGGCGCGACTGGCGAGCTAGGCAAGGGCGTGATTGAGTCGGCTAAGCGATGGCTAGCGCAGCTACGGCAGCACTCGCCTGACACGGTGATGCGTTTGGAGGCTGCAAGCGATCCGAGTGTGATTGACGCTGAGATTATTGAAGAGGTGAAGCGGGTGACCGCACAGCAGCCAGACGCGCAAGCGGCGATGGAAGCGACGGTGGCAGCGGTGGCCGCAGATAATGCTTCGTTTCAAAATTTGACCAAGCTGGCTGACAAAATCGCGACTTTCAACTACGGCACGGTTGAGAATCAGACAAACATTAACAACTTTTGACTGAACTCGGCAGGAGCGGCACTGCCAGAGCTAAGCACCCCTAACAATTTGCCTGTGAGCCACGTTAGCGCCTTTGTGGGCCGAGCTGATGACTTGCAGGCCGTGGACAATTTGCTAATGCAAAATAGCCGGGTGAATATTGCGGCGGCGGTGGGCATGGGCGGCGTGGGCAAAACGGAGCTGGCGTTGCAGTATGCGCGCAGG
>JBHYED010000008.1:0-143517 GCA_051860365.1 Phormidesmis sp.
GTGCTGAATCTCAACGAAAATCATCGCAAAATACTGCTCTTCCTGGGTTCTGCCGCTCAGGAATACTACCTATTATGTTGAATGAGCCTTTATTCTCAATGTGACAGTCAAAAGGGCGGAATGTGGGCTGCCACTGTGATGCGCCGAGGGAAAGGGCAGCATTGATGCGATCGCGCGGAACTCGCTCTACCCCGGCAATCATCGCAATATAAAGCGGGGCAAATCCGGCCAGGAATAAAAGTGCAATTTTAGATTCGTTTTCAATACCCAGCCAAAGCACGAGCAGGGTGTAATAGGCCAGCGGCGGCAGCGGGCGATAGAACTCAATAAAGGGATCAAAAATAGCGCGAACCGGTTTGAAGTATCCGCTGGCGAGCCCGAGCGGAACGGCTAAGACAAAGGCGAGCGCAAAGGCAATAAATAACCGTTGCATACTGGCAAATGTATGCTGAGCCAGCGATAAATTACCCTTATAGTTATTCGCTAAAATATCCGTAAAAGCGGCCCATACGGCCTGTGGAGAGGGGAAAAGAATTGACTCAACCCAGCCTAAGTTAGTGGCTAGAAACCAGAGTGAAAAGGCAATGCCGACTGAGAGAAAAGACAGCCAGCGATAGGAAGCAGGCTTCGACTTTTTCTGCGATCGCTTCGACCGCTTGGGTGGCTTAATGGGTACGTTCTGATTAATGGGCTTTTGAACGGACTCTGAAGTTTGTGCAGGCATAAAAATAGGTGCTATCTGAGGCTGACTGATTCAGTCAGCCGTGTCACCACGCTATAACGTGATGACCCATTTCGGTAATTCGGATTAAAGCCCCTCGGCAAATGGGCAAGACTTCTTTACTGGTTAGAACGCTCGCTCACGCCAAATCGCAAGGTCACGAGACGGTACGCTTGAGCTTTAATGTCGCAGATTCACAAACGCTCAGCAGCCTAGGTGAGTTTTTGCAGTGGTTCTGCGACAGCGTGACCGAAAAGCCGAATTTGGAATGATCGCCTAACGAACTACTGGAAAGGGGCCAGGGGCATTTTAGAATTATTGGCAAGCCACAAAGTGCCTTTAGACATTGCCCTTGAAACGACTTGAAACGAGAGATAAATGGGGTGAACGGCAGGCTTTGACCAACTTTGGCAGCACTTATTTAGTTTCAGAGAAGCCTGCTATTGCAATTAACTACTACCAGCAAAAATTTACCAGCAAAACTTGGATATAGCGAAAGAGATCCGAGACAATTCAGGAGAGACCAAAACCCTGAGCCTTCGTGAGGACGCTTATGTTTTTGTGACGGAATTTAAGATGACTGCTGAGTATTATCGGCAGGCTTTAGAGATTTTTTAGGATATGGGCGATCGCCCCCGTCGATCAGAGCTGCTTGAGAAAATAAACAAGCTTCCCTCCCCCAACGTCTATTTTTTGAACTTTTTTCAAATGCCGCTCGCGTATACGTACCTATGAGATTAATTCCGGAAATTACTACCGAATATTACTACCGAATATTATATTTATTTTCCTGTTTAGCGATGCTTGCTGTGATTTGTTACGCACTTTACCATTTCTTAAAATCCTGAAGAATTCAAATAAAAACGCCTAAACTTCACTTTGATCATAAAGTTTCTGTGAAGTAAGACCAAACAAGCGTATTTGTTTCGGAAAGAACAAAAACGTTTGTAGTATATAAAGCAAGTGTTGTTTTTGCGGAGGGCAATTGAACCGTTTGTTACCAGTCATTATTGTTTACGCACAATGCTCGTACGGGTGTCATATCTAGTGAACTTCTTTGGCCTTGTCTGCTTAGTCTATTTGGCCCTATAGGCTTAGGCAAATATTTATCAGCATTTACCAACACATTTTCACTGCTTGCTTGCCGTATCACTGCGCGCAACTCATCTGTAGATGTATGCTCCGCGCGTCAAAAATTTTATAACAGATTTTCTTTAAACGTCTGCTGACTCTCGATAGTTTGGCTGGAGTGTTTTGGCTCACTGTAGAGCCTTAGAAACGGCCGTGCCTGCTTTGGTTTGGCCTGTGCATATGATGAGCGATCGCTGCGCATGAGTAGTCATAGAAAGACTCTTCTATTTTCAACTGACTAATTTCCTAATATTTCTACCGAACAGATTGCTCTGCGTCGTAAAAGGAATAAACTTCTACTGCTTTTTGAACAAGGGTTCACTACCAAAGAACATTTTCAGCATAGAATATGCAAGGTTTTGGTCTATGATCGTTCGCTCGATAGAGAATTTGGGCGCTATAGCTCAGAGAAAGGCTGCTGTAACCCAAACTGTGACAGGTTTTCAGGTTTCTGTTCTATCTTTTGATGAGCAGGTAAATTGTATTATGCAGTGGGCGCAGGCTCGTTTGAGTAAAGTGGTGTGTGTCTCTAATGTGCACATGCTGATGGAGGGGCATTGGCAACCTGAGTTTGCAAAGGTGTTGCAAAGGGCAGACATGCTAACGCCAGATGGGATGCCGCTGGTGTGGATGACGAGCCTGATGAAGGGGCGATCGCAAGATCGGGTCGCAGGCATGGACTTGATGCTGGGACTGTGTGAAAAAGCGCAGGCTCAAAGAACAAGTATCTTTCTTTTAGGCTCTACGCCGGACATGCTCTCCAGAATTAGCAGTCAGATTTTGCAGGATTATCCTCAAATAAAAATAGCGGGTTTAGTATCGCCGCCATTTAGAACGCTCACTGACGATGAGGATAGGGCCATTGTCAGTGAGATAAATGCAAGCGGTGCAGGGTTGGTATTTGTGTCTTTGGGCTGTCCTAAGCAGGAAAAGTGGATGGATGCGCATCGCGGCCGGGTGCGGGCCACAATGGTGGGATTAGGCGGTGCTTTTTCGGTATATGTGGGGGAGATGCGGTGGGCTCCGGCGGTGGTGAGAAAGTACGGAATGGAGTGGTGCTACCGGCTGGTGCAGGAGCCAAAAAGGCTATGGCGGCGATATGCCAGTACGATTCCGCCATTTATGTGGCTGGCAACTAAGCAGGTGCTAAAGGTAAGACTTGGGGTGAATCCTGATCAGCCACTGCGGCCAAGGTGGATGCAAAAACGCTGAGGCTGCCTGTAGGGGTTCAGCACTGCTAAGCCCCTACGAGAGGGTGCGTTATTTTTCAGCAGATTCCTTACTCTTGCTGTTGTGCTAACCAACCGTCTAAATCGTCGATAGATCAGAAGTTGAGGTAGATGAGAAGTTGAGGAGTGCGATCGCTAAAGCCTCTATTTTCTTTGGGCTAAGTGTCCCAACAGCGTTACTCAACGGCTCTGGCAACGCACCAAATTTTCCGACTAGCAAACGCTGAAGAAGTTATTTCCTCGCTTCTTCCTTGCCTTCTTTCAAACTACGCTCAGATCAAATTCCCTCAACGCTGGTAATATAGGGCACTTTTTGTGTTTCCTTGTAAGTTTTTAGTTCTGTCCAAAATGAACGATCTAAGCCTTTTGGCAACACCATCACCCAAGCACCCACTCCTTCCGATAGGGTGGGGTGCCCACAGGACAAGGTGGGTCAACACCTGCGATGTTTAGCATATTTCTATCGAGATCCAACTATATCTGTTTGCGCAGTAGGCTGATGGCTTTTCCTGGCGTTAGGGTGATGATGAGCGGTTTTTGAATGGCGATCGCCCGAATTTAAAAGATGATTTGGGTGCAGTAGATGAATGGTTTGCTAGTGCGTAGTTATAGAATTCGGCGTATCAGTAGTCTTTTGTTCGTGTCAATTTATTTACAAGGCATTACGGCGTAAATAGTTCTTTGGGCTCTGCTTTTTCTTATTTCTTATTTCTTGCTGCTTTTCCGGATGCTGGCTAGCGTGCGATCGCTTACGTCGGCAAGCTGATACAAAAGTGTCCGGGACTCTTGCAGAAATGACGTAAATGATGATTAAGAGCAGGTTAAGTCTAGGTTAATTACGACCTTAAGAACGTGCCGTGTGCCAAAGGAGCGTGATATGCACTTCTGGCCATTTTGCTATCTGTATATTTTGCTATGAGAGAAACTTGTGAAAGAGAGATTGGCTGATTCGACATTAAGGGTATCTACAAAGGTATCTGCGAATAGAGTATTCAAGCGCTTATTGTTTTTAGTGATAGGTTTGTTGCTGCTTAGCATCATTTCTACAACCAGTGCTAGATATCTTCCAGACTATCCGCTTAGGGATATGCTGGAAGATGTTCTTAGCGTAGATAAAGAGATGTCTCTTCCTACGTTCTACTCAGTGTACGCACTACAGGCGTGTGCGCTCCTCTTAGGTGCTATTGCTTATCTTGTTGAAGCGCGTCGGGAGCGATATTTACGCCATTGGCAAATATTGTCTTTAATATTTGTCTATATATCTTTTGATGAAGGATTATCTCTGCACGAGAAGTCAATTAAGCCTGTGGGAGACTTCTTTAATACGAGCGGTTTTTTACACTTTGCTTGGGTTATTCCCGCTGCTGTTCTGGTAGCTGTTTTTCTGCTGGCCTATCTCAAGTTCTTATCGGCGCTACCTGCAAAGATTCGAAGTTTATTTGTGATAGGTGGTGGCACATTTGTGCTGGGCGCACTTGGCATGGAGATGGTAGGAGGCCAGGTCGTAGGGATGGGACTCTATGATAGCTACTTGTATATTCTAGTGACCACTTGTGAAGAGTTTTTCGAAATGCTTGGAATTTTGATTTTTATGTATGCCTTGCTGTCTTTTTTGAGAATGAAGCTGAGCAGCGTTGAGATTTCATTGGTTGATTGAAATCAAATAAAGTTCTGATTGAAACGTGCTGTGAGCAGCCCTTTGCATGTTTTAGCGTTCTGCTTATGCATTAGCTATATAAAGCTATAGCATAGTTTATGACCTCTTAAGTGATGTAAAAGAACGCTATTATGCCAAAAAATATATAGCCTGTATGGATCGCCTGAAATACCCTGCGCTTAGCCGCTGCATAAAGCTTCCGGATAAATACTGAGTAGGTCGGATAATCGTAATAGAAAAGAATAGAGAGGAACCGTTGAATAGCTTATTGTTCGCTAAGGGTCGGGAGACTGTTTTGCAGATTTTGGTATCGGGTAGACGATTTTTGCGTGCTGAGGAGAGAAATAAGTGGCTAAATGAGGTTCTTGGCCCTCTGGTGAGTGACTCACTGTTGTGGAACGAGATATTTATATAATTCTGATGCTGAAGCAGGCGTTTCGGTATTGTATCTATACAAAAGTTGAATATGTAAACTGTAACCTCTGGGTCTAACAATATAAGTTCTTATGAGAATAAAACTTCCGGGTATTATCAAAAATCTGATTAAGATCACTAGCTTTTGGCAAGAAAACTACTTAATTCTACGAGAGTTTAAGCATCTTCGTCGTATCGCAATACTGGCTGTTGTTTTCGCCCTGATAGCAGCTTTCTTTGAAGGCGTTACGGTTGGCTTTATTGCTTCGTTTTTACAGGGACTGACTAATCCTGAGGAGCCGCCTATTCAAACGGGATTTGTCTGGTTTGATACGGTCGTTTTGGCGACGCAGGCTTCTGCTTCTGAGCGACTTTATCGACTTTCTGGGCTATTACTGCTGGGTGTGTGCCTAAAAGCAGGGTTTGATTATTTGGGTGGCATATATTCTAAGCAAGCCTCTTTGAGCTTAGTAGATCGCCTGCGCCAGCGGATTTTCGATCAGTTAGAGAGTTTGAGCCTTAGCTTTTACTCGACTGCCAGCCCCGGAGCTTTGATCAGTACGGTTAGAGGAGAGGTCAATCAGGTTCAGCAAGCATTTAACGTGCTCTCTACTTTTATGGTTCATGGCTCTAAGCTAATGGCCTATCTAATATCGATGCTATTGCTGTCATGGCAGCTCTTTTTAACTTCAGTGTTGGTGTTTGGGCTAATGTCAGTAGGCCTAACTTCACTGACTGGCAGAGTAAGAGAAGCTAGCTTCGAGATACCAAAGGCAAATAAAGCGTTTACCTCTAGTGCGCTTTCTTTTATTAATGGTATTCGTACGGTTCACGCTTCGGGCACCCAGGCGTTTGAGCGCGATCGCTACTATGCTGCTACCCGCAAGGTTTATCAGTCTCAGCTTGGCCTGATTAAGCTCTCGTCTATGGTACAGCCGATAGTTGAAGCGTTAGGCGCTGCCTTACTCGTCGGTATGGTGGTGATATCTTATAGCCTGTTGATCTCTACAGGACGACTGAAGGCGGCTGAGCTATTGACGTTCCTGTTTGTATTGATTAGAACAACGCCGCTGGTATCGTCACTTAATGGCGTTAGGGTTACCTTTATTTCCTCTCAAGGGTCTCTAGGCGCTGTTAGTGACCTGCTGCGGCGCGACGATAAGCCTTATTTTGAAGATGGGCAGAAGTTGTTCACGGGGTTACAGCGCTCGATTGATTTTGAGTCGGTTGATTTTTCGTATAATCCTGGCGAGCCAGTGCTGCACGATATTACGCTATCGATTAAACGGGGTGAGACAACGGCTTTGGTGGGATCTTCGGGAGCGGGTAAAACAACGCTAGCGGACTTGTTGCCAAGGTTTTATAACCCGACGCAGGGCAGAGTGCTGGTTGATGGTGTGGATCTGCGCGAGCTAAAGATTAATTCGCTGCGTCATAAGATGGCAATTGTGAGTCAAGATACGTTCATTTTCAACACAACAGTTAGAGAAAATATTGTTTATGGTGTTGAAAATGCCAGCGATGAGAATGTTTACGAGACTGCGAGGATGGCTAATGCGTTGGACTTTATTCTTGATTTGCCGCTAGGGTTTGAGACGGTGCTGGGCGATCGCGGCGTGCGACTGTCGGGTGGACAAAGGCAACGAATTGCGATCGCTCGGGCCCTGCTACGAAATCCAGAAATTCTAATTTTGGATGAGGCTACAAGCGCTTTAGATTCGGTAACAGAGAATTTGATTCAGGAGTCTATAGAAAAGCTGTCAAAAGGGCGAACGGTGATTGCGATCGCTCACCGCTTGTCAACAATCTCAGGCGCTGATAAAGTTGTAGTGATGGAGAAAGGTCGCATCGTCGAGCAAGGCAGCTATCAAGATTTGCTTAGAGAACGCGGAAAGCTTTGGAATTATCACCAGATGCAGTTTGAAATGAGCAGTTCTTAACAAAATTCTTGGGTGCTTGGATAAACTCTCTTTTATCTTTTTAATAGCATGAAAAAAAATAGCTCAGATTCACAAATAAGCATCGTCATTGTTTCGGACTACGAGGCCAATGACGTTAAGTCTTGGAAAGTTGAGGAACTGATGCTAGAAGCATTTTCTCGACAAATGTTTGAGCAGCTATTCGAGGTAATACTAGTTGACAACGAGAAGTATCAGAATAGTGTGCCTGAGCACTTATACAACATAGTTCCTAATCTAAAGCTTGTAGCTGTATTAGAAGCGGATGCGCCACCCTGCGAGGTCTGGTTATGCACTTTGGTGGAATCCTTGCGAATGCACCCTGAAGTTTCGGTAGCGACCGGAAAGACTTCCTATGGGATGGAAAATACTTACAAGCGGGTTTTGAACTTAATTGATCACAGCCACAACGACTTTGGCAAGGCTGGTATGTCTCCCTATATCTATAATAACGGAGCATTTTATAGGCGTGGTGTTCTTACGAAATTTCTGTATCCAGATGCAGCGATGCTATTTCTTGCATCGCGCTTACGAGATGAGCTAATGAAAAAGGCAGGATATAAGTTCTACTTTGAACCAGGATCTGTCACATATCACGCTATCGGTGGTTGGAAATTTATCAAGAACGTGCGGCGAAACATGAGGTACTCTAATATGAAAATTTTTTTAACAAAGTCCGCTATCGCGCAATTCCTGGTTTGATGAAACGGCGATGGTTGAAGGAACTGTCTAGCTGTAAACGCTTAGCTCCAAAGTCTCTACTGGCGGAACTGGCCGCTGATGATAGATATAGCTACTATAATTCCATTTACAGAAATACTAGATGCGGTTCAGAAAGAGAAAATTACACCAGAAACATCGTACCACTAGACACTAGGTTCTTAAGCTGGCTTTAGGGTAGACCTCCTTCTTTGCTATTTGGATATGCTTAGACGAAAGTATAGATATCAAAGAAATTTGGCAAGCTCCTTGACTGTGCCATAAAGACTTCCTAAAACCCCCTTTCTCGTTAAAATTTCTAAAAGATGTTATTTAATAAGCAAAACGAGCACGACATGGAGAATATCTATTACTCCAACTTCATAAGCTGGCTCCGTCGCACGATGGTTGCGGATCAAAAGCGATACAAAAGGTCAGCGAGACCTCTTTCTCTTCAAAGAGTCTGTCACCTAATGTCGCCAAATTTTAGGGAGCCTATATTTATTCTTGGCTCTCCTCGGTCTGGGACAACCTTTTTAGGATCTTGTATTACCGAATTGCCGGAAGTTTCGTATCACTTTGAACCAATTGCGACAAAGGCTGCTGCTAAATACGTCTATGAGAGTAGCTGGAGCCTCGGCAAGTCTAAATGGTTTTATCGGACTGTTTATAGCTGGTTGATGCGAATCTATGGAGATTCGGATTTACGCTTTGCTGAAAAGACTCCTCGTAATTGCTTCCTTGTTAATTTTCTATCTCAGACTTTTCCTAACGCCAAGTTTGTACACATTATTCGAGATGGCCGAGATGCAGCACTGTCTCATAGTAAAAAACCTTGGCTACAGTCCGCCTCTGTAGTCTCTGGTAAGCGTGAACCTGGCGGCTATCGCTTCGGCCCCTATGCCCGCTTTTGGGTTGAACGAGAACGGGTTTCTGAATTTGAATTAACAAGCGACATTCACCGATGCATATGGGCTTGGAGACGGTATACAGAAAGTATTCTAAAATCAGCTTCTCATCTTCCAAAGACTCGCTATTACGAACTTCGTTATGAAAATCTAGTTAGTAACTCAACTCAAGAAGCTGATCAACTGCTCGATTTTCTAAATATCTCATCTGTTTCATCGCGAAAAAGTTTTCATAAAGCAGTTTCAACTGTCAGACCTGATTCAGTTGGCCTATGGAAAAAAGAATTATCTTATGAGCAGCTACACTGCATTGAAGAAGAATCAGGACAGCTACTTCGAAATTTGAAATATACATAATAGGAGATAACCGTTTGTACAAAACTTAGCACAAAGTAAAACAGTTCATCGTGCATTTATCGCCGGAATAATTGTTCTAGCAGCCTTGCAGTCGTATGTCGACTACCTATAAAAACGTTTGCGAATAAAGTGATGTATCGTCACATGAAAATCACCTAAGTATATGTTGAAAAGCAGCATAGCATTTTATGAAAAGAATATTTATCGTCGGTTGCCCACGTTCAGGTACAACCGTCTTGCAAAGTCTCCTCACAGGTCACCCCGCTGTCGCATCCTTTCCTGAGTCTCACTTCTTTACGGTGCTGTTTAAAAGACGTAATGCAATACGTATGAGGTTACGGCTTGCTTCTAAATTTTCCAGACGTAATCTCGAAGATTTTTTGCTTAAAGTTGATTGTGAAGGGATAGAGACTCAATTGCCCTGGTACGTCTTATCTATAGACCAGCACACTAAGGCTTTTGTTAATACCTTAGATAAGATAGCTACCAAGCGAAGAAAATTAGCTTGGGTTGAAAAAACGCCTGATCATGTAAACTTCATCGAATATATTGAGTCGAATGTTGAAGAACCTCTCTTTATCCATATTGTTCGTAATGGATTAGATGTAGTAGCTTCTTTGTACGATGTTACTCAAAAATATCCTGAAGCCTGGGAAGGTTCATGGACTATTGATAGATGTTTACGTAAGTGGATAACATGCGTTCGAAACAGCCATCACCATTTGCATAAAAATAATCATATTCTTGTCCAGTATGAGACGTTAGTAGATAATTCAGAATTTGTTATTCAGAGCCTAAGTAATTTTTCTAATATAGACTTTTCTTTCGCCATTCCGTCAGATCGCAAAGCTGCCGCAGAGAACATAATTCTGAGAAGCGAACCTTGGAAGGCTAATTCTTCACAGCCTATATACAAAAACAAAACTAGCAAGTTTCATCATTTATTTAATACGTCTCAGCAGCAATATATCCTTGATAAAATATCGGAAGTAGAACCAAAAAAAACCACTCAAAGTCGGAACGAAACTTGGCCGATGTCTACTTAATCCAAACCTTCTCGGTTCTTGTCGTGTTTTATTAGACTCTAAAGCGCTTCAAGCGATTTAGATGCTTGGAACTACAGCTCTATTAAAATAATAGTGTGAAGGGCATTGAACTTGATATAGATAGCAGTCAAATTAGTTTTTTTGAAAGGTCAATGCGAGTCCTATTTGTCTCTAATAATTTTCCAACAGATCTCCGCGTTAAGACTCATGGAGTTTATCAAAGGATGGGACTCTTCATTGATGCAATAAAAGATTTTGCATCAATTGACTTTTTGTACTATGTGCCTTCCGACTTTGATATCTCAATGGTGCTTGTTTCTAAGTTAAACCAAGATTTCTCTGAACACTGGCAGGCTGACACAACGCTATCTTTATGTCATCGCTCGAAGAAGACGCACCAGATTTTACGACGACCAAACTATCTTCCCGGTGCCATCAGTCTCTTTCATCAAAACTCTTACATCGGCGTTAGCCGTAAAAAGCAGGTGCAGGCATTAGAGATTTGCCTGCTTCGTAAGCCAGATATTATCTTCGCTCATCGACTTCAGGCTATATGCCCTGTTATGTTGACTAAAGCCGAGCTACCGCCCGTGTTCCTTGATTTAGACGACATCGAACATATATCTTTAGCGCGTCAGCTCAGCCAGCCAGCTTCTTATCGCAAAAAGTCTTTGAAGACCTATCTGCATCTTCCAAGTCTAAAGCGTGGAGAACTTCGGGCTATCCGCAAAGCTCGTAAAACCTTTGTTTGTTCCGAAAATGATAAGACATATCTAACTAAGCAACTAAACCTTCCCAGGGTAGTGACTGTTGCTAACTCAGCCAAGTTACCCCCAACTCAGTCACTCGCATCTGAGCCAAGCTTGCTATTTATAGGCTCCTACACTTATCAACCTAACGTCAGTGCCGCAGAACTTCTCATCGAAAAAATCTGGCCACACGTACGGAAAGCGGTACCAACCGCCCGACTGATTATTGCCGGTGCCTCCCCAGAGAACATTCGAGGATACACAACATCAGATACAGAAATCGAGTTTTCCGGATTCGTTGAAGACTTAGATGAACTGTATGCAAGGTCGCGAGTTATCTGCTGTCCTATCTTATCTGGTAGTGGGACTCGCATTAAGCTAATTGAAGCCGCAGCCTATCAAAAACCCATCGTGTCCACTCAAATTGGTGCAGAAGGGCTTAACCTTCTAGATGGAGAAGCAATCCTGCTAAGAGACGAGCCACAGACCTTTGCTGAAGCCTGCGTTGAACTACTTCAAAACGATGATCTGTGTGAGCGTTTGGGAGATACGGCTTACAAGATCGCGGCGAAGCACTATGACCGGACTCAAATCTTAAAACAAATACAGCATCATTTTCAGTCATGAAGATAGTTACAACATACGATGTGAGTATACTGATGACTGATGTGTCAGTAGTAATTCCCACCTATAACCGTCTCTCAATGCTGGAAGAGGCGCTGGCTAGCCTTTACAATCAGAATTATGAAGGGACGGTAGAAGTCATTGTCGTAGACGACAACTCTCAAGACGGTACTCCGCAGATTATTCGCCAAAAGCATCCTGATATCAACTTGTTATCCTTGTCAAAAAATGTAGGCCCATCTGCCGCGCGAAACAAGGGTATTTCAATTGCTAACGGTCGGTTCGTTGCTTTTCTAGATTCTGATGATCTTTGGGAGCCTCATCACTTAAAGTCTCAGATGTCATTATTGAAAGACAGTGGCGGTGTCAATGCCAATCATTTTGGCGTGAGCGATATCTCTGTCTGGGATATGGAAAATAACAGGCAATATAGAAAATCTCAAAGACCTAAAGAAAAGTATTCTTCAACTTTGCATCATCTGCTTTCAGGAGGAAGCTTTGTTTCGACACCATCTGCTGTTGTGTTTTCTCGAAACCTTTTGAATGCGATAGGCTTCTTTGATGAAAATCTAAGACTCGGCGAGGATACAGATCTCTACACTCGCGCAATTATTTCTGGCTGCTATCCAGTATTTACAGAGCTACCATCCGTAGTTAGAAGAAAACACGGCAACGGCCAGGCGATGACTGTCAGTAATATAGGGTACAGAGTCCAAAATCGCTTAAGAGCCGCAGAAAAGTACTATCCTCTAGCTAAACAGCATCTAGATAAGGTTACGCTTCAAAATATTCATGCTGAGATCTACGCTAACTTTGCTAGCCATTACTACAGAGAGCAACACTATCTTGAGTGGATTAGACTCTCCTTAATCTCTGCTCGCTACTCCTCTCTGAAACTTGCAGCTTTCAATGCTAAAGGTGATATAAGAGACTCCGCAAAAGATTTTATTCGGAGCCGAAAAAAGACTACTCACCTATAACGCCGTAAGCGGTTTTTCCATCCCCTAAACTACATGTCTACGCCCTTTGTCTCAGTCATTGTGCCGGTTTATAATGATTCTCAACGAATAGAGAAGTGCTTGCACGCTCTAGAGCATCAGACCTACTCTCAAAATCATTATGAAGTAATAGTGATAGATAATAATTCTACTGAAAACCTCAAGAGCATTGTCGATAAATTTCAGCAGGCGAGCTATCAGTTTGAGTCCACCGTGGGATCTTACGCAGCCCGAAATAAAGGCATATCAGTTGCTAAAGGCACTGTTTTGGGATTTACGGATTCAGACTGTATTCCAAACACCAATTGGATAGAGAAAGGAGTCAGCAGCTTATCTGATACATGCCCGTATGTTGCTGGTCAAATTAGTATCTTCTTCAAAGAGCCAAAGCGGCCCACGATACCGGAGCTTTACGACAGTCTAAATTGTTTAAATCAACAGCACTATCTAAACTCAGGTCATTATGGGGCAACGGCAAATCTCTTCGCATCTAGAAAACTCTTTGACAAGGTAGGGCTATTTAACGCCGACTTAAAATCGGGCGGCGATAAAGAATGGGGAGAACGAGTTTTTGCCGCAGGACACCAGCAAGCATACGGCGAAGATGTTCTAGTTTTACACCCTGCCCGGTACCTTCCCAAAGATATTCGCAAGAAGACTATTAGAGTCGTTAAAGGTCACTGCGAAATTGAGAAAAAGCATCAAAAGCTATCTATGGCCCTGTTGACAGAACTCTACTTTGATTTCAAGCCACCTGTTAAAGACACGATAGAAGTTTTTAATCATAAGAAACTTGATGGATTATGGCATAGAGTGTCCTACACCTGTTTTTTTCTATACGTCCAGCAAGTGAAAGCATGGACGAAGGCTGTGCATTATATCAAGTTGATCAGAAACAATGCGTAAACTTCTTCTTGAGGTTTTATGTTGAAGAGTCCACTGTGAGTTAAGTATGACGTTTAAGAATAGCCTAGTTTCCATCATTATTCCGTGCTTTAACGCTGACCGTTGGTTAAACGAAGCCATTGATAGCTGTTTAACGCAGAGCTATCAGCCAGTTGAAGTCATCGTTATTAATGACGGCTCCACTGATGGCTCATTAGAAATTATCAAAAGCTATGGCGATCGCCTCATCTGGGAAACAGGGCTAAATCAAGGCGGTAATCGCGCCAGAAATCGCGGATTTGCGCTCTCCAAAGGAGACTACGTTCAGTTCCTAGATGCTGACGATTATCTCTTACCTCAAAAACTAGAGAAGCAGGTTCAGTTTTTAGAAACTACCGGCGCAGATGTAGTCTACGGCGACTGGCGACACCAGTATCATCTCAAAAATGGTGAGGTTACGCTAGACGATATCAAAACTTCCGGAAATCAACCCGACGTCCTGAAATCACTATTATCAGACTGGTGGGTTTCTCCAGCTTGCCTACTCTTTCGTCGGTCAGCAGTAGAGTCATCAGGAGGCTGGGATGAAGCCCTTAGCGCCGGGCAAGATCGCGACTTTTTTTTAGCGGTCGTTATGAGCGGGGCGCAGGTTGCCTATCAGCCAGAGTGCGACTCTATCTACCGTCGGTATGGCAACGTGACCGTTTCGACAGCTTCCCAAGAGCGATACTTAGAAAATCATCTCAAAATTCTTGAGAAGTACGAAACTCGTCTAAGTCAGGAGAAAAAACTACTAGATAGCTACAAAGACGCCTTAGCACAGTCTTACTTTCTAATTGCTAGAAAATATCTGGAAATCGACTCGGCACTCTACTCTCATTTTTTAGAAAAAACGCTATCCCTTTCACCTAAATTTCAGGCTCAAAGCTCAGAAAGAAGCTTTCTCTATAGCTTTGCTCAAAAGGTTTTGGGCTTCAGAAAACTAGAGTTTTTGGTAGTAACGCTAAAGCAATTCAGCAAAAGGCTTCGGCAGCAGTCCGCATAAACCCCTATCAGCATAATTTGACAGCTTAGATCGACCGCAAACGGGTAACCAAACCACTTAATAAGACTCTCTCACTGAAGCTATGAAGACAACTCTAAAGTCCGATCCCGAGGCGGTTGTTTCTACAGCAGAGCTTAGCAACCCTTTAGTCAGCATCGTCATCAATAACTATAACTACGGACACTATCTTGCTCAAGCAATCGATAGCGCCCTGAACCAAACTTATACCAATACAGAAGTTATTGTAGTAGATGATGGATCAACAGATAGCTCTCCCGAATTAATCAAAAGCTACGGAGAGCGAATTATTGCTGTTATTAAAAAGAACGGTGGTCAGGCATCTGCTATGAACGCTGGCTTTGCTGCTAGCAAGGGGAAGATCATTTGCTTGCTCGACTCGGATGACTTATTTTTGCCCGAAAAAGCTTCGTACGTAGCTGATATCTTTCACAAAGACTCTAGCCTTGACTGGGTATTTACAGAATCTGCACCCCTCAAGACTATCGCAACAGATGCAGATGAGCTGGCCGATACTTTCCAAAACATTCGTGCTAAAAGCCGTCAGTTTCAGTCGGAAGAAATCGACTTTAAGCAAGGCGTTCGACAAGGTAAAATACCTGACTTTCCCCCCTCCACCTCAAACCTTTGCTTCTCTAGAAGAATATTAGAAAAGATTTTTCCGCTGCCCGAAGTTAAGGGCGTAACAGGCCTGGCAATTTCTGATCTGTATATTCATACGCTGGCAATAGGGCTGAGTACCGGGCGTTTTACAAAACGGGATTTAGGTATATACAGATGCCATGAAGTAAATATGGGGCTGAGCTTCCAAAAAATGAAGAGGAGAGTTGCTGAAATAAATGTAACTACGGGTTATTGGATTCAAGAAAAATTTCCAGAATTTCAAGACATCAGCAACAAATTCGTTTCTAGAGGATTTGCAACTCACTTAAGCAGCCATCATTCCAAATCGCATGAAGCAGATATTAAATGCGAAGAACTGCTAAAGTCCTACTTAGAAAAGGCTTCTGGCCCTGTAAAGATAAAGATCTTTTCAATGATTCTCTACTATTGGACGAAGCTACGCTTTAAGAAGTTTGTATGAGCTTCGCAGTGAGGAGCCGGAGTGCATCATTCAACTGCTGATTCATAAATGCATAAGCTAAAAAGACTCTATTAAATCTTAAGCCGTCTACTTATGGATATTCCGTGTACTTGCAGCATCATTATCAATAACTACAACTACGAGCACTTCTTAAACGTGGCGATTGATAGCGCCTTGAGACAAACATATCCGTACGTAGAAGTCTTAGTCGTAGATGATTGCTCAACAGATGGCTCTCAAGACATTATTGCTAGCTATGGCGATCGCATCATCCCCGTCCTACGCAAAAGTAATGGTAAGCAGGCCGCTGCTCTAAATTCAGGCTTTGAAAAAAGCAACGGCGAAATTGTCTTATTTCTAGATGCTGACGACTATCTCCTGCCGAATGCCGTCGAAAGTATCGTTGCCGCCTTTCAACCCGGCATTGGCAAGGTGCATTTCCGGCTACAGGTTGTAGATGGTGAGGATCACCTCTTAGGCTACTCGATTCCTTCTGTTGGTATGAGTCTTGCTACCGGAGAAGTGTGGCGCAAGCTTTTACAAACTAGCAGCTACGTCAGCTCACCTATGAGTGGCAATGCCTATCGCCGCGAAACCCTAACCCCCGTTTTCCCAATCCCAGATGCATACAAAACCACCGCCGACGACTATCTCATGATTTCAACTCCATTTTACGCTGGGAAGCTTGCAGGCGTTGATGAGGCAATTGGCGCTTACCGAGTTCATGACAATAACCAGTGGGCACTAACGAGTGTATCTGGCAGTCGGTTTCGCCGATTTGTTAATCACGACCTTCAGAACTTCTCACTCTTACGGCAACGTGCTGAGGCGTTCAACCAGCAAATACCCGAAGATTTGGAGCGGCGATCGCTCGGGCGAATTTGGTCGCGTCTGGCCTCTCTAAGATTAGAACCTCAAGATCATCCGGTAAATACCGATCAGGTGTTGAAACTAATTTTGTGGGGTTTGACAGCTCTCTGGAAGTTTTCCAGCCATAATCTACCCAAGCGCATTATTTATAGCTTGTTGTTTGTATGGGTCGGACTCATGCCAGTACCGCTAGCAAGGCTAGGCATTACCTGGCTTTATGCGCCTCACCTGCGTCCTAAACTTATCGATACAACTCTGAATCGGTTACGAACTTTAACCAGCTAATCCATGCGTGTTGCCATCTTACGTAGAGCCCCGAAATTCTCAGTTAGTATGGATGTCTATGCTGATGGTCTCGTCAGCGGACTCAAAACCGTCCGCCCGGACTGGACTATTTTAGAATATTGTCCAACCGCTAGCCGTCCGGGTCTGTTCCGGTGGGGCAAAGGCGCACAGAAGTACTACGAGCGATACTGGCGCTATCCTCAGCGCTTGCACCGTCTTGATGCAGATATCTTTCATATTATTGACCACAGCGATGGACATCTGTGCACTTGGCTGCAACGGGCTGGGCGTCCCAACGTAGTCACTTGCCACGACTTGATTAACTTGATCAAGCCAGAAACTTTCAAAGGCCGCGCCAGCTTTCCGCTGGTGAGTATGACCCTATGGAAATGGGCCGTGAATAGCATGCGTCAGGCCAACCATACGATTACCGTCTCTTCTCATACCAAGCAAGATACTGTTAATTATCTGAACATTGCGCCTCAAGAGATTACCGCAATTCCTAACGCTGTAGACAGCCGCTTTCACTGCCTGCCGCCAGATGAAATTCAGACAGTACGCCATCAATACCAACTTTCAAAACAAACCTTGTGCTTGTTTAATGTTGGCTCAAACAATGCTCGCAAAAATATTTCTAATATTCTAGAGGCGATCGCCGCACTCACAGCACGCGGACTGCCCATTCACTTTTGGAAAGCCGGGGCTGACTTTAACCCAGGCCAAAAGCAGTTTATCAAATCCCACAAGTTAGATTCATCCATAACCTATTTAGGAAAACCCGATATAACAACCTTAATCCAGTTGTACAATGCTGCCGATTGTCTCATGGCACCCTCTCTGTATGAAGGGTTTGGCCTTACCATTTTAGAAGCAATGGCTTGTGGTACAGCCGTTATCACAGCGAATACGAGCGCAATGCCTGAGGTCGCTGGAGATGCTGCGATACTGGTCGATCCGGAAAACGTTGAAGACATCGTTCAAGCCGTTTGTGATCTGCATGCTCATCCAGAAAAGCGTCAGAGGCTGGTTCTCAAAGGATTAGAGCGAGCCCAACAATGTACGTGGGAAAGTACCGCAGAGCAGGTTGCTCAAGTCTACGAACAAGTCTTGACGAAAGTGCGATTGCCGACAACGCCTTCTTCCGCCTTCAAGTCTGCGAGTCTGCTTTGATCTCACTATATTATTCTATATTATTTTTTTCCTAAGTTTTTCCAAACGAATAAAGCATGAACTACTCACTTAAAGCCGCTGCTAGATTGCACGGACGAGATCTGGTGTTTGCCACCACTTACTGGAGAGAAAGGTTACTCAGCCAGCTCCAGAGAAAATCTGCCAAGCCACTGGTGATCTGCAACTCTTACCCTAAAAGTGGAACTCACCTACTCTATCAGATTCTATACTCGATTCCGGGGCTACAAACTTGGGATGATATTGTCTCAGTACAGGCTCTGTGCGGCATTATGAACACGGCTTCTCACGTTCGATGGAAAGTAGGATCTGCGCCTGATGGTTCGATTGTTAGAAGCCACCTGATGCACTGCGACGAAATTTTAGACATACTGCAAGAATTCAACTGTAAAACGCTGTTTATTTACCGTGACTTAAGAGATGTTGCCGTCTCTCACGCCCGCTGGGTAACGAAAGAAGAGCGTATCTTTTTGCATGATGCTTATGCTCAGCATATCAATTTTGACGAGCAGTTGATGAGTTCTATTAAGGGTGTTCCGTTGGGAACGCCCTTCGGCTCAAACATATCGCAGCCTGATATTGGAACCGATTTCTCTCGGTGGAAAGGCTGGGTGAGCGATCTAGACACCTGTGCGGTGAAGTTTGAAGAATTGGTCGGTGAGCGGGGAGGCGGTTCAGAAGAGACCCGGCTTGATCTCGTAGAGAAAATTTTAGACTATCTAGGTATCAATCTTTCCGCTAAGCAAATCAAATCTCAATTTGCCTCCTATGCTTTGAATCCGGAAGAGTCTCATACCTTTCGAAAAGGTGGAAAGGGAAACATAGGCGGCTGGAAAAAATTCTTTAAAGATGAGCATAAAGCCGCGTTTAAGTCCGTTGCTGGAAAGACGCTTATAGAACTGGGATATGAACAGGATATGAATTGGTAAATATATTGGGTTGTAAGGCACTATTGAGGTCACTCTTATGAATAATGATTTCCGATTAGGGGTTGTCTTTACACACCCTACTCAGCACCATGGACCGCTGTGGCAAAAGCTAAGCGAACAGCCTGGGCTCTCTCTCAAGGTTCTTTATCTTTCTAGTGAGAACCAAGGCAGCGGCGACACTTTTTTAGGAGAAAAGGCCCAAGCTTGGGATGTGGATTTGCTTAGTGGCTACGATCACGAGTATCTAAAAGATCTCTCGGGGAAAGTGCCGACAAAGCGTCTCAAGACTGTCATCAGTCCTGAATTAATCGGCCAGCTAACGACTCAGAATTTTGATGCTGTTTTTATGCAGAGCTTTGTCAATTATTCTTACCGGCTGACGGCGCTGCTGTGTAACCTACGCGGCATCCCATTGATCATGCAAAATGATGCCAGTATGATGTCTGATGCTCGTTATAGCCGAACCCGGCTAATTGCGATGTCATTCCTCTACCCCTGGATGAACAACTTAGCCGACTACTGGCTCTCCTGCGGCGACCATAACGAAATTCATCTGCGCCACTACGGTGTTGCCGACGAGAAAATCGTTCGCGGCTGTCACCCTATTGATGGCGATCGCTTCACTCAGACTGTTGCTGCTCACCCCGCAGAAGTTCAGCAGATCCGACAAGCGCTTGCCTGGGATGAAAACACTATTCTTTACGGGTTTATGGGCAAGTATATTGAGCGCAAAAACCCCTTTGAATTTATTGATGCGATCGCCCAGGCCCACCAGAAAGATCCTCGGGTTCGAGGCGTTATGTTTGGCGGCGGCGACTTAGACGATGCTATCAACGCGCGAATTACTGAGCTAAACGGGGAAGTCGTTAACTATGGCTTTGTTAACCAGTCTAAAATTCCGCTTTATTTTGCAGCCCTAGATGTGTTTGTGGTGTCTTCGTGGATCGACCCACATCCGCTGGTTGTCTCAGAAGCGATGACGGTCGGAACCCCGCCCATTTTAAGCGATCGCTGCGGTAACTGGGGCTATAGTGACACGGTTCGTCATCGCGATAATGGTCTGGTGTATACCTGTGGTAAGCCCACGGCTCTAGCTGAAGCGATCCTTGAGATGACCGATGCTGAGACTCGCCAGCGATATAGCGATCGCTCTAAAGCCGTCTTCAGCGAGCAAGATCTTTACTGCGAAGTAGACGCCTTTTTAGAAGTCATTGAGCGCATCAAGGAAAAAAAGGGCGAAGCAAGACACACAGCTCCTCGCGCCGTCAGACTCTCCGAGACTTTAACCCGCTTTCCTGTTAACACGCCCTAACGTAATCAGAGCCCACATAAAAGATGAAAGTACTCATATCTGCCTATTCTTGTGAGCCCGGTCGAGGCTCCGAACGCGGTGTCGGTTGGAATGTTGCCTGCGAAGTAGCAAAGCGTCACGAAGTTTGGGTATTGACCCGTCCTGATGAAAGCAAAGACGCTATTGAAGCCGAGCTGGCGGCCAATCCTAATCCCAATTTACACTTTGTGTACTTTACCCTGCCCTTTTGGCAAGACAGCATGCGGCTAGGTCAGTCTGGGGCGATGCAGATTCACTACTATCTGTGGCAGATTCAGGCTTATTTTATTGCTAAACGCTTACATCAAGAGATTGGATTCGATGTGGCTCACCACGTTACGTTCGTTAAGTATTCTGCGCCTAGCTTGCTCTCTCTATTGCCAGTTCCTTTTGTATGGGGCTCGGTTGGCGGCGGCGAGTCAGCACCGCCTAAATTTTGGAAAGACTTTAATTTTCGAGCCCGCTCCTATGAAATAGGGAGAAACCTCTTTCGCAGCATTGGAGAACGAGACCCGCTAGTTGGGTTGACGGTTCGCAACAGCGATGTAGTGCGTGCGACCACCGATGACACCGCGAAGCGGCTATATAGAATGGGCGCTTCTCAGGTACACATTGTGCCAGAGGTCGGCTTGCTAAATGAAGAGATTGCAGTTCTTAATCGGTGCCCGCTACCGTCATCACAGCCTGCTCGATTTATTAGCATGGGCCGATTGCTTCACTGGAAAGGCTTTCATCTGGGAATTCGAGCTTTTGCTGAGGCCAACTTACCCAATGCAGAATACTGGCTAGTTGGCGAAGGCCCTGAGCTAGACAACTTACAGAAAATAGCTCAAGACTGTGGCGTTGCCGATCAAGTCAAGTTTTGGGGACGCCTACCCCGCGAAGACACTTTGGAGAAACTATCAGAAAGCCATGTTTTGGTTCATCCTAGCCTGCATGATTCTGGTGGGTGGGTTTGCATTGAAGCAATGGCTTCTGGTCGCCCCGTCATTTGTCTAGATTTGGGGGGGCCTGCTGTACAGGTTACTCAGCAGACTGGATTCAAGATATCGGCTCAATCTCCTGAGCAAGCCATTGGAGAATTGGCTATAGCGATGCAGAAGCTTGCCGCCGATCCCGACTTACGATTACAGATGGGTAAAGCAGGTCGCCAGCTCGTTGATGACAACTTTAGCTGGTCTGTGGTGGGTAAACGCTTAGATACGCTTTATCGGCAGATAGCTGCCAGCAACGTCATTGAACAGCTACCCGTATTAAACAAAGTAGATTGAAACCAAAAACCCGATAGATCCAAGAAATTGACAGATCCGATAGGCATCATAGCTCCAAAATAAATGCACATTCTGATTCCTGCCCTCCATCGCCCAACCAAACCAACCGGCGTTTGTAGACACGCTGTTAACTTAGCTCAGTGTTTAGTAGAGAGCGATCGCGTCAGTCGAGCTACGTTAGTGATTGGAGAATGGCAGCGTGAATATTTTGAGAAATCATTCCAGCTCGAGTCACCTAAAATTCGGCTAGTCACCGTCAGCATTAAAAATAGCTCGCTCGCACGAAATCGATGGTTTATATTGGGTCTTCCCAAGCTGGCCCGACAGCTCAAGCCCGACATTATTCATCTATCTTTTCCATTTCCTTTTGTAAAACAGTGGTTTCGGATGCCTGCGATCGCTACCATTCACGATCTATACCCCTACGAGTGTCCCGAAAACTTTGGATATCCTCAGGTTTGGTTCAATCAAATTTTTCTGCGGCAGTGCATCCGCAATAGCGATGGCCTTACCTGCGTTTCTAACTGTACGCTGGCAGCACTTTCTACCTACTTCCCTCAGCTACAAAAAGATAAAGCAACGGTTGTTTATAACGTTGTAGAATTTACGAATACCAATTCTGTGATTCCTCAGCAGCTAGGCAAGGATTTCTCTCATCCTTTTTTACTTTCAGTGGCCCAGCACCGTAAAAATAAAAATTTAGATTTGCTGATCCAGTCCTTTAGCACCTTACTCAAGGCTGACCGACTGCGGCCCAACACTCAACTAGTGCTGGTCGGTAGCAAAGGCCCAGAAACTGCTCACCTTATGCAGCTAGTGCAAACGCTTCAGCTAGAAAGCAGAGTTCGTTTTCTATCGGGGCTCGAAGACGAAGAGCTGCGCTGGCTTTATGAACAGGCTGATCTGTTCGTGATTCCCTCTTCTACCGAGGGATTTTGCTTGCCGCTGGTAGAAGCACTCACGCTGTCCTGCCCAGCGGTATGCTCAGATATTCCGATTTTTCGCGAAGTTGGCTCCTCACAATGCCGCTACTTCTCGCTAGATCAGCAGGCTCATCACCATTTAACTGAAGCAATTTCTGCTGAACTCACCCAAGCTTCAGGCCCTCGAAACTTCGCAGATACACGGTTTTCCAGGAAAGAAATATCCCGACAGCTACTGAGTTTCTATGAACTAAGTAGGAAATCGTAGTAAAGATCATGTCTCTTTTTCAGAGGCGTGACAGCATGAATGTTGAGAATTAGTTAGCTATGAATAGCCAATATGAAGTGTTTGCGGCCAGAAAGCGTAGAAGAAGCGGGCAAGTTAGAAACTCAACGCTGCTCTTGATCGGCTTTGCGACCGCTTTTTTTCCACGACTTTTAGACTCTTTTGGGGCACCCTCCGTCATCAATTTTGTCCATTTTGGTGTAGTTCCTAGTGCTTTTGCGATTACTGTTTTGACGACTAAGACTCGCGATCGCAAAAGAACTCAAGTTGTCTCACAGCTCATCACTGGTATCTGTATTCTCCTCACCTGCATGCTGGCTAGCGCCGTATTCAACAAAGCAGGCGTCATCAATATTGCTTTGCAGTTTATGTTTCAAGCAGAATCTTTCATGTTTTTAACTGCCATAGTGGCTGTTCCTATGGAAGGAGATCGGTTAAAAAAGTTTCGGTATTGGTTGCTAGGCTTTGCCTTATTTAACTTACTGCTGGCGATCGCTCAATCCATTTTGCTGCCCATCGGTCTTTACCCAAAGCCCGATGGTGGAACGCTACAGGATAATATCGTCGGGGTCTTCGGTGGCGGTGGTGGCAGCGCAGCAAACTACATATCTTGTACCGTATCAATTTATTTCGGCCTCTATTTTCTCAATCGGTTCAAGAATCTATCCATATGGATACGTGTGCTTCCACTATTGGCAGGACTATACCAAGCTCAAGTCTCCGATTCAAAACAAGTGTTCTTGGGGCTAGTGGCGGGTTGGGGACTACTCGCTATTACAAAAGTTGAAAAGCCAGCGAGACTAATTTTATATCTATCAACTGGGTTAATTGCTATTCTCATATTTAGATGGGCGCTCCTAAATATGGACGCAGAATTTTTGAAACCCTATCAAAATTGGACAAGCCGACCCATTTGGGGATGGGATGGGCTAGCCGCTGAAACTAAGTTTGCCGGTTTCCGAATTATCCCCTCATACTTCGAAAATTCCTTAAATTGGCTTTTTGGCTTAGGGCCCGGCCATACCGTTAGTCGATTAGGGGGTTGGGTTTTCAGAGACTATCAAAGTCTTCTCATGCCGTTAGGTGCTACGGTTCACCCTGCAACGGCAGAGGTTTGGCAAGTTGTAGATACCAGCTATCTGCCAAAAGAGTCTACTATATACTTTCCTTTGTTTAGCTGGATGGGACTTTGGGGAGATTTAGGAATTGTTGGCCTGTTTGCCTACCTCTATCTTAATTTTATTGTCTGGCATAAAATTTGCGTAGACGATTTTGGTAGGTTTCTTTTGCTCTCTACAGCTAGCCTGGGCTGGATTTTAACCCAGATGGAAGAGCCTGGTCATCTACTTACTGTTGCTTGCTTGCTTGCCCTACGATGGCAAGAAACGCGGGAAAAGCAGTTGACTGAGAGCGATCGCTCTCGACGACCATAAGGTTGTTCTCTCATGCTATGAGTGAATGAATTGAACTGACCACTTGATACCATTCCTATAAGGCTACGATTACAAAGACGTGTAAAGTTGAAGGATTTTAGGATGTCCTTGTCATCGCGATTTAACAATAAATATGAACAGCACCCATCTGCAGATAGGTGCTGTTTTTTTAGCTATGGTGTTTTATCCAGTCGCAAACCTGTATTTAGGTAAAGAGGCTGATAGACTCGCAGTTGATGGCTGAACTAGGCTTCTTGAGCTTCACCCGCCTGCTTGCGCTTACGCAATGCAGCCACGCCAACGCCAATCAGCCCTGGCAGCAGCGCAGGCGTAGGAACTTCTGTATAGCGAATATCGTCTATCTCAAAAGCAGGTTTGTTAGAGCTGAAGACAACGGTATCAAAATAGTCATTTGCTCCATCATTACCCATGAAGTTCACAAAACGGGTGCCGATAGGTGATTGATCTCCAGTAGGAAATGCAATAACGTCACTGCCATTGAACTCTGCTAAGAGAGTATTACCTCTCAGGAATTTGACATTGTTTTTGTCGAGGTTGTCTATAGAACCCCAAAGGAAGCCAAACGTCGAAATGATTGGGTTCTTAAACTTAAATGTCACAGGACTCGGCTCCTCGGAACCTCCCAAAGAGAGATAGGGGGTATTATTGCGTTTGTTGTTATTGCCATCGCCGTCTGCATCAGCCGCTGGAGCTGCATACTGACCGTTCGCATTTCCCGAGACGATGCCACCACCACTGTATGAAACTTCCTGATTTTTGCCAGGAAAAAAGGTGGTAATTGAGGGGTCACCATTGAAATTAATCAGCCGATTGCCCAAATTTGATATAGCAGGGTTACCGTTTTTTACAAAGCTAGAGTAATCAGCCGCAGAAGTCACTGAGTCAATTAGAATTGCGGCATTAGCAGATTCAGTACTTACGGTAGCGACAGCAGTCAAAGTTGCTGCTGTGAGTAGTGCCCCTATATACTTTGTCTTCATTTTCGTCATGTTGTTCTACCTGAATTGTTATGTGAGATGGTGTGAAATTACTTCACGTTTTATGGTTGTTCTGGCTGCCAAAACATAAGCTGTTCGAGAATATCAAAACAATTTTGGAATTGAGCAGCAGCGCACCCAGGTAGATGAGAGTCCTAGCGTGTGCATAACTCTAAAAATATTTTAGATGATCGCATGCTATAACAACAACCGTGCCAGAGAATAAAATGTTGTATTATATTGCCTTGTCTATCTAGTCATAAGCCGTATCTCTTCGACTTTTGTTACCGAATCAGCCATGCAGCTTTATGTACCCTTTATTGCACGCCCAATATCAACACCAAAAGCATAGAAAATCATAGACAAAAAACTCAAGAGAAACATAAGCCATAAGAGAATTGAAACTATCCATATAGACCATTTTTAGACTGATAATAGAACAACCATCTCAATCGCTTGAGCGATTTAGTTTAAGCAGCCCAACTGGAATAACTGCGGCTAGAAGCAGCGAGCCTAGTAAGCTAACGCTCGCCGAAAAAGGAGCTGGATGACCTAGCTCGTAAGCGCCAATATCGGGTGCTGTACCTGTAAAGGGCAGCCCAACATCTATTCCGCGATCTACTAGTGGACTGTTGGAACTTTCAGGTGCGTAGAAAGGCCAGGGACGGTCGCCTTCTTTTAAAAAGTCCGGAGCAACATCAATAAAACTGTCGGCAGGCGCATTAGTCACATTGACCATGACATTATTAGCTGCGGTAATGTTAGGATCAGCTCCGCTCTCTCGAAACAACTTTCTAGGCTGGCTGGCTGGTGCAATAAAGATATTATTATGGGCAACCCAGCCGCTGATATTGTTGTTGTCACGGCTATTTCGATTTGGAGCGCTAAGGATAGCGCCTGCGCGATCGCCTGCGTTAGCAAAGGTTACCGTGTTGTTATAAACGTAAATGTTTTTAGCATCACCTCGATTAACCCAAACTAACCCCCGATCAACATTTTCGATAACGTTGTTATGAATCCAAACCGGGCCATTGTTTTTGCCACCATGCTGGGTATAAATGTTGCCACCCGTATCTTCAACGCGAATATAGTTATGGCTCAGTCGTAAATGGTTACGAGGCCCTTCAATGGCATAGCTATCTGTAAGGAGATTATGATGAATCCAAAATGAGTACTCATACCCGCTGTCGTTTGGGTTTTCTCCTTGTCCTCCCTTCGGTATTGAAATAGTCTGATTCGCGACGTTGTGAGAAATTTCAACCCCAATTTCGTTCTCGTGAGCCGACTCAATAGCAAACCCTCGATCAAGATTAAAAGAGTTGTGCTGTATGCGAACATTCTCATGACCACCGCCTTTGTAGCCGTAGCCGCCGCCGACGGTCGAGACGATCGTATTATGATGAATCTCGGAATCTTTGATAAAACGAGTGCGAATTAGGCCATTGTGAAATCGAAACTTTTCAGTGCTTGCGTTTTCAATATGATTGTTATAGATATTCAGCCCGCTTGATCGCTTAAAATTTAGGCCAGCCCAACGAAAGTCTTGTACCGTCACGTCACGAATGACAATATTTTTCGAGTCAGCAGCATAAAATGCTCCGGTAATTCGATGCTCTGGTTCAGAAGCTAATGTCAGATCACGAATGGTGATATTTTGCTTGCCTCGGAAGGTAATTAAATACTCACTGAGCCCGCTCTTTTTTTCGTTGGGTGTTTCTGCTAGCTGCCAGCTAGGAGACGCTACAATATGCGTGCTATCTTCGCCGCGATCGCCCATGCCAGCAATGGTGACTCCGCTCTTGGGACTTGCTGTTTGGGTTGCAACAAACTTGCCACTGCCGAGCTGGATAGTGTGATTGCCTGCCGGGACGCGATCGCTTGCATAAGAGAGCGATCGCCAGGCCGTTTGCAAGGAGAGCCCATCGTGCGCTATAGAATCAGTGCCAGTGATGGAAACGTAGTAAGTACTCATTATTAACTGTTCTGTTGAAATAAAAAGCAAATCAGCATTAACCATTAGGCAGATGCTGATTTGCTTTTACGTATTGAATTGTGGAGGTTTCAATTCATATTTGAATCAAAAAATCGTCGCAAATACTATCAAGCCCTTTCAACTTCCGCCTTCCGCTTCCGCTTCCGCACGGCAGCAAGACCTATGCCTACTATGCCAGGTAGCATAGCTGGAGTAGGCACTTCTCCAACAACTTTCCCACTCCCTCCACGAGTACCACCCTCAGGCCCCACGCTCTGCAGACGTGCGCCAAGCCTTTGATCCGGCTTTATAAATTGATCAAAGCTGAGAGCCGTAGAACTATGTGTTAGGGTAAACATCACGTTTCTAATATCGTCGGCACCCCCTTTAAGCCCAGCGCGACCGACTGTAAAACCAGCATCAAAAGGATCTGCAGGATTGAGATTGTTGCCGCCTCCGAAGTTAATGACATTCGATGCGCTAAACGTCACGTTGCTTATACAAGGAGAAGAACCTGTTGAATTGCTAAATGTGCTCCCGCTAGCAGTTGTGCACAGCTCATCTGTGATAGATAATCCTGACAAAAGAGAGTCATCTCTGATGTCGAAAAAGAATCCAAGTAAATCGCCAATATTACCGGTGGTCGGCTCTTCAAGAACTTCAACCGTGAACTTGATACTGCTACCAATTTTATCTAGGTTTACACCGACCGAGACCGGGGCAGAGTCTATGCCTATGTTTTCAGACAAAACTGATCTGATCGTAGCGGCCTGCGCTGATGTTCCTGCTACGGCTAAGCCTAAAGCAATGCTTGCCCCCATCGTAGTGCTTAGCCGAAGTAATGATTTAATATGCATTTTTCCTACAACCTTAAGAAATTGACGCTGCTCAGTAGGGCAAAAAAATTATCAGTTAGTGAATCTCTGTAGCATGAATACGCACTAAAGACACTTCATGATCTATGTATGTTCGCCCTAAGTTCCCTGTAACCAATTAAATTAATCAAACACATAATAAGCACTTACCCTGTTGGTAGTAAGCGCTTATAGATACAGTTCCAATCCCTACATAAATATACTGAACGCGTAGATGTATTCCGGATAATAAATATTTTTTCATGTGTTTAATGAGGGGACGGCTTAGACTGCTTATTGACCAGTGCTTCGACGACGTAGTAGTAAATAGTAAACAGGATACCTGAAAAGATTTGGCCGCCCCAAAAACCATGCCAAAAATGAAACCATTCGGGTCCCCAGTACACATGGGCAATGGTCACGAGCATGAGGCGTGGGATGTTCGCGATCAGTGCCATAATAGCTGCTGCTGAAATCAGCCAGATCATTTGTCTGCGGGGTTGCCGGTATATTAGCCCCATAAACAATCCGGCGGCAGCAATTGTAATGGCCATATCTAAGCCGTTGCAGCCCCAGCCGACCTCTACAGCCCCCTCAGGAAAAGTAATAAATATCCCCTGTTGCGTAGCCGGAAAGCCAATTGCCTTCATGGCCAGCGTTCCACCCCAAGCCATGATTTTTTCTAAAAACTGTGGTGGCGTGAATAGCTCCCACAAAAATCGAGAGATGAGGCCAACGCGAGGATATACCGTCAACCCAATAAAGAAAGAAGGTATCAAGAATTTGCCAAAAACGCTTAAGCCCCAATTGCTCATTGCAATGCCAACTAGAATAAGCAACCAGAGCAAAGCCTGAGGCCATAAGGCGTAGCGTAAGAAAGGAAACAGCCCTACGCCTGCAAGAATAAGCATGTGGCCAATCAGACGGTCTTCTTCAGAAGCAGACAGGGATTGAAAGACTTTTCGTTTGCTCCAAATTTCTAAGCCCGTCAGAAATAACATGCTAAGAATTAAGAACCAGCCGATTTTACCCTCTAGTGCGCGGGGGATAAGATAGCCTAGCCACATGGGTAAGTAGGCGAGCCCAGCCACTAGCCCTAGTAAGACAATACGACCGTGATGAGTCTTGACAGCTTCTTTCAGCAGATCGAAGACTGGCTGTGACGCAGACTGTTTTAGCCACCGCTGGAATAGCATAAGAAAACCATTTTGTGTTGTTATCTATACAAAAGAGATTAGGCAGTTGGCAAGATAAGAGGAGTTACCTTAATCATTCAATATCTTTTAGATAGGATCAGGAAACCTTACACCTAATATGACGCTCATACGCAACTCTGTATCCAAAAAAAGAACTCTGACCTTCACGCATTACTAAACAGGCAAGCCTCCCGTTTTATAAGGAGACTTGTGTGGCTATGGAGATAGAAGGCTACACCACTAGCTTATGCTTCGGCAGCTTCTTCGCCTTTACGCTTGCGCAATGCGGCTACGCCCATCCCGATCAGCCCAGGCAATAGCGCAGGTGTAGGAATCTCCGCACTAGGGCCACCAGGCGTGATCACAGGACCCGTTCCAACATTTACCAAGCTGGCATCAACCCCTTGAGTAAAGTCAAAGAAATTATCAAAAGGATTAACATCATCGAGTCCAAAGATGACCTGCTGAGTCGCTGTCAATGAACTAAAAAGAGCTGACAGGGTAGATGCATTGTTACTGAAGAACCAGCCAGTATCTAGAACGTTATCGCGAAAACCGCCGCCACTGAAGCCGCGTGTTCCAGACGCGCCCGTTGCTGTCGTATTTTCAGCTTCAACACTGCTCCAATTACCAAAGTTAATCCCGTTGAGTAGCAGCGTGTTTTTGCCTTCGTCAAAGTCTCCTGCTGCGGTATCCCCGTCAAACAGAGTAAAGCGAACAGCAGCTTGTGAGAGGCCTCCTCCTAAAGCATCGGTGATACTAGAGATAAATCCAGTCTGAGTTCCAATACTCAAGGGGTTCGAGCCTGCAAAACCTTGATAGAGAGAGCTAGCAGAAAGCTGAGTGGTGACACGAGTATTGTTTGAACCGGTAAGATCCAAAACAATGCCGCCTACACTACTAACGCCAGTTAGGACACTGCTGCCGCCATTGATAGGTGAGGTTTCTGTGAACGTAGAAGCCTGGGCAACCTCTGACATGCTCAATGCTGCAAGTGCTACGCCTAAAGCCAAAGTTGCTTTTAGAATTTTCATCAAGTTTATTCTCTAGTTATTTGTTAGTCAATCAAATCTATGAAAGCAGTATCAACCCTGTAGATCTGTAATCATCTGAAGAGCGAAAGAACAAGATAGTTCCCTCATGTTGCGCGAGTCGCGGCGTTCACTCTGCCATACCATAGAACAAACTGTTCTTCCGATAAATATATTAAGTGAGACCTAAAAAGCGAGCTATGCTTTCATTTGAATACAGGACTCTTAGACATGCGTTCCAATTGAGTCTGTTGGAATATGTTCTAGAAAGACAATACTGAAATCGAAAACAGAAAAGGAGGTAGATGGATTGCTGCTTGAGATGCGTCTGAAGCTAAGACATTCAATATCTTAGCTACCCCAGCTATATGCGGTACATTTGTATAGTGCAATAGTTGCTCAGTCATTACTAGTGTTTTTAGAGTTCTTTGCTTGGGCTTGATAGAGTACTGCCGTGACTTCACGGATTCACTAAAGTTGATATCAACAAGGGATGCTTTTCTGACTTTCAGATCATACCCGTACTCTAGACAAGAAAATATTTCTTGAGAGGTTAATGTCTGGAAGGTCAGAAAACTGTAGATACTATCCTACGACCCTTCTAACTATTGTTCTACCTAAAGAAAAACAGTCTATTCCTCACTTTTAAACTCAATTACGATAAAGTAAGGTCAACAGCGCGACGAGCGCTGTTGACCTTACTAAAACATTTATCTTTATCCCTATCCTAGAGAAATTCTTATCTTAGGATCAAAATACGTGGCTTGCAAAAGTTAGGAGCACAGGTTAAAAGGTACGGTTTTAGATGGAAAATATAGCAATTATATTTGCTAAGTCCTAATTCTAAAACTACTTTTTCTCCAGGTTGATAAATTGTAGTTGGCTATTGCAACTCCTAATAGAAGAGTGATCCCTAAAAATAGATATGTCGTGCAGGAAAACTAGTTGCGCTGAACTCTTCGAGCACCCGTCAATCCGAATCTTCCTAACCCAAGAAGGCCCATCCCAACAACAATTAGGTTGCCAATACTTGCCAATCCGGCTTTAGTAATTCCATTGCGCGTATTCTGTTTCAGTTGATCGGCTTGCGTTGAAATCTGCTGTGCTGCTTCGTTAAGCTGTTCTGTTGTGACTTCGGGAGGTAACTCTGGATTACCTCTGCTATCTTCAATCTGAGTCTGAATTTGTTGCTCTTGGGCACTGATATTGTTAAGTGTTTGGTCTCTCAAAGTTAAGCTATCGCGTATTACGAGTACTGAAGATAGTACGAAAGCAACGCCAACCCCTAAAAGGATGAGTGATAGCGATCGCGATAGGCGGCGGTTGCCCAGTAGACTGTAGAGCAGTAGAGCAGAACCAAAAAGTAGAATGATACTGCGATCGCCCATCTGCTGTAGAAAGTTTATTCGCCAGGGTAAATCAAAAGGATTAGGTGGCATACCGATTGCCAACATATCTACAGCAAATCCGGCCAGACAGACTAGCCCCACAATCAGGCATAGCTGTTTGGCACCGAAGCTAGTTCCGTTGGCACTTGTAGTTTGGTTTTGATAGGGCACTCGAGACTTAGAGATACTAGACATAGTTGATAGCAGTTGAGACAAAACAATATGTGAAACGGAATGTGAAACGGAGCCTGCCAAAACAGTGAGTGACGTCAGGCAACTTGAGCAAGGCATGAGAGTAGAACTCGCTGACCTTGGTAAAGTCTAAGGATACCTACGTTAAAATAGATAGCTCAGCCAGTACGCGCATAAGTGGTTTTACTAGTTAGATTAGTAGAACTACTTGCAACTTACTGCGCGCTATCTACAGCATCAGGACAAAAGTTTAATACAGTCACAGAAACGGTAACTTCTTTAATCTTTAGAGTCTGCGTTCATGCTCTCTTTAAATACAAAGGCGAGGTGAAGCCCGCTTACTTCACCTCGCCCCGCTACTTTACAAAGGGAAGTAGAAGCAGATTACCTATGCTTCTACAGTTTCTTCTTCTCCTGATTTACGCTTACGAAGCGCAGCGACACCCATGCCAACTAAACCAGGCAGTAAAGCAGGTGTAGGAATTTCTTCGCCTGCTGTAATGTCAGCAGAGAAAGTTGAACCAGTCGGACTAGTTACACCAGGCTTGAAAGATAGCCCTCCCTGAGCTGTAAATCCACCTGTCCCATCTAATCTAGAAGGACGGAAGATACCTGCTATATCAGCTTCAAAAGCTGTTGTGTTAGTAATAGGATTGATAACTCTTTCCAAATTAAAAACACTAAGATCGAAACTAACGTTATTATTCATACCAGTCAACCAATCAACGATTGGCGACGAAGAGGCTAGTTTCCAAGTATTTAGCCCAGTATTTTCAAGAGCTAAATCCTTAACCACAATATCAGTATCCCTATCTCCAAAAACATTTTCGAATCCACGAGGAATACCAATTTCTCCTAACAAAGCATCTGAAAAAGAAGAAAAGTTGAGCAGACTAGTTCCTCCAATAGCTGCTGTCGGATTTTCCAGACGAGCAGTTCCACCAAGACCTAGCGTTTCTCCGCTAATGGATGCTGCTTGTGCAGGAGCAACTACGACAATAGCTGCAGCGGTGCCCGCTACCATCGCACTTAGACCGATCGATTTAAAGTTCATGAGAAAAATTACCTAAAGAGTGAACGATTTCAATTTGAAAGTGACTGGATTAACTCATCTGTCGAGAGTAATCAGGCAGGCTATCTTGCCACCTTGGTAGTGCACTTTTGGTAGATGAAGAACCAATCTGCTTATATCTAAGCAACCCTGTAAAAATTTTAACTTTGCTAAAGCACATCAAATAGCTTGATAGAGGCATGACCTCGCTCAAAGCTGTCCACGAAATACCAGCAATACTAAATACAGTGAAATGACAAAAGGCTCTGTTAAAGAAGCTCTTAGTGTTTATTCTTCAGTAGTACTCAAAGTCGAATATGACAGCTTCTGCGTGATGGAACCTCAGCGTTTGGTAGAAGAGCGTTTGGTAGAAGTAAGAGAGTCATGTCCAACTTACTAGTGGAATTCTGATCCGTTGCACCGAATTTCAAGCTTATAGAAAGACAACGCTCTCTGTAGCTCTTAATTTATAGTAGTAGCCACATAGAGATGTTTCAACTATGCTCTCAGTAATTTATCGGAACTTTAAGTGATAATACGCGACTAGGGCTCTATCATTCTCCTATTTAATCACTTACTTACCTTACTTATGTATACTTACGCAGTCCATAAACAAGCCTGAAAAGATTTATCTATAGTCATTAGGAGTTTATTGAGAGCGGCAGAGCCATAAGTTTATCCATACTCTTTGTACACTCAGTGCAATATCGTTTTCTTCATGTAGAAATATTGTTATTTGGTCAATATTATTTTCTTAAGTTTCATCAAAAAATCCCGGATACGGCTAGAAGTCACCATATCCGGGATTTTTTAGAAGACAGAGCAAAAATCTGAATTTTGCCTAACTAAGCGTCGTCACATTCGTAACTTTTTGAGAGCTACCACTACTTAGATAAAGGCTCCAATCTCTTGACTGCTCAACGCATCGTTATATATCGTGACTTCATCAATAGCACCTGCGAAGCCACTGCCGCTGTTAGGCGTTAGCCCATCATGAAAGCGCGTACCGCCATTAATACTACCTAGCCCGATACCGCCGCTATGGCTCCAAAGCTGAGATCCTGCGCCGCTGCCAAACTGTTCACCATTCAAATATCCTCGGAAAGCGTCTTGTGTGACCTGACGGCCTCCCTCTAACACAAGATCCACACGATGCCATTCTTCTGCCGAAGCACTATCTGTACTGAGTTCTGTACTAAGCCAAGTGCCCGACCAGCCACTTTCTTTTCCTGGTGCATTCCATCCCCCTACATACAGCTCATTGCCATCAAGATAGATATTGAGCCCACGTACACTGGCCCCCTCTTCGTAGATCACCTGCCGCTGATCATCATTGATATCATCCACCCTAAAATCAATTGAGATAGTTCTTTGGTCGTGAGTCCCCAAATTGATATCGCTAGAATTTTTGAGCTTAATTGCATCGCCTGTGCCATCCAGCGTGACTGCACCGCCCTTTTCTCCTTTTGTCCAATCGGCATTGGCAAACAAAGCGCCCGAATTGTTTCGCCCTTGAGTAGAACTATCTTTCGCAGTCCTTCCCTCTCTATCATCGAAACTTAAATAAACTATCGGCTGCTTAGTTTCTGTAGGCTTACTATCTACAGCCTGATCGTCTAAAGAGGAAAACGTAGGGCCAGCCGTCAAAGCTTTGCTATCAAGCGGGCTCGGTACCAAGGCTCCTAACTCAAACGCACCAATATCAACTCGACTGTCGCGCTGAATACCTCGCTGGTCGGTTTTGGGTGCCCCTTTTGTTACGCCTGCATTCACTGCTGGACTATCAGCCTGCAAAGGATGAATCAATGAGCCATCAACCAAAGTCAAATTGCCTAAGCGAGGGTCTGCAACTACTCCGGTATCAAACACGCGCATAGATCGAGAAGACGTCGCAAATTCAAGGTTTCCACCGCCATCTTTAGGCTGAAACCCAACTTGACTCTGACGACTATCACCTGCCTGATTGAATGCAACAATTGAGTTTTTTAGCGTAACGTTGTGTCTTTTAGAAAACCACAGACCACCGTTTGCTCTGCCAGCCGTATTGTAAGCAATGGTTGAATTAGTGATATTAACCGGTGTAGAAGTATGGATAAAGAGTGCACCCCCCGCATCTTCAGTCACCTCATTTCCTGAAAATGTGCTGTTGATAATGTTGGCTGGCTGGCTCGACTCAAACCAAAGCGCACCGCCCTGCTGAGTCGCTGAGTTGTTCGCAAAGGTGACATCGCGTATGTCTAGCCCCATTTTCGCCCAAATTGCACCGCCTTTAGCCTTCCCTTTAGAATTTTTAGTGGCGGCGTTATTGATAAAAGAAGAATCTTCTAGAATAGCCTTATCGTTACCGTAGCCCCATAAGAATAGTGCGCCGCCTTCGCCTTCAGTAGCGTTTCCTTCGAATTGACTCCTGCGAATAATAATTTTGCCATCGTTAGCAAGTCCAGAAGAATAGTTTTTAGAACTCACCCCATCAGTGAAGATTGCACCGCCGCCTGCTCTGTTTTTAGCGGTGTTGTTACGGAAGATAGAATCTTCAACAACGAAGGTTACACCGCTAATGCTGTAAATTGCACCGCCGTTGAAGCCCTTATTATTTGCGAAGGTCGTACCCCTGATGATGAGCTGCCCGCGCGATTCGTTATGAGAAATTGCACCAGCGCTGAATCCTGCATGTTTGTTCGTTAGCGTTCCATCGTTGCCGACAAAGCTGCTATCTATGATAGTTGCCTTTGCAAGATGTCCTACTCGTATCCCACCGCCTAGCTCAGAAGTGTTGTTGTGGACTTTGACATTCTCTAGCGTTAGTACGCTTTCGTGGCGTGTATCAATGCCACCCCCTGCGCCCAGGGTTTTTCCGTTAGCAATCGTGAGGTTTTCAATTCTCGCTTGCTTTTCTTTGTCAAGATAGAACACTCGGCTAGCGTTGTTTCCACTAATGGTGAGTCCAGGTGCACCGCCACCATCAATTGTGAGATCTTTGTTCAGCGTAAGCTGGCCTGTCTTTAGCGTGATGGTTTTACCCGTTAGGCCTTTTGCAAACTGAATGGTATCGCCAGAGTTGGCTGTTGCGATCGCATTGCGTAATGAACCATTGCCACTATCGGCGGTGGTTGTAACTGTAATAATGCTCATGTTTAATATATAGAAGTGTTTGCTGAAAAAATAGTCGTGACAAATCAGCAGACGCTGGAGCTTATGCCTTCAAACAGAAACATGCAGAAACGTGCTTTGTTAAAAAGCTAGAAAGAGACTGCGAAGGGGCTGTGTAGATACTACCCCACACAGACGCGAAGTTAGGACACCTTGAAGATTGCGATTGCAAAAGACACTTCAAAGAATCTATCGAAAAACATTATCAGTACAAATTTTTCTCAAGTTTTGCAGGAAATCTTCCTGTTATTTGCATTTGTTTGAGTATTTATAAAGCTAAAAGCTCGAAACAGCAAAAAAGGCGACAGCACTGCTGTCGCCTTAAGCCCAAAGAATTGCGGGCTGGGCGATCGCTAACTTTCTCTAGAAACGACACCCAGCACATTAACATCAGCGAGCCGTAGCTGTTCCATCGCCCGCTCCAGTAGCGGCTGCTTCAGCCTTCCCGACTGTGCTACCAGCAGCAACCCATCCACATGATTCGCCACCAAATAAGCATCCGACTGCCCCAACAGCGGCGGCGTATCAAAAATAATTAAATCAAAAACCGGCTTCATCTTCTCCACTAGCTTCTGCATTCCGCCAGAGCCCAGTACCCGCGAAGGCTCAATCGGATGAGAGCCCGAACACATCACATAGATTGACGGATCTTCAGAAAACTTTTGAATCACCGCAGGGTTCACTGCCCCCGAAAACAAATTCGTCAGTCCTTTTTCATTCGGTAGCTCCAAATACTGATGAATCCGAGGATTTCTTAAGTCCGCATCTACCAGCAGCACCCGCTGCCCCATCGCTGCCGCTGCCTCAGCCAAGTAAATTGCTACCGTTGACTTGCCCTCACCTGCTGTCGAAGAACTAACCGCAATTGACCGGATTCGCTTCCCAGAATTCGACTGTCGCAGATTGGTGTACAGCAGCCGAAACGCTTCTGAAAAAGGATCGCTATCGTAAGCATTGCTCACCATCTTGCCACTAGGCGAAGCCGATTCATCTTGGGCCGCGCCTGCTTTAATATTAGAGCCTACATACTGCAAAGACTCCGCAAATCTCTCTTGAATATCGCCACCATTGAGAACATGATTGGTTGGAATTCTCGCCAAAATAGGGAGCTGCGTTGAGCGCCGAATCTCATCGTCTCCGTAAAGCACGCCCGTTGATCTATCAAGCAAAAGCGCCGCCCCTGTTCCTAGCATTAAGCCCAGAACCGCACCCAGTAAAAGGTTTTGAGGCAGACTCTCAGATTGAGGCCGAGGCGTGGTTGGCGGCGTTACGATTTCCCAAGGCACCTCGCGTTGCGCCGCATCAATTTGCAACGCCTCTCGCTTCGATAAAAACTGATTTAAGTTGTTGGTGGCAATTTCTAGCTCTCGGGTAATATCGGAATAGTCTCTCGAAATACCTGAGAGATCGTCTACATTTGCATTTAGCTCCTGTAGCGTCTGTCCAATCGAGCGATCGCGTCCCTCTAACTCCTGTATTTGGTTTAGCACCTCTCGCTGAGACTGCACGCCCTGCTGCTCCAACAGTCTGAGTAAATTATCTCGCTGCTCTAGTAGCACCTCCATATCTGGGCTGTTATTCAAATAAATCGTGGAGGCTTCAGCCATCTGAGCATCAAGCGCCAGCAAACTGTTTAATAGCGACTGATAGCGGGGATTTTGATTAAGCACAGAAGAGCTGGCCTGCTCTTGCGATTGCCCCGTTTGCTGCTGAAGCTCCGCATAAAGCTGACGCTGTTCTCTAAGCTGAGACTGCACTGCTAGCTGCTCATTAGAAAACGAGCTAACCTGACTAGCTAGCTGAGAGCCCCGAGAGGCCGGATCAATCAAATTGTTGTCCGCGCGTAGCGTCTCCATCTGATCTTGTAGCTCATTTACTTTCCCGCGCAAATCAGGAAGCTTTTGGTTAACAAAGTCAACGCCTCGTTGAATATCCGCCTGTTTAGAGGCCAAACTATAATCTAAATAAGCCTGCGAGAGCAGCTCTAGCGCAGTTCTTACCGTTTGCGGATCAAGATCCTGAAAAGACGCCTGAATAATTTGCGAATTTTTATCCGCGCTACCGACTGATACTCGACTCGCGAGCTGATCGTAACAGGGGTCGTAATTTGCTTTTTCACCTCGCGTAGCCGCCCCCGACCGGCAAAAGGTTGGATCTTTCTGGCGCATTCCGTCTACGACGGGCTGAAGAATGCTAGGGCTTTTGAGTAGCTTCAGCAAGTCTCCGTCCACATTCTCTTTGGATCGAGTTGTCAACGTATCAGGCACATCTGAAATCACTTCTGTTTCAGTACTTTGCGCCTGCACCAAAATTTCAAACAAGCCGCTGTAAGTTGGCGTATCTGTCAGTACCTTTGCACCTGCCAGCGTGGTGGTGGCTGCCGTCATGCCTGCAATTAGCCACCACTTTCTTTGCAGCGCCTTTAAAAGCGCCCCAAAATTTAGCCCGCCTTCATCTTCCTCCATCTGCCCCATTGGCGGCATGGCTACTGGCATTGTTAAAGCTGTTTCGGTTTTCATAGAATGCTACCTAGTCGAAAATCCCAAAAATTCTTAAAGGGAAAAATACGCTTTGAATTATGCGGCCCACTGGGCCTAAAATTGCACCTACTGTGTCGTCAATATTGGCGATCGCAGAAGGATTCACCACCACCACATCGTTATTACGCAACAGCGGATTATTCTCCTCATCAATCCCCTGTGCAAAGTCCACATCAATCACCCGACGGCTCACCGAGCCATTTGGATTCAAGCGAATCAGCTCAGCTTCTAGCTCGTTCGCTCGAGTATTAAATCCACCCGCCGCCAAAATGGCCTGACTTAAAGACGTATTCGGCGGTAGCTCAAGTCTTCCGGTACGTTCTGTCTCACCCACCACATTTACCTGAATAGCATTGGGTGAGAAACTCGCCGCCGCAATTTTAGGAACCATCTCAGGATCAACAGCGGTCGCCGTCGGCACAAATATCGTATCGCCACCTTGCAAAATGGCATCTTGCTGCAAGCTCCCAGCCTCTAGCAGTTGCCACAGGTCTACCTCAAACATTTGAGACGTGCCTTCGCGAGTCGCCCGTACCACCTGCACGCGACGGATATCCGCCTCTGGCCTAATGCCCCCAGCCACCTGCAAAGCGCGCGTTACGGTCGTGGGGCTACTAGATCCTGAAGAAGCGCCTGGTGCCCCAGCGTCTCCAGTCCGTGCCTGCCCGCCTTGCAACGTGTAAGGCCCCGGTCGATAAACCTCACCGATAATGGCAATATTGATAGGCTGGGCGACGCTACCGGCAAAGCTTGCCTCAGACAGCAATGTTGCCTCAGCAATCGGCACCGCAGCCGTGGGAACCAAAATAGAATCACCGTCTCGTAGCGTTATATCTTGTGTCTGATCGCCTGTCTGCAAAAGCTGCCATAAATTGACCTGAAACTGTTCATAGGTGCCGTCTTGGCGCTGCCTTTGTACCTGAACCTGGCGGACGTCAGCCGCCTGCGTTGTGCCCCTTGCTAGCTCTAAAAGCTGGGTCAGTCGAGGGAGCGATGCCCCTTCTTGGCCAAGCGCGTAAGAGCCAGGCCGATTAATTTCGCCCGCAATTCCCACCTGTAAAGGGCGACGGCGGACTAAACTCACCGTCAGAATAGGTCTGCGTAAGTAGCTGCTGTAGCGGCTGGAAATAAGATTGGTAGCTTCTGCTAGGGTGAGGCCGCCCACGTTAACGCTGCCGACTAGCGGGAGGGACATGGTGCCGCCTACCAGTACCTGGCGCTCACCGCTATATTGAGGGACTCTAAAAATATCAATGTTTACGACGTCCCCTGCGCCCAAAGTGTAGGGCGTTTCAGATAGTCGCTGAGGAGGAGGGTTACTGGGAGTCGATAAAGGCGCTTGAACCGCTGCTTCTTGGAGCTGCGGCAGTGTTGTTTGAGCTGAAGCTTCAACCGGCAGCAGGAGCCAAACTAAAGGAGAAGCCAACCCTATAAAAACAGACAGTTGCTGATGGAATAGCATGAGGCTTCACAGTGACCCTTTTACAAATGTGCTTATTTATGCGCACCTATAAAAGGACAATCAGAAGAGCCACGGAATTCTACTCATAAATTTACATTAATTTCATAAATCATTTTCTGGACGCTTCTAATGCCAGCCTAAATACGGCTGAAAATCGCTCTGGCCTTGTTTTATATAGGTTCACGACTATTTTATCTCGCAGAAGTAAGGAATTTATATAGAAAAAATAGTCAATGTCCGGAACAGTTTTTAAGCTGCCTGTATCTGATGTGATGGCTCTGCAAATCTTCTTATGAATCATCGCTTTTTACTTCGGCTCGTCACCAACCTTGCGGTTGTTCTGCTCACGCTCTCCTGCTTTGGCATTGTGCTATGGGTGATTGACGAATTTTTGCTGTGGGATATTTTGCCGGAGGCGTGGAGCTTAATCGTCCGGGCTTTGCTGGTAGCAGGCGGCATTATTGCTTTTGTAATGGTGGTGATGAACGTGCTGCTGTCTTTGTCACTGCTAGCTGAGGCGAATGCGAGCCAGGCACAGCTTCCAAACTATGGGGTTTCGGCACAGGTGAAGCGACGCGTGCAGCAAAGCATTGTTGTGACAATTGTAGCGATCGCACTCATTATCGGTGGCCTGCAAGTTACCAACCACTTTCGTAGCCAGGTCGCTACCCGTGAGGCTCAAGCTGATTTTATTCAGGCTCAAAATGATTTAGATACGGCTATGTCGGAGGTTTTAACGCTGTTTACCCCGCCGCTGCTAGAGGCGCTAGATACCAACACTCTTGCCGAGAAAGGCCAGCTAGGCAATATGAGCAAGCTATTCACTGCGATTGAATCGTCTTTTCCGCATCGGCCTATGGTCAAGCTAATAGTGCGATCGCCCCAAGCCCCTTTTAAATACGCCAGCCTCAACAAAGGCAGCATTCGATCCAACAATGGCCAAACTGTTCTTGTCCCAGAGCTATATGCTGCATTCCCAAATGAGAGAGAATCAAAAGCAATAGAACAGCTATTTGCAGGCGATTTGCCTGTGATTTCTGAACCCCTAGCCGGTCAGATTATCAACAACACGCTGCCTAGCACCTGGGGCGTGCTCAAGCGCAATGGTCAAATCATGGCTGTTGCCTATCTGCAAAGCAATGAATTCTACGACTTTGTTCCCTATGGCTCATCTGCTCTTAGTCACGACGGGCCAGCTACGCTCATCAGCAACTAAAGCGATGAAGCGACATTAAGAGACTGAATCGGAAGTTAGAGAAATTGAATAAAAAGGCGTTTCTACTTTATGCTGCGATCGCCATTTCTCCCCCGCCTAACCCCTGACTCAAAACCGAGGTGTAGTATCGCTCTAGCTGCTGGGTAGAGGCTTCCCAGCCCCAACGCTCCGCCTCTACTCGAGCATTTTGTCGGAGCAGTTCGCGTTCGGCCTTCATGCCGAGGAGTTTTTGCGTGGCTGCGATCGCGCCTCCCTCATCGGCTGGGTCAAACATAAAGCCGTTAATCCCATCGGTGACAATATCTGGAATGCCGCCGGCCCGCGCTGCCACCACCGGACAGCCTGCCGCCATCGCTTCCAGCAAAACTAAGCCTAGCGTTTCAGTTCGAGACGGAAAGATGAAAGCATCGGCAGAGGCGTAGGCCGCCCCCAATTCTTCACCCGCTAAATAGCCAACAAAGTTAGTCGGTGTGCCCGCAAAGTGTTTTTTAAGCTCCTCTCGGTAAGGGCCGTCGCCAACTAAGGCAAGGCGAGCCCCAGGAATCGATTCCAAAACAGGCTTGATGCGGTCGATTTCTTTTTCAGCAGAAAGACGCCCAATGTAGATAAGAATAGGCGCATCGGGGTGACCGTTTGTAAGACGCGATCGCATCTCATCACTGCGCAAATCCGGGCGAAATAGCTCAGTATCTACCCCCCGCTGCCACACCTCTACCCGCTCAATATCGTGATCAATCAGCTCCTGCTGCAAAACCGAAGACGTACAGAGGTTTAGCGCCGCCTTATTGTGCATTGCCTTCAGCAGCTCCCACAGCACGCCTTCAAGCATCCCTAGGTTGTAATGCTCCAAATACTTAGGCAAATGCGTATGATAGGACGCAATCAGCGGAATATTCAGCGAGCGGCTGTAGTAAATGCCGCCCACGCCTAAAACCGCAGGATTCACCACATGGATCAGATCAGGCTTAAACGCTTCAATGGCCTCCCGCATAGATGGCCGAGGCAGCGCCAGCTTTAGCTCCGGATACAGCGGCAGCGGAAAACCAGAGATACCCTCTACTTTTGCGCCTTTGTACTCACGCAAGCCCCCGTCAGGACAAAACACGCACACTTCATTGCCGAAGCTTTGCAGGTACTCAACAGTGTGCTTGAGACGGGTTACGATGCCGTCAACTTTAGGCAGAAAGGTTTCGGTGAAGATTGCAATTCGCATGGGATTGAAATAGGAGACCAAAGAGCGTTGCCAATGAAAAGGCCAGCCAGCACGCTAAATGTTGTGCAAGCTGACCTTCTCAACCATAATCAAATCACGAAATCCTAACGCCGCCAGCTAACCGTTGGCATAATCTGCTTTTCATTGACGCGATTCTTGTACTTAATGGCCGTATTAAGTACAGAGTCAAGCAGTGAATCAGAGAGTAAATGGGGCTCTAGACCCAGATCAATCAGCTTCGTATTTTTAGCGTTGAAGTAGTGCTCTTCAGCTTCTACGCGAGGGTTGTCTAGGCTATTAACTTCAACATCTAACCCCAAAGTAGTGCCCGCTTTCTTCACCAGCATTGCCAGATCGTTGATGCTAAACATCTCAGTAAACTGGTTGAAGACGCGGAACTCTCCGGCATCGGCTGGATTTTCACAGGCAATCTCAACGCAGCGAACGGTGTCGCGAATGTCAAGCAGGGCGCGGGTTTGTTTCCCTGAACCATAAACTGTCAGCGGATGACCAACCGCCGCTTGAATGCAGAAGCGGTTGAGGGCAGTGCCAAATACACCGTCGTAGTCCAGACGGTTAATCAGCAGCTCGTCCATGCCGGTTTCTTCAGTCAGCACGCCGTACACAATGCCCTGGTTCAAATCAGTGGCGCGCAGGCCCCAGATTTTGCAGGCAAAGTGAATGTTGTGGGTGTCGTGCACCTTACTGAGATGGTAGAAGGAGCCTGGGCTTTTGGGAAACGGCAGGGTGTCTTTGCGACCATTGTGCTCAATGGTGATGTAGCCTTCTTCAATGTCGATATTGGGCGTACCGTATTCGCCCATGGTGCCCAGCTTAATGAGGTGGCACTCAGGAAAATGGTCGCGCAGTACGTACAGCAGGTTGAGGTTGCCGAGGACGTTGTTTGATTGGGTCATTACCGCGTGCTCGCGGTCAATCATTGAGAAGGGGGCCGAACGCTGTTCACCAAAGTGAACCACCGCATCAGGCTTGAACTGGAGCATAGACTGCTCTAGGAACGGGTAGTTATTGACATCGCCGATGAATAGCTCAATGTCTTTACCCGTGAGATCTTTCCAGCGCTGAAGCCGGGTTTGAATAGGCGCGATGGGCGTTAGCGTTTCCGACTGAAGTTCCATATCCCAGAGTCGCCGTACAAGGCTGTCTAGAATCGCGACATCATGACCTTTGTTGGAGAGGTAGAGCGCTGTAGCCCAGCCGCAGTATCCATCTCCGCCGATTACTAAGACTCTCATGCTGCTTCTTTATGAAACCTTTAATAATGACCTTTGCTGTTGCTCAATTTATCATCGTTTGGGCGCATGGGTGCGTCGTTTCTTGCAAACCCATTCGTAACGAAATGCGAGAGGCGGGTATCATAAATGCTGATAGGTCACTTCATACGCATGAGACAAAATGCTTGTGCTGTAGGATTTCAGGCTTCTTTCAAGAAATAGATAGAGCAGCGAAAACAACATTTTTGAAGCAAGCAAAACGGGAAAAGGCGATCGCAAAAAAGTCTTCTAAAAATAAGCACCGCTTAAGAAATACTTAAAAGCACATAAACGGCTAATTAAAGGTCGGTCGGCGAACCTCTATCTAAGGAGTGAGTTTCCAAGAGTCTTTTCTAGGACTGTTGAAGTTTGAAAATGAGTAGCCGAGTTTCTTGATCGGCATCGAAGTTGTCATCACTCATGATTAAAAGGGTTTTGCCAGGAGCGCCTTGCTCTAGTTTGAATGCTGGGCCAAAGGTCATTGCCTCGTAGTTCTGTAGCGGTATGGGTAAGGTGGCCAAGTCTAGAACGAGTTTTTTGCGAATGGGACTGATGCCGCTGGTGTCACCAGAAAGAGAGGCGATCGCACTAATATCTGTGGCGACACCGGATGCCATTTGGTAGAGCCTAATCGCGAAGCCCTTAAACCCAAAAGAGCGCTCCAGACCCAAAAAATGACCGCCTTGATCGAGCAGTGCGATTTCTGACAGGCCGTGAAGGACTGCGCCGGTCGGTGCTAAGTCCATTTCATACAGGTGCTCGGAGATGATAGTGGTTTGGTAGGGATCGAGGGTGTAGTGAAGCAGGCGATTTTTGTAAAGAATTTCGGGGGCAAAGTCGAGGTCTTGCAGTAGCGGGCCTTCAGTAGCGACAAATAGGCGGTAGGGTTCATAGATGCCGCCCGTGCCGGAGGACACGTTGATAGTGAGGGCTTCAAGGCTGAGATTTTCTTGAACGCCTTGAGCTTGAGGTGTTTGAGGTGCTTGAGTTTCGCTGTTAAGGACGCTATCAGGAATATAGCGAGTGGGCAGCGGCAGGGCTTTTTGAAGTTGGCCAGTAGCAAGATCGTATTCGCCGATGGCGGGTGCGATGCTGCGGGCGGGGGAGCCTTCGCTGGCGATCAGCAGGGTGCCAGCAGGTGTAAGGGCCATACCTTCCGGGTCTATGTCGCCAGGGGCGAAGGGGTTGCCCTGTTCGTTTTTGAGGTAGGTAACTGATTCTAGGGCGAGGTTAGGCGCTTCGGTGGTGAGGCCTGAAGTGGTGAGCGTGTAGAAGCGGGGGCGATCGCGATTATCGGAAAGGGCGTAAAGGCGATCGCGCGGCACATCGTAGGCGATCGCCGAAATTCCGCCAAACGGTTCGCCCTCAAAATCTTGCTTGGGCAAAACGACGCTGCTGGTCAGCTCTACAGACACGTCTAGAAAGAGCCGATCTTCAGCGCTAACCTGAGGCAGCGCGCAGCCTCCGAGAAAAAACACGGATAAAACAGCAGCCAGAATGCGTTTTGACCAGTCAATAGACATTGAAACAGCGGTAAAAGAATATATTCACGATAGATTATCTAGCAGGTACTAGCAGATAGTTGAGCCAATCAATTGAAACGAACAGGCCGCGTTACAGGCCATGACGAACCAGACATATGAATCAAGGCTGGACTTATTTTGATCGCGTGAAGGCAACGGCCCAAGGCCAAACGGTGCTGGACTTTTACGCTACGCGCTATCAGCATTCAAGCCGTGAGGAATGGCGATCGCGCATCGCCCAAGGCCAAATCTCGCTAGAGAGCCATCCAGTCGATGCCCAAGCCGTTTTAACCTCAGGGCAAACGCTTTCCTACCATCGCCTGCCTTGGGTTGAGCCATCTGCCCCGCTGGATTTTGGCGTGCTTTACGAAGATGCGGACTTTTGGGCGATCGCCAAACCCTCGGGCTTACCCGTTCTTCCCGGCGGTGGCTTTTTAGAGCACACGCTGCTGCACCAAATGCGATCGCGCTATCCTAACGAAACGCCCGTGCCCGTTCATAGATTAGGCCGAGGCACCTCAGGCGCAATTTTGGTGGCAAAGTCTCAGTCGGCTAGAGAAATGCTCTCGAAGCAGTTTAGAGTGCGATCGCTCACTAAAATTTATCGGGCTTTAATTGGCCCCGCATCGGCAAATGAGTTGAAAAGCCGCTTCACCTGCAACTACCCTATCGGCAAGCTGCCTTACAACGGCCTGAGCTATTTATATGGACATTGTGACGGCGGCCTAGCCTCTAAAAGTGAGGGCACCGTTTTACAGCGCAACCAAGATTCGACGCTCGTAGACGTTTCGATTGCAACCGGTCGGCCCCACCAAATTCGCATCCACCTAGCTGCAGCCGGTTTTCCTATGCTGGGCGATCCGCTTTATGCAATCGGTGGTGGGCCAATTGCAGGCGGCAGCGCCATGCCCGGAGACTGCGGATATCTATTGCACGCGCATCGGCTGCGGTTCTCTCACCCACGTACTGGGAAAACTTTATACGTTGTGGCCGAGCCTCCCGCAGCACTTCAGGTCAGCAAGCGTCCTTAAAGGCGATTCGATAGGATACCTATTCGAGCCGTAAATATTGATCAAAATTGATTACAGTAGCTCCATCGTCTTTTGAGCCTTTTGTTATGTCTCAGCCTGACTACATCCTCTACGCACAGCATGGTTGGGCCGATGTGAACCAGGGCATTAGCAAACTGGCACAGCAGATTGCCAGCCCACAGGCTCAGGTGGTGGTGCCGAACTTAGGCTTTGTCAATACCTGGATTCGGATTGCGCCCTTGATTGATCGTGTTGAGGCGATCGCTCAGCAAACCCAAACCCAGCATCCTGAAGCGCCGCTGCGAATTGTCGGTCACTCTATGGGCGGCCTGATTTGGCTAGAAGTGCTGCAAAGGCACCCGGAATGGTGGCCGCTAGTAGAATCGCTAGTGCTGGTGGCTTCGCCAGTGGGCGGCGCAGACTTAAGCCGTATGATCGACCCGCTTGGGCTAGGGATTGGCATTGCGAAAGACCTGGGGATGAACCGGCGGGCGATCGCAGAAAAAATTGCCGCTGAAATTCCGACGCTGATTATCGCTGGAGACTATGACGGCGGTAGTGATGGCATAGTGCCTGTAGAATGCACGCGGTTCCATCGGGCCAGCTACGTAGAAGTAAACGGCATTAACCACGATCAGATGAAAAATCATCCCAAGGTGGCCAATATTATTCGTGAGTTTTGGCAAAATACGGACTGCCTGTGCGTACCGGAGCCGGTTGAAAGCTATTGCGATCGCCTCATCCGTCAGCTTCAGGCCATCCCTGGCATCACCGACGCCCACTATCGCGGCTTTGAAAAATCTGAAGTGTGGGCGCTCATGCCCGACAGCCTAATTTTGCGCACCTGGCGCAGCCGCATGAACATTCACCATATATTTTTATCGAACCATATGGGTGATTGCCTGTTCGCCGGATTTGTCGGCTGGCCACACACGCAAGACCTATACGACGCTCTCAGCAAAATACGCGCAGCCCGTGAGCGAGTAGCCAGCTAACACATGTTAGAAAAAGCAACAGAATCAGGCTGGTTTGTTTATTTCATTCGAACGCGACAGGGAAACCTATACACTGGCATTACAACAAATGTTTTGAAACGCCTAGCTGAGCATCAAGGTGGGAAAAAAGGCGCAAAGTATTTGCGAGCTAAAGGGCCGCTTGAGGTGGTGTACACATCAGAAGTGGGCAGCCGTTCTTTAGCGTCTAAAGTCGAATATCGATTGAAGAGACTCTCTAAAACCAAAAAAGAGCGCATTGTTGTTGAACAGCCCGCGAAGTCAGCGCTGCTGCGCCTATTGAAGCTGAAGCTTCAATAGCAACATACGTCAGATTCACGCGATAGCAGACTCTCTACGCGCTCTAGCAGCACTTCTATATCAAAAGGCTTGTGAATAATGCCGTTAGCACCTTCTAGTATCTGAGCATCTGCTTTTGCTGTAATCAGCAAAATGGGAATGTAGGGCAAATTTTGATTCTGACGGATGCGGCGAGTCACTTCATAGCCATCAATATCAGGCATCATAATATCGAGCAAAATCAGGCTAGGTGGAGACTTTTCCACCGCCTCAATTGCAGCCGCGCCGCTCTCTACACAGCTTAGCTGATAGTCACCATCGCCGAGAATAGCCTCAATCAGAAACAGGTTGTCTGGTGTATCGTCTACAGCCAGGATCGCTGGCTCTTTACAGGCACTCATAACAAGTATTCATACAAATTTAAAGTAGAGAGAGCATAGTCAAAAGCATATATGCTTACGCTTAAATGTCTTTGTCTTTATGGCTTTACCTACTTATAGAGAATACCCGAACAATGTAGTGCTCGTGCTCTCACTGATGATAGAGAATTGCTTGAAATAAGCCAAAAATAATGGACATAATGATATTTATCTATATCCAAGTGCTTAGCCACCACCTGATCTTTAAACTTTCTGGAGTCAGTGGCGAGCCGAGACTAATCGGTAGCCAGTAGATAAAAGCGATCGCGATCGCACCCAGCATTCCTACGCCCACAACCTTAATGCCACCCTCAGACGACTGTAGCCACTGACTCATCAGCCAAGCTAACGTCACAAAGCTAAAAGCCGCCGCAGGCATATATAAATAGATAAAAGTGCAGCGACTAACAGCTATCCACGGCAGCCAGTTTGCAGCGTAGCCAGCCAGCAAATAGGTAATCATGGCACTATCTCTTTTGTGAGCAAATAGCTGAGTGCTATGCGTTCTATTAAGGTAAAACTTCTCTTTTAGCTGACGCGTTTTTTCTATAGAAAGTAACAAAACAGACGCGCTAGAGAGCCACCACAGAGGAGGATTACCTAAGTTGTTGACCGTAAACACCTGTCCGCCAGAATCTTGATACCAGTAGGTAATCGGCTTAAGCAGAATAGGCCAGGCGTACCATTTGGTGCAGGCCGGATGGCCATCGGTTGAAAGCTGTTGATGAAAGGCGAGTAGAGTGGCGTGAAGAGACGTTAGGTTTTCTCCGGTGAGCTGTAGGTGCGGCAGCCAGAGCAGGCTGTAGGTGAGCGCAGGTAATAGGACAAGGTAGATAAATAGCTGGATCGGATGCTTTTTAGGCTGGCACAGCGCGTAGATGGTGAGGCTGAAGATAAAGCCCAGGCCGTTCCATTTTGTTGCGATCGCCCCGCCCAAAGCCACCCCTGCCAGCAGTCGATATAGCCCTAGCTGAGGCGCCGCCCGTGCTGTGTGAGATGCGATCGCCTCAGCCCGCAGCCACAGATAGTGACCTAAAAAGCCAAAAAACACCATATATACATTGATCAGCGCATAGCGAGACTCCACCACAAAAAGGCCATCTACTGCAACAAACACACCTGCTAACGTGGCAAACGTTAGCCGCTGTGAATGTCGCTGATGACGACTCAGCGTGTAAGAGAGGCCAAACACCAGCGGTGGAATGCAGCTACCGACCAGCGCATTCATCCAGCGATAGCTAAACGGTGCAATGCCCACTGCCGAAGTAAGCTGCGGCTGCCAGTCTGGAAAAAGAGCGGCAGCACGATTACCGAGCCAAACGCCCGCCGCAATCAAGTACTTACCGAGCGGTGGATGCGCATCAAATTCAGGAGCCCCCGTTAGGTAAGCCTGCGCGAATTTGACAAAATACACCTCGTCAAAGACCAGCGCGTTAAAGCGGCTAAGCTGCCAAAACCGAAGGATTACGCTGAGGAAAACAACGCTCAGCAATCCGAGCGCATAGTCGTTGGCTAGGTGCTTTTGAATGAATTGAATGGACTTAGCAGAGCGCTTGAGGCGATCGCACGACACGTCAAAAACAGTCTACTGGCTAGATTCAGTTTTGCTAAATTCAATTTGTCAACGGCTTCTACCAGATCAAAAAAAAGCTGCTGCAAGGCATAGCCTTAAAGGTGATCTCTAAGAATATTGGACTGAGGGGTTAGGTGGAGAACAAGACTTTGAGGCATACTGTGTCGTGCCGATATTCGCAGGAGAATGTAGACAACAAGCTGTAGGCGGTAGAAGAAACCAAGAAAACGAAGCTTTTACGGGGCTTCTTGCTATACATTTGATAGGGCGGCACTCTCAAGCAAAAGACCTCAAACAAAAATGAATGAAAAGGATTAGGAAAATTGTCAGATTTATCTAATCTTTATACTTGTGGTCTGGTCTTTTCAACACATCTATGAAACTTGATTGTGGGTAAGTAACTCTACTGAAAATTTTTAGAATATGCCAGCTTTCACCTCAAGCATTCACTATGGGCAAAACGATCGTCTGGCTGCTATCTATTGGCGTATTTTTTTTAAGCCTGTGGATTGTGCTTCCGGCACCTAACCTATTTTTTTTACGGCTGGCAGTGGGAGCCCCGGAAATTAGCCCACTGTTGGGTCTTGTCGCCTTAGGACTACTGCTGCTTACGCTGTGGCCCTACAGAAAGCGCAAAAGAGCGCGCAAAGGACAATCATCAGCTCGATGCTTGCAGGCGCTGCTGCTCATCAGCTTAGTCCTCAGTAGCTTGCCTTTATTGCAGCTACCGAGCGCGGTCACTCAAGCTGAACAGTCGATGGCGATCGCCTTCAAAAATTTAGATCCACCTGCGGCACATCCTTTATTTAGCTGGAAGTCGTTTTTCAGCGGAACGCCAGCTCAGCCGGTGCGCTATCAGTCTCAAATTCCTTTTGCCACGCCAGCCGGTCAGGCGTTGTCTTTAGATCTTTATCAGCCACCGGCACCGGGTAAGTATCCAGCCGTGGTCACCATTTATGGCGGTAGCTGGGCACGGGGGTCGCCAGCAGAAAGTGCGCAGATGGGCCGATACCTAGCTGCGCGCGGCTATGTGGTGGTGGCTATTGACTATCGACATGCGCCTAACTACCGCTTTCCCGCTCAGCTTCAGGACGTGAAGACGGCACTGGCCTTTGTACGCGATCGCGCTGATGAATACGAAATTTTGAGCGGTCGCATCGGCCTTTTCGGCTGGTCAGCAGGCGCGCATTTGGCCATGCTCGCAGGCTTTCAGGCCACAGGGCCGTCAGCCGTACAGAGCATCGTGGACTACTACGGCCCCGTTGACTTGGCCAAAGGATATACCGATCCGCCCCGGCCCGATCCAATAGACGTTAGGCAGGTACTGTCAGCCTTGATGGGTGGGACACCCAGCGATCTACCAGCCGCCTACGCCGAGGCTTCACCCATCACCTATGTCCGAGCCGCACTGCCAAAATCACTGCCGCCGGTACTCCTTATATACGGCGGGCGCGATCACCTGGTCGAATCTCGATTTGGTAAATCCCTTTACGATGCACTGATCAAATCTGGCAATATCGCTGTCTGGGTGAAAATTCCTTGGGCCGAGCACGCCTTCGACAAAATTTTTAATGGCGTCAGCAATCAAATGGCGCTGCGCTTTGTAGAGCAGTTTTTAGCACAAACGCTGGGAATTTAGCGGCGAAACCATCAATGAGAACCTATCAAACTATGTTTTTGCCAACAAATAAATTCTCTCTTTAGCTCAAAACATCTCTTTTTAATTGCCTCGCAGGAGAATATAGAAGGTTTTCTCTTATGTCGATTGCCTCAGAGCTGCAAGCCTATGCTCGCAGCTTTTTTGGTGCGCAAACAAAATAATCGGGAAATATTAAATGACCCTATTCTCTGCATAAAGAGGTAGGTTTCATATCACAGCCAAAAAGTCTACCGTACTGTACGCGTGTCAAATTCTTTGCAGGTATGCGGTTGCGCTTTACATTTCATTAAGGTTTAGTATTACGAACATTCTTTTTTGAAATGTCTGAGCATCACCGATCAAATTTTTTTGTTCTCTTTAAAATTTTGTTATGTCTGACCAAAAGAAAAGCTTCGGCTTCGGAAGCTTCTCGTTTTCGCTGCCTTTTTATCTACTGAGTGTGACCTTAGGTCTTGGCGTTTATGACTTTGCTCCCTCGATAAATGCAAGCGCAGGCAAGCTTTTGTCCTCAGTTGTGAGCACAAAAGCTGCCATCGCGGCTGAACCCTCTCGGTCGCTAAACACGATTGCGAGGAGCCCTTCGGCAACGCTTTGGCAGTCCAAAGAAGTTCGCGGTATTTATTTGAGCCGGTATCAGGTCACTGGCGATGCCAAGGAAAAAACAATTCGCGATCGCGTTCGGTATTACAAAGAACAAGGCTTTAACACGATTGTTCATGGCGTATGGGGCAACGGCTGCCCGATGTACAACAGTGATGTCATGCGGGATACATTTGGCATGAAAAGCTGTCCCAATGCGTTTCAAGAAGATTGGCTTGACTGGATGATTGACGAAGCTCATAAGCAAGGTATGCAGGTACATGCGTACTTTGAAAAGGGGATTAAGCTCGATCAGGACAGTCCGATTTTTGACAAGGCGATCGCAAACGGATGGTTTGTAGACGGGATTGACCGTACCTACGCAGGCATTGAGCACCGCGTACTAGATGTTGATAATCCAGCTATCAGCAACTTCTTTAGTGAGATATCAGCAGAGTTTGTACAGCGATATCCTGACATTGATGCGGTGCAGTGGGATGACTACTTGGGCTACCACTCAGACCTCCCTGGCAATGTAGATAGAACTGCCTCACTGACTAAGTTTGTCCAGCGGTTGCAGACAAGCGTGAAGCAGGCAAATTCTAGCGTTAGCTTTGATTTGTGTCATCACAACCCATACTGGAGTGGCCGCTATTTTGCCGCCGACTGGCAAAACTGGAATGCAGACAGAGCCTTCATTCAGGTATACAACGACGGTAACTTTCGCGATGAGCTGGCGATCGCAGAAAACTACTCAGGGGTTGCCATTACCGAAAATCAGCTTCATCGCCTTGATGAGCTAGTGAAAAACAAGAACATCAAAAGTATTCTAATTTTTCCTTCGAGTGGAAATCCAGAAGAAGCTGCGGAGATGGCTAAACAGCATACGAAAGCTCGATAGCGACACAGCAGCGGGAGGATTGTTGATAGAAATCCTCCCACGTTCTCTTTTATACTTGCTCAACTAACGATTCAAACCGAGCAACAGATTTTTCAACCATTGCCAAACTGTCCTGCCAGAACTGCGGCTGCGTGAGATCTTTTTGTAGGTGTTGCTGTACCAGATCTTCGGCGGTCATCGTGCCCGTATCACGTAGTAGATCGGTGTAACGCTTATTAAATTCAGCGCCGTATACCGGTTGTTGTGCATAGATGCCTAAGCTGAAAAGGTAGCCAAATAGATACGGGTAGTTGTAGAAGCCCAGGCTAGAGATAGAGAAGTGAAGCTTGCTGGCCCAGAACAGATCGTCGTACTGGCTGAGGCTATCAGCGAACCACAGTTGCCAGCTATCGTTCATCATTTTGCGAAGCTGTGCAGGCCTTTGCGCCCCTATTTTCCTCGCTTCGACCAACCGCTTCTCAAACTCAAAGCGGGCCGGAATATTCAGCAAAAAGACAGCAGCGCTGCTAGCATCTTCCCAGGCAATTTCCATCTGTTGAGCAGGTGTCTTAGCCTTTTTCATCAGCGCATCGCGAACGAGCGTTTCGGCAAAAATACTGGCCGTTTCTGCCAGCGTCATCGGATAGCGAGATTGGCTTTTGGGCAGATCGCGCATGACCCAGTTATGCCATGCATGGCCGAGTTCGTGAGCCAGGGTGATGACGTTGCTCATCGTGCCTTCGTAGGTGAGAAAGATGCGTGGCTCTTTAGGATCAGAGAAGCCGGAGCAGTAGGCCCCTGTGGCGCGGTTAGGCGTGGGCTTGCCGTCTATCCAGCCTTTTTCGGCCATCATGATTGCGAAGTCGCCCATTTCGGGAGTGAGGGTGTTGAAGGCACTTGAAATCAGCGCGATCGCCTCTTCCCAAGCAATTTTTTCACCGTCACCTGAGGCTACAGGCGCACCCGCCATCGTATCCCAAGGATTCATCTGATTTTGCCTCAGCGCTTTGGCCATCGCCGCCAGCGCCCGGTGCCCAATGTCACGATTTTGGTAGGTGGTTTCCATCAGCGCATCTAGGGTCGCTCTTTCAATGCGGCTTTGATGACAGCTTTTGTCAAAGTAGTGAAGCTGACGCTTCGTTGAACGCTTTTTGGCATCTTCTAGCCGCCAGCCATTAATCGCATTTAGGCCCGCAGCAACGGTCGGCTGCTGCGCTTCCCAGGCACACCGAATACCGTCCCAGGCTGCTTTGCGCGTGTCAGCGCTAGGATTACTGAGCAAATTAGCGGCCTGCGCGAGGCCCATCGTTTCCCCCTGAACGTTGCACTTCAGCGTGCCAGCGAGTTCGCTGTAAAGGTTGCCCCAGGTGTGTAGGCCGTTGGTCGCTAAAGCCGTCATTAGCTGCTCTTCAGCGACGCTCAGGGAAAAGTCTTTTTGCTTACGGGCATGACGCAGCAAAAATGACATTTCGCTGAGGTCAGGATCGGCCAAAAGCGCGGTGATAAAGTCTTCGCTGGCCCGCTCCATAAAAATATTGAGCGGCTTTGTGCCTTCTTCTAAGTCGGCGCTGAGCTTTTGTAGCACCGGCATCCAGGTGTTGGCGCTGTTGTCTTGGGTATCGATGCTGAGCGCGGTGTAAATAAAGGTGCCTGTGTTGCCTAGTCGAGTGAGCACGTCTTTGCGCTGCTGGTAGATAGGGCGGATTTTGTCTATGAGATCGGTGTAGTCGGCGGGGGCAATTGTTTCGGCGGTGTCTACAAGATCGGTGAAGGGTTGGCAGGCAAGGGCGATCGCTGCAATATCAGCTTTGAGCGCCTCAACCGTCGTTTCAATTTTAGGGTCGCTGGTGCTATGGAAAAATGAGGTGTTGTCCCAGGTTTGGCGGAGCGCTGTGGTGGGTTTGGCAGGGATGGTAGCTGTCATAAGAAATGGGTTAGGTTGCCCTTCCATGCTAGCGAAACTGGAACAGGGCAGGTTGTGTAGGGAGAGAGAAGGATAGACAATGGAATCGATTTTGTATGACGCACGCGCGCGCGCCTGGAATTCATGAGTAGTTTGATTGGTAAGCTTCTGCAAGGGGGCAAGTACAAGCTAGAGGCAGTGCTGGGCCGAGGTGGGTTTGGCCTGACGTTTCGGGCGCATCAGACTTATTTGGATCAGGTCGTGGTGATTAAAACGCTGCATGAGTCGCACTGGCGATCGCCTAATTTGGCTGATTTGCAAAGGCAGTTTCAGGACGAAGCGCGACGGCTGGCCATGTGCAGCCATCCAAACGTGGTGCGGGTGAGCGACTTTTTTATAGAAGACGATTTGCCCTATATGGTGATGGACTATATTCCGGGGCGATCGCTTGCCGATATTGTTTTGCCTAGCAACCCACTGCCCGTAAAAGCCTCGGTGGACTACATCAGCCAAATTGGCCGTGCCCTCCAGGCGGTACATGCCAAAGGCCTGCTGCACCGGGACGTGAAGCCGCAGAACATTATGATCCATCAGCTCACGGGCGAGGCGATTCTGATTGACTTTGGCATTGCTCGCGAGCTAACACAAAACTCAGCGCAGACGCATACCAGCATTGTCTCTGAAGGGTACGCGCCGATTGAGCAGTATTTGCCCAAGGCGCATCGGTCGGCGGCGACGGATGTGTATGGTTTGGCGGCGACGCTTTACACCCTACTCACCGCTGAGGTGCCAGTGGCGGCAGTGCTGCGCGATCGCAATCCGTTAGCCCCTATTCGACAGCTCCGGCCTGATGTCAAAGAGCCAATGGCAGCGGCGATTGATCAGGGTATGAATCTTGAACTGCCAGATCGCCCGCAGTCAGTGGGGCGCTGGCTAACCATGCTGACGGAAGGCCAAAATACTGGCCAAAAGACTGGGCTGTTTGGGCGATCGCAAAAAAACACCAGCGCCTCGGTACCTAGCCGAGGCTTTAGCCCGTCAGAAGTTCCTACTCGGGTGGTGGCACCGGCCTATCAGTCAGGCGCGGTCGCCGCAGACTATGGCACAGGGCAGAAAACGGTTGCTGCCCCCATTCCAACAGGTTATGGCGAAGAAACAGCTTACCGTTCGGTCAATCAACCTAGCTATCAGCCGCGAGCAAAGAAAAAGGGTCTGGGGTGTTTTTCTGTTTTAGGCCTGATCACGGTGCTCGTTGCAGGCGTTTTTGCAGGCGGCGGATATTGGCTATACCGGAACGTTTCAGACGGATTGAACCCTACTCCCAAGATCTCTTCGCCAGATAAAACAGAGTCAGATGAAATAGAGATACCCACCCCGATAGAGCTTGAAGAGAACGCGGCTGAAGAAATAGTGCCTGTAGAAGAGCCTGTATTTGAGAATGAACAAGAAGCAGAGATCGTAGTGCCTGAAGAAAGCAATCCTAACGATCCTGTAGAGGCGGAAGCAACAGCAGAGCCGGAGTATACGCCGCTGCCTGAAAAACCGCCTGCTAATGTTAATGAGCCGCCCCCGCTGATACTTGAAGACAGCGGCAACCCGGAAAATGCTCAGCCCGGAGACCCAGGCAAGACGCCCACCGTCCCTGGATTACCACCAGGGTCTTCAGAAGATGAAATTAGATCGAGATTGGGCAAACCGACTCAAGAAAGTTCGATTGGCAGGTTTTATACCAGCACCTATTCGCTGGTGCCCAATCGCGTCACGCTTGCTTATGTATATGAGAATGGATCAGACCGGGTAAAACAGTCTGAGGCAGCGTTTTCACCATCTACGGATAGGCTTATTATGCGAACGGCTCTGGTGGGTATGTTGGACGGAAGATCTACAATAGACCTTGAGAAGGGACTGAGAGCGGTACGCAAGGGGAAGCGCGATCGCGTTGCAATTAATACCGGCCAGTTTGTGGGGGCAATCGAGCGGAATGCCAACGACTACATACACATCTACGTCCAAAAGTAATAAGAATTATAAGTTCAGCTTTGCTTCAATCATCAATATTACTGAAACCAGTATTATTGACATAATAGCGTTGCTCGGATGGTAGCAAAATGTACATAAAGCTTTCGATTAAAACCTTTGCTTTTTTATGGGTGGCCGCTAGTTTGACCAATCCAGCCTGGGCCAGCAGCCCAAAGGAGGCGCTAGCGGATACGTCCGTTTCTGAGAGCGTCACCATCTCTCCCTCGCCTCAATATTTTAAGCCTGTTGATCCCTCTGCACCCCGTTCTCCAAGTACAACAACAGGGACGCGTACAGGAGGGTGCTTCAATGGCGAAATGTCTCCTTACTTAATGGCACCGACAAATTTTGTAGGCAAAACAGCCACTGCGACCCCAACGTTTACCTGGTTTTTGCCAGACGACAATCCGGTTCCCGTTGACTTTAGCCTTTACGCGCTTCAGCCATTAGGGACATTAGCGCTGCATCATTCAGCGTCTTTGACCTATGAGCCTGGAATCTCTCAGTATCAGCTACCGGCGGCGGTGGCTCTAGATGCGAATCGGGCCTATTTATGGCAGATAATTGTGCACTGCAATCCCAATCGTCCTTCTCAATCTCTGGTTTATGAGGCGGAGGTGGAACGCGTGCCTGACGCATCGACGCTAGACCTTTCACAGGGCGCTGTAAAAAACGCTAGGGTTTTAGCGGCTGCCGGTTACTGGTACGATGCGATCGCAGCTTTGGGTTCCCATGAGGCTGCCGATGTTGCGCAAGTCAGGGCTGTATTGTTAAATGACGTGGCCTTGTTGGAATCGGCTATGAATGAAGTTGCCGTTGAGAAATAATTTAGAAAGCAGGGTCTACGAAAGCCTTGTCGATGCTGATAAGCCGAGGGTACGCGTTGCATACGGTTGAAACATTCGTCATCGGTGGAGCAGGCGCTTGGCTGGCATTTGCTTACTATTGGTGCCAGCAGCAGCAGCAGAAACAGGCGCTGCAATGGTTTTATGCAAGACAATCTCATCACTTAAGTGCGCAGGCAGATAGCGTGCGAGAGCAGCTTTTTCAAAAAGCATTTGCCCTCAGACGTTCTCTAGAGCTGGGGGTTATGAGCACGCCCGAGCAAGCCATCGGATCGCTCAATCAGTGCTTAACACTAGCTGAAGCGTTTAATCTGGCTCTGGAACGGGCAAGTGATGAGCTATCGGTGCCTTTTTTAGAAGATAGTTTACCGCTAGCGTTGCAACATCTTATTAAGCATCGAGTTGATGAAACGATTAGCCCTGAAATAGGAACCGAAGTTACATTAGAGCTTCCCTCGGAGTGGCCATGGCAGCAAACGGACAAACACCGGTTATTGTTGTGGTGTGTTAGCGAGTGCTTGGAGATATGGAAAACCTACTGGGGTCAGGCTAGCTCAAGCGCGTTGATACTGACGCTCACTCACAGCAATAACGTCGCGAAACTTCAGATAACGTTAAACAGTCAATTATCTCAAGCGTTAATTGACTTGCCTGGAAATGACTCGTCTGAGATAAAGGAGCTGGGCTATATTCAGCAGACTTTTAAAGTGTTAATGCCAGGCCATTGCAAGCTGACAGGCAACCACTCAAAACTGTTAGGTGAGTTTAGATGGCCTTTAAATGCAAGTGTAGAGAGTGAACGGAGTCGCTGAAAATATGTCAATCCAAGAGCCATCGGAACTATGTCCTAAATCGATTGTGATTGTTGATGATCATGAGGCTATTTTAGAAGGGACGCTAAGTATTTTGCAAAAGCGATATCCCAACGCGAAATTTTTCACAGCTCAAAATGCCCAGTCCGCTAAAGAACAGATTGAAGATATTCATCCCAGTTTGGTGGTGATGGATCTGTCGATTCCGGCAAAGCCTGAAGACGTGGCGCAAACAGAGGTGGGCATTCAGCTTTTGCGCGAGTTGATGGAACATGACTCACAGCTGAACTTTGTGGTGCAAAGTGCCCATGTGCGATCGCTCGTCCGGCTAAGGCCTGCGATTGAGCTTCACCAAGGTGGCTTTACGATTTCGGATAAAGGCTCATCTATTCAAGAGATGATAACGCGGGCTGACTGGGCGTTGCAGGGGCTGGTATATACCCCCCGAGAAATGAGAACAAATTTGGAAATCAAGCCGGAGTGGCTCGATGTGCTGCTGCTGGCGTTTCAAGATGGCCTGCAAGACAAGGCGATCGCCCAGCAGATGCATGTCTCTGAGCGCAGCGTGCGACACTACTGGACAAGGGTTCAAGACGCGCTAGGTGTGTATCCAGAAGAGGGAAAAAATATTCGGATTCAAACAGAGATACGGGCACGACAGGAAGGTCTTTTAGATTAGGTTGTTGGATTAGGTCGTTAGATTAGGCAGGCAAAATGGCAGACCGTTCGACTAAGCGTTGGCTTTTGAGTGTATTGCCAGGGATGCCGGTTTTGGGCCTGGTGGTGGCCGCTCGTCTGCTTGGGCTTTTTCAGCTCGCTGAACTACAGGCGTTGGATTTTGGCTTGCGATCGCGCCCGAGTGAGGCACGCGATCAGCGCATCACTATCGTTGGCATTACAGAAGACGACATTCAGGCCATTGGCACCTATCCTATTCCCGATCAAGATCTCACGACGCTCCTCACGGCTATTGACCGATATCAGCCCAGGGCAGTGGGGCTAGATATTTTTCGTGACTTACCCGTAGAACCGGGTCACGCTGAGTTTGCAGCGCTGATAGAACGCCTGGATAATCTCGTGATGATCCATAAAATGTTGCCGCCCGTGAAAGTTGCCCCACCGCCTGCGGCCTCAGAGGCTCAGATGGGCTTTGCCGATGCGCTACCCGACCGGGATGGCTTTGTTCGCCGTAGCCTGCTGGGAGCGTTAGATAGCGATGATGATGAGTACAAATTTTCTTTGACGCTGCGGCTAGCAGAGCAGTACCTTGCAGCGGCAGGAATCGCCTTAGAGAACGGCATTCGCGATCCGTCTACAATGCGATTTGCCAGAACAGAACTGCTGCGGGTGCATCCCCACACAGGCGGATACATTCGTTTGGATGCTGGGGGCGAGCAGGTTCTTATTAACTTTCGCAGCGGTCAAAATGCGTTTGATACGGTGACCTATCAGGACATTCAATCAGGCAATTTCTCACCCAATTTATTGACCGACCGCATTGTTTTAGTGGGCATTACCGCACCGAGTGTCAAAGATATTATTAATACGGCAGCTATTGACGGCGTGAATCCGGGCCTGGTGACTGGGGTTGAGGTTCAAGCCCATGCCATTAGTCAAATTTTGAGTGCGGTGCTAGATGGGCGATCGCTACTAAAGGTGATGCCAGAGGGGATAGAGTACGGGTGGATTGTGATTTGGGGTTTGTTGGGTCTGCTGCTGGCACGACGTCAGGTGAGACTCGCTTACTTTTTGATGAGTATTGTTGCTTTAGGCGGTGGTTTAGTGGCGATCGCCTACGGGCTGCTGATTGCTAGCTGGTGGATTCCGGTGGTACCTGCAATGATTGCCTTTGCTTTAAATAGCCTGGTTCTGTATCCATCTTTTCAAGCACAGCGAGGATTGGAGCTACGGCTGGCAGATCGTCAACAGCTCATTGAAAGAACGTTTGACCAAATTCACAACGGGCCGCTGCAAACGTTAGCGATTGTTCTCGCTCGGGTGTCTGATGAGAATAGCATTTCGACAGCGGTGAATCGGGACTTGCAGTCGCTCAATCAAGACTTGCGAGGAATTTATGAATCGTTAAAGCAGGAGTTTTTGAGCGCGGAAGATAGCCTGCGACTGATAGGCGATCACGTCGTTCGCCTGGATCAGCCGCTACATGAAATCCTCTATGAAGTGTACGAACACACGCTACAAAGAAAAGAATTTCCCTGCTTTGAGGCGATTAAATTTCATATTCGCAAGTTTGAGCCGATGGCCGAAAAGGACTTGAATAGCGATCGCAAGCGAGAGATCGGGCGTTTTTTAGAAGAAGCCATTTGTAACGCGGGCAAGTATGCAAAAGGCTGTTCTCGACTAACGGTGATCTGTATGCAAGAAGAGGCAGAAAACGTTATCCGCGTGGTAGATAATGGACGCGCTGAGCACAGGCGGACGCAGGGTAAACGGCAGCGGATAGGGCGGGGAACTCAGCAGGCTATGTCGCTAGCAGCACAGTTAAAGGGACGTTTTCAGCGCTCATTCAATCAGCCGAAAGGGGCTGTAAGCGAGCTGCGCTGGCCAATACAGTAGTCGCCCTGACTATTTATCACAACGACCTTGCACTTTTCGGCAAGGCGCTTTGTCAAAAATGTCGCTGGCCTCGGCTGAAAATATTCGAGAGGCGCCCATCTGCTCAGCCTAATCTGTAATCACACAAAAAGCAGAACAAGCGAGAGAACTTATCATGCAAACTTCAAATCTCTTAGCCGCTCAAAACGACGTCGTTACTAAGTCAGCTCAAGGAAGTGCGCTTTCAACAGAGGCCATAGCACCCTCAGATATTTTAGGACTAGACCTGGCCTCCAACCATCACGAAGGCCTGGGACAGTCACCACTCTCTAAAGCGGGCGACTTGAGCACAGCAGGCCAGCAGTTGTTGTTAATGCCTACAACCGACGACCTGATTGGATTAACCCAGTCAAACGCTCTCTTTAACACTCAAGCGCTCCTCACCCAGCCGCTTTCTTCAAAACAAGACTCAAGCAATTCACCCTCTGACGACCTCCTAACCGGACAGGTCACCAGCAACAAATTAGATAACAGTATTGTAGGAAATAACGATTCAAAGCCTTTATCTCTCCTGAATGAAACGGCATACGATGCGCTCACAGGAAATAGTCTTCTATCAGCGCCACAGACAACCGTGGCGTCATCTTCCACGTCGTCTGTGTCTGACAATTTACTGGGCTCCTACGAAAAGCTCGTCAGATACACGAAGGCAGACCTTTCGGTCGGTGAGCGCTATGAAGGGTATTCTGTTGATAAGGTTTTTCAAGATGAAGCCACCGGCCTTTATGCTGTTGGCCTGGTTGATCCAACCAATGTGAATGCGCCACTGCTGGTAGTACGAGGCACCAACTCCGAAGAAACGAAGGGATTTATAGATGATGCGAATCCGAAGGGAGTGGGCTTTGATCAATTTAGTGCGGGCAAGGCCGAAATAGAGCAGTGGTTACAGTCAATTACTCAAGACGCGCTTAAAAATCCGGAGGGAGATCCGCCCAGCATTACGGGAGAAAGCTTAGGAGGCGCGATCGCTCAATCACTCGCAGCCAGCTACACTCACGCTGGGAATAAGCTAAGCCAGGTGATCACCTTTAACTCGCCGGGTATTGACACTGACGTTGCCAGCCTGTTGAAGACAGAAAACGTCGAAAAAGTTTTACACATGGTAGCCTATGGCGACCTGGTTAGCCTAGCGGGTGAGGCCTATGTCTCTGGAGAATATCGATTGCTAGATTGGGATACTGAAAACAGCAAGGTGGCCACGATTGGAGGCTATATCTTAGACAAACATAATCAAGAAGAAGACTTTTTGATGGGCAATGCCCAAATTACGACGAAAGCAGGCCTGAGTACGACAGATTTAAGCCAGTCTATATTTAGCTATTGGACACATGCCAATGTCTCTAAAGCCGCGAGAGCTGACTGGGCCTTGCTGAATCTGGAGTTGGGCTTGCTCTCTCCACTGGTGGGCCTATCACCTGGGGCTATTCCTGCTATGTTGAGCAATCGTGGTGCGGCTGAACTCTCTAGAGGCACACTAGGCGGCATTATTCGAGAACTCTTAGAAAAGCGATCTGATTCGCCTTATGCAGATGTCTTGTTAAAAGCGGGTAATGCTATCGACGTGGTGGGCGATGCCTTAATCAACAATATGAAGGAGTGGAATCAGGAAACTTGGGCGGCGGTGGCTGAGTGGGATCCTGGTATTTGGGGAGCGATCGCAGCCTCTGGTGCACCCGCCGTCAGTTATCTGGCTGTTGGGGGCGCAGAAGCGGCAGAAGCCTTAGCTAGCGGTGGGCTACTTGCGGCAACCGCGCTGGCTGCGGGTTCTGTTGAAGCGTTTGAAGCGTTGACAAAAGGCGGTATTACAGCGATTAAGGCGCTGGCCCAGGGGGATGGAAAAGTGGCTTGGGAGGCACTCATTCAGGGCGGCGATCAAGCCTGGGAGGCGCTGAATAATAGGGGTGTAGAAGCCTGGAAATCGATGACAAAAGGCGGCGATCAAGCCTGGCTAGCGTTGAAAAATAATGGTTCGGCAGCATGGGCAAGCTTAAAAGATGGCGGTGATTACGTTTGGGATCTCATTGAAACGGGCGTAGCCTCCAAAATCTTTAATGTTAGCGGCAAAAAGATTTTAGAGAAACTTGATAGTCTCGGAAATCTGTTTGAAAAAGTTGAATATTTACCTGATGGACAGCAGATAATCAACTACTTCACCAACAGTATTCTAGACGCCAGGAACTACTTCAATAGCGCAGGCAAGCTATTCAAGAAAGTTGACTTTCAGTCAGGCGGACAGCAGGTAATCGACTACTTCACCAACGGTGTTCTAGATGCCAGGAACTACTTTAATAGCGCAGGCAAGCTATTCAAGAAAGTTGATTTCTTAACGAATGGTGGCCAAATTCATCACCTGTACAAGAATGGTAGAGAATATCTACGAAGAGCCTGGGGCTCTGCTGCAAATGATTTCGTTGACTACGTTTGGGATTCAGCAGGTACTTACCTCGGTAGCAAAACCTATGATGCTGTAGGAAACTTAGTTAAGGGAACTGGAAGTTTTTTCAAGAGCACGTCTAAAAAAGTTACCAATTTCTTTGATAAAATTGGCCTCAAGTTCTAGTGAAAAGACAAAGGCAAAAGCCCGTGACAACATCTCTATTTATATTTAAGGAAACCTTTCCATGCTGCAATCATCTTTTACGACTTTCAACCCCGAATTAGCGACTATCAAAGATCAAGAAGAGTCAATGTCTTTAATACTATCCTGCTCTAGAATTGATGTTTCTAAAGTAGAGGCCAATACTGAAGGCCCGGAGTTAATGGTTCCTATCGAGGGAACTTGCGTCCCAGATAAGATTGGCTACCCAGACAGTCAGCCGAACGATCAGCCAGATGAGCGCCCTAACCATGCCGCAACTGACCTGGCCTGTCCAGAAGTCATGCTGTGTGAGGAAGCTCAGAGTGAACCTGACAATGTGCCTGAGCCTGTCATTCCTAAGGCAATCGATTCTTTATTAGGGCTTCAAGCACAACGCAATGACAGCACGCCAGACTCGCTTATAGGACACCTGTAACCCTTTAGCACCAGGATAGAAAGTAGGCTCAGCCCCTGAGATTAAGCCAGTCTCGGGGGCTAATTTTTTTAAAGTCGGCTAGCTTTGTCTTGCAGAAAACTGCAAGGGTGTTTGTCTTTTTCGCGGTGGGGCTTGGCTATAAATATACGTCAGCAACAAGCAGGTGCACCATACACTCAAAACAGTTGAGAGCAATAAAAGAACAGTCTTTTATCTACAGCAATTTTATCCCTCACAAACTTGAAAGGAAACAACGATTATGGCCTGGCTAAAGCTAACAGAAAAGAGTCTTTATTTAATGGAAGGCGGTCACTATCTCAAAAAGACCGATCTGCGTGAGCACAACGGAGAACAGGCTTTGGATATTCCGTTTGATTGGTTTCAAGAACAGGGTGACAATATACCCATGGTGGTGGCGATCGCCCACAATGCCACCGCCACCGAACCCACACCTCACGCGGCACCCACACCGTCTATCTTTTCAGGAAAAGACCTTGCTAGCCGCATTCTCAGCTACATGAGCCGCAAAAACTACACTATTTTTGAAGGCCCAAAAGAATACAACATCGTCTATGTAGAAGGTCTGGATATAGACGGCAAGCTTAACAACGATGCGGCGAATGTCTTCAACGATATTAGGCTAGTGATTGAAGTGATTGGCGATCAGCCACGCATCGTCGGTGGCCCCTGGCTAGCATCTACAGAACCGGGCAATCACTATGTGTCCCATCCTATGAATCCTAAGGGCGCCGCTCGCATTCAGTTTAACCAGTACACGGCCTGGCAGGTGGGCATGCACAAAGGGAATCACGAGGCACTGCTGCAAATTGGCGGTGAAGTCACCGTTCATCGAGACTTTGATAGAAATGGTCATCGCACTGGCGACAAGCTAGATACAGGCTACTTCGGCATCAATCAACACAACGGCTACGACAATCCGGTTGAGCATGTTGGAAAAGCCTCTGCGGGATGCCTCGTCGGCAGATCGAGCCGCAAACATAAACAGTTCATGCAGCTCATCAAGCAAGATCGTCGATATTTACAAGACAAACAATTTACGTTCACATCGACGGTTATTCCAGGCGATGATTTGGTGAAACAGTTTCCTGCTTAGCAAAAGACTAAGCTGTTCAAAGGCCTATTCGCTAAAGCCAGTTACCAATCAGCGTAAAGGCTGCCCAGTAGTAAGGATGTTGTGCAACGCCTCCGGCTTGAATCACTTCTTTCTGCGCAGCCTGTAACGCTTGAGCCTTGCTAAGGGCAGGATTGGACAAACGACTATAAAAGCTAGTGATCAGGTCGGCAGTGGCCCCATCATCAACAGACCAGAGCGAGGCGATCGCGCTTTTCACCCCAGCCCTCACAGCTACCCCAGCCAATCCCAGCGTCGCTCGATCATCGCCGATAGAGGTTTCACAGGCCGTCAGCGTCAGCAGATCAATCGGCGCTTTATCGACAGCAGACACGCTGCGAATGAGCGCGTCCAGTTCACTAATCGTCAATGCCTTGTTGGTTTGATCTGCGATTTTTTGACCCGTGACAATAAAGTTATCTTCTGGTTCAGCGCCAAAGCTGCCGTGAGTCGCAATATGTAAAATCTGATAGCTGTTATCTTGCAGCGCCTGTTTCATATTCAGTGCCGAAAATTCCTCATTTTTTAGCACCTTGCTATCAGGAATTTTTGTGCTGACACTCGCCATTTCATCGTTCACTTTATTGAGTGCCTGATAGGCTTGTGTTCCAACCTGAGAAGACTCGCTCAGGCCCAAAATAAGTGCACTGAGATGGCTGCGATCCAGACGACCTGGATCGGTAAGGGTTAAGCTTGGCGTGGTGGCGATCGCATACTTTTCAATTAAATACTGCTGACCGTCATAGAGCGCCGCCATTGGAATGCTGCGCAAAATGCCATCGTGAATAAAAACCAGCGTATCGACGTCAAGCATATTTAGCTGTTGTTCAAAAGGGCGAACCAGCAAATCGTACAGCTCAGTGGTGGGCACAAACGCCTGCCGTTGAAAACGTCCGCTTTCTAGAGAGACGCGATACGCATTAACCCGTTCAGCTAAGGTTTGTTCGTCTATCTCTAACCACTCAATCTGGCGCTGTCCGTTTGGAAAGCTTGCAATCACCGCAGGCCGGTTCGATAAAAGAGCGGTGTTAATTACAGCAGTTGCAGATTGTTCTCCAACAACATCGACCCGAGTGGCGGTTGGCGTAATCACACAGTCGTTCGCAAAGTAGTTTTGCAGTTCGGCCAGTTTAAGACCGTCCAGCGTCACCAAGACAGTATCTACGCTGGGCTGAGCCTGAGCTGAAACCGGAACCGAAGGGGGTACCTCCGCCAGCTTGAGCTGGGCGAACTCTCGATAGATAGGCTCAACGCGATCGCGAAAGTCGAACTGGAGATCCTGATTGGCGGCGAGCAAGTCGCTGCGAATGGTGTTGAGAATCTCTAGCGCCTGGCTGTAGGCAGTGGCGGCGGCTTCAGGCTGTTGTTGAACATTGAGAATGCGGCCTTGCTGCCAGGCCCATAGATACAGGCTGTCACGGGCTGTACGGTCTTGATCGGCGGCCACTCGGGCAGCCTGAGTAAGCGAGAGGGCTTTGTCGTAGCTGCCGCAGCGCTCATATAGATGGCCGAGCTGCCCCAGGGCAAAGGACTCGGCGCGAGGGCTCTGGATAGCCTGGGCAATCTCGGTAGCCGCCTGTAAGAGCTGAGTTTGTTGCCGCACCACATCAGCGTCAGGACATTGGCGGCGTTGGGTCGGCGGCTCCAGGTATCCGGCGAGCGTCAGGATGTTGAAGGCTTTGCTTTGAGAATTTGGCAAAGGATCTATCAGCTGGCGAGCGGTCTGCCAGGTTTGGCGAGCGGTGGCCGTTTGCCCCGTGCGCTGGTAGAGCGGAATCAGATTGAGCTGCGATCGCACGTAAGCCAATATCTTGTTGTTGGCTTTAGCGATATTAGCGCTGCGTTGGAGAAAGGCGATCGCCACTTCAGTGTCTTCGGTCGCTTTCGCGGTCAGGGTTTTAGCGTCACCCTTATCGCCACGTTTAATGGCAGATTCTGCGCGGCGATTGCTGACCTGAGCCAGGGCGCTGTGGGTATTGCCCAGGCTGCTGAGAACGGCAGCTTGATACGTAGGGTTATCGAGATTATTTTCAATGATAGGGAGGCTTTGCTCTAACAATCTCAGCGCTTGTTTGTAGTTACCGGTGAGCCGGTAGGCTTCGCCGAGGCTGGCTAGGGCCGCTGCTTCACCGCTGACATCAGAAAGGGCGCGGGCGATGTGGAGGGCGCTATCAGAAGTACAGGTGTCGGGTGTGTCGCCACAGAGAAGCGCGATCGCCCGACGATGCTGCCCCAGGCGGCTATAAGCTTGAGATTGTTCGGTGCGGGCACGTCCGAGCGCCTGCCAGTCACCGAGCTGTTGGTAATGGTCTATAGCCTGCTCCCAGTCGCCAATTTCTTCGGAGAAGTTGCCGATTTGACGATGGGCACGGGCGAGGTTTTCAAGCAGGATGCTCTGGTGAGTGAGGTTCTCGGGGTTGAGGTTTACTAGCGCCTGCTGCCAGGTTGCGATCGCGCTTTGATAGTCTCCAGCTTCGTATTGGGTGACACCGGCTTCAACCAGAGACTGAGCCGTTTGCGCTTGAGCCGGATGATGCTGTGGAGAAACGACGCCTGCCCAAATGCATAGCGTAAAGCTCAGAATGCCCAGCAAGGCAAAGAACTGGCGAAGCTGCGGTTTGCGAAGGGGCAGGCGCATGGCGAGATTTTATAAAGATTAAGGGGCCGATGTTAATAGTTTACGGGAGTGGCTGCGCATACGTGGCAACTAGGACAATTAGACTGTTTTGACTATTGCATAGCCAACATAAAAACAGCCCACTGAGAGAATGAATGTGAGCCAAAATATTGGACTATCCCATGCAAAAATGTGTAGCAGAAACCAGATCCATAGCACTAACAGCACGATTACTGTCAATAACAAAAACGGCATAACGTAGGGTGCTATTCGAGAAAACCACTGAAACCGGGAAGAGATTTGAGTGATTTCCAGCAAGTTCGGGGGGTGAGTGCGATCGCCCTTAAAAATAAACGACAGAATGCTATTTTGGTTTTCACTCTTGAGCGGTTCTCCATGTCCACTCTGAAAATAAAACACCTCCTCTGTACGATTATCATCAAACTGAAAGCCTTCAAATCCAGCCGTTCCAACATCTTTCATACCTAGGCCACGTAAGCCGCTGCACAACAGCCCTACTGGCCAGTCCCAACAGCTCCTATCGTTACGCAGCTCGCCAACTTGCGACAGGTCAAAGCGATTTTGCCATTGATAATCACGCGGTAGCACGCTCCCAGCTAAATAAACGCGTTTGAATCTCATGGACGACACTCGCTTCAAACTTTCGCCGAGTACGTAAGTTCCATTGCTGTGGCCAATGAAATAAAATTCTGATTGAGGATTTAAGGCAAAGTGATAGCTATATTGATCTTGGAACCAGCGAATATTCTTTTGTCTTAGCCACAGGAAGAAGAAATCGAAGGCTGAAAAATAGCCATAGGTGGAGCGTATCACGACGACCTCTTTTTCAAAATGCCGACTCATTTTCTGTTCTAGCTGCTTTGGCCAGCCACTATTGCCGTCTCGAATATCATGAACAATAAAGACCGTGGCTTTCGCCATCGTGCGCTTTGTGGGAGAAATGGCTATCCTTTTCGAGAGAAAATCAGGAATTTTTATAGTCTGCTTAGGATCGTATTGCAAGATTGCCCATTGTAATAACTGGTACCGTAAGTCCCATGTCTCTGATGACTTAGCACTTCGCCTTGGCGGACGATAGATGTCATCATGGCCTACACCAGGAATGTCAAATTGAACCCCGTGCGGAAACTGCTGAAGATCAATGCTATCTTCTCTCTTCACCATTCCGTCTTTGGTTCCAAGCAGTTGAATCATGACAACTTTTTGATGCTTCACGTCAGAGAAGTGACGAATCCAACTAATCCGCAAGTTGGTAACAAACGCGGACCCTTTAACCGTTTCTCTTAATATTGGCAACACACCCGTCTTAGCAGATAAGCTCACAATCGCCGATAACAGGAAATTATTGGGCTCGAACCCTCTATTTGGGGATGCAATCAACACGAAACGACTTACCTTGTCTGTCCATGGAATCTGGCTCTTTGGGCTGCCTCCATACGCACCCGCAGCCAGGAGATAGGCCTGCCTTACGATCAGCCCGCCAAAGCTATGGCCGATACAGATAATGTCATCATACGGTTCAGGGCTAGTGATGACATATCGCTCAATTTTTGTCTTAAGCTCAACAGATAAAGTTTCAATAGATTCTTGAAACCAGATCCTGAACGCCTGGATATTCCAAAAGCCGCAGTGATCAAAAAGGAGAAAATCACTTCCGGCTAGTAAGGCTTCCTGGCGTAGCCGATTTGCCAGAGGTCGCCACTTTTTGGGTGACCCGTCAATGCCTGTCACTAATACAACTAGCCGTTTCATACATTACTCCTTCGTCTATTAAGGAAAGTGCTATTGGTGAATCAGGTAGGGTGTCAGACGGATCTGAGATATCTACCATGTAGCCCTGTTGGCGAAGCAGCTCACCCGCCATCGTGGCCATGATGGTGACTTCTTTATGTTCAGTTGTGCCTGGGCCATCGGCACCTTCTTCAAAACCGGTGTTGCCGTTGCGATCGCGGAAAGGGCCATGGCCTATTTCGAACGTTACTTTTGTCATGAGATTGATCCCAATTGCTGCTGGTCGGATTTGCAGCATAGCCAGCCATCGAAAACGTCCTTAAGGAAATGACTATGCGAAGGAAGCAGTGGTTGAGTTTCATCGGTAGGAACCTCGTTATTTTCAACAACTTCAATGTATTATTAACCACTCGTTGACCTGCGGGCAAAAAGCGCAAAGTCTATTTGCAGTTTTCTGCAATCTGTCTTACAGATAAGACCGGTTGCCTTGTCTGAAAATCCTGCCAGTCAGGCATATTACAGGCTTTAATCTAGGATTCAAAGAGAGCTGAGAAAAAGGCGCTATTCACATCAGTAATGAAATGCCAGTGTTGTTTTAGTTCTCTTTCTTTTAGATTTCAACAATTATAGAGGTCAGAACATGATGTTTTCGTCTTTCAAGAGATTTTTGCCGTTGAAAAAAGCAGTGGCAACCGCTACAATAGCGACTTCCCTGGTCGCAGGCCACAGTATTTTGTTGCCCATGCAAAATGCTGCGTTTGCTGGATACGATACAAACAAATGGGGGGTGCGAGAGTCTATTGTTGATAGTGATTGGGAAGTTGTTTATTTTGAGGAGATTGACTCGTGGGATGCGGTTGGGGCCTCTGTCTCCACCTACGTAGGCGGCCCGGCTGGATTTAGTGCCTGGTATACCGCCTGGATCACTCAGGCACTCAACAAGTTTGGCCAGGATTCTGCGCGAACTTTGACGGCTGAGGCACAAGCGGCGGCTGAATCGTATCTCTCAGAGTTTATGGAAGAACTCTTTCAGGGTAGATTGCCCAGTACCCGCTCAGCGCGATTTGGTGCTGTCCACTTAAAGGCAGGTGTGGCTCAATACAGTGGATGCAACACGGTTAGAAATATTTTCTCCGGGCGCGATGTGTGCGCACATCCTAGAACACCTAGCTGGCAGCCCTATGTCGCCGTGCGATACGTTGGCAGCACAGATTCGTCTGGGGGTGGTTCACCCAGTAATAGTACTGGCTTCAACTATCACTTTTCTAATAGCTGCGATCGCCCTGTCCGCTTAGCGCTATCCTACCAGGACATGAGCAACGCCTGGGTTACAGAAAGCTGGTGGACTTTTGAACCGGGAGAATCGGCTTGGCTGAGTAGCGATAATGTCCGTCTCAGCTCCAACAATGCTAACTACTACTACTATGCTGAAACCACCGATGGCTCTAACTGGAACTGGGGCGGCGATCACATGGTTACCGTAGACAACGAACTCTATGGCATGAAGCCCAAATATGATGCGGAAGGGCACAATGAGTGGGCAATCAACTGCGATAACAACTAACTGCTCGTTTCAAAATGGTGAGCGATCGCAGCGGTTGAGCCGGAGATGTGTGCAAGCACTTCCGGCTCAGTCGGAAATGAGGCAGCGACGACTCAAGACGAGCCGACCTGCATTGAGCTGATACACAGCCTGAGGCTCATCAATAGGGTCGCCGATTGTCCAATTTTTTTGCCTTTCCGAACCTGCTGCTTCCTCTGACAAAGTCCGTATCGCGCCAGTAGGAATAGCGGCTATGCCTGCACCGCCCGGTTGTTGAGGAATGCCGTCAGCCCCGGTGAGTACTAGGCGGCTACTATCTTGGGCCGTCGGGGCAATGCAGCTACTGGCGACTAAGGTGTCGGTGGCGATGGGTGCATCAGGGAGTTCTGAAAGGCTGTTTTCAATGAAGCTGACATCGGGAAAGATGATGGTGCCGGAGGCAAGCTGGCCAGTGGCGTTGACGTCTACCCGGTTGTTGCCATCAAGGGTGGCAGGGTCAGTATTGGGAGCGGCGGGCTCAAAATTTTGGCCAAAAAAAGCAGGAAGGGTGACGTCACCACCTGCACCGTCTGCGGCAAAAGCGAGAATGTCGCTGTCGTCTAGGGCAACTAGAACCTCTGCCTGGACTAAAATCGTGCCGCCGTTGGCCGCACCACTGGCGACATTAGTTCGGATGTCACCATCCCCAGATAGCTGAATAGTGCCAGCCTCAATAGTGATGGATCCACCTGTGGATTGCACCGCATCAGTCCGAATATCCGCATTGTTGACGCGCAGCTCGACAGGAATCGTCAAAAAGATATTACCGGCAGCGCCTTGCCCTAATGACTGAGCATTCACTTCACCCCCCTCTCGGATATTGAGTCTTGGAGAAGTTACTCGTAGAGATCCCCCGTTTCCTGTACTTTCGGCAGCGGTAAAGAGAGAACTCCTGACTAGCGTATCGCCAATACTTCCCGTTCCGACAATATCGATTGATTCAGAGGCATCTACGACTAGAGTGTTGCCTGCACCTGCATCAAAAGATCCTGCTCTTATTAATCCGCCCTCTCGAATGAGCAGCCTATCGACATTGATGGTGGCTGTCCCTGCTTGCCCAGCGCCTAAAGTATCCACAGAGATCTTGGCTCCGTTCTCTACCGTTAACTGGCCAGTCGTGATCGCTAAGTTGCCACCATCTTGAGTTGAACCTGCTTCAGCAGAAGCAAAGAGGCCGCTACTGCCCTGTGTCAAATTGGCCGAAGCATCTGTGCCACTAAGCAGGATGGTGTCTGATGCATTAATCGTTAAAATGCCGCCTCGCCCACCGGAGCGACCAGCCGTTGAGATTTGAGCACCGTCTAGAGCAATCAACTGTTGGGTCGTTAAGGTTAGCTGGCCACCATCTCCGGTGGCGCCAGCCTCTACCTGGGCAAGTAGAGCACTAGGAAATGCATCATCAGGTGCTGTCCCTGCAAGTTCCGTCAATCCATTTACGGTCAGCACCAGATCTCCAGCTTTTCCAGTACCGAAAGTAGACGCTGTGATTTGCGCACCGTCACGCAGCGTTAAATGACCGGTGTTCAGTGTAATTGTGCTGCCATCACCTGTTTCTGCGACTGTTGCAAACCCGCTAGCAAATTCCCCATCGGCAGATGTCCCGATAAGCGTAACGGACTCGGAGGCTATCACGCTTACATTTCCAGCAGCTCCATCATTATCGACGCTTGCAAAGGAGCCGATAAAGCCCCCTCCCTCTGCCGTCAGGCGTGGGCTTAAAACCATCAGATTACCGGCTTTTCCGTTGCCAAACGTTTCACTGAAAATTCCAGTCTCGTCGCCGCTCAAAGCCAAAGATTCGGATGCCGTTATCCAAATACTCTCACCTTGCAATGCACCCGAATTTGATGCGCTTATGCCTGCATCACCAGATAAGTCAATCTGTTGCCCCTGCAATTGAATGCTGCCAGCGCGATCGCCACTGGCATCAACAAAAGCCGCATTAGAAAGCGTAATATCTTGAAAATTTGCAACTTCATCATAGCTAAGATTCCAGCCCTGCGACTGCTGGGCTATGCCTACGCTACTATTAGGGGCAACACTCCCTAATTCAACGCGCCCACCGTCTGCAGCTAAAAATGCTGCATCTAAAACAAGCGCGCCGCCAACCAGTGAGAGGGTTTCACCCAAAGGAACCTCAAGGGCTGCTAATTCAACGGTAATATCGCCAGTTTGGGGCGAAAAATCCAAACCAACAGGTGCCGTTACGGTCAATTGATAAGGGGCGCTTGTCGAGACAGCCGTAAACTGAGAGCCGTTGGAGAACCTGAGGGTACTTGCAGAAGTAGCCAGGAAGGAACCGTTGATATCGAGTTGAGCATTTTCTCGAAAGATGAATCCGGCAGGGTTAATAAGAATCAGGTTGGCATCGTTCGTTTGAATGAGTCCATCAATTTCAGAAGTGGCATTCAGGCCTGTAACCCTGCCATATATATTTTCGATAGTCCCTAAATTATTAAAAATTGCTTCGCCATCGGTCGGAATAGAGAACTGTGAAAAACTGTGAAAGAGATTACTGCCTTGCTGAGTGCCGCCTGTAATGATGCAGCTTGTACAATCTGGGGTATCCACAGCAGAATTGACAGGTAAGGTTGAGTCTGGAACCACCTGAGCAGCAGCAGGATAAGCAAGGAATAGGCTACTGACGGCAATACTTCTAACTAACCGAGTTCGCCAGGATAATTGCTTCATGTGTGAACGCTGCACTTAATGACTTAATCTTTTTGACATGCTCCCACGGTTAAAACGCGGGGGATTCTCCGGCTAGAAGCACAAACTAAGTTGTACATCTTTCGGTTGGCTAGACGCATCAACGAGGGCAGCAACCAAGGTTGACTTACGCTCTCTCCGACGTCCGTTTTGAGTGTCCGATTGCCCACCGGCCACTTTTATTATTCATTGCGGCATTCACATCTCGATTATGGAGGGTTCCACAATTGAGGCATTGCCATTCTCTAATAGAAAGCTTTTTTCGGCCTTCTCTGTGCCCGCAGCAAGAGCAGATTTGCGAGGTCGGCTCCCACCGACTAATCACCGAGACTTCTCGACCATACATTTCAGCCTTAGCTGCGAGCATGGTTCTAAACTGTCGCCAACCTAGGTCGCTGATTGCTTTGGCTAGGCAATGGTTCCGAAGCATCCCACTTACGTTGAGATCTTCAATGCTGATTGATTGGTTTTCACGAATCAGCTTTGTACTCAACCAGTGTAGGAAGTCGGTGCGAATATCCTTGATGTGAGCGTGTACTTTGGCAACCTTTAGCTTGGCCCGCTGCCTACGATTAGATCCTTTTTCGCAACGGCTTAATGCTTTTTGCAATCGGCCTAACTTCTTCAGATACCGCTTCAAGGGTTTGGGTGCGTCGATCTTGGTGCCATCATCCAACGTTGCAAACGGGGTGATGCCGAGGTCAATACCGATAGCTTTATCATTCCATGGCAGCAACTCAGGCTCGCGCTCAACCACGAATGAGGCAAAGTATCGGCCTGCTGCATCCTTAATCACCGTCACGGATGACGGCTCGAAAGACAGCTCACGTGACCACTTCACCTTTAAAGAACCGACCTTGGCTAGGTATAGTTTTTGGCCGACTTTGAAAGCGTTGTTTGTAAATCGAGCCGCCTGGGCCGATGACCGCTTTTTGAACCGAGGCATTCTCACTTTTGGCCCTTTGCGTTTACCAGTTGCGGAAGAGAAGATATTGCGAAACGCAATATCTAGATCCTTCAATGACTGCTGCAAAGGAACTGAGGATACATCCGACAGCCAAAGATACATCTCTGTTTTCTTTGGGCTCGTAAATCGTTTTGAAAGTACCACAAAGCCGGGGTATTTGCGGCCTGCTGCATATTCATCCTGACAAAATGCCAGGGCATTATTCCAAGCTACTCGACTACAGCCAAACATCTGAGAAAGCCGCATGGCCTGCCCAGGGCTTGGATATATTCTGTAGCGGTAGCGTAGTTTCATGGCTCTATTATAACAGGTCGTAACCCTTGGTACGTAAAGGGTTGACTAAGATTGTTCGTTGCACTCACTTGAAAGATACAGCCCTACATCCCACGGTTGAAACGCGTGGGTTTTGGCCCCTTCTCTCAAACTCTCTACATCCCTATAAAGCAAAAAAAGTATTAATCCCCATGAACCGCGCCGCTCAAATATATATGGGGGCATCGCACTCTATCTGCTTTGCCCCCATATATATTTGAGCTATTATTTGAGCCAGACAAACCTGAGCCTATGCGTTTTCTGACGAACTTTCCTGTCTTGTCTGGCGAACAGAGCGGATTCCAAAGATAGAGAAAACACTGATTAAACCGAGCAGGATTCCAGGCTCAGGGACAGTTTCTACCTCTTGAATTTCGCCAAGCAGTTGAAGGCCACCAGGATCTCCACCGTCCATTAAAAAGTCATCCAGGTTATTATCGGCGATATTGTCAAACTTATTGAGGAAATCTGTTTTTGAAATATCATGGAAATCTTCGTTGAAAAATTTACAGGGAGCAAAAAGCCTACATGGTTTCGTTGAAGAAGGAAGCCTGCCTGATGAGTCTTTGGCAAGTACAAGATTAAAGAATCCATCTAAAGAATTCACAAGGTTTTGTTTGATGTCCGCATCGCTTATGCCAGGGATTAGATTAGTCTTAATATCTTCTAACTCATACTGAAAGTCATAAGTTAGCGCAGCGCTATCAAGGCTATTGACCTCTATTGAGTATTGCAAGGAACTCTCGTTTAAGCTGCTTGTTATGTTGCCTGAGTCGTTAAAGAAAAAGAAAGTTGATTCAAAAGATCCATCATCAAAAAAGGGCTTGTCTGTGCCTGGTCTTAGATAAGAAAAATTTTCAACTGCTCCGATAAACAGGCCTTTTTTAGACGAAGCATCGCTGTCTAAGACTGCATCATTAAACGTGAATGTGACATCAGGATTTGGGTCAGGATTAGGCACTTTATCAAAAAGATTTGAGCTTGAGCCTCCGCCTCGCCTACGAGCCTCTGCTGAGTCCGTTAACCCAACCCATGCTAGTGCTGATATCAGCGTGGCTGTAGCTGCTAATCTCAATAACTTCATTTTGACCTACTTTCTAAAAGAATAATTCACTCTGTTGCAGCCAAGCTAAGACACAAGCTAAGACAATGGCTATTTGAAGATGCATGAATTCCTTCATCCGATATCCAACTCTAGGTAAAAATACAGAGATTTTCCATAATCTTTTGATAAAGAACTTAAGGCTAGAAATAAGCTTTGTCAAAGACCAACTAGCGTTTTCGTAGCTATCTTTCGTAATTTCAAACGCAATTTCAAAAATTCTAAGGCCGAAAATTTATCAAAAAGTAAATCCCACTATCCTGCAACGAATCTGCCGAGTTTCCATCATCTATCAGCGGTATCCCAAAGTCCATCCGCGCAAACCACTCATCCGAAGGTTGCCATCGCAGGCCCACCCCCGTACCGAGTAAGAATGACGGATCTGGAGCCACCGCTCGATTATTCCACCCGCCTCCGGCTTCAATGAATGGCGTTAATTGCAATACATTTGCATTTTGCGTCAGTGGCACCCGAAGCTCTAATGAGCCTGTCAGGGCGTTGTCGGCCACTAGCTGATTTTGTGCATATCCTCGCACTGTACCAACACCTCCTACGCTAAAACGCTCGATTGGCAATAAAGCATCCGGCGTGAGCTGACTATTGACTCTGCTCACCAACAACAATCTTGGAGACACCTGCTCTACCCACTGAAACTGTCCCTGCCAGGCAAAAAATCGCCCATCTGGGCCACGGTCATTCACCGTTGCATCAAACACATCTAACCCCAAGCTGAACTGTGACCTGGCTGCCAGCACGCGCTTATTTCCCCGCTTCACCCAGTCCTGATAAAACCGCAGCACATTAACCTGCGATCGCCCCTCTACCGGCCCTTCTGAAAATGAAAACGGCACATCATCCAAAATAAAGCTCTGGCTCTCTCGCCAGTCAAAATCCAGCCCCAGGGCAAATTCCGCCTCTGGACTTTGCCACAGCGGCTGCCGGATACCCACCGAAACAGAGATTGTATCGCTCCGAATGCCAATATCCTCAAAGGCATCCTCTACAATTCGGCTATTGCTATTATTGAACCGAACCTGCATTGTGCCATTTGAGGCATTAATCGGCACCTTGTAGCCCAGGTCGTACAGCGTGAGGCCTTCGCTTAAGCTGAATGCGCCAGAGAGGCGATCGCCGATGCCAAAAAGATTGTTGTAGCTGGCGGCAATGGTTCCTTCTTCAGCGCCAATGCTGGGGGCGCGATAGTTATCCACGCCAAAATCGATATCAAAGACATCCGCTTCCTGCACCTCTAAAATTAAAAGACTCAGGCCCGCAGCACTCCCTGTCGCGAGTTCTGCATTCACCTGCTTGAGCTGTCGGTCAAGCTGTAAAAGCTGAAGTCCATCCTCAAGATCGGCCTGATTTAGTGGCGGGCGGGTATTGCGTGAAATGCGATCGCGCACATAGCTTTCATTAAGCCACCTCAACCCGTTAATTTGAATCTCTTCAAGCTCTCCTTCAACCACCTGAATGTGCACGACACCTTCAGTTAACTCCTGATTGTTGGGCAAGAAGGCACCGGAGGTAATATAGCCTGCCGCGACATAAAGCTGCGTAATGCGCGATCTCAGGGTCAGCAAATCGCTTAGCGTAACAGATTGGTTTTGGTAACAACTCACCTGAAAAGCGATGTCTTCTGCCAGCACCGTGCTGCCCAACACTTCAATGTCTGTGACTAAAAAACTGGGTTCTGATGACGTTGCAAGGGGCGGGCATATCGTCAAGGCACCGGCACTGACATCTGCGTCATTTGGGATTGTCTCTAAAGGCGACTCTGCAGGCAAAGGTTGTGAATCTAAGGGGTCTGGCAACGGTACGGTCGGCTCTACTGGCGACGGTAAAACGTCGTCAGAAACTTGAGCGCTCGTAGTTTGTGCGATCGCTAACCCTGCGGCCCCTGCAACTATCGAGCAGGCTGTACTCACGCAAAAAAGCGATCTAACCGAGGACGCCAATATTTTGTTGCAGCATAGTAACGACTTAATTGCCACGCTTTAAATACGTATTCCAGATGACTAAAACAATACAGACATTTGGAACAAAGTACCAGGTATCGTAAAATCTGTTTATTCGCCGCCTCTACCGAATGTGAGATTCTCTAAGCTCTGACCGGGGGGAAGATCAAGGAAAACGCGATCGCCTTCCACTAATCCATCGACAATTTGAATGCGATCACCTACCTGAGAACCCAGCACCACCGGCTCAAACTGCGCGGCTCCGTCTTCATCTGGCACGAGCACGCCTGACTCACCGCTCTGCGTGATAATCGATACGGTGGGGACGACGAGGGCATCTTCAACGCGATCGCCAATAAAGGCCACCGTCGTGTTCATATTGGAACGGAGCTGATCTTGACCCGTCAGCAGCTTTATGCGTACCTGAAAAACGGTCACGTTTTGCCGTTCAATCGCTTCGGGTGCCAGCAAACGCACTTCTCCTTCAAATAGCTGATCTGGGAACGCATCGGTCTGAATCTCGACCGTTTGCCCTTCTTTAATGCGACTGATGTCGGCTTCGGGCACTTCTGCAATCACTTCTAGGCCACTCGCGATTGCCACAATTGCCGTAGAGGTTGCTGAGGTCACATCTGAAGCCGTCGCCGTCGGTGTGACAAACGCACCGACCTCTGCAAATCGCTGGGTCACAATGCCATCAAACGGTGCTCGAATTTCGGTGTCAGCCACCTGCACCTGCACTGCCTGAAGCTGGCCCTGGGCTCTGGCCAAACGGGCTTCCGCTTGAGCGATAGTTTCAGCGTCATTCCCATCTCTTTGATCGAACACGCGCTGTTCGGCTTCATCAATGCGAGCGATCGCCTGGTCAATCCCGGCCAGGGCACTGCGATTTTCATTCACCGTTCTATCTAAGTCACTTCGCGAAATGGCCCCCTGCTCATAAAGCCGCTGATTGCGGTCAAGATCGCTTTGTGAGAGGGTTTGCCTCGCCCGGGCATCAGTAAGCTGAGCGCGAGCAGCGGCCAACGCCGCTTCGGCCTGACCAATATCAGTAGAAGATGCGCCATTTAAAGCATCATCAAGCTGGGCACGTGCTTCGGCCACACCGGCTCTATTTTGAACCAGTTGCGCGTTGAGCTGGGCGCTGTCCATCCGACCGATAAGCTGACCTTGGGTGACGCGATCGCCTTGTTCTACCAGCAGCTCTTTTAAGGTGCCTGACGTTTTAGGGCTGAGGTTAACGGTGCGAATCGGTTCTACGCTACCGCTAGCCGTAATGCGAACGGTGAGTTCGGCTGAGGTGACAGGAATGGTGAGTGCGTCGAGATCGTAATCGGAGCCGCGTTGGGTAGTGGCGAAGGCGATCGCGCCAGCCGCTGCTAAGCCAACCAGTCCGAGAAGAACCCAGGGCAGCGGACGTTTGAGACGACCAGGAAAAGACAAGCGCATGAAGGAAAACACACCAAAAATTAGCAGCAGTGAGGCAGACGCTACAGCCAGAATCTGCTTTGTGAAGACTGCTTTATTCAGCATAGTGACTTTTGCCAGGGTTAGGGGCCAAGCGGTGCGACTGATCGCCGATGGGGCCTAATTTTTTGAAATAGTAAGCTGATCTAAAGGGGGACTAATCGGCTCAGCGCCTGGTCATTTTCAGTGTCAAAGACGAACAGGCATTTCCCTTGGCACCTACCTTCCCTTCACAAACCCAGTCATAAAACAGACATTAGAGCGGTTGTCGCGTGCGATCGCCCCATCCCCATCCCAACCTACGGCCCACAATGCAGCCTAATGAGCCCTCAAATCAGCTAGCGCATTATTCGGTCACGCTAGCTTGGCGCTGGCTGAAGCGATTGATCTTACAGCGGGCGATCGCCTGTAATTACAATAGAAGGGTTTTTATTAGCTAGCCGAGAACGACGCTTTCACCAGATGCCCCTTATCCTAAACGTCAGCTACGAAACCCAAGGCCTCTTGCAGCTCCTGTACCGTCAAAGCCGTCATTATCAGGTTCGTCAACGCGCTCACTCCGGGTCGAGGCGGTCAGCCAAAACTGAACAATGAGCAAAAAGCACAAGTCAAGCAGTGGGTAGAAGCCTCGCCCCGGTAGTTGAAACCAGTCCTGAAGAAAATTAAAGAACCTGGGACATTGAGGTGAGCCGAGACACGCTCAAACGAGTGCTCAAAGCGCTGAATATGAGCTGGCGACGACTGCGACAGATGCCCAAATAGAAAGATACTTCTCAGCACGTTGGTTCTCTCGTTAATCAGAGAGCGGATTATGCGTAGAGTCTTTGTTAGTTTGGATCTGTAAAGGCAGACGGATGACAAACGTTGCCCCGCTATTTGGGACAGATTTGCACAGCAGTTGACCGCGATGCTTATCCACCACAATTTGATAGCTGATAGCCATTCCCATCCCTGTCCCTTTGCCCACTGCTTTCGTTGTAAAAAAAGGATCGAAGATTTTGCTTTGAACCGTATTTGAAATGCCGGGGCCGTTGTCTGAAATGGTAACAACAACTTGTTCTTCTTGATAAGCTGTTGAAATTATAATCTCAGCATCTGTCGTCCGAGCCGTTTCTAGTGCATCAACCGCATTTGCTAAAATGTTCATAAACACTTGGTTCATCTGCCCTGCATAGCAGGCCACCGACGGCAAATTTCCATACTTTTTAGTGACTCGAATGCTAGGTCGCTGAGAAGTCTTCTTAAAGCGGTGTCCCAAAATTACTAGCGTGCTATCGAGTCCATCGTGCAGATTCACCGTTTTATACTCGGCCTCATCCATTCGCGAAAATGTACGAAGAGAGAGCACTATTTCCTTGATGCGCTCGGCTCCTATTTGCATAGACTTGATTGTTTTGGGTAAGTCCTCTGCGACAAATTCCAAATCAATGTCTTTAATGCACTCTTGTACCGCAGGCAGCGGTTCTGGATAACAGGTTTGATAGACTGAAACCAGCTTTAATAGGTCTTGAATATATTGATCGGTGTGTTCAATATTGCCGTAGATGAAGCCTACTGGGTTGTTTATTTCATGCGCAACTCCAGCTACTAACACGCCTAACGCTGACATCTTTTCTGACATCAGCAGCCGAGACTGCATCGCCTGCACATCTTCTAGCGCTTGCTCTAGCTCTTGGCCGCGCTGACTAAGCGCCGTACGGGAGCTTTGTAGATCTTGAATTGTCTTGCTCAAAAGAGACTCTGCCTGCTGACGGCTGCGGCATAGTTGGTCGAGATCCCGTTCGTTGCGAGCGAGCTTTTTTTGGAGTAACTGATTCTCCTTTTGTAAGCTTTTGAGGCTTGATTCAGCCGAAGTAAGCTCTGCCATCGTACTCGCGCTACTCCGTTCCGATCAAAACCGTCACAAGCGTCTCCTGGTGATAGCGGGTGTCGCCTCCCATTTCAAGCGGGCCAATTTCTCCATAGGTATAGAAGCCGCACATCGGAATCGCAGCCTCTATAAACTGTTGCCCTAGCTCAAATTCTTCTTTTGTGCGGTGCCCGAGCAGCCAGCGACGAGCAGCACAGGAAAAGAACAGCGCGGCGGCTGGTTGGTTGCCAGGATAGTGTGCCAGCGCCTGCTCAATAGACACTTGGGTGGCGGCTACAATGCGATCGCAAGTCGTATAGGTGATTTGTACATTGGATTGTTCCGGGATCTCGCCCATAAATAGAATGCTGCCTGTCTCTAGATCCCAGTGATTAGAGGCCCGGAGACAGAAGCGATCGCTCTGATCTTCAAAAATAGCCAGGGGATACTCTCCAGAAATTGGCAGATCGCCCAGATACTCTTGATAAAAATTGACGGCGGGGCGACCGTCAATTTCAGATACAAGCGGGCCGTCAGACTTAGTGATAACCGCTTTTCGGCTGAGCGGTAGCCAGCCACTTGCCACGCCATGTGAAACATTGAGGTCGCCGCAAAATACCAAAATAGGAAACCCGTTTTGAAGCACCTCGCTTTGAAAAAACTGGTAGGTACGCTCAAACTGATACTGATCGCCCGCTCGCCCGCCAACAATCGGAACGCCATCAGGCAGCAGCATTTGAAGCTGACGTAACGCAGGCTCTGTACCTTTTTCCAATCCATCTGGAATCGTGACGCAGAGTTTTGCCTCAGCCAGCTCATCTATCGCTATAGCGCTGATTGACTGTTGTGCTGCCGCTGTTGCATTTTTTGATAAGCCCCGGCCTAGGCCCGCGCGAATCTTGACGGTATCTGAGCAAAACATCATCAGGGTGAGTGAGTCTTCTTGGAACCCCATCACTGACGAGACTTCGCCATCCGTGGTGCCACCAATCAAGGCGGTGCCTGGGAAAGCCGCTTGAATGCGAGCAAGGATCGAAACATGGTCAAAATCAATAGCGGCTAACAGAATGCTTGCTTGAGGCTGTTGGCCCGCTAGTTGGGCAGTGCACTGCGCTAGCACCTCGGCGATCGCATCCTCAGAATCCACATCATTGCTGTGGCCAACTATCATTTTAAACATTAAAGTTTCCTGTCTCTTTTACAGTAGTCTTGCGAGACACATAGGGGCACAAACATGCCATCAGCCTTACTCATGTATAGTTAACTGCGCATTTCCTATCGCAGACATCCGAGGATTCGCTCAAGCAGCTTGACGAATTCTTACCGTGAGCTACCTGCGCGCCCTAACCCAAAATTCTCCATACGATTACACCGACGCCGATAATTGAGCCAAAATAGGCCAGCGATCGCACCACGCTAATCCCCGCATAATAAGCGGCCCCATGTAGCACCCGGCACACCAAAATCGCGATCGCCGCCTTTGCCGTCACGTCATCTGCCTGTCCGGTCACTGCTGCAATCAAAATTACCGCCGCAATCATCGCCAAATTATCATGATGATTCCGCTGTGCCCGATCCGCTCTGCCCACCCAAGGCGCGCCGTCTACCGATTTCTCACGATTGCTCGCGGCCCACTCAATGCCCACATCGGCCACTCGACCAAACGCCGGAATATGGTTCAGCGGAATTGACCACAGCGCCAGTGCCAGTAAGCAAAACAAATCAGTCGTCATCACAAGTTCCTTTACAACGCGTCATCTAAAGGGCGTTCCCGAATAAGATCGCTACAAGCCCCTTCTTATCATCACCTGCAATGGACGCTGCCGCGCGAGCAAATTGGCTACAAAATCACACCATTTTTCGGGATTTACCCGACGATTTGGTGAATGCGATCGCCCCCTGCCTCACCACTATCCCTTTCGCCGCCAGCCGTCGCCTCATCCTCGAAGACACCGCACCCGACGCCCTCTACATTCTCAAATCGGGACGGCTAGAAAGCTATCGAACCCGCAAAAATAGCGCCGCGCAGGTGGCAGCGCTAGAGCCCGGTCGCGTTTTACACTTGCGATCGCTCCTCCTTAGCGAACCCACTGCTCAAACGATTGTTTCCCTTACTGACTGCACCCTTTGGCGCTTAGAGAAAGGCAGATTCCAGCAGCTTGCCGAAGAATTTCCAGAACTCAATCAGGAACTCTCTCGACTGCTCGCTAGCGAACTTGAAGAAGTTTCTGAACAGCTTGCCAAAGAACAAGAACGTCAGCTTGCGCTCAGGCCTTATCTGGTCGCTCGGGTAAAACGCGGCGTAGTCGGCAGCAGTCGGTATGCTATCCGGCTCAGAAAAGGTATTCGTGAGGCCACAAACGCCGAACCCAAAGACAACAGACGCGCGCCTATTCTCATATCAGGTGAACCTGGACTGGGCAAAGACAACCTCGCAGCGCTCATTCACTTTGGCTCAAGCAACAAAGCCAAGCCGATGATTCAGGTGAACTGCGAGAGACTCAGGGCCCAAGATCTGTTTGGAAAAGGAGACAGTCAGCCAGGGTTATTGGAATGGCTTGCTGATGGCACGCTGCTATTGAACAACGTTCAAGATTTAGATGAGGCGCTGAAGCAGCCGATTGTACAGCTTATAGAAACTGGGCAGTATCAGCCGGTTGCTCGTGAAGGAAAAGCGCCGCTACCGCTCAGAACGTCGCCTGCTTGGATCTTGATGGTGGCTGAAAATGCAGTGCCTGATATTAGACGCTGCGCCCGCATCCAGCAAATTAAAGTGCCCCCTTTACGCGTTAGGAAGGCGGATATTGAGGCGCAGGTTAATTATTTTGCGCAGCTACTGTGTCGTGAACAGGGATTGTGTAAAAAACAGCTTGCGCCTGAAGCGCTGAGACGGCTACAAAGCTATGATTTTCCTGGAAATATTACTGAATTAGAAAATATGGTGGGACGGGCGGTGGGGCAGTCAGGCGATCGCGCTACGCTCACCGAAGATGTCTTCTGGGCCGTTGAAAAACAAAGCCGCCGCTTCCGCTTCAACCTCCTGCAAGGCTATCCCAAGCTCAAAAAGTTTCTCCTCAGCCCGTGGTGGCCCGATCGGATTAACTACGGTTTCACGCTCTGGCTCTACCCAATTATTGTTGCCATTTTAATGTGGGGGCCGCAAACGCGCGATCAAAACTTTGCGCTTAACTTTTTCTGGGCCTGGTGGTGGCCGCTAATTCTCCTTAGCTTTCCCTTTGTCGGCAGGCTATGGTGCGCGGTTTGTCCCTTTATGATTTATGGAGAGGTCGCGCAGTTTCTGTCTCTTAAGGTGTGGCCCCGGAAGCTGCGGGGCTGGCCGCGTGAGTGGGCCGAACGCTGGGGTGGCTGGATCTTGTACGGTGGCTTCGCGCTGATTCTGTTGTGGGAAGAATTGTGGAATCTAGAGAATACGGCCTATCTCTCTGGCTGGCTGCTGCTGATTATTACGGCTGGTGCTGTAATTTGTTCTGTTCTTTTTGAAAGAAGATTTTGGTGTCGCTATCTCTGTCCTATTGGTGGTATGAACGGCCTGTTCGCCAAACTCTCTATGGTAGAGCTGCGGGCACAGCAGGGCATTTGCTCGGCGAGCTGCAACACCTATCACTGCTATAAAGGCGGGCCTGCTGAAGGCATTGGCCAAGCGACAAATGGCTGTCCTATCTACTCACACCCAGCGCAGCTTACAGACAATCGTAACTGTGTACTTTGTATGACGTGCGCCAAGGCTTGCCCTCATCAGTCGGTGGAGCTAAACCTGCGTCCGCCGGGGATAGAGCTGTGGACAAGTCACAAAGGGACTAGCTATGAGGTGGCTTTGCTGCTGCTGCTGTTGGGCGCGGTGTTTTTACATCGGCTGCCGCAGCTAACCCTGCTGGTGTGGGGAGATGTGAGCGTGTTAGATGGATTTTGGGGACATGCGATCGCCTCTCTAATTACCTTGTTTTTGCCGAGCGCGATCGCGCTTCTTGCTAACCAGCTACGCCTTCAGCTCCAGGGCACGGGCGCTAAGCGCACCTTCCTCGAACTCGCCTACGGCTACCTTCCACTACTGCTCCTCGCCAGCCTAGCCCACTACCTACTGCTAGGCCTCACCGAAGCCGGACAAATCATTCCTGTGTTTGAAGCGACCGTCAACCTTCCTATTACAAATACTATCCTCGTAGCGCATCCAGCCGTGATCGCATTTTTGCAAGGAACCGCCTTAGTATTTGGCGCGCTACTCAGCATCGTACTCACCCAAAAAATCGCTCGTCAGTCCTGGCTAAAGCTGATGCCGCAGCATGGTCTCACCCTAGGATTGACTATTGCGCTTTGGCAACTTATCGTCTAGCCGTTGTTTATTCTGCTGCCTCGAAAGATTCAACTTCTAGCACGGGCCCAATCATCGCCATTGTCATCACGTCTTCGCGAATCGTACCCGTGATCGATACCTTTTGGCCTTCGGTATCTAACGCTTCGGCTTTTGAACCATACAGCTCATAGGTTTGCCCGTCGTCACCAGATAGCGCCCAGGTGCCAGTGCCCATCTCTACCCAGGTAATCGTGCCGGTAATTGTCATTGCTTTAGTCCCTTATATTTTTGAAATCATCAAACCAAACATCAGCGATCGCACTCCCTCCAATTAGGCGCATTATCGCTGAAGTCTTTTGCGAGTCAGTTAAGCTTGCTCTGTCATCGTCTTAAGGCCGAGATACCCAATTAACAGGCTCAAAGCTGCATTCACGGCCAAGAATAGCTGTGCCCATAGGCCCGAACCTATCCAAACCAGGTGAGGATACAAGAATACGCTCACGCCTAAGGTCGCCGCCGTACCGATGCTTGCGCCAATCGTCACCCAGCCCAAACGCGGATGGCTGAGTAAAAAAGCCAGCATCAAAAATGGAATGAGAGCGCTCGCCGTCAGGGGATGAAGCTTGGCAGAGTGGAAGACAACATTTCCTAGCTCGGGGAGAGAGCTGCCGACTAAACGTAAGGGCCAGTGAGGCAAATCGAAAAGGTGTAGTGGTGGAATTAAAAAGAAGCCGACGCTGCCGAGAATTGCCCCTAGCCAATAGTCAGCGTTCCAGTTGTAATGGCCGGCGGCTTTGCTCACGGCCCAGGTGAGCGCCATGGTCACGCTCCAAAGGATGACAATCTTTTTCCATTGAATTGCGCCCCAGTTGTACCAAACGCGGCTGGTGAGCGGATTGGCCGCGCTGCTTACAAATGAGAACGGAAGCTTGCCTTTGCGGGCTAGATTAACGGCGGTGACAGCATTTAACTGGCCAGCGCCAAAGAAGTTACGCTCGTCACCTGGAACGGTTAAAGAAGACTTTTGTAAGATGGCCCACACCTGGTCGGGCTTGCTCACGCCTAATGCCTTTACTAATGCGGCCACGCCAGCCACGTGAGGCGCGGCCATGCTAGTTCCCTGAAGATATTTGAAGGCTGCTCCCTTTTGACGATCGACCGTTTCTTGCAGAATGCCGCCCGCTTCTCCTTCTTGCCCGCGAGTATAGCCACCGGGCGCGGAGATATCAACGCCTGCACCGTAGTTAGAATAAGGCGCTTTGTCATTCTTAGCATCTGTTGCAGACACGCCCATTACATGAGCATATCTGGCTGGGTAGGAGGCCGCGTTTTGGCCCGCGTTGCCCGCTGCTGCGATCATGAAAACGCCTTTGTTGTGAGCGTAGTCAATCGCGTCTTGCATGAGCTGAGACTGACCACCGCCGCCTAGGCTCATGTTGATCACATCTGCGCCATTGTCAGCGGCAAAGCGAATCGCTTCAGCAATATCAGCCGTGGTGCCGCCACCTTGAGCGCTAAGCACTTTGAGCGGCATAATTTTAGCTTCGTAAGCGATGCCTGCCACGCCGTAGCGGTTGTTGGTAGACTGAGCAATAGTGCCGGCTACGTGGGTGCCGTGGCCATTGTCATCGTCAGCGTTTTCGCGGTCGTTTACAAAGTCGTAGCCGGGGACAAACTGCGTGTTGCTTAAGTCTTTTACCTTAGTGACGCCTGTATCAATCACAGCCACGGTTGCACCTTTACCTTTACTAACTTTCCAGGCCTCTTCTGCACGGATGTTGGTGAGGTTCCACTGCTTGGTAAAGTCGGGGTCGTTAGGGCCACCAAAAAAGGTGCTGTAAACGTAGTTAGGCTCTACAAATTCTAGAAATTCGGATAAATCTGATTGGCGGAAGCGGTCGATTGTGGTGCGATCGCCCTTCGCCACGTACACATGATTCTCAGTTGAAAACTTGCTATTCGGCGTCAGTTCCAGCCCAAATTTTTCTGCGGCCTTTTCTACCTGGGCCACTGCCGCCGGATTGTCTCTAAAATCTAAGACAATTGAATCAAACTCTCCGGTTCTGGCAAGACTCCCGCTAAACTTAAAAATACCGACTATCCCGGCAATAATAAGTCCCAAAAAGAACAGGGGTATAAGACGCCTCATATGGTCTCCGAAAGGTAAATTAGGTAAGAAAAAGGAAAAGGGCACAGGCCACACTTCATTAGAGTAGCCACTATGCTCCTTCAGTCACAAATGTTAGATTTACGGACGGTACTGGAATGAAACAACAAAACTTATTAAAACAGGTTCAGCTAATGAGCCTTATTTTTCTGCTAGCAAGCAGCCTTGTCCTTTCTAGCTGCGCTGGGCCAGCAAAAGCGCCGGTTGCCGATCCAAACCCAACCGATCTGGTAGATGTCCCTGTGCCGATTGAAATGCCCCCGGTGGGTGACACAGCCCTGCCTGCTGCCGTTGAGACCAGTGTTTTTCAAGACATTGCCAGCATGTCGAATGTTCCGGCTGAGTCGCTAAAGGTAATTTCACATCGGCCTGAAGCCTGGCCAGATGGCTGCTTAGGCTTAGGTGGCCCTGATGAGGCCTGTACTTTGGCTGTTGTCGACGGATGGGAAGTCACTGCTAGCGACGGAGAACAACAGTGGGTGTACCGAACTAATTTGGATGGCTCGGTGGTTAAACCTACCGGTAGTGCAGAGATTTCAGACTAAATGACAGTTTCGACACAGGCATTCTTGCAGGCCAAGAACTGTTGGAAGACTTTTGAAATAACTTTTGAAACAACTGTAGAGGCTGTATCGGGCTAAGACATCTGTAGGGCAAGAATGACGGCTTGAGTGCGATCGCGCACATTCAGCTTTTGTAAAACAGCGTGAACATGCACGCGCACAGTGCCAGCCGTAATATTTAGCCACTCAGCAATCTCTTGATTGTTGTGGCCCTTTGCCATCAAAGCTAAAATCTCTCGCTCTCGCTGAGTCAGTAAGTTCATGAGATCGGCAATGTCTTGCTGGTGCAGTAGTACATTGTTCTTTAAAGCAGGTGCCGCTGGCTCATCTACTGTTTCCTGAGCGGTGTAGGCAGTACGAATTTCTCTTGTGCTGCGCTGATCCCACCAGGAAGCTCCAGCCGCTACCGACCGCAGGGCCAAAATCAGCGTGTCTGCCTCAATTCCCTTTAGGCAAAAGCCGCTGGCCCCTACGGCAATAAGCTTTTCTATTAGCGGCTTTTGAGAATGCGCCGTTAACACAAGAATAGGGAGATCGGGATGCTGCTGCTTGATGCGATGGCAGGCCTCTACACCCCCAATACCCGGCAATCCTACGTCTAAGAGCACGACATCTGGCTGCGTGTGGTTTGTGAGCGCGATCGCACTTTCGCTATCCACGGCTTCTGCCACCACTTCAAGCGCAGATTCTCGCTGAAAGCGGGTAGATAGCCCCAAACGAAACAGCTCATCATCTTCAACTATCAGAATGCGTAGGTTTTTTTTAACAGTCATGGGCAGTCATGGGCGGTGTTTGCTGGCAAGCAGCAGTGAAAGATTGCGCCCTGTGCGTCGGGCGAAGGGGAATTCTCTGCCCAAATTTTACCGCCGTGAGCCTCGATAATTTGACGGCTGAGGTAAAGTCCTAAGCCGTAGCCTTTACTCTGACGGCTGCTGTGGCCTTGATAAAACCGAACAAAGAGGTAAGGCAAATCTCTGGCGTCAATGCCGGGGCCGCAGTCTTTAATTTGGATTTGCCACTGGCGTTTGTTATCTTCAGCCGTTTGTAAAACGACCTCTACCTTCGTACCGCTTGGCGTGTGGCTAATTGCATTGGCGAGGAGGTTTTCAAAGACGCGCCGTAGCTGTATCGTATCGCCATAGAAAAAGCTTTGATTTTCAGAAGTGAGGTTGACTTGAACCTGCTGAGCCTGCGCTAGTGGACTCAGGGCGGTGATGGTGTTCGTGAGCAGCGATCGCAGATCCATCGGCGATCGCTTTAAACTCAGCCCTTCGGCGTCATTACGATAAACATCTAGCATGGATTCTACTAACTGTAGAGTATCGTCATGCGATCGCTGCATCATATCCAAAACCTGACGCTGGCCCGTACTAATTGCGCCAAACTGCTCTAATTGAAAGGATTTAATAGTCTCAATGGCACCCAAAAGCGGCGTTTTAAGATCGTGAGCTAGGGTGGATGCAAAATCTTCTCGCAGTTCTGCAAGCTGGGCCTGGGTTTTAATATGCGCCTGCTGCTGTGCGATTTCTCTTTCGTAAAAGCGGTTGCGCTCAGTGAGATACCCAGTGATGAGCAGCGCTGCGATCGCAATGAGTCGATTCGCGATCGCTGGTAAATTACGAATCTCGACGATTGGAAAAAACAGATTGAATAAAGTCAGCCCTGCTGCTGCCAAAGTGACGCTCACCACCTGACGACGACCCAGATGACGATAGGTCAGAATAATTGCGCCGGTATATAAATAGCCAAAAACATACACTGAAGGCGTTGCATACTCCAGCCAAATCACAGCTAGAAAAATAATCGCAATCAGGCTGTAAGCCGACCGCCGCCGTTGAATAGACAAAGGGCGTGAGCGCGTTTTTTGCGGAGCGAGAATCGTCATAGCCATAGGCCAGGAATTTACAGCCGAACGTTAGAGAATAGCAGCAATTGCCTATATCAAATGATATAGAGAGATGAGCTACTTCGCGAGTGAGATGATAGCAGGTCGCCATATTTTTCTATATCTGCTTGTATAGAGCACAAATATATTGTTTGATATATTCACAAGCTGTGAGAAAAGCGACAGGATAAGAGACTACGAAGTTCATTTAACCCTGTTTTAAATTTCTTATGAAGCTACAGGCCAAAATCTTGTCGGGCTATGCTGCGAGCTTAATGCTCGTTGTGCTCGTAGGGCTTTGGGGCGTTTTTAATCTCAGGCAGCTTGGCCAAGCCAGCCAAAATATTTTGCGGGACAACTATCGCAGTATTCGCGCTGCCGATGGCATGATTGACGCGCTAGAACGCCAAGACAGCGCCACGTTGATTCTGTTGCTTAATGATGTCGAAACGGGTCGGGCAATTTTTCAAGAAAATGAAATTCTCTTTTTGCAGCGATTAGGCCGCGCGAAAGACAATATCACCCTAAATAATGAAGTAGAGACGCTAGAAGCCTTAGAAGCTGCCTATATTGACTACCTCACTCGTATTGATACTCTGACGCTGCTGACGGGTGCACAGCAGGGAGATGCCGAAGGTAGTATTGCCGTCTATGAGGCACAGGTGCGGCCTGCCTTTCAGGCCGTACGCGAGGCGGCCGCTCAGCTTCGCGATCTCAATCAGGAGGCAATGAGCTTGGCGTCTCAGCAGGCTAGCGTCACCTCTCGCAATGCCATTCTTTCGGTTGCGATCGCAGGGTTCACCGCCTCACTCGCAGGTCTCATTATTAGCTGGATTCTCTCTCGCAATCTGGTTCGCCCCGTTCAGGACATGTACAGCGCCACCGAGCAAATTGCCGACGGCAACTACGATATTCAGCTCGACGTCACGACAACCGATGAGCTAGGTCAGCTCGCTAAAGAGATCAACGTAATGAGTCAACGGCTTAGGGCTTTTAAGGCGCTGAACCTCAACCAAATCGTTGCCGAAAAGCAGCGAAGCGAAGCTATTATCTACAGCCTGACGGACGGTATTGTGGTGGTTGATGACCAGCTACAGATTGTGGCCATTAATCCGGCGGCAGCAGCCATTTTTAATACCAAACCAAACCTTGCACAGGGCCGTCACTGCTTAGAAATAATTGAGAACAAAGTGCTATATGCCCAAATTCAATCCGCCCTTTCTTCAGAAACCCGCTTAGAAACGCTCTCAGATGCTGCCGATACTCAATCTGAACTAACCGTCGAAGGCGCAACAACAGAACACTATCAGTATTTAACAACTCCGGTTACAACAGAAAATAATCAGCGCTTGGGCGTCGTATTGCTGCTGCAAAACGTGACTAATCTAAAGCAGCTCGATCAGCTCAAAAGCGAGTTTGTGATGACGGCATCTCACGAGCTGCGAACGCCGCTAACTGGCATGGCCATGAGCATAAACCTGCTGCAAGAAACCGCACAGAAAAAGCTGTCTGAGATTGAGCAAGAGCTGCTCAAAACTGCCCAGGAAGACGTTGAGCGATTGAGAGATCTGGTCAACAATCTCCTAGATCTTTCTAAAATAGAGTCTGGCAAAATTGATCTCGATATTACAGCGGTAGATCCGAAGCAGATTATTGAGAAAGCGGTTGAACTGCTAAAGATTCAATCAGATCAAGAAGAGATTGAGGTGAGCACTCAAATAGCCAACAATCTCTCTTGGGTAAATGCTGACCCGAATAAGGTGACCTGGGTGCTAACCAACTTAATTGCCAATGCGCTGCGCTACGCAAACAGCACCATAGAGGTGGCCGCAAAGCCTCACGGTAGCTGGATCTCTATTGCCGTCATTGACGATGGCCCTGGCATTGATCCGGCCTACCAAAGTAAAATATTCGACAAGTTTGTGCAGGTCAAAACCGAAAAAGATGTGGGTGGAACCGGGTTAGGCCTTGCCATTTGTAAGGAGATGATTAAAGCCCACGGCGGCACAATTTGGGTTGATTCGACCCCCGGTCACGGCTGCAAATTTGCCTTTACACTCCCGACGGTATCTGCGTCCGCTGCGGCTACGTCCCAGACGTCTACATCACAACCTTCTACATCACCGGAGAATCCCCATGCCTAATGCTAATATTCTGGTTGCTGACGACGAAAAAAGCATTCGTTTAACCATTCAACAAGCGCTGTCTACTCAGGGCTACAGCGTCAATACCGCCGTTGATGGGCGCACGGCTTTAGAACAGCTTAAGGCCACACCTGCAGATCTGCTGCTGCTTGACATTCAAATGCCGGGTATGGACGGGATTGAAGTGCTACAGGCGGCGATGGCGCAGCAGCCTTCACTGAAGGTGATTATGGTGTCGGCTCATGGCTCTATTGATAATGCGGTGGATGCGATGAAGCTCGGGGCAGTGGACTACTTGCAAAAGCCGTTTACGCCCGCCGAACTGCGAGAAGCTGTAGATCGGGTGCTTAACCGTGAAGCAATGCCAGCAGATGATTACAACGCGCAAATTAAACAGGCTAGAAAGATGGCCAGTGAGCATAAGTATGACGATGCGATCGCCCTAGCCAAAAAATGTATTGGCTCCCACCCTGAAAACGCTGCTGGTTTTAATTTATTAGGCGAGCTGTTAGAAGTTAGCGGTGCTCAGGCTGAGGCGCTGAAAAACTATCGCGTCGCTTTGGACTTAGATCCTACCTGCAAGGCGGCTAGTGACAACTTGAGCAGGGCCGCCATGAGCCCTAGGTCTAGACCTAGCTTTTAAGCTCACCGCCCACTTTTTCCTAGACTCACCGCCGCTCTGATCTGTTCGACTACTCATCTTAATATCGTAAACGCGATAGGTTTTTCTATGGTTTCTAATCTTCTTGGTGGCAATGCCAAAGGCTCACAGTACATTGTTGTGATTGGCTGTGGCAGGCTGGGCTCTTTGCTGGCAGCTCAGCTTAGCGTTCAGGGCCATAGCGTTGTGGTGATTGATCGTAATGAAGCTACATTTGCCAATCTCTCTGGAGAGTTTAGCGGCTTTCAGATTGTCGGCGATGCGGCTGAGCTGGCCACGCTAAGACAGGCTAAAGCTGACAAGGCTGACTGCCTGCTAGTGGTTACTAGAGAAGACAACGTAAATCTGATGGTGGCTCAAATTGGTAAAACTGTTTTTGAAATTCCATCGGTACTAGCCCGTGTCTTTGATCCCGCGCGCGAGGTCATTTACGGGGAGTTTGGAATCAATACCATTAGCCCCACTCAGCTATCTGCTGACGCTTTTTTGCAGCGGGTAGATGCTCAGCTCGCTCAAAAAAACGTTCGTACCGCTAAAACAGATCGCTAAGGACAATTTTATTTAAAACAGGTAACTTTCATGAGAGTCATTTTAATTGGGGAGGATAAGCTCACCTACTTTCTGGGGCGTCAGTTCGCCAGCAAAGGATATTTCCTCACCATCATTACCCCTAACGCTGAAGAGGCCGTGAGCCTATCGCGCCGACTGAAGGCAACTGTGATTACGGGCAATGGCAGCGATCCAGCGGTGTTACAAGAAGCTGGCGCTTATCAAACTGATGTGGTGCTGGCGCTGACCAGTCAAGATCCTGATAACCTGATTGCCTGTCAGGTTGCGCAAGATCGATTTGGTGTGCCAAAGACGGTCGCGATTGTGAACGATCCAGATAACCGAGAGATTTTCGAAGAGCTAGGGGTAGATGTTGTATTCTCGGCGACTGAAATTTTGGGCTCAATGATTGACCAGCGCACCGCTAGCACAGAGCTACGCAACCTGGTGCCAGTGGCCGATAGCGGCGTCACTATTTCTGAAGTGGTGCTGGATGAAAACAGCCCTGCGGTGGGTCGGGCCATTAAGGATTTGGAGCTGAGCGGGGCGGTGGTGGCCTGCGTGGTCAGGCGCGGGCACGTCATGTTGGGCAAGCGACGAACGCATTTGATGGCAGGCGATCGCGTTTTACTCATCAGTGAAGACGACCGCTACGGTCAGGCTCAGCAAACGCTTGCAGGAGAGGGAGCCTAATTCATGCGCTATCAAAGTTATCTTCGCCGCCGCTACAAAGCCATCTTTGGCTATATCGGCCTGGTCTGTATGATTGCGGGTTTGGCGATTCTGTCGCCGCTGATTGCCCTAGTGGCCTATCCGGAAGAGATCGGTTTGGCCTGGGGCTTTTTGCTGCCGGGATTGGGCCTGAGTTTGCTGGGACTGGTGCTCTGGCGATCGCTTGCGCCAAAGTCTGACGACACCCAGTCAACGACCCTCACTTTGCAAGAAGGCGCGGTCATTGTCGCGTTTTCCTGGTTCATCGCTGTGCTGGTCGGCACCGTCCCCTTCATAGCAGTTGCCGATCTCAACTTCACGCAGGCTATGTTTGAGTCCACCAGCGGCTGGACAACCACCGGGCTTTCGGTGGTTGATGTCACCCAAACGTCGTATTTAATTTTGCTCTATCGCAGCATTTTGGAGCTGTTTGGCGGGGCGGGCTTGGCGATTGTGACCTTGAGTGCGATCGCGGGGCCAGTCGGGGCCAGTCTCACCAGCGCTGAAGGCCGTACCGAACAGCTTGCGCCCAACGTTCGCCGCTCAGCCAAACTGGTGCTGATTATCTACAGCGGACTGTGTGCCATTGGTACGGTTGCGCTCAAAATTTCTGGAATGGGCTGGTTCGATGCGGTCAACCATTCGTTTGCGGCCCTCTCGACCGGTGGATTTTCAACCCGTGCCGACTCTATTGGCTACTGGGACAGTCCCTTTGTTGAAGCCGTTACTATTGTGCTAATGCTGTTTGGGGCGCTCAATTTTGTCACCATTTATCTGTTGTTAACTGGTCAAATTAAGTCGGTTATTCGCAACGGCCAGGTGCGATTGCAGGCGGTCGTGATTCCGCTGGGGGCGATCGCAATATTCTTCGGCTCCGCACTCACCCTCTATCCCACGCTAAGCAAAGCAATTCGCGTTTCCATTTTTGAGATCGTTACCGCGCTCACCACTACCGGATTTTCGACCGTCGGCTATGGCGACTGGAGCGGCCTTCCCTGGCTAGCCATGATCATCGTTATGCTCATTGGCGGCGGCGCGGGCTCTACGGCTGGTGGCATCAAGCAGCTCCGAATATACATTCTTTTTCGCGCGCTTATGACCGATGCGATTGGGCGAATCAGACCCAAGGGGGCGATCAGCGAAACAGAAATCTGGCAGGGCGATCAGCGCCATTTTGTGACTGCTAACCAAATCCATCAGGCGGCGCTGTACCTGTTTCTTTATCTCATGCTTTTTCTCATCGGTGGTGCTGTGATGATGAGCTACGGCTACCCGCTGCAAGATAGCCTGTTTGAATACGCCAGCACTCTGGGCACGGTTGGGCTATCGATTGGCGTGACGGCTGCTGATGCTCCGGTCGGCGTTTTGTGGACGCAGATAGTCGGCATGTTCCTGGGGCGTCTAGAAATTTTCACCGTATTTGTAGGTGTGGTATGTTTTCTCAGAGACTTGCGGCCTATGTTTAGCCGTCAGACTAAAAAAGCGTCCTAACCTCCCCAACAGCATAAAACCGCTCTATGATAGCAACTCTCTTTTCCGATCCGATTACCGATCCGGTTGCTATCTTTCTCACGATTTTGACCATTATGCTAGTGGCGCCGCTGCTGTTTGAGCGTTTTCAGCTACCGGGTATTGTTGGCCTTATTCTGGCAGGTGTTGTCGTTGGCCCTGATGGCTTGGGGCTGCTTCAGCGCGACAGTACGATTGTGCTTTTGGGTACGGTGGGCCTGCTGTTTTTGATGTTTATGGCGGGCTTAGAAACCAGCCTGGACGACTTTAAAGAAGACGGTGATAAGGCGACGTTCTTTGGCATTCTGACGTTTATTATCCCAATGGTGGTGGGCACAGGTGCGATGCTGCTATTGGGCTATGACTGGCTGGCGGCGCTGCTGGTGGCCTCATGCTTTTCGTCGCATACGCTGCTGGCGCTACCGGTACTGAATAAATTGGGGATTATGCGATCGCCTGCTGTGGTCATTACCCTCGGTGCCACCCTAATCACCAACGTGCTGGCCCTGCTCACGCTCGCGGTCATTGTCAAAGCCTTTCAGGGCAACCTCACTCTCGGGTTCTGGCTCTTTCTTATTCCCGCCCTCACCGCCTATACTATCGGCTGTTTGTGGGGCGTCCCCAAACTAGGCCGCTGGTTTTTTGCTAAGTTCGGCCACGACGAAAACGCCGAATTTATCTTTGTCCTAGCGACCCTCTTTATTGTCTCTTACATTGCCGGTGCTATCGACGTAGAGCCTATTATTGGAGCCTTTCTCGCAGGCATTGCGCTCACGCCGCTAATTCCGCAAATGAGCCCCCTAATGAACCGCATTCAGTTCATCGGCAACGCGCTTTTTATCCCCTTTTTTCTTATTTCTGTCGGGATGCTCATCGACCCGATGGTGCTGATCCGTGAGCCGCGAGTTCTCCTAATTGCAGCGGTCATGATTAGCGCAGAACTGATCGGTAAATTTATGGCCGCTGCCGCTGCGGGTGCGCTTTTCAAAATTAAGTTTCCCGGCATTATGGTCATGTTTGGGCTTTCTACCGCTCAAGCGGCCTCTACGCTCGCGGCGATTACTGTTGCATTTAATATCGATCTAGTCGATCAATCTACCGTCAACGGTGTCGTGGCGATGATTTTGTTCACCTCTATTCTTTCGCCCTGGGTGACGCAACGCTGGGGGCAAAATATTGAGAGGGCTGCGGCCAAAACCAACAATACTTCTCAAAATCTGACCCGTCGTGTATTGGTCACCCTTGCCAATCCAACCACAGAAGATTCCTTGCTCAATCTCGCGCTTATTTTGACTAAAGCGGGAAAGGGTACGCTTTTACCGCTCCACGTTCTTTCTGATCATCGTGGCCCAGTGTCTGAAGCGGCGATTCAACAACAAACTCGGCTACTAGCTGCCGCCGAGAACATGGCCCATGCTGCCGCAACAGAAGTCAACCCTATCGCCCGCGTAGATAACACCATTGACGGCGGCATACTGCGGACGGCATTGGAACAGGATGCGAGCCTCATTATCAGCGGTTGGAAAGGCTTTTCTACCTACAAAGACAACTTCTTTGGCAGCGTTTTAGACACGGTAGCCAATCGCGCTCGTGTGCCTGTGATGGTGACTCGCTTTACCCAACCCATTTCTCATACTGAGCGCATCATTTTAGCGGTCGATAAGCAGCAGGCGCTTTCTGTAAATTTTGGGCCCACGCTAACGACAGCTCAAATGATTGCAAATGAGCTGAAGACATCTCTTCAGGTGCTGGTCGTTACTACTCGAAAACAAAGGCAGCTCACCGCCGCCGAAATTGATGCGTTAAATGTGGATGTTCCGCTTGAGCAGGCCCAAGGCAAGCTCGCCAACCGGATTGATAGGCGGCTTCAGGAGAATGATTTGCTGATGTTGGAGGTGAATACGCACGCTCAGCATCCTCAGCGACTGGTCACGCGGACGTCAGCAGTGGGTACTGTACCAGAGGCGATCGCGCGATCGCATCCCACCGTCTCTATTATCGTGATGCACTACCCACCTCAAAGTATAAATAAAAGCTAACTGGCCGCTAATCCCGACAAAACACCCAGTTGTCTGGCTCCGACTCATGCTGACTAAATCGATATCCCTCCGTATCAAAATCTTTTAGCTGCTCCACATTCTCCACTTGATGACGAATCGCAAACTCTACCATCAGCCCTCGCGCCCGCTTCGCATAAATGGTAACAATCTTATAAACACCATTCTTGTTTTCCTTAAAGGCAATATTCAACACTTTCGCCTTCAATGTCTTTTGGTCAATCGACTTAAAATACTCATTCGAGGCTAAGTTCACCAAGCAAGGCTCTGTCTCCGACGCCAGCGCCTCATTAACGCATTCTGCAATCCGAGTACCCCAAAACTCATACAGATTCTTGCCCTTTTTGGTCTTCAGCTTTGTGCCCATTTCCAACCGGTAAGGCTGCATCAAATCCAGCGGACGCAGCACGCCATACAGCCCTGATAAAATTCGCAGATGCTTTTGAGCAAATGTCAACGCCTCTTTGTCGTACTCGCTCACACGAATTCCTCGATACACGTCTCCGTTGAAAACCAAAAGCGCCTGCTTCGCATTCTCAGGCGTAAACGGCGTTTCAAAATTTTGATATCGCTGATGGTTTAGCTCGGCTAGCTTATCGCTAATCTTCATCAGATCAGAGAGCTGAAGCGGCTCGTAAGTGCTTAGCTGCTGTACAAGCACTTCACTTTGTATAAGCATTTCAGGCACCGTAAAGTGAGGATAGTCGGCCCCAGAATAGTCTAGGGTTTTAGCCGGGGAAATCACCATCAGCATGAGCTGCAATACCGTAATGTGCGTTCACTATCCTACGGTGTCGCCTTTGCAAACGTCACGTTCTCTCACGAAGTCCAAGGTTCCATCGGCGTTGGTCTGCGATTGTTGAAGCAGTCTAAACCGAGCGCGATAAACTAACATAGTGACCCCGTTTAGCTGATTGATTTGGCTAATTGATTTATGACTTCGGAAGAGCACAATAGCTCAGTAGATAGCTCAGCAGAGAGTGCGGTAGAGCAGAGTCGTTCGGCGGCAGATCGGATTGCGATCGCCCTGCAAAAACTTGATAGCCCCGAAAAAAAAGCTCAGGCCAAAGAAGCTTTTACCCTTGGCCAAGCCACCTTTGAGCGCGGGCGCTATCGCAAAGCCATCGACTACTTTAAAGTCGCTCTAGCCCTCTCAAACCCAATGGGTGCGCGAGGTGGCGACATTCAAATGTGGCTGGTTAACGCCTACATCGCCAACGGCAACCATGAAGAAGGTCTGTCGCTGTGTCGCAAGCTGATCCTGCATCCAGATTTAGACACCAAGCGCCAAAGCAAGCGCCTGCTGTACATTCTGGAAGCTCCCGAGCTGGAAATGAGGCCCGAATGGGTGACCAAAATTCCTGACCTTACCGACCTTGAAGACGACCAGGGCAAACGCTACGCCCAGGTGCCAAAAAAGCCGCGTCGTCGCAAGCCCAAGCCTGAACCCGAGCCGCTCGATTTGAGTCAGGTGAACACGGCTGATAACCAGTTCGTATGGATTGCGCTGATCGGCATTCTTCTAACGCTGGGCGGCTTATTTTGGTTTGGCTACTAGCTGGCTACGGGCAGTTAAAAAACGGGGGCAAAAAAGCGCTTACCTTTGCGATGCGAGCAAAGATTTCACGAGAGCGTAAATCCTTTTGACGCATAGTTTGGAAACACCTGCGCCAACGCGTTTTTGTCTAAATTAAACTGTTTTTGCAGGAGCGCTCCCAATACCTCACGAAAGTCAGTAGTCACGGCTAAATCTCTTTTTTCGTGCAGCGCGGCTTCGTTGAGCCCAGGCCACTGGCCATAAAACTGCCCGCCTTGAATGCCTCCGCCTAACAGCCACAGCGCATTGCCATGGCCGTGATCGGTGCCGCCATTGCCATTCTCGGCCACCGTTCGCCCAAACTCAGACATCACCACAATGGCCGTATGTTCATACACTGGCCCCAAGGCCTTAGCCAATTCAGCTAGCCCATCGCCTAAAAAGGCCAGATGACGTTTCAAAACGCCGCGCTCTGCGACATGTGTGTCCCATTCGCCTAGCTCCATAAAGGCAATTTGAGTGGCGGCATTACCTCTCATTAGCTGGGCAACGCGCTGGGCTGTCGCTGAAAAAGATCCTGGTGCGGGTGCTCCTTTTGAAGCTGCGATCGCTTCTTCGCTAAAGGCCTCAAGCAAAACGTCTCGGGCCATTCTGCCTTCTTTGTAGGCGATCGCAGTTGGGTCATTTCCGGCATAAAGCTGGTCGAACGCGAGCTGAATAGGCGGTTTGTCTATCGGTTGCGGGCGGCTCGCAGATCCTCTCACGGCGATACTGGCTACCGATTCTGAGCCGGTGAAAATCAGCGGGAGCGTGCTGCCTACATTCACGGCCCGAGTGGGCGCATCTCCAGATAAAAAAGGGAGTAGCCGGTTCATCCATCCCTCTGATGCGGTGGTGCTGGGCATACCCGTTTCTAAATTGTCTTGAGCCTGAAAGTGCGATCGCGTAACCTCGTGATAGCCAACCGCATGAACAAACGCCAAATTACCTGCTGCCCACTGTGGCATCAGCGCACCGAGTGAAGGATGCAAGCCAAACTGACCATCTAAGTCAAGTGCGCCTTCTGGCATACCGGGTTTGGCGATCGCAATCGTCGGCCTTTGCGCGTAATAGTCGGCCTCCTGATAGGGCACCACAATATTCAGGCCATCCGCCGCGCCGCGCAGCAAAATGACAATGAGCCGGGGTGACTGCTCTGACAGTTGCGATCGCAAACCAGGCTGGGCCGCGTCGGCTGCACTATTACGCCACGTCCAGGCCTGCATGCCGACAGTTGCTAGCGTAGAAGCGCCCATCAAAGCGGTTCGATTTAAAAAACGTCGTCTTTTCATAGCTTTATCTCCTAGCGACATCATTTAGCGGTACATCATTTCCGGACTGCCTAATAGCAAGGCGGGTCTTAAATACACTGGTGCGTCTTTAATGACCGCTTGAGTATTGGTAGAGAGATCTTGGCGTAATGTCTCAAACGTTTGTTCGGTAAGCTGCTGGCGAGAGATTTTGTCTTTGTCGGGTAGGTTCATAGTTGCGATCGCAAAATTCACTCGGCGAATCATTGCATCCGGGTTCAGCCAAGCGCCTTCTGTCTGCGCGTAGCCCTTGGGCGTGCGGCAGCGATACAGCGGCATCCCAAGCTGACCGAGTTCGCCCGCCATCCACTGCAATTTCTCATCAGGCAGCGATGTCATTCCCACTGCTCGCACCAAAGAGACACTGTATTGATAGGGCGTTTTAAATTTGTTTTGATAGTGCGAGTGCGCCCAAAACGCATCGCTTTTGAACAACGCTGTGAGCACCGATTTAATATTGCCATCGCTGGCTAAAAATACTTCTGAAAGCCGTTTTACTAACGGTGCAGGCGGCGTATCTGCAACAAAGTACTGAGCCAGTTTGTAGCTAATATGACGCGCGGTCGCCGGATGCTTGGCGAGTAAATCAAGTGCGGCTTCGCCCTGCTCTATACCGCCGGGTGCGATCGCCTCACCTAGCAGCACCTTTGCGCTCGCATCGTGACGACCCGCTACAAAAACAAATCCGCCATCGTTTACCGCATCCGGTTGAGCTGGATGAACAGAACTCCAGCCCGTTAAAGCCTTCGCCAAACTCTCCACGTCTTGCTGGCTATAGTTTCCCTCTACTCCTAACGTGTGTAGCTCCATCAGCTCACGCGCATAGTTCTCATTAATGCCCTTAAAAACGCCCCGTGCCTGCGTGCCGTTAGGATCGGTATTTTGCCAGTTATCCAAATAAAATAGCATCGCTGGATGCTGCGCCGTGGCTCTCACCAGCGTCCCAAACTTTCCCAACACATGCGGACGAATCGCCTCCTGTTCATAAGCGCCTGTCCACACTTTTGTCAGACCTTTTTCCGCAAACACGTTGAAATGGTTAAACCAAAAGTCCACCATGACTTCTTGAAGCTGGCGCTGGCTGCCCAAAGCACGCAATAGCCGGCCCTTTTCAGCCTCTTTGATCACGCGAGCATAGTGCTGTCTTGCCTGCTTGTGCTGATCGCTAGAAGCCTCTCTAGGCGGTACATATTGGTCAAATAATTCAACCGCAGAAAGCGCTAGCTCAGGAAATGCTTTGAGCCGATTGGTTAGCTCGGCAGGCTCGGAAAGCTGTTGTGGATTGAGCTGCTTTTGAATGTAGGTTTCTATACCGTCGCGCTTAACCTGCTGGCGATCGCCTACCGATGGCCCAAAGCCCAATCGATTGAGAACATGTGTGGTTTTATCCAAAGAACTTGCCATACGCAGCCGCTAGAAAAGAGATGCTTAAAAGCCGGTCATTAAAGACTCAAAAGTGAAGACCTAAGAGTGGAGTGGCGATATGCGCTGCTGAAATAATAGCGCTGCTTACTTAGCCGCCAGAGAGAGGGTGCCACTTTCAGAAGCTTCTATCTGCCCCCTTGCTTTTTTTGACTCAGCAGCCAGCGCGCCGTTTCTTGCCACGCATCGGACTCAATTAATTTTGGCAGCACCGATCTTTGCCCTGCTTGCGAAAACTGTTCAAAGCTATCGGCCCAGTGAATGAGCGTCTCTACCGGTAAATAAGGACTATGCTGCCAGGTACGCTGAAGCTGATTGGCCATTTCTGGTAGGTGGCCAGTTTCATATAGATACCAGGCTGACCATATTAGCGTGTGATAGCGGACGGACTGCTCTAGAAGCTGCACTGATTCGGGCAGGTCAGGCCGCTGGAAAAATTTATCTAAAAACTTAGTCAAGTCTCTGGCCTGAACAAGGCCGTTGCCCATGGCGCTGTATGAATGCTGACGATAGCTAACGGCAACCGTTTTTAGCCAAAGCGCCCGAGCGCCACTCACCAGCAGCCGGCTCACCAACTCTACGTCTTCAGCAGCGTGCAAATCAGAATCAAACCCCCTCACTTTTAATAGCCACGCTCGCTTCACCATCAGCGCACTGGGCAGCACCGACTTAACTTTTAAAAAATTCTCTATTGATAGGTCATCACCCGACTCCCAGGGCTTAACGTCAGAGATAAATTCGCCTGATTCGCTTACCCGCTGCCAGCCGCTTTGAACGAGCGCTAGATCCGGATCTGCTCTAAACAGATCTACTTGCTCAGCGATTTTGCCCGGTAAAAAGTAGTCATCGGCATCTAAAAAAGCGATGAGGTGGCCGCGTGCGATCGCAATCCCCTGATTTCTGGCCGCCGAAACCCCCTGATTCGACTGCCAAATATAGCGCACTCGCCTGTCGGCTAGCCTATTAGCCAGTGCTGCTACCGCTGCTTTTGTCCCATCAGTTGAGCCATCATCCACCACAATGACTTCACTAACAGCCGGTGCGATCGCACTTTCAATGGCCTCAACTACATGCCGCTGACCGTTGTAGACAGGAATCACAACGCTGACGCTCAACATAGATTTCTCATACACCTTTTTGTGCTGACCTCATCGAACCCAATGCACAAACATAATACGGGCAGGACTATACAGCTTCTAAGGAACCCTCCATTGGTGAAGAGGTTCTTTAAAGAATGCTACAAATCTAAGGATATCTTTGCTTGAAAGGAAGAGATAAAACGGCCATAAATTCTAAAGCTACGTATCAGAAAGTGCAGAAAAAATCGTTTGTATGGCTACTTGTATAGACAATTCTGTCTGAAATCTGTCTCTATAAAAACTCTTGAAATAGCTTGTATATAAAGCAACACCTATCCTATAGACAAATTAACCTATTCAAAAACAACAAGAATAATGTTGCAATTTATACGCCTTGTCACCCATGATACTGAAGTCTTTGATAGCACTTTTAATTGATGTAAATCACTTTGTGAAGCTGGTGCAAAGACACCTGTAAAAAGATGAAGGACACCCGAAGAAAGCTTTGTCTAATAAGCCTTCTATGGCTTTAAGTTAGGACAGTCGCCTCAGAGAAAATTTATTTTCAAGGCTATCAGTCCGTTTACTAGAGGATTATCTTAATTAGTCAGTATATGCTCGTTTTTACGGCGTTAAACAATGCATTGATCCCTAAATGATAATGAATTCATTGCTGTCAGATCAGGTTGCCCCTATTGCAACTGCCTATTCTTCTTTGCGTTAACTTTATATTCGTCATAAAAATATCAAGCTAGTATATTGTCGTTACAGAGCACTTATTGATGGGATTGCGCTGGGTATATATGTCACCTTTGTCTAAATTGACCGTGCAACTAGCGCAGTAGAATCCGAAATCCTCATATTTCTGAATACCCTACTAGCCAAGCAAAGTTGCTAAAGGATGTGTTTTCTCCCGGTTGCAACCTTCAATGTGCTCTTGAGGTTTCATGTCTAATGACACTGACGACATTTCTTAAATCCGCGCTAATTAACAGGCGCGCCTGCCTCCTGCTAGCTGTACACAAAGTGGCTGCTGTTGTCAGAAGGTAGGCAGAACTTAGCGAAGGCTTATCTCTAAGCTGCTTCGTTTTAGCGTGGGTTTATTTGAGATGCTTTTTATATTTTGACAATTAGGAGAAATAGGCATGTCTTTTTTTACAGGTACTGAAGGAAACGACACTATTACCGGTAGTGGTGATAACAGTTCTTTCGACGTCATCTATGGTCTAGGCGGTGATGACATTATTACTGGCAATGGCGGCAATGATTTCATTAGCGGCGGTGCTGGTAATGATGTTATTCGCGGTGGTGCCGGTAACGACGGTATTTTCGGCGATGGTGGCAACGATATTCTTCGTGGTGGCTCAGGTGACGATCTTGTTGACGGCGGCAACGGTAACGACAGTATTTTTGGTGGTACTGGCGATGACGTTGTTCGCGGCGGTGCTGGCAATGACTTCATCAGCGGCGGTGCTGGTAGTGACAAGTTAGTCGGCGGCGACGGTAACGACACTCTCTTCGGTAACGCTGGTAATGACTGGCTCGTTGGTGGAGAGGGTGCCGATCTCCTGTTTGGTGGCGGTGGCTCAGACCTCTTTGAGGCTAATGTCAACGACGTCGGTGGCTTGGATCGCGTGTTGGACTTCGCTGATGGCGAGGACTTCCTTTTGATTCAGGGTGCTGGCGACGGTGCAACTGTTGACTACGATGACAACACGGGTATCGTATCTGTTAACGGTCAGGCCTTTATCCAGTTAGATGCTGGTCTAGACATTGACGGTAGCGACTACTTCATCGTGTAACCTCGTGACATATGAGTGACGCGTGTAGACGATTAAGTTTGCGCACGTTTACCCATGTGTATAATTTGTGTCCACAGGAAAGTGACTTTGCTTGTGGGGTTGACTCCTTTTGTGGACACATTTATTTGGTGTTTAGTCAAACTTTCTTTGTTGCCTTACTTCTAATGTATTGCATTTCACAAAAAGCATAAGGTGAATTCTTAGTATTTGAATTCTTAGTATTTTTCATGCTTTGTAATATCGCTCAAGACAGTATTGCTCAAGACATAATATTTCGCATTCCTGTGCTGCTAAAGAGAAAGGCATAGCGCGATGTTTGTTCTCTATTCTGTTGTTTAGCTGGCGACATGCTGAATCAATTCATATCCAAAATACAGCTTCAATCTCGCGCGGATACGAGCCGAGCCGACTACCACGCGCTGCTGGGAAAGGCGCTGATTGCGCGTGGGGATCATGATGAGGCGATCGCAGCTTTCTCAGAGGGAATAAAGCATCAGCCAAACCAGCCCAACAGTCACTACGCCCTCGGCACGCTATACGCTAAACAAAATAAATACGCTCGGGCGATTTGTCACTATCAAGAAGCACTGCGATTCAAGCCGAACTGGGCGCAAGCTGCCTTTAAGTTGGGTACTGTTTTTCATCGTGTTGGCTATGCGACGCAGGCGATTGAAGCCTATCAAATGGCTATTCTTTACGATGTAAGCTTTGTAGAAGCTCACTTTTCGCTGGCGCTGCTATACGAATCTAAAGGTTCGACCCGACTGGCGATTAAGCACTATCGTCAAGCCATTTTTCTACAGCCTGATTTGGCTAGGGCGCATCTGTTTTTGAGTCGAGCGCTGATGCGGATGAATGCGCATGAGGCGGCGGCAGATGTGTGCACTTATGCGATCGCCCTGCTGCCCGAAGACGCTTTGCTGCACAACAATCTCGGCCAAATCCTTACAGAAAACGGGCAGACTCAGGCCGCGATTGCCTCCTATCAGCAGGCGCTAACGCTAGATAACGAGCTTGTTGCGGCTCATCAAAGCTTAGGACGCCTTTGTCGAAACGCCCAAAGCTTAGATCAGGCGGCCAGTTACTTTCAAAATGCTTTAGCGATCGCCCCAGACAATATCTCACTGCTAAACGACTATGCCTCGCTGCTGATTACTCAAGGTAAATGGTCTGAACTCATTGGATGCTTTCGTCAGGCTGTTGCTCAAGCCCCAGATTGGATAGCGGACTATTGCAATCGAACCATCCATTTGTCGGAGCAGGACTTGTTGTTTCGCTTACAGCGCACCTGCGGTCGTTTTTTGCTAGCTTTGCAGCAGCCTGAATCTGCGGCAACTGAACAAATCTTGAAAGAACGATTGTTCCAGATCTATGAGTATTTGGGTGATTTTGCGATCGCCTGCGATGCCCCCAATAAAGCAGAGTACGCTTACCGGTCGGCATTGTCGATTAGCCCTAACGCGCTAAAGCTATACGGTTCACTGGGTGAGTGTCTTGCCCGTCAGGGGAGAAAAACGGCTGCGATCGCAATCTATCAAGCAGGCATTTTGCAGGCAAGTCTTTCACAAAATGATGATCAATTCTTAGCGAGTGCCAGTATTCAGGATCGTCAGCATCTGCAGGCACAGTTTAATAATGCCTTATTCAACAAGAGCGCTATAGCCGCAACAGAGCCCGGTCAAAAGCACATAATTAAGGGCGTTTACCATCGCTATCAAGACTGGAAATCTGCCAGTGTGAATGCCAGCACGGGAGGAGACGCGATCGCAAGTCATGGGTGTCCTGTTTCTCGCCTAGCCCACCCTGATCCAAAATGCGGTGGCGTTACCTGTTCTCTCTGTATGAGCGAGCTAATCCGACAGTTTTCTCCTGTTCAAGTGGGAAAAAAATCCTTTCACTGCGTGCCTGAGTCGCCAGTGTCGGTTCCTGAGTTTCCGACCTTTTTAGCTGAAATTGACGACGGTAGGGTCTGGGTTTCTCCGCAAAAAAACGCCTGGAATGTCTGTAATGAAATGGCTGTTTTTACCCCCGATGGATTTCTTATTGGCGATCTTTCTCGCGACTATCCGTGGACTTTGCCAGGCTGCACGCGACACGACCTCACCAGTCACAGCGTGCTGCGCAGGCAAACGCCCCTTCCTGAGCTAACGCAGTTTTCGGGTCGGGTGGCTCTCTTCTGTGGGTTGTCAGGTCACATTTATTACCACTGGATGTTCGATGTGCTGCCGAGAATTGAGATTTTACAAAAGAGATTACAGCAGCAGGGGAAAGATCTTGAACATATTGACTACTTTGTGTTCAATGGGTTTGAAAAAACCTTTCAAAAAGAGACTTTAAGAACGCTGAATATTCCGCTCGATAAAGTGATCTCGAGTGACCGGGTGCCACACTTGCAGGCCGAGCAGCTCATAGTGCCAAGCTTTGCGGGCCACTTAGACTGGGTGCCTCCGGAAAGCATCGACTTTTTACGAAACGCGTTTTTATCCCAAGCCCCGCCCCGCGCTCGGAAAAAGCGGATTTATGTCACCCGAACTCAGGCCAAATATCGCCATGTTTTTAACGAAGCAGCGGTGGTTGCGCTGCTTGGCCAGTTTGGGTTTGAATCGGTTGCCATCGAAACCTTAAGCGTTGCCCAGCAGGCTCAGCTTTTTGCGGAAGCGGAGGCCATTATTACTCCCCACGGTTCGGGCCTGACAAACCTGGCCTTTTGTAGCCCAAACACCACCGTAATCGAATTCTTTTCGCCTCACTACGTGCGTACCGACTACTGGATGATTAGCCAGTATCTTCAGCTCAACCACTACTATCTCATCGGTGAAAGCTTTCGGTGTCAGCCGCTGCGGCAGCTCATGTACCCAAGCGGACTGAGCGAAGACTTTTCAATTGACTTGCCTGCGCTCCGTGCGTTGCTCAGAACAGCCGGACTAATATCTTAAGTAGCCGAGATTAGAACCTACGATGATTCAACACCTAGATGAAGCGGTGAGCACTTGCGAAAGCTTGCTAACTGAAAGCCAATTAGATGTCGAGACTGACCCTCCACCAGATGACCGTGCTTTGGCGATCGCTTGGGCCGAAGCCTGTCAGTCTGTCGGCAACGTTCTAACTAGTATGGGATTTGTTGAAGAAGCTTATCCCTGGCGATCAATGGCGTTTGACGCTGCGCCTAATAACGCTAAGTTTTACTCGGCATCGGGTCGAGCTTACTGCCAGTGCAAGCTATGGGATCGCGCGGTTTATTTTTGTCAAAAGTCGCTTGAATATCACCCTGATAATGTGAGTGCTCGTCAGCGGCTGGCCAAAGCGTATAGCGAGCTGGGTGAGCGCCGTAAAGAAAGCGAGGTGGTGAATGAGCTGCTGACGCTGGATGCTAGCGGTGCGACGGCTGAAAAACACTGCATGATGGGCCAGCTATTTGCGATGCAGGGAAACCGAGCAGCGGCGGTTGAGTGCTACGAAAGAGCGATCGCACAAGACGCTGAGTATGCGGCTGCCTACTATACGCTGGGCGAAATTTGGAGCCAGCAGGGGTTGTGGGAAAAGTCTGTGGCGCTGTTTGAAACGCTGATTGAGCGCTCCCCCAAAGCGGCAATGGCGCACTATCAGATGGGGCGGGCCTACCGACTGGGCCAGCAAAGCGAGGCCGCGATCGCCTGTTTTCGGCAGGCGCTAAAGCTAGATCCTGAGCTGCACTGGGCCTACATGGGGCTGTTGAATACGCTGATGCAAATGCAGCGGTGGGATGAGGTCATTCAAATTTGCGAAGGCATTACTCACTTTGCTGAAAAATTTCCGTGGCTGTATTGTTTTATGGGCAACGCTTTTGCGCATAAAGAAGACTTTCAGCAGGCAGCGCAATGCCATCAACAGGCTTTTGCCCTCAAAGGATGGCAAACCTGCGCCGATCAAAACTATCTGTTCGTGCGCACCTGGTTTAGTGAAAATATTGAGCTGTGGCAGGACTATTTAAAGCCGCTAACGGAGCACGTCGCCGACAGATCGCCTGCTCAAATACTCTCACTGGGCAGCAGCGACGACAGCATTTTGCTGTGGCTTGCTGATGAAATTTTGAGACAATCTGACGATAGGCTGATCTGCATTACGCCTTGGGTGAGCGAGCAGCTTGAGCAAAATTTGGCGAAGCTGTTGCGGCCAGAAAAAATTGTGCTTGACGTTGGCAATCTTCAGGAGAAGATGGCGGCGCTTTCACAGCAGACGTTTGATGTCATTGTGATTCAGAGCGACTGTAAGAACGCTGGTTATGTGCGATCGCTCGCGACATCTGTTTGGGACAGGCTTCAGGTCGGCGGCATTTTATTTTTTAAAGACTATCAGTGGCAGCACCCTACTGAACCGAGTCAATCTTCTAAACATGGCATTGATGGCTTCATGGCCTCTGTCGTTGACCAGATACAAGTATTGCACCACGCCCATCAGGTCATACTCAAAAAGGAGGGTGCTTCAGTTGCCCAATAATTCATCACCCGCCGCGCTGCAAAAGGACTCGGCTCTAACGCTCGAAGCGGTGCTTCAGCAGGTTCATTTCAACTGCCGTAGCGGTCAGTGGGCGCAGGCGATCGCTAACTGTGAAACCATTATCGCCCAGTGTAACCAGCAGCTTCAAAAAGGGGCGATCGCGGCTGAATCGACTGCCAAAAAGGCGGCGGCAAAAGCAGACAGCACCCCAATCAACCTGTCGGCAGATCAAATCGCCAAAGGTGAGGCTTATCTCACGTCAGCCCAGCAGCTCAAGCAATCTGGTGATATTGCGGGCTCTGTGCAGGCGTATCTTCAGGCTTTGCAGCAAAACCCTCGTTTGGTGGTTGCTTATAACCGGCTGCGCTATAACCTGATGCGCTACAACATTCCAGTCGGCGATCCGCTTTTGCGACAGGTGGCTGATGTTTGTCAAAAGATTGTTGCACAGTATCCGCAGCTCCTGTTGGCTCGGGTAGCGCTCGGCTATGCGCTAACAAAATCAGGCCAGCGGGCAGCGGCGATAGACTGCTACCGTCAGCTAGGCGATCGCATGGTTCGCCGCCAGCTCGCCGAACAGTTTCCACACCGATCTGCTGATGCTTTAGCCGACACTCTTGTAAGTGACGCTGCTGCGCCCAGTACTAGATTCAACGGCGAGCCCAGTGAACCTACCAGTGAACCCAGCTTTCTCATTATTGGCGCAGAAAAGTGCGGCACCACCTCTCTCTATCACTACTTGCGTCAGCATCCAGCGGTAATGACCCCGATTGAAAAAGAGATTGATTTTTTTGACACAGACTACGCACAGGGTATTGACTGGTATTTAGCTCATTTCCCGACGATACCTCCAAAAACCGGCTGGATTACCGGCGAAACGTCTGCGAACTATTTGTACAGTGACGTCGCCCCGCAGCGAGTTTTCAAGCACTTTCCTCGTCTTAAGCTGGCTGTAATTTTACGAAATCCGGTCGATCGTTCCATTTCTCGGTACAGCATGATGGTGCGCAACGGGGCTGAAAAACGGAGCCTAGCGCAGGCTGTTCAGGACGAAATCGTGCTGATGCAGGCGGTGATTAAAAGAGAGGGAGACATTCCCTGGCGACTGCTAGATCGCTGCCGTCACGTTGGCAATAGTCTGTACTACTACCACCTTCGGCGCTGGCTGACCTATTTTGATCAGCGGCAGCTTCTGGTTCTTCGCAGCGAAGCTCTTTTTGCTGAACCTGAAAAAACGCTTCAGCAGCTCTATCAACACTTTGGCTTAGCCCCCCATACTGAGCCGTCATATCCTAAGTACAATTCGGGCCAATACTCGTCGGCCGACAGCGACGTTAGGCAAACCCTGGCGACCTTTTTTGAGCCCTACAACCGCCAGCTAGAAGCGCTGTTAGATCAGACGTTTGATTGGCGTGTCTGATGGGCGCGTTTGATTTTGAGTGCGATCGCCTCCCCCTTCTCAGAAATTCTAGTTTAAAAACAATGACCCAAGCCGTGCCCTTAGATTCTTCAGCGCCTTCTGAACCATTAGCGTCACCTGAGCCGTTAGCGCCAGCTGAGCCGTCAGAAGCCACCATGCGTAAGCTCAGCGACTTGGGCAGCGCATACGGCTATCAGCGGCGAGATGCAGAGATTGTTGACTACAAAATTTGGAAGCTGTGGACGCCGAAAACAGGCTTTGCGCTACGTGGGCCTCGTCCGGTTAGCCTAGCCCCCGGTGACTATTGCACCTCGCTAGGGGCTGCTTCTACGTTTGGCCGGTTTGTTAAGCGTCCGTATCCTCAGCTACTAGGGGAGGCGCTGGGCATTTCTTCTTTAAACCTGGGCTTTTCAGGTATCGGCCCTTCTTTTTACAACGATCCTAAAAACGATATGCTCATTAACGTGATCAATCGCTCTAAGTTTGTAACCATTGCTGTGATGTCTGGGCGATCGCAGTCCAACTCTCGCTTCAAAACAGCGCCTTACTCACAGGAGCAGTACATTTTAGAAGATGGTCAAGTCGTGCCGGCTGACTTTGCCTACCAGCAGCTAATAGAGACGGCTGATACTAAAACTATTGTTGATCTGGTGGCCGAGACTCGAATGCGATATCTGCGGTCTTTCTTGCAATTATTAGACAAGATAACGGTACCCAAAGTACTGGTATGGTTTTCGGGGCGATCGCCCAACTACCAAGCGTCTTATGAAAATTTGTTCAAACTACTTTCGGGCTTTCCTCATATGGTTGACTTGCCAATGGTAAAGACGCTAAAACGCCGTTGCAATGCCTATATCGAGATTGTCAGCTCAAACGGGCTGCCTCAGCCTTTGATGAGCCGGCATACGGGGAAACCGGTTTCAATCGTCCGCCCTCGCAACTATCAGCAAGGAAAAATTCAGCTCACGGACTCATCGCTAACGCACAACCACTACTATCCTTCTCCTGAAATGCACCAGTCACTTACCCAGTCACTTATTCCTATTTGCAAACAGCTATTACACCTGTAGCCATAGCGCACCGGGCAGTATTTTATCCATGGTTTTATTCACTTTCAGAGCAAGATTGACTTTAAATACATCAACCGCGCAATTTGAGTCCGCTGCTGTGGCATGATTTAAACAATTTTGAGTTTGTAGATGTTTTAAAGCAGAGGACAGCGGCGGCGCTGCGATGTGATTAAGCATCGAGCGTTTGACTCATTAACTCAGATATTAGAAAGACATTAGAAAGACCAAGCGTAGACCCCGAGATTGTTGTAATGATTGACGAGATTACTGGCGTGATGATGAATCCACAAGAATCGCAGCGTTTAATTCATTCGCATCGGCAGGGGCCTGAGGCGAGCGCTATCAGCGTTTATCGCTCCGACACGGTGACAGAGGTTGTTGATATTTATCTTCATCAGGCTCAGGCCTACTGCGAGCAAAAAGAATGGGAGAAAGCCGCTCAGGCCTGCCGGGAAGCGCTGCAGGTAGCGCCCACCGTGGCTGAAGCCTATAAGCTGTTAGGCAGCATTATGCAAAAGCAGGGCAGGCCGATTGATGCGTTAGGATTTTATGCTAAGGCGATTACGCTCCGCCCAAACTTCCCTGAGGTGTATAGCAATTTGGGGTCGATATACGCCAGCCAAGAACAATGGGAAAAGGCTGTTTCCTATTATAAAAAGGCGATCAATAAAGATCCTAATTTTGCTCCGGCCTATCTGAACCTAGCGAGAGTTTGGGAAAAGCTGAAAAAGATTGATCAAAAGAATAATTGTTTGGCGATCGCCTACCGAATCGATCCAACGCTTGGAACTGCTAAAAACCACTATCAAATCGGTCAGGCGCTAGAGGCGATTGGTAAAGCTGAAGAAGCGATTATTTTTTATCGACAGGCGATCGCGCAAGATCCTAAATTTATTGAGGCCTATCAGCAGCTAGCCGATTTGTTAGAAGATCAGGACGGTTGGCAAGAAGCAGCGGCCTGTTACCGCAAGGTGATGGAGCTGAAAGCTGTCGCTAACAAAACGACTCCAAGCGGCACTCAAAACACGGCCCAAAATAATGGCCAAAGCAATCTAACTCGTCCGCCGATAGCAGATGTGCCTGCGCTACTACCTCCTCCTCAGCTATCGGCTTCTAACCCAGCTACGCTAGCGTCTGTACAATCATTATCTGCTGTACAGTCATTATCTGCGCCAGCATCAGCCCCACAGGCCCAGGGGCTATCGTCAATTGTTCAGCATTTGAAAAAGTCAATTCAGCAAGACCCTGAGTCGGCGACCCTCTATCGAAATTTGGCGAAGGTGCTCGACAAAAATAACCAGACGAAAGAGGCGGCTGAAGCCTGGTATCGTTCGTTTTTACTAGAGCCTAGCTGGCCCAAAATGGAACAGTGCCTGGAGCTGGGCGATGTTTTGCTTCAGCACGGTAATGCGGAAGGCGCTAGTAACTGCTACCGTCAGGCGATTCGCCTCCATCCGAGTGCCGAGCCTGCCTATGAAAAGCTGGCTCAGCTACTGCGAATGCAGGGCGATTCAAAGGCGGCTGATGCGCTTTTGCAGCAGCGGCTAGCGATAGTCAGCCAGGGCCATTCAACTCAAAAAAAAAATAGTTTTGGCCGCTCAGCCGCTGCAACAGCCGTAAAGGCGGAAAGCGGCGATAGCGATGAGCCTGCGGGTGCACCTGCTGATCTATCTTCTGATCTCCCCTCTGATTATTTGGCGGCTCACGAGCGCGGCGACAGTTGGCGTGAGCAGGCAGACTGGACAGCAGCGATCGCGGCCTATCAAACAGCGATTCGGCTGAATCCGCGCTTTTCCTGGTCGCACCACAGTCTGGGTGACTGCTATGCAAAGCTGGCGAATTGGCCTAGCGCGATTGAGTGCTATTACAGTGCAATTGAAATTAATCCAGATTTTGTTTGGTCGCACTATAGCCTGGGGGATGCCTTAGCGCATCTAAAACAGTGGGACTTTGCGGCTGAAAGCTATCGACAGGCGCTGAAAATAGACCCTCTCAATGAGCAGGTGCCGCCTCGGCTGGCCGATGTTTTGCAGGAATTGCTGGCGCGATCGCCCCGTCAGATTCGTTATTACAAGGAGCTGGCTGAGCAGCTAGTAGCGCAGGGAAAAATGGATGAGGCGATCGCGTCTTATCAGATGGCCTTACAAATTCAGCCGAACGATACGGACTTAGCGCTGATCTTGTCTGAAATGCTGGCGCAGCAAGATCCTGGTGAGGCGCTGGCGTTACAAAACAGGGCTTTGTTGAGTAAGGGAGTTGACATGCGATCGCCTGAAGCGCTTAAGCATCCTCAGCAAGTGGCCGCGCTGCTGAGCCAAACGCATCTGTTCGATCCTGTTTACTACCAAGCTACCAATCCGGACATTGCGATCGCCTCCCCATCAGCAACCCCCTTAGAAAACGCGCAGGCACTACTTTTCCACTACATTGAGCAAGGCAGTGCCGATGGCCGCAATCCCAACCCTCTCTTCGACGAAAAATACTACCGTGAGCAGCATCCAAACGTTGTTCAGCAAGGACTCAATTCGCTCGCTCACTACTACCGCTTCGGCAGCCAGACCGAGACTGACCCGCACCCCTTTTTCAACGGCGACTTCTACCGTCAAACGCATACCGACGTTGCCGCCGCCGCCATCAATCCATTGGAACACTACCTTGGCTATGGCGCAAAAGAAGGCAGAGCCGCCTTCTCAGAAAAGCAGTGCGCCCCTCTGTTGAAAACTAAAACACCTAATGATGCAGACTATCTTACGTTATTACAAAAAACGACTGACCCAACAGTTAAGCCCCAACAAATAGGCATTTACTGCAACACTTTAGGAAACTACTTTATTACCGAAATCGCTGATTTTATCGCCGCTGCAATGATTCAGTCAGGCCATACTGTTGTGCGCCTAAGCGAAAGAGATACGGTTCCTCAACACTTAGATGGGCACTGGATCATAGCTCCTCACGAGTTTTTCTACCTAGGCGAAGGTTCGCAGTGGACAAACAAACAGCAGTGGCTATCACGAGCAATTATGGTCAATGTAGAACAGCCTCAAACCACCTGGTTTTCCAAGGCCTTTCATTTTTTAAGACACACCAAAGTAATCTTTGATATCAACGTAAAGTCCGCTGCGATTATGCAGGTAATGGGCCTGCCTGCCTACTGGCTGCCGTTAGGCTACTTACCAAACTACGTCCCTTTCACTAGCGATCAAAAGCTATCCAATTTGCTGGCTACACGTAGCCTTCCTAACGCTGTTAGTCAGCAGTTACTAGGCATAGATGCGCCGTTGAAACAGCGGCCTCTGGATATCCATTTTATTGGTACGCTCAATCCACGGCGGGAAACATTTTTCGCTCAAAGCGCCCATTGGCTCAGTCAGTACCGTTGTTTTTTGCACATCCCACAAATGGGCATCCCACTCATCAAAGGAGAAGACCAAGCGTTAGATACCGCAGCGGTCGTTGGCATCAGCCGACGAAGCAAAATCTTACTCAACATTCATAGAGATGAGTTGCCTTACTTTGAGTGGCATCGCATCATATTTCATGGGCTTTGGCAAAACACGCTAGTAATTACAGAGCCCTGTCACGATATTCCTGGACTAGTCGCCGGTGAACATTTCATAGAATGCCCTTTGTCAGAGATGCAACACAAAATTAGCTGGATACTCCTTAGCGAGGAAGGTCAAAGCGCCGCAGAAAAGATTCGCCGTGCTGGATACGAAGCGCTCAAAACAAAGTTTAGCGGTGTAGATATTATCAATAGCGCCCTATCACTCACCAACAAGGTACTTATGACGACCGCAGGAGATGCACTCTAATGCTGCAAGTTCACCCTTCACAAAGTATATTTTTTAAAGAAGGCATATTTGATAGCCAAGTTGCAGTCTGTATTAGCCTATACAACTATCAGCAGCACATTGTTGAAACGTTGCAATCAGTCTGCCGCCAAACGCATCTTAGGCTCGACTTAATTATTGTAGAAGACCAATCAACTGATGGTTCCTTAGTTGTTGCAGAGCGGTGGCTTCGAGAAAGATCGGGACGCTTTAATACTGTTCATTTGGTGCAGCACAAACAAAATCGGGGACTTTCAGCAGCACGCAATACGGCCGCTAGCTTAAGTCAAGAAGCCCCCTATCTCTTTATTTTAGATGCCGACAATTTGCTCTATCCTCGCTGTATTGAGCGGTGCTTGGAGGCCCTCCAATCAGACTCGCAAGCATCCGTTGCTTACCCTATTATTGAAAAATTTGGAGAAACACAGTCTTTAATGGGAAATGTGGTGTGGAATCGTGACTGTTTTAAACAAGAGAACCGTGTTGATGCGATGAGCCTTATTCTTAAACGCGACTTGCTTGCAGTAGGTGGTTACTCCGAGCTAGGGGCCATCGGCAAGCTAGGCTGGGAAGATTACGAGCTGTGGTGTAAATTTATAGACAAAGGCTTCTACGGCGTGCCAGTGCCAGAAATTTTAGCTCGTTACCGCACACACAAGACATCTATGTTGAACAGTATTAGCAATCAAAAAGACAACATTAAAGAGCTACACTACGAGATGATGGCGCTGCATCCATGGTTGAAACTAGCTATATAGCGCTTATTCTGATCTGTATAAATAATACCCCCGTCGCTACTATTCACCTGCATTGACCATGAAGACATCCCTAGAAGACAAGATGCTACTGTCTGAGCCGATAACAGAATACGAGTATCAGAAAAAACAAGCTCATCTCTGCATCGAACGAGGAGACTGGCTAGAATCCTACCTTCTCTATCAAAAGATAATTGAGTATCGCCCAGAAGAGTGGGATAACTATATTGCGATGGGTGATATTCAAATAAATTTAGAGAAGTGGTCTGAAGCTGCTGCAACATACGAAAGATCTATTCAGCTCAATTCTAATTTTGACTGGGCCTGGCATAACTTAGCCGTGGCTTTTGGAAAGCTAGGCAAATGGGACGACGTTGAAAAATGCCAAAGCGCGCTAGCTGCTCTTAAACCCGACTTTTGGAAAATTAACGGTGAAATAGAACTCGTTCGCAAGCACAAAGAAGCCTTCGAAATGCACCAACAAGCTGAAGTGTTGGTGACGCCTCAGCCAGCCGGGATCGGTTTTCATAATCTGCTAGTCAATCGTCCTCAATCAGAACGGGAGCAGCGAGAAACGGAAATACCTCAGTCGAAATTTGCCTCTGACTTTGATTTTCACTTCTATACTGATTATTATAAAGATCTTAAGCAGCTTAATGAAAAAAAAGCTTTTGAGCACTGGCAAAATAGTGGATATAAAGAGGGAAGAATTGCTTCATTCAAACAGCTTGCCAGCAAATTAGGGGCATTAGAGAGCGACCTCCCAAAAGAATTTGACACGGATAAATATTCAGCGCTCAACCCTGACCTGAAAAGCTCTGGTATTGCTACAAAATGGAAGCTGATTGAGCACTGGTTGGTATATGGCCGAAAAGAGAAGCGAAAGTACGAGCTAAAAATCGGTAGTCTCAATGAAGGCGAAATGCAAAGCCTCTGGATGGGAGTCCAAACGAGCGAGAACATATTTTTAAAAATTTCTCAGGCGGCGATCGGCAGCGTTGGTGAAAACATTCACTATCCAATGCCTAGCCTATCGCTAATAAAACACTCTGGGAGTCCTGATATTACGCACTTTAAGCAGAACTCTCTCTTTTACATGAGGGACATTATTGAACAGTGTATGCTTAAACGGGATGCTTCAGTTCTTGATATTGGCTGCGGGGCGGGGCGTCTAGCGCTATCGCTATTGAGATATCTCAACAAAGAGGGTCAGTACTACGGGCTAGATGTTAATCCAGCTATGGTAGAGTGGTGCACGCGTCAAATCTCTTATAGAAATTCAAACTTTGTATTTTCTAATCCCGGCATTCAAAATAACTACTACTACAAAACAGATAATAAGCTAAGCAATGAATATAGCCTCTTGTCTTTGACAGCGAGACAATTTGACTGTGCAGCCGCCATATCTATATTCAATCACATTAAAGCAGCAGATATGCTTCAATATCTGCATCTGATTGCCGATACGCTTGCGCCTGATGGCGTCGCATATGCAACCTTTTGGATTATTGATGATGAGTTCTTTGCCTTCAGACAACAAACGGGGAAGCATCGTGGCTTAGAAGAACACGAGCAGGGTGTTTGGTATGGCTACCAAAAGCAAAGCTTTTTTGCAGGCTATAGCCTTTCGTATTTAGAGCAGCAGCTAGCGAAAAGACACCTTTGTATTGTGGGCTCATCGCCCGGGAACTGGGCTCAAAAGCGCAACGCTAGGCTTCATCAAGATTGGCTCTTGATAGGTCGTGCTTAAAATATTTGCAAGACTGTTGTATCAGGTCGATGTTTAACCTACAGAGCAAAGCTTAGCGATGATCGAGTCTCCCTTCTCTCCCGGAAAATTAGAATCGTTACTCTCTCAAGACGTATTGATATATGAGCCATCAAAAGCTGCCCACTGTGCGAGCCAGCTAGGTGCTTACTTGAGTGAAATCACGGCTAAAAGAGGAATTACCACTGTTTCATTTGATGTTTTTGACACGCTCCTGCTTAGAGGCTTAAAGTCTGAGATGCGTCGTTATTATGAGCTGTCTGAACGGTTTGAAAACGTTTTGAGAAGTAGCTTTGGCTTTGATTTAGATGCTAAAGAAATTTTCGCAGCGCGGCTGACGGCGTTTCGAGTAGGATATCGAACGGTGGCGGCCAATTGTGGTGTTAGAGAGGGTAATTATTCGTCTATTTTACCGCTCATGCTCAAAATTCTGAATATCGATTCAGCTAAAATAGAAGCGATCGCGGCGACGTTAACTGGAATCGAAGTCGCTTATGAAATTGAGAATCTGGTAGTAAACCCTATCTTAGCGAGAATGTTTTCAGAAGGCGCGTTTGACGAATATGACGTGATGTTTATAAGCGATATGTATCTGCCACTAGAAATTATTACCCGATTAGTGATGAATTATTATCCTAAGCTGACCTTAGCGACCTCATTTTCTAGTGCTGAGGTGGGCTTAACCAAATCATCCGGACTTTTATACGATTTTGTGCTGCAAACGCTCAACAAACAGCGTCATGAGATCTGTCATTTGGGCGACAATATAAAGTCGGACGTTCAGATGGCTAAGGCCAGAGGTTTGAGCGCGCTCCATATGCCTGTGCCTGAGGACAAACAAAAGCTAAGAAGGAAAGAACAGCAAAGGTTTGAAAAATGGCTTCTAGAAAACAATTTTGATCTAGGTCTGTTTTGGTAACTTTCCCTTTTGTAAAACTTTGATTTAAATACGCGACAAGCCTACGAGAACTACCCTTATGACTCATTCAACAGAAGCCTTAAACTTAAAGCAAGTAAACTTTGGTAGAGAAGTTCTGGGCCCTATTTTTTATGATTATTGTCATAGGCTGCACTCGCATATGCTTTCGTATGACGAACGAAATGCTAGCTTTTTGTTCTGCGCCAGAGCTGGCTTGAGGCTGAGCTATCTGTATGAGCTGTTCGCGAAAGCTCAAGGCGTGCAGCCGCCTAAAAACGCCTCGCATATTTTTTGGCTCTCCAGATTTATGGTAGCTAAGGGACTTTTCCTACGCTGCCCTGAATCAGCCATGAATTTGATTGCGAAAGAGTTTGGACATACAGCCACCCAGTTCATGTTGCCCTGCCTCTTGCCTAACTACGTTACCGGCAAATCAGATATTGATATCTCTTTAGAGTTCGATTTTTTGGTTTTGAACTCATCTGTCACCCCTAGCGTTGTTATGCAGGTTTTTGATAGCAAGGGAGAATACGGTCAGGTTCTTAGAAGCCACTATACTCAGCAGGCAAATCTGTTCGAGACGCAGATTAATAACCTTATGAGAGACAGCCAGCTTGGTGTGCTAATCGACAGCGGTTGGAATGCAACAACGCAGCGCTTACTAATGGAGGGCTATCCCGAGATTGACTGGCATGGACTCTATTTTGGCCGATTTGGAGACCCAAAGGTTAACAATTGGCACTTTTCTAACGCAGTTGGACTCATGTTAGAGTCGTATAACTACATCCCTGAAAAGCTTGAAAACTGCATTCACTATCATCATCACATTATTGAGGACTTGTTAGAACCTGATTCACCTAGCGTAGAATATCTCCGTCTTCAAAATGATGATGTTTTACCCGATCGCACTTACGATAGATTTGACTACAAAATACCTGGCAATGCGCAGAATCACTACAGGGGTGTTATAGAGTATTTTGAAAGCTCTGTATCTAGGGCTAGTAGCCTATATCAGATTCGTGCTAGCAGTCATGAGGCATGGAAGATCCTGCACGAAAAAGTTTGTTTTCCATCGCGAGAAGATGTAAACATTGTTGATGTTAGAGAGCGATCTGCTGATTTTGGTAAGAAAGAAAAGAATCCAATTTTGATTCGCGCCGCTAGAGAGATTTCAGAAAGAGATAAAGACGTTAGACTAGAGCGCGCTGTCTGGAAGCAGGGACAGATTGCATTGGACTTTCCTGACCGCGAGGCTCGTAAAAGGCAAGCCGATATGATCTCAGTATATGAAAAGCCAAGGGAAGCACCTAACCAGCAGAGCCGAACTAGCGAAATGCCCTTTGTTGCAGTCATCACAAGAACTAAAAACCGACCTGTGATGCTGAAGCGAGCAGCTCTTAGCGTTGCCAATCAAACTTTTCAAGATATTGTTTGGGTTGTTGTTAATGACGGTGGCGATGCCGAAGAGGTTAATCGTATTGTTTCTCAAAGTTCTGTGGATTTACGCAAGGTTGTCGTGATCCATAATGCAGATTCTCTTGGAATGGAAGCCGCTTCTAACAAAGGTATTCGCTCATCTCGTTCAAAGTATGTCGTCATTCATGATGATGATGACACCTGGCAGCCTCAGTTCCTTGAGAAGACAGTTGCCTTTTTGGAAGCACCACCAGTGCCGTCAATGCGGGGGGTAATTGCACATGCTAATCGCCTATCAGAATATATTGTAGACGATTCGTATGTAGAGATTATTAAGTCCCAGCCGTATCAGGATTGGGTGATGACTGTTCCTCTCTATGAAATGGCATCCATGAATATGTTTGCACCGATTAGCTTTTTGTTTTCTAGAGACGTTTACGACAGCATCAGCGGGTTCGATGAAACGCTTCCTGTATTGGGTGACTGGGACTTTAATCTCAAGTTTTTAACAGAGTGCGATATTGGCGTCATTCCTGAGAAGCTTGCAAACTACCACCATCGCGATTTTCAAAAATCCGGATCTTATTCAAACTCTGTTTATGGTGCTATTTCAAAACATCAGATGTTTGAAGCAATTGTTAGAAACAAAGGAATCAGAGGTTCGGGTAAAAATCAGGAACTGACGGCGACTAGCCTACTTGGAATCGGTCGGGCAACCTATGACTTACGAAAAATGCTTCAGCAGACAATAGACGGACTAAGAAAATAACTCTTTTATTTTCAACGTTTTGGTTTTGTCATAGTCTAAGTGATAGTACGTCTGTAAAGATTATTAAAAAACAGCTCACTCATATGGAAAATGCAAATGCTATATTTGAAAAAGCGCAGACGTTACTAAAAGAGAAGGACTACCTTGCTTCTATCTCTTTGTATTTTACTGTGACTGAGCTAGCGCCTCATCACTATAGAGCATATCATTTTCGGGGAGATGCTCTGCGATATCTAGGTCGAACTGATGAAGCGATCGCAATGTATCAGCAGGCAATCTCAGTCAATCCTAACTCGTACTGGTCTTACCATAACTTAAGCGTAATCAGTCATAAACAAGGAGATCTTGAGCAAGCAATACATCTGAGCAAAAAATCGATTGAAGCGCTGGAAGCAGAAGAAGAAGAAGCTTCAAGTGATATTTGGATACTGAGAAATAGATTGATTCAGTATTTGGTGGAATCTGAAAACGTTGATGAAGTGATCGCGATCGCCTCACTAGAAGCGTCAGCTTCTGATTTTACGCTACAAACTTGCGAAAGCTTAATTAAGGCATACGTCGTCCGAGATATGCTACCAGCGGCACTACAGCTTTACTATGAAAATGAGGCCATTGCCACAAGCGTTGCCCTAGAGCTTGCCGAGGCTCTTTTGAGCGCAAAGCAAGTTGAAACGGCAGAAGGGGTACTCAAAAGCACTCTTGAAAAAACTGACAACAAAGCCTGGATCTATCACCGACTCGCCTATTGCTACATCGTTCAGAATCGAGTAGAAGCGGCGGCTGTTAGCTATCTCAAAGCGCTGATTGATGATCTAACGCTAAACCCGGCTTTTTCTCAGCTATGCTCATTGTACAAACAAAATAAATCTCTCCAGCTCCCAGAAGAATATCTTCTCACTTTATTAGAAAAATGCAGGTCACTCACAGCCGAACAGCCTCAAAACAAAATTCTTCATATTCGAGCAGGTGACATCTATAGCCTGCTTGGATATACCGAAGAAGCAAACTCTTTTTATAGAAGAGCCACCTATCTCGAAAATTTAAAGTTCAACCCTAACTACGTTGAGGCGCATTGGTCAAATGAACCTTCAAAAGGCCCCAACTTTATCATTATAGGGACAATGAAGGGCGGCACAACTTCTCTCTACGAGTACATCAGCTCACACCCACAGTCGCTTTGCGCTTCTCAAAAGGAACTTCACTTTTTCACACTATCTAATTCAAACTCAACAGAGCAATATCTATCGCATTTTCCAGCCATTCCTCTCGATCTAAACTTTGTGGTGGGAGAAGCGAGCCCAAGTTATTTAGACTGGACTGGTAACTATCCAGATATTCCTTCTATCGTTAAGAAAACTTGTCCTAATACAAAAATAATTTCTATTCTAAGAGATCCTGTAGATAGAGCGATTTCATGCTATCACCATCAGGTAAGAATGGGGTTAGAAAGTCGTTCTTTAAAAGAAGTGATACGAATGGAAACAGAAGGTGAGTCAATCTCTTCTTCTGGCATCATTACGTCTGGGTTGTACTGGAGAAACTTAAAAAAGTGGATTGATCAGTTCGGGCTAGAAAATATGCTGATATTGAATAGTCAGAGCCTATACGAGTTTCCGATTCAAACAATGAAAAAGGTATATCAGTTTCTAGGAATTTCTTTGGACTATGCTGATGAACAAGCGTTTAGAAAAGCCAACGCGGGCTCATATTCTGATTGTGAAACAGATATAAAATCTCACCTTTCTAACTTCTTTTTGGCTGCAAATGCCGATCTGCAGCACCATCTAAATATCAAGTTTACGAGTTAGCTTAATTTTGATTGCATTAGAAAGCCGATATTGAATCAGAAAACCGATATTGAATCAGAAAACTAATAGGATTGACCTTGAACCACGTTCTGAAATTTTGACATAACTCCAGCTTTTTACTGTTGTCTATAGCTCCACTATAATTTTTACTATGCTAAGAGAAGTCACGCCAAATCCAATTGCTGAGCCGATTAAATACGGCAGCCTGACGCTAAAATTAGAAGAGTTCAGCCAGCTTCCAACCACAAGGGTAACTGGTGGCCCGGTTGCTCATATTCTCTCTTTGAAGAGTGCTAACGATGGCAGCGGTAATCTTTTTGTGAATGACTCACGCGGCGTTATTTGGAGACTTGACTCAACCGGACAAGTCGCAGCAATGCCTTTTCTAGATGTGCGAAACCTAGATATCGACTTTTACACGCCCTTCGAGCCGACTACGGGGCTCCGTAGCTTCGCGTTTCATCCCGATTTTGAAAACCCTGGTACGGGCGGATATCGCAAGCTTTATACAACAACAACACACACGCCAGAGAGCGTTGAAGACTCGTCAGCAGTTTTCTTTCAAACGGGGTTGCTATTAGGCTCGGAGAAAAGCTCTCACCACGATGTTATTAGCGAATGGCAAGTTTTTGAAGACGACTTTACCCAAGTTGACCCTTCAACGCGGCGCGAAATTATTCGGATTGAACAGCCAGAGTCTAGCGGCGGCGGTTCTGGCGGCGTTCAGCACAATGTTGGAGAAGTGACGTTCGATCCGCATGCTCGACCTGGAGATCCAACATACGGGCTGCTCTACTTCTCCACCGGAGACGGTGCTGCTGATAGATCCATTGGCGTCAGCGTGCCACGCGGTACGCCTCAGAATTTTGGCGAAGTTTTTGGAAAAGTTTTACGCATCAATCCTTTGGCTGGTGAAGACGGTAGTCCTTACACTATTCCTAGTGATAATCCATTTGTTAACAAAGCTGGTGCGCTGCCTGAGATTTGGGCGCTGGGCTTACGGCATCCTCAGCTCATGAGCTTTGACATGGGTGGCGATGGCAAACTGTTGGCTGGAGATATCGGGCAAAAAAATATTGAGGAAATTAATGTTATTGAGTCTGGGCTGAACTACGGTTGGCAGGTGCGAGAGGGCACTTTTGTGACTGATCCAGACGATAATAGCAAGCTATACGCAGCGCCTGACTCTGACCCAGATTATACGGCTCCTGTCGCGCAGTACGATCACGAGGATGTCACTAGTTCACTTGGATTTAGCGCTGTTGCGGGTGGTTATGTTTATCGGGGCTCAGACGTTCCTGAGCTGTACGGTCAGTATATTTTTGGCGATTTGGTGTCGGGCCGTGTGTTTCATGTACCGGTCGATCAGCTTAATTTGGGGGAGCAAGCCGATATTCAGGAGGTAAGACTAGTTGAAGGCGAAGCGCTAACGACCTATCTGGAGATTTTGAACCAGCCTCGCGCCGACTTGAGGTTTGGTCAAGATGAATCTGGAGAAGTGTATTTTCTTACAAAGCAAGATGGAACTGTGCGAAGAGCTAGCTTTGTAGATGAGCTAGTCATTGCTGAAACGGGAACAGTTGACAGCCTTGATCACAGTCCAGTGACCATAACTTTAGAGAATGATTTTATTGATCCTGTTGTTATTGTTTCTCCTTTGTCCTACAACAACAGCGATCCGGCAGAGGTGAGAATTCTAGATGTTCAAGGGGATCAGTTCACATTTCGGGTGCAGGAGCCAAACTATTTAGATTACCGTCACGATGCTCAAGAGTCTATTACCTATATGGTTGTCGAGGCGGGAAGCTGGGTGTTAGCTGACGGTACTCAAATTCAGGCAGGAAATGTAGACACTCACAGATTGCCAAAGCTAGATGGCTTCGAGTCTATTCAATTCGAAAATTCTTTTGATGTAACCCCTGCGATTTTTAGTCAAGTACAGTCCATTAACGGCGGCGACTGGGTTCGGACTCGTCAACGTTTTGCTAGTGACAACGGATTTCAGCTAGCGATGGAAGAGGAAGAGTTGCTTCAGCGCAGCGGTCATACCGTTGAGGAGGTGGGCTGGCTAGCGTTTGGGTCTGGATCGGGCACGTGGGATGGCCTCGCATATACGGCGGGTCATACGGATGATCTTATAAACCATAGTTTCTCGGGTATTGAGTTCAATCAGGGTTTTACGGAGGCTCCTGGTTTCTTAGCGCAGATTGCTAGCTACGATGGTGCTGATCCGGCTGGTTTGCGGTTTCAGGGGCTTTCGGCTGATGGCGTCCAGATCAAGATTGAAGAAGAAACTAGTTTTGATGCAGAGATTAGTCATACCACTGAGATAGTGGACTATTTTGCAATCCAAGGATCTGGCTTATTGACGGGAAAAGCTGCTGGAGATCCTTTTGCTAACAGTAACCAGGCTGCAAGCTTCTTGGCTGGTGATGCCGTTTTTGCTAGCGATCTTGGTTCGACAGCTATGAGCTTTTAGGTTGGGCTCGCTCGCTTTTGACTCGGATGGCGAAGTACGAGTCAAAACGTGTTAATCAGTTGCCGAGCTAGGCTTTTCTTCTAAATAGATGGAGAGCACGCCGCCAATGGTGACGAGTACCATGCCGCTAATGGCGATCGCATTGGGAATTTCATTAAAAAATAACCAGCCAATCACGGCAGAAAAAATCACGCTGCTGTATTGAAAAGCGCCGATTTGATGCGGCTCAGCGTAGCGATACGCTTGGACGAGCAGGAGCTGAAATAGTAGAAAGGCGGCGGCAGCGGCCACTACAAATCCCAGGGAGTTTGTATCTAGCGATCGCCACTGCCACAGGGCAACCGGGGCCATCAGCACCGCACCAATTAGTAGATAGTAGAGCGTTTGACTAAGCGGCGACTGCGTTTGGGCGAGCCTGCGTACGGTGAGAAATTCGATGGCGGCAGACAGGCCCGCGCCGAGGCCGATCAGATTGGCTGGGTTGCGCAGCAGCTCTGCGTTGGGCTGGACGACGAGCAGCAGGCCGAGGAAACCTAGCGCGATCGCACCCCACAGCTTTAGCGAAATCTGCTTACCTAGCACCGCAGCGCCAATCACCGGAATAAAAATCGGGGTTGTATTCAGCAGCACATTCGCACTCACCAGGCTGCCGAGCCCTGCGGCCCAAATAAACAGATAAAAGCCGCATAGCCCAAACACGGCCCTCAGTAGGTAATACGGCAGGGTTTGACGATTGAAACCCGCCTTGAGATCCTGGCCTCGGCGGGCGGCTTCAATCGGTATCAGCACTGCTAAGGCGAGGAGGATTAGCAGCCATAAGAATTGACCGGCACCGATGGTCTCCTGTGCGACTTTGCCCAGTGCGCCCTGTACCGTATTGGCCAAAAAGCCCAGTGTAATCAGGCCTGCACCCAAAATCAACGATTGTTCCGGCACCTTCGAAGGAGACCGTTCATCTGCCTGAGTAGCGGGGTCTTTGAGCGAGGCAGAAGCATCTGGAGCCATTGTTTTAAAACCGTCCTAAAGCTGTTGTAGCGGTGACGACAAGTGTTACATGGCATGTGTCAATAAATCATCTGTCTTTAACCGTAAGCGCCTAATTAGCCACTTCGCTATCTTCTATACGGCATCTGGTAACCATCTTTTTGACGGTTTTCTGACTTATTGTTCCTTCTTATACAACCATTTGGTATGAACTTGTTTCATCAATACTTTAAAAAATGGCAGATTGCCGTAGCCCTTCCCACCGCACTAATCGTAACGGCCTGCGGCTATTCGACTGAGCAATTTAAGCTGCTAAACAACACCGCTGCGCCTAGTAATGTCGCCCAAGCACAAACAGATAGCTGGAAGGTGGTGGAGCAAAACCTAATTGTTGAACATAACCGGGTTCGACAAAATCCGCAGAGCTATATTCCACTTTTGGAGGCTCGCTTGGCCAACATGAACAGCCAGGGTAACATTTCAAACGGCTGTGGTCGCAACTGCACGCTAATGACCAATGAGGGCAAGCCTGCTGTAGAAGAGGCCATTCGCTTTTTACGCAATCAGGCGGCTGTCGGGGCGCTGACGCCTTCTGTGAATGCTGCGCAAGCGGCTAAGGCTCATGCTGTCGATCAAAGCGATGGCTCGATTGGTCACAACGGTTCGGATGGGAGTCGTCCGAGCGATCGCCTTACCCGATTTGGTGTCACTAACGTCGGTACTGGCGAAAACATCGCCTACGGCCCTAGCACCGCTGAAGATATTATGATTAATTTAATTGTGGATGACGGCGTGCCTGACCGGGGCCACCGGACGAATATTTTTCGGCCTAGCTGGGAAAAAGCAGGCGCGGGCTGTGGTTCGCATGAAGTTTACCGGGTGGTGTGTGTGATTAACTATGCGGATGCGCCGAGAGGCTCAGCGGCTGGCGATCGCCAGTTTACGGTCGTTAATAACGGGACAGTTGAGCTGCGATCGCTCAAAGTTTCTGGCAACAGCGTTCTTGATACGCCGCTTCCCGTTGGCCAGTCTAAAAGTGTTCCGCTCGACAGCGATGGTTGCAAAGCCAACCTTACTATTCAGCTTGGTGGCAACTACCGCCCGCTAAATTGGAACGATTTGGACTTATGTGCGGCTACGCTCACGATTGATAGCCAAAATAGTTTCAAGCTTCAGTACTAAACATTTATCAAGGCTCCATTTGCAAAGACTAGGCGCTGTCGACTTTCTTAAAGCTTCAGCGCCTTGCAGATTTCAAAAAATGTTGGCCTTTCTGCTGGCGAATTACGCATACATTTCTGTTGTAACTGCGTCAGCTCCGCTTTGCTTAAGTCTGATTTAGTCTCAGCATCAGGGCACCTATTCAACAGATCTTCCAACAAACAGCCAAAGGCTCTTGACTCTATCTGTGCTAGCGATTTCCCTAGCGCTACATCAGCCTTATCGTAGAAAGAGGCTGCTCCAAAGTCACCTAAAATACTGTTGCCCGCCTCATTGATTAAAATGTTATGAGCATACAGATCGCCATGAATAATGCCCTGTGAGTGCAAATGTTTCACGGCTGAAGCGATGCCTCTAGCGATTTTTAAAACAACAGACAGCGTAAAAGAAACGTCAGCGCCGTAGGTGTCTCTTGTGCAGGTGTCTAAATCTGGCGGGTTCCCTAGATTACGGTAGCTATCTGGAATAAACGAGAACGCCAGCCCCGTCTTTTCACTTTGATATAAAAGACCCAGCACGCTGACTAAATTAGGGTGATCGCCTGCTACCATACAGGCAAACATCTCATCGGCAGGCAGACCATCGCTGGTAATTTCACCTTTAAATAGCTTGATTGCGATCGCCCGAGGCTCTTCCCCTTGAGGTGTCCACACCGCCTTGCAAATAATGCCAGAAGCCCCTTGACCTAAAACCTCTCCTATCTGTAGCGCCTTTTCTGAAACCCTTCGCAGCGTTGATTCCAAAGTCGCTCTTTCTTCGATCAGCGATTGAGTATGGCAAAAAGGATTTCCGGCATAGGCCAGCCAAGACAATCGTGGCAGCAAAAACAGCCAGCTTGGCATGTCTTTGAGCTGGTTAGCTGAGAGTCGAATTAGCTCTAAACTTTGGCAATCTTTCATTTCAGCCGGTAAGGACTGAAGCTGATTGCCCGCGAGCATCAGCTTTTGCAGTTTGTTCAACTTGCCGATGTCGGCAGGCAGTGATTCGAGACGATTGTCGGTTAAAATGAGCCAGCGAATTACCGGTGATAATACACCTTCTTTTAGGGTTCTAATTTTGTTGCTCTTAAAGCTAACCATTGAGAGATTAGGACACTTCGCTAGTACGGTTGGAAATGTTTCAAACGCATTGTTATTGAAGAAAACAACCTTAAGCTTTTTGAGCTGACTAAATTCTTCGGGCAAACGACTCAAATTGTTATTAGAGAGCACCAGTCGCTCTAGCGAGTCTGCTAATGTCAAAATTTCCATCGGAAACTCTGTTAGCGCTGCTGATATTTTCAGCTCTTTTTGTCCGGTAAGCTGGCCTGATTTTAAGCGCGCCAAAGTTTCCATACATATCAGCTCAAATACAAAAGATATTGTCATAGCACCTGCGTGCGTAGCCTATGGGTGCTCAGCATAATACTATAGAACCCTCGCCGCCACTCTATTTTCGCTATGTTTCGTCAGTAAAAAAGCTTATCTCATATAAAACTTTGGGCCTTCATCCTACTTCAGTATATTTTGCCGCTGGCTTCCAAAAGCTCTCTTTGTTTGCTTACCTAATGCATATCAGCAGACAGGGGATTAGGGTGCCTGCTGATATGGAAGAAAAAGGGCTCGTGACAACCATCCCTTCCTGACTTTGGCAGACTGCGGTACTAGCAGTAGATGAAGGCAGTAGATGAAGGCAGCAGACGAAAGGGCAAATTAGCGGGTGCTACTGGAGAGCGCTCTCTATGGCGATTTCTGCGATTGTACAGCTTTTCCCTTGTTCTTGCTCCACAACGTTTTTGGCGATCAGGATATCTTCTGTATAGAGTTCTATCCATTGTTCTAAATGCTTCTCTGCCGGTGCGAAGTAGGTAGAGCCTAGTGAGAGCTGACAGAATTCCCTCATCATGAATACCCAGCGACTGTTTTTAGCGTGTTCCTCGCCGTTATCAAATAGTGCTTTATCGGCCGTCAGGCTCTGCTGGGCAGGCGTTGTCGCTGCTGAGAGTTCAGATGCTTCGTCAACAGAGGGGCTAGGCTGTACGAGTGCGGGCTCACTCAAGAGCGAATCATTAGCGCTATCGATAGCGATCGCCTCTCTGCCAGACTCTTCCATGTACGAAGCAATGGCTGCACCGATCACGGCTAAACCACAGGCTGCGATCGCCAGCTTAGAGTACAGCTTAGACATAGAAGACGGGCTGGTGCTCGGTTTCTTCGACGAAACAATGACCACTGGCTTCGTGATGCCCGGGAGCTGCCGCTCCACCCAACTCGCATCAAAAACCTGGGCGTATAGCGGATTGGCGACTTTCAAGCTACCCCGCTCTATCTCTACTATCCCAGAGCGCAACAGCACAAACTGTTCAGAACTATTGTCAGCAGGCACCTCTCCCTGCTGCAAAACCCGTATGTAAGCAATTAGCAGTGAATCCTTGCGGTCATAGCTAAGGAGCGTTTGCTTAACTCTATTGAGATGGGGAGCAGCCTGACTATTTTCCCAGTCCTCAACAATTTTTTGTTGAACGATGGTGTCTACAGTCGTTTTTGCATTACTATTTGTGATCTGAGACTCATACTGAATCGCATAGTCGCAAAGAAGGCTGGTGAGATCGGCCTGTTCGCCGACCCAGTACTGAATGCGCTCTAGCACCACTGGAATGGCAAGCGCATCCATTTTGCGAAGTGCCTTTTCCCAGAATTGAGAAACGGTTTCTGAAAGCTTGTCTTGGGACTGTGGTGAGTTCATATGTTTTGTCGGCTAGCACTTCTGAGCAGCTATATAGATAGGAGTATCTTTTGCCTTTTTGGTTTTGGTCTTGAATGAGCCTTTACCTCAAAGTCTGTAGAGTCTGCACGCCCTTATACAAATTACCTCAGTAATGATGTCAGTATTATTCTCTACCTGCAAAAGAGTCAAGTAGAGGAGTTGCCAGTATAATTCCTTGTCTTGCAAGCTTTCGACCGGATTGTAAGTGCGTGTTCTTTACGTATTTTTTGTTGGCTGACTGTGCGAAAAAAGACTTTGTTGATCATAAAAGAATCATAAAGTCTTCAAACACCAAAAGGTGCTGGTTAGCAGTTTCCTCCTCGGAAAACTTGAATTTCAAAAGAAATACGGCAAAAAGCATCGAACTACCGGTTTATTGCCGTATGAAGGTTCTGTTAATTTGTAAGCGTGCGTTGTTGAAACGGCGACTGAAACTTCAGTGCTGCAACGCAACAATAAGGACATGTTTTTTAATCGCCTGCCAAATAAAACCGAAAGTTATTGTCAGAGAAGAAAGACAACCTTGTGACGGAAACGCCTGTTGTCTTCAGTTGACAACATCTTTTAATATGCGAAAAAAAGCGGTCTCTAGCTTCTCAATCTATTGTTCTGAAAGGGCCGCAGACATCACTATAGATTCCATAGAAAAATATATTAAGAAAATTTAATTTTGACCGGACAGTAGAAAAATAAAAGCCTTTTGCGCTGATTTTAAGTGATTATTTTGCGGCGAGTATCACCTTTCATCTGGTCGCTGCTGACGGGCCACCCCTTTAAATACATAGCTGTGAAGCCAGGCTCCAATGCCAAGCATGGCCATAATGACGACCAATCGACTTTTCCAGCTAACGGACTCATTGGGAAGGTCGTATAGCGCACTGTTGAGTAGCTGCATTCCAAAAGCGGCAGCGAGCCCCCAGTACAGGTAGGCTGCTGAGTTCAAAAAGCCCCAAAGAATTTTTTGGCTTTGCGATCGTCCCAGCACTACGCTACCGCACGCCCCTGCTAGCACCCATGAGAGCACCCAGCCTGCCGTTACATACTGATCAAACGAGCCACTGACTTCAAAGTTTGGAACAGTGGCGATCGCATAGACTGTCGGAGCCGCCATTCCCACAGCCATACTGACAATATTGATCACTAGCCACTGTATAAGCCGCAGCTTGGGAAGTAGCAGCACAATCGCCTGTAATCCCGATACAACAAAGCCTTGCACTGCCCCACAAATCAGCAGGCGAATCAGCAGCTTTGCGGTGTCTAGGCCAGTCGCGTTGTCGTTTATAGTGAGCAGCGTATAGAGAAAGAAAGCGATCAGCGTGCCGGTCGTAATTCCGACGGCATTCACTAAAGTCCAGATAAACGAAACTCTAATCTGCTTTTTACGGCCTAACATAGGGTTTTCTAATATTTCTTCTAATGATTGACTAACTTCTGAGACTGCCCGCAGCAGACATGCGTGAGTACATCATGCTAAAAAAAAAATAATATCGCTTAGTCTTTTTACTGACCGCTCTTCTGACTTCAAAAGGCAACGTATGCCAGCGTTTATGCAACTCATTCAGCAGGCTCTTGCCGCTATCACGCGCCGTTTTCTAGCTCTGCCATCTCCTCAGTCGCAGCCAGTCAAACCGCCTCGTAACCCTGTTTCGACCGTTTCAACAAAGGCAGATATTCGCCTCCCCGATACGCTTCAGCATGACATTCGGATGCAGCGTAAGTTTTCGCTGGCTGAGGCGATTGGTCGGGAGGGCGGTAGCTTTATGAAAGGGGAGTCTACAATTCCTCGGCCGCTGCGAGCGATCGCCAAAATCAATCAGTTCATCATCACCCACCTTAATGATCCGGCGAGCGCGCTTTCAACGACGCTACAAAGTTGGGCCAGTCACGATATTCGCCTTAGCCGTCAGCTAGATACGCCTTTAGTGGCGCTCGATCAGATGATTACGAGCCTGCTTTTGGAACCCACAAGTTTTGGTGAATTTGCGCGACAGGTGGCGATCGCACACAGCAAACTCACCGGCGATCGCCCCTATTTTCAGCGACCAGACCAGCCGCCTCATCCAGATGCTGACTATACCCACGCTTCTATTCGCGCGCAGCTTACCGACTTACAGCAACACCTTCACTCTGCGCTTTAGTCGGTAGCGTTTCTCCCTTTTCCGCCTTTTCTATCTGCCCGTATAGCGTGCTGCGCTGCCTCGCCGGACGATTTAAAGATGCGATCGCTGCCAGCAAACTTTCCTCACTCTGACAGGTGCCGCCCATCGCCCCTGCCATGGAGGTAATATGCTCCTCCATCAAAATTCCACCGATGTCGTTACAGCCCCAGCGCAGCGCCTCTGTCGCGCCAGCCATACCCAGCTTCACCCAGCTTGGCTGATGATTCACAATCCAATTGCCCAGGAATATTCTGGCGACGGCCATTAGCAGCAGCGCATCCTCTAGCACCGGCTGATCGCGCCCTACTCTCCGCCGCAGTGGTTTAGGCGCTTCTTGTCCCACAAACGGCAGCAAAATAAACTCTGAAATGCCAGGATAGCCAGCAGCCAGCGATCGCTTTTGTAGCTGCCGCAATAAGTCCAAATGAACAGCCTGCTGTTCAACCGTTTCAATATGTCCAGAAAGCATGGTGCTGGTGGTTGGCAACCCGATGCTATGAGCTAGCCCCACAATGTCTAGCCACTCTGCTGCGGTGGTTTTTTGTGGGCACAATATTCGTCTAACGCTGTCATCAAGCACCTCAGCGGCGGTTCCTGGCAAAGAGCCTACGCCTGCATCCCGCAGGGCAATTAAAATGTCTTTGAGCGATCGCCCATCTTCTCTAGCAATAAATTGCACTTCTTGAGGTGAAAACGCGTGCACATGCAGATCAGGAGACGCCGTTTTAATCGTCTCTACCAGCTTGCAGTAATACGCTAAGGAGGTGCCATCAATTTTAGCTTCTGGATTGAGTCCGCCCTGCATACAGACCTCGGTTGCCCCCAGCGCCGCTGCCTCTGTGGCCTTAGCTAGAATGCCGCTCCAATCCACCCAGTAAGCCCCTTCTTGATGGGCGTCTCGGCGAAAGGCGCAAAAGCTACAGTGCTGCTCGCAGATATTTGTATAGTTGATATTGCGATTGAGGACGTAAGTGACCGTATCGCCAGCCTGCCTATGCCTTAAGGTATCAGCCGCGACTCGAATCATCTCTTTGTGAGCGGGCGCGGTCACTTTGAGCAAAGCCACCGCGTCTGCAAGAGAAATATCTTCGCCCAGCAAAGCTCGATCCAGAATCTTCTCAATCATCACCTAAGTTTCTCTCAATCATGGGCACGCGGGCCATGTAACCGCTCGTTTCACCATCCTACTACTTCAAAAGAATCTCCAAAGAATCTCAGAGGAAAAAGACGGATGCAGCGCCTTTTTAATGTTCTTAAGCTAAATGCTTCCTTAAGCTAAATGCTTTGCTAAAAAACGGTCTAGTTGATTGGCGAAGTTGGCTTTGTCACGGTTGTTTAATGGGGGTGGGCCGCCGCCAACGGGCTCTGCACCACCGCGAAAAGATTCAAGAAAGTTGCGGACGGAGAGGCGATCGCCGATATTACGGCTGGTATATTCATCGCCCCTCGGGTTGAATACATAGCCTCCTTTATCTAATACTTTTGCCGCTAACGGAATATCGGCTGTGATCACCAAATCTCCAGCCACTAATAGCTCCACAATCTTGTTATCTGCGCCATCAAATCCTGATGGCACCACCAGCATTTCTGCATAGGCAGGCACCTGCACGGGCTGATTGGCTACCAGCGTCAGCGGGCAGGCCGTACGCTTAGCGGCTCTAAAAATAATTTCCTTAATCGCGTTGGGGCACGCGTCGGCATCGACCCATATTTGCATTCGCTCACTCCTTTCCACCTACGCTCTTGCCAGTGCTCCATTCAGGCCGTTCAGACAATCACCGTAAAACCACTGGTCTACCGCCCAAAACCTATCATCTAACCATCAAGTTTGGTCGATTTCACTCATGCGATCGCTCAAAAGCACAGCCTACGCTATCGGGAAACCCTCGACTTTCTACTGTTCTTCACCCGCGTCTCTCCATGCTCTCCCTGCTAAAAACCACGCTGCGTCAAAACTGCTTGTTGGGGTGGAGGATGCTAGCAGGTGGGCTTTTTGCCAGTGCAATATTCATCTCAGGCGGTGAGGCCATAGCTCAATCTAGCCCGTCAAACGGTCAGTCAAACCGCGTTCAGGCTACCCCCGCCCCCGGACTGACTACCGCTGGCATGAGCTTTAAGCAGGCGATGAACGTAGGCTATGCGGCCTCTCGTCAGGGCGACTTCAACACCGCGCTCATTAACTTTCAAAGGGCGCTCATGCTCAACCCCGGTAATCCTTATGCCGCTGCTGCTGCCGACAACATGGCCTACTACATTCAGTACGAGCGCGTCTCCACCCGCCAAAGCGCCATCGACCGGCTATACGCCCGCCTTGCAACCGCTACCGCGCAAAAAGACTGGGTGTGTGCAGCCACTACGCTCGACCAGCTCACCATGTACACTCAGCCCAATTCTCTCAACCGCGAACGCCTGATTGGCCAGCGCGGAGAAGTCAGCGGTTTGCTCGATGCCCGCATCGATCACGAAAGCTGGTCTACCGTCTGTGGTGCCCAAAGCCCGGTTCATTAGAACGAGATTGAGCGGGATTAGTAAAGAGAGCGATCGCGCCTTTGTTTTTGCGTTGCAACTAAAGTTACATTTTGTTACATTGATGTGAGTCAATTAAACTTTGCAGCAAACGGTTTAAAACTCATCTGTAATGACCACTGGTTTTAAGCGCCAGGAATAGGTATTAGACAAAATGGACGCTTACAAAATCGCTCTCAACTATAAGCAGGGTCAACGTAACTTTGAACGCATCGATCTGCGTGAAGTTCAGCTACGGTCACTACAGCTTGTTGATACTCGTTTGTGCTGGGCCGATTTAACCAGCGCCGATTTGAGCCTCGCTCAGTTAGATAACGCCAATTTAACCGGAGCGATGATGTGGCGAACGGTTCTGCATAGAGCTAGCCTGCGCTGGGCGAATTTACACCAAGCGGTTATGGTGCGATGCGACGCTGCTGCTGCAAACTTTAGCGGCGCGAGCCTACATCGAACTGACTTACGCCTGTCTAATCTTCGAGGCGCTAGCTTTGCAGGGGCGGACTTGCGAGGCGTCAAACTCTGCTACAGCGATCTGCGTGGAGCCGACTTAACCGGAGCCGATTTAACCGGGGCCGATTTAACCGGGGCTAACCTAATTGGGGCCCGAATGGAGGCCGTCTGCTGGCAGTCCGCTATGCTAAGTAGGGTGCAGTTAGACGCTAATTTGGCGCTTGACGCTGCACCGCAAAAAACGTTTGGCAAAAGCCTACCCCATTCATTGGCTTCTGTTTAGCGGCGCTAGATCGCTGCTAGCCAACGATTCCTAACTGTTTTTGGATCGCGCTTTTATGACCTTTTATACCTGGCAAAACCATCAGTGTGCTTTTGAAAAGGTGGCTGGGCAGGTCGTAACGGGTTCATCTGTAGCGGGCTTACCTACTGAGCCTGCGCTGCTGCTAATACATCCCATTGGGGTAGGGCTTTCCAAGCAGTTTTGGCAGCCTTTTATTCAGCAGTGGCAACAGATTGATGCTCCGAATAGCCCCATTTACAACTTGGATTTGTTGGGCTGTGGTCAAAGTGATATGCCGAGCAAAGCCTATCGTCCTGAGGATTGGGCCGAGCAGCTTGCTTATTTTATTGAACACATTGCGGCAGAGCCCGTGGTGCTGGTGGTGCAAGGGGCGCTGCTGCCGGTGGCTGTGAGGCTGATGGAACTGCTTGCGAGCGATTCTCACGGAGAGAGGCTTCGCCAACACGTCAAAGGCCTAGTCCTATCAGGCCCGCCTGCTTGGCGACTAATGACAACGCCTACACCCGGTTGGAAGCATCAGTTTGCCTGGAGTCTATTCTCTTCACCGCTTGGAAATCTGTTCTATCGCTATGCCAGACGAGAGAAGTTTTTGCGTTCGTTTTCACAAAGGCAGCTATTTGAGAATGCGACAGATGTGACAGATGACTGGTTAAAAATGCTCGATGAGGGCTCGCAGGATATGGCTAGCCGGTATGCGGTGTTCTCATTTTTGGCGGGGTTTTGGCGGCAGGATTATGCAGAGGCGATCGCCCGCATTCAACAGCCTGTGCTCATTGTGATGGGAGAAGAGGCTTCAACCATTGATAGGACAACGGCTAAAGAAATTGAAAAGGTGACTGATGACCCGAGCAAAAAGCGACTCCAAGACTATATGGATCGCTTCCCTCGGGCTCAGGGCGTCAGCATTGAGGGGCGTAACGTATTGCCTTATGAGTCTGCGGCTGAGTTTGTGAAGGCGATCGCCCCCTTTGTGGCCGAACTAGCTAGCTAGCCAACTTAATTTTGTTGGGTTAAGGCTGATCTGTACCGTCTTCTGGCTCGGTTGCACCGGTTGACGACGAATTGGGTTCATCAGTTGCCGTTTCGTCTGCATTGGTATCTGCCTCCTCAGCCTCCTCCTCTTGCTTCGGTGGCGATGCGGGCGCGTCGGTGACTTTATCTACCGCGACCGTCAGCTCGTACTCAATAACGTCATTAGAGCGATTGATGACCACCCCTTCGTAAACTCCGTTTTGCGTGATGGCTCCGGACCAGGTAGTTTGCTCAGAATCGGCAAAGACGGCTGGGTTGTCGTCTGTGGGTTCGGGTGGGTATAGGGAGACCTGTGTGCTTTCGGTTGGGGCCGACAGGTTGAGGCGCAGTAGCTGTCCGGCGGAGAGCGTCATGGTGTAGATTCGGCCTTCGCCGGGGCCGAGCTGGCCGGTGACGGTTTGGCTAAAAGCTCCGGCTGCAAACCGAATATTTTCAGTGACGCTGCCGGATTCTATGGAACGGGCGCGATCGCTGGCCAAAGCATAATAGAGCTGTCCAATCGGCTGAGTGAGAAAGTCGCGACCGGCCTGCTGGGGAAATAGACTAAAAAACTTGGCGTCGGTTAGATCGAACAGAGCGCGGTCGCCCACGTTAGAACTGGCAATCAGCGATCGCCACTCGCGACGGCTTTCTTCACTGTAGTTGCCCAGATTACTTAGGGCGCGATCGCTAAAACTATCGCTCGTCTTATCTAGCAAGCCAAGGGCAATATTGTCCCACCGAATTCGCAGCGGTTCATCTTCAGCCGCCGCACTCAGGGGCTTACGACCCCCATCCTCCCCGCTGCTGTTTAAATTAGGATATTCCTGGTAAAAGAGCTGGTCAACCAGACGAATAAAATAGGCGCTGCCGATGCCTTGGCCTTCTCTGCGACGGTCAATTTCTTGCTTACGCGCAATTTCTTCATCAGAAAAATCGCCGTCTGACAGCGGCCTAGTTTGAGGCTGACCTGAGGCGTCTGCTCCCCTCGTGCCATCCTCAGGTGCGCTTCTAACTTGCGTAAACCAAAACAACAGCGCGGTGCCAACAACGCCTAGCACAACTAGCAGACCAATTAGCGCCTGCTTTTCATCAGACTGTCCGGTTCTTTGCGCAGGCGTATGCCCTTCCCGATCGTAGGTTTCGGCTTCATTGGCCGCTGAATCGATACCGTGCAGTGACTGGGTGGGTAAAATCTCAGGAGCGGTAATCGCCATCACCTGACCATCTTCAAAGTTAGCTGCGCCCGTCATCCCAGAAAGCCCTGCGGCCACTGCCCCGCCTGCGGCCCCAAGCCCCGCCTGCGAATAAAACTCTGGCTCTTTGAGGTCGCTATCTACTATCGTGCTCAAAGGCATTTCACTGTCTTGAAGTGCATCCAATACGGCTTCAGCCGATTGAAAACGATCGGACGCGTTGGGCGAAAGCATTTTCCTTAAAATTTGGCCGAGCTTAGGACTCAGTGCCTCGTACCCGCGCCAGGTGCCGTGCTCTGGATCGTTCAGCATTTCGGGGGTTTCACCGGTTGAAAGCACCAGCAGCGTTGCGGCTAAGCTGTACAAATCGCTGGAGGGGTCGGCTTCGCCTTTGCTCATTTGCTCTTGAGGAACATAGCCGACTTTGCCGATGCGGGTGACGTTTGGATCAATGCCTGCACCGGCTGCTGACGCTGGGAGCTGGTTGCGAATAGAGGCTGCGATCGCCTTTACGCTACCAAAGTCAATCAGTACGGGCAAGCCGTCTACAGGCCGCAAAATCAGATTGTCTGGAGAGAGGTCGCGGTGGACAATACCGAGCCGATGAATGTAGGCCAGTACGGGCAGTAGCTGATAAAGCAGTTGCGTAATTTCGGTTTCAGAAAAGCTGCCGCCGTGTTCCTGGCGGTCTGCGAGCATGGCCTGATAGGTGAATCCGGGCACAAAGTCTTGCACCAAATACAGACCGCTGCCCGATTCCAGCTCGCCTGCAATCATCTGGCGAAACTTAGGAATTTGGGGATGGTCTAACTCATAGAGCGTTTTGGCTTCGCGCTCAAAGAGTTCCTTGGCTTTGGCGAGCAGCTCAGGGCCTTCAACTTGGGGAACGAACTCTTTAATGACACACAGTTCGTCCTGGCGGTGACGATCTTTGGCGAGGTAGGTTTGGCCAAATCCGCCGCGTCCTAGCTCCCGGACAATCGCATAGCGATCGCCCAATGGTGATGGTGACGAAGATGCGCCGTATTCACTACCTACAGTCATAAGATGTTTCCCTATATAAAAGTTTCGCGTCTGCTGCCTGCGATCGCTGACGTATTTTGGACATTCGCTTAACGCAAATTGGCCTATAGAAATTGGCTTAGAAATCGACCCAGACAAATTATGTCGTGATACAGTTTGCATCGGTATTGTAGCGACCTCTTGCAGGTGGCTCACTTCAAATTACCGACTCCTTTCGCCCCCATCTACTGATATGAAGTCTCTCGGTCGCCATATTTTAGTCGAATTCCACGGCTGTTCTGCTGAAATTTTGAATGATGTACCGCGTATAGAGCACGACATGCTGGAGGCGGCTACCCGGTCGGGGGCGACGATTATTAACTCGGTGTTTCACCACTTTTCGCCGTTTGGCGTGTCGGGCGTGATTGTGATTCAAGAGAGCCATTTGGCAATTCATACCTGGCCGGAATACCGCTATGCGGCGGTCGACTTGTTTACCTGTGGTGATTCTGTCAATCCCTGGGTGTCTTATGAAAGTCTGAAGACGGCCTTTGAGGCAGAGCACGGATCTGCTATTGAGCTAAATCGCGGTCAGCTAGAGCTGTTGGAGAAAATTAATATTGACTTAGGCGACATGCGCGATCAGGCGACGCAAAAGCTGATGCCGCCCAAGCACAGCCGCAGCGTTTGGTTCACCGATAGAGATGACAATATTGCGCTTTCGATTCGGCATAAGGGCGATCGCCTATTTAGTGAAAAGTCCCCGTATCAGCTCGTCGAAATTTTCGATACGTTCAAATACGGCAAAATGCTCACCGTAGACAAAATGGTGATGTGCAGTGAAAAGGACGAAGCAGCCTATCACGAGATGATTATTCACGTGCCGATGCTGACGAATCCTGGGATTAAAAAGGTGCTGGTGATTGGCGGCGGCGATGGTGGCAGCGTGCGCGAGATTCTCAAGCACGAATCGGTAGAAAGCGTGACGATGGTGGAGATTGATGAGGTGGTGGTGCGCGCCTCGCGTGAGTTTTTGCCATCGTTGTCTTCTTCGTTAGAAGATCCTAAGCTGAATTTGATTATCGGTGATGGCATTGACTACGTGGCTCAGGCTGAAAATGAAAGCTTTGACTTTATCGTGGTCGATTCTTCCGATCCGGTGGGGCCATCGGTGGGGTTATTTAGCCCTGAGTTTTACCAAAACGTTTATCGTATTTTGACGCCCAACGGTGTGATGACGGCTCAAAGCGAATCACCTCGGTTTAACCAAAAGGCGTTTGTAGACGTGAGCCACTGCCTGCAAGATATTTTTAGCCCTGAGAATGTTCATCCTTATTTGGTGTTTATTCAAACCTATCCGACGGGGATGTGGAGCTTTACGTATGGCACTAAACAGGGGATGCATCCGGTGCGATCGCTAAATACTAACGCTTCGAGTCAATTTGCAAGTCAGCATAATTTGCAGTACTACAACAGCGACATTCATCAGGCGGCGTTTTGCCTGCCGACATTCATTAAAAATATGTTGAGTCGCGACTAAATGAGCCCACAAACTAAACAACAGCTTATCGATAGCTTTGATCCAAGCGGTGTTGGCATTAACAACGGCAATATCTTCGGCTTTCCGTTTGATTATGAAACGGCAGACATTATTCTTTTGGCCGTGCCTTGGGAGGTAACGGTGTCTTTTCATAGCGGGACGGCGAGTGGGCCTGCGGCGGTGCTGGCGGCCTCTCCTCAGCTAGATTTTTATGATTATGACAATCCGGAGGGGTGGAAGCAGGGGATTTATATGCCGCCTGTGCTGGCGTGGATTGAGGATTTGAATGATGAGCTGCGATCGCCTGCAAAGAAAATTGTAGAAGCAACAGAACAGGATCCGGCGGCGTTGGAAACTGAAATGCTGAAGAAGGCGGGTGATCGCGTTAATGCAGGCTGTGAAAGGATCAATCAGTGGCTGGCAGATGAAACGAAAAAGGCGATCGCGGCGGGAAAAAAGGTGGGCGTGCTGGGGGGCGATCACAGTGTGCCGCTAGGGGCTTTGCAGGCATTAGCTGAAAAACACCCCAGCTTTGGTATTCTCCATATTGACGCCCACTGCGATTTGCGAGACGCCTATCAGGGCTTTCAGTTTTCTCACGCTTCGATTATGCGCAATGTGTTGGACTTGCCGCAGGTGACTAAGCTGGTGCAGGTGGGGATTCGGGATGTGTCGCCTAAGGAAATTGCGTTTGCAGAGTCTACGCAGGGGAGAGTGGTTGTTTATCATGATACGGGGTTAAAGCGATCACGCTACGATGGCACCCCCTGGCGTGAGCTTTGCCGTCAGATTGTTGCAGATTTACCTAAGCACGTTTACATTAGCTTTGATATTGATGGGCTAGACCCGAAGCTTTGCCCAACAACGGGGACACCTGTGCCGGGTGGGTTGGAATTAGATGAAGCCTTTTGTCTGCTGCGCGAAGTGGCGGATCATCGGGAAATTATTGGCTTTGACCTATGTGAAGTGGGACCAGATGAGTGGGATGGTAATGTGGGGGCGCGGATTGTTTATAAGCTGTGTAGCTTGATGGGGTTACAATAAAACTTCTGGCGTTAGCGCAGGATTATGACTTAAACATGACCTACACCACAGTACGCTACAAAACCTACCAAGAGTATCTAGACTCTGATGAGCTTCCAGATGGTAACTTTCGCTTGCTCAGCAATGGAGAGGTGATTGAGTTGCCACCAGAAGATATCGAAAATGATTTTATTGCGAGTGAACTAGCTGAGTTGTTCAGACGGCTGGTGCAAAACAGGCGGCTCCTGAGTTCTTCTACTGAGTTACAGGTTCGTCCTGTGGGCGATAAATGCGTCAATAGAGTTCCTGACGTGACTGTATTGCGTCCAGAGCATCTTGAGCTAATGGGTGAGCTGAAGAAAAATGCCATTCTCTTCGGAATGCCTGCGCCTATGATGGTAGCCGAGCTGATTAGTCCAGGGAAAGCACGAAGCGCCAACTATCGGCGTGATTACGAATGGAAGCGTGAGCAGTATGAGTGGTGGGAGATTCTCGAGTACTGGATTGTAGATCGACATAGACAACAGATTGTGATCTTTCTGTTGAAAGATGGAGTATACAAAGAACAGACCTATCGTGGTTCTGAGGTGCTGCGATCGCAAGTATTTTCAGGAATTAGGCTTTCGGCGCAGCAAGTTCTAGCGGGCGAAATTATTCAATAGGGCGCTCTCTTGTAGGGTTTGGATGTCTTGTTCAAAATCTTCGACGCCGTAATGTATTGAGATATTAGGTTTCTCGCTACCGTTATTATTTTACGTCTTTGAGTCGCTATCGGGCTCATGGCTGCGATCGCACAAGGTAAGATACCCGTATTCATCCTGATTGCCTGTCCATGAGCGAGATAAAGATTTTCCTAGCTTCTTCTTCGGAACTGATAGAGGATCGCGATCAGTTTGAGATTTTTATCAGCCGTAGAAATAGTGAGAGTGTTTGGCGCGATCGCCATATCTCATTTACAACGGTGCGGTGGGAGAGCTTTCTCGATGCGATGTCAGCGGGTGGCTTGCAGAGTGAGTACAACAGAGCGATCGCAGAAGATTGCGATATTTTTGTGCTGCTGGCGTACAACAAAGTAGGCAAGTATACGGCTGAGGAGTTTGAGCAGGCGTTTGGACAGTTTGAGCAGGCGAGCAGGCCGCTGGTGTATACCTATTTCAAACCGCCAACTACGCGCGATCGCGATGACTTACAGAGCCTATGGGCGTTTGAAGACAAGCTAAAAGAGCTAAAGCATTACCAAACTGAATATCCGAGTATTGAGGGACTGAGAGAGAAATTTGGCGCTCAGCTAGAGAAGCTTTTTGGTGAGGGCTTACTGGCGGCGGAGCAAAAGGCTGAGCCAGTGCAGGCAAAGATTCCGAAGGACAATCGCTATGTGCCGCTGCAAATGCCGCCGCTGCCGGATCATTTTGTGGAGCGGCCTGAGCCTCAGGATGCGGTGAAGGGGCAGCTACTTTGTGAGGACAAGGTTGGCACGCTGGTGGTGAGTGCTATTTATGGGCTGGGCGGGATTGGGAAGTCGGTGCTGGCGACGAAGCTAGCTCATGACTTGGAGGTGCGAGATTATTTTGCAGATGGCATTTTGTGGGCGACGCTGGGGCAAAAGCCGGACATTTTGCCGCTGCTGAGCGGGTGGATTCAGGCACTGGGCGATCACGACTATAAGCCGACGGCAATAGAGTCGGCATCGAATCATTTGCGGACGCTGCTGTATAAC
>JBHYED010000009.1:0-134419 GCA_051860365.1 Phormidesmis sp.
TTCTTCTCGCCCCGGTCGATGGCGGCGATGGACTTTTGGCGCAAGTCGAGGCTGTAGGCAGCAGGCATAATGGAATGAAAAACACATTGCTATCTATTCTGTCCTAATATGCTATTAGAATGCAATATCGCAAGCGCTCTGCTGCAAAACGTAGTGAAAGCGCTGAAGGCGCAACTAACAAGGAAGATAGCTCCGAGCGTTGGCAAAGCCTCTCCGAAGGAGAATCATAGTTGTCGCGTCGATCATAGTTGTCGTTTAATCAGGGAGGAAGAATCTTGCTCTAATTCTATTGGCGGGTAGCTGTCATTTATGCGCCATGTGGTTGACATCTGATAGCGGGTAGTCGGAAAAAGCGATTTCGGTAGTAAATTCGAGATATGCGAGGGACTTGAGTAAAGTCATCGCCGAGAATTTCTTTCCACAGCGTTTGAACTTCGCCAACTTTTATACAAAAGCGATATCAGCCAATATCAAAGCGGTAGCCTTTATAGGTCTCAGTGCGAGAAATGCCGACGACTTTATCGGATTGCTTTGGTACGGTAGCCTGCTGACCGTTTTTGGCCAATTCGTAAGCAGTGACCAAACCTGCTGGGCCTGCCCCGATAACAACTGTGCTAGAAACCATCTGAAAAAGAACCTCTGAAAATTTGCAAATCTATTTGAGCTGGGCTGAACAAATGGGTTTTGAACAGGGGTTGGTTTAGTTAGACAGGGGACTAAGATGCGACGCTAGGCTGTTGGTTGAGGCGCGTTAACCGGGAGACTGCCTGGGCGATCGCGCAAAGAGCCGAAGCTGATGGCGTACCAGCGTCACAACGTAAGCGAAGCCACTATAAAAGAAATATAGCCAGTGCCAGGGCACTGTTCGCAGTGCAAACAGCCAGCCCCGCTTTTGGCGAAAGAATTCGTATACCGAAAAGTTAATGAAGGTTAGGGACAGGCCGAACAGAATTGTCAAAAAGAGACTACTGGGGTGCCAAGGTGCGATCGCAATAGAAAGCAGCAAACCATACACCAGCATCACACTAAATCGACTGTTCCATTTGAGATTCAGATCGCTGGTGAATCGCTCGTACTGTGCTGGATGTGTTTGGCGAACCTGCAAAAGCAGCGCCATCCAGGGAAGGGCTCGGTAAAAAACATCCGCGCGCAAAAGTGAAACAGGTGTCCACCGCTTCAGGTGCTTAACTTGAATATCTTTACGCAGATGAATCATATAGTCTGCCTGCTTAAGGCGATAGCCCAACTCAATATCTTCAATGCAGGGCTTACGGTAGCTAGTATCAAAACCGCCAACAGACTGAAAAACGGGCCGCCGGATGGCACCACAAGCACCCCAAAACGTTGAGGCCTCTAGTCGGGCCGTTTGGTGGGTGTAGTGGTGAAAGAGATTTTTGTACTGAGAGAGAAAGTTGGGTGCACCGGGGGCATCGTCGTAAGAGCCAATTAGCGCAGCTAGCTGAGGATCAATGTGAAAGCTCTCGATAACGCGGCTAACAGTATCCGGCAAGATTTCGACATCGGCGTCCACAAAAAATACGATGTCACCTTTAGCGGCCTCAGCCCCCAAATTGCGAGCGTTAGCAGGCCCTTTAGACTCACTAAGGCGAATGAGCTGAAGATCTAATGTGTCAGCAAATTTTTCGGCGACTCGCCAGCTACCATCAGAGTCACCATCGGAAACAACGATAACTTCGGTAGAGGCTGGAGCCCACCGTTGGAGCGAGATAAGGCATCGCCTAAAGGCATCGCCGCCGTTATACACCGGCACCACAATAGAAGCAGACGGCATGGGTAGGTTGCTCATTGAGCCTCGATAAGTAAGATGAAGCAGTGAGCAAATAAAGTCCGTAGCATAAACGCTAACTTAGGGCGCGATGCAGCTCATTTCAGAGCGCAATTGATCGCTCCTAAGTAGAATTACTAGGCTAGGCTAAGCATAGCAAAGGTATAAAGTACAGGCGCAAGATTGCCTATCTACTTTATCGATGGCTTATGAGTACAGCCACTTTTTAGCAAGCTTTTATGAAGAGAAGAAGCTTTCGCTAAAGATGCGTAAGCGTAGCCTTGCGCCATCCGTGATTAGATTGAGTTTTGTAAAAAGAGGAAGGCCATCTTCAAGAATGCTAAGGCAGCGCATTTGAAGATGACCTATGAAAAGTTGATCTAGAACGAGTCTAGGGTCGGTTTAGAACTGGCCGTTAAGGGCGGCAACACAGCGATCGCATATCGTCGGATCTTCAGCCGATTCGCCGACATGCGTAGAGTAATTCCAACAGCGATCGCATTTCTCACCCTCTGCATCCATCACCGAAATCTTCATCTCTTCGGTACCGCCGCTGTACGGCATACCCTCTAGCTCGGCGGCACTGTCAGCCAGCTCTACTTGAGAAACTAAGAATAAGTAACGCAGCTCATCTACTTGGTCAGACCCAGGATCCATACTTTGTTTTGGATTCATAGCCGCGAGCTGAGTTTTTAGCTCAGGATCTGAAACGAACAGCTTCAGCTTGGCCTGTAACGACGAACCAATGGCCTTGTCCGTGCGGGCCTGTTCTAGCACCGTGTTTGCTTCGTCTCTCAGGGTGCGTAACTGATTCCACTTGTCGGTGAGTTCAGGCCAGTGCCACTGATCGTCTAGCGTGACCCAGCCAGATTCAAAAACAGATTCGGCTGACGTGTCGTACGGCAGCGACTGCCAAATATCTTCGGCCATGTGAACGAGCACAGGCGCGATCGCCTTCGCCAAATTCTCAATCGCCACCGCCAGCACCGTCTGACAGCTCCGCCTGCGACGTGAATCTGCCGCGCTAATGTACAGACGATCCTTCGCAATATCCAAATAAAAGTTCGACAAGTCCACCACACAAAAGTTCTGTACCGTCTGGAAAAACTGAAAGAACTGATAGGTTTCAAACGCCTCTTTTACCTCTGCAAACACTTCCGTCATCCGGTGCAGCATGTACTGATCTAGCTCAGGTATTTGCGCATAGGGCACCGCATCTTTCGCTGGGTCAAAGTCATGCAAATTCCCCAGCAAAAATCGCGCCGTATTGCGAATCTTGCGATACACATCCGACATCTGCTTCACATTGCGCATCCCCAGCCGCATATCGCCCGAGTAATCAACTGAAGACACCCACAGTCGCAGCACATCCGCACCATATGGCGGCTCCTGCTTCTTGTTGTTACCACCCTCAATAATCACTTTAGGGTCAACGCCATTCCCCAAAGACTTACTCATTTTTCGCCCGTTTTCATCGAGCACATACCCATGCGTAAGCACCTGTCGATACGGCGCATGACCGTTAGTTGCCACGCTAGTGAGCAAACTTGACTGAAACCAGCCTCGATGCTGGTCAGAACCCTCTAAGTAAATCTCTGCTGGATACTCCAACTCTTCTCGCTGCTGTACTACCGAAGCCCAAGACGATCCCGAATCAAACCACACGTCCATCGTGTCGGTGCCTTTCACATAGGTCTTCCCATCACTGCGATACGGCTCCGGCAGCAGTTCCTCCACGCTCAGCTTCCACCAAGCATCCGATCCTTTTTCAGCCACAATCGTCTGCACATATGCAATCGTCTCCTGCGTCATCAGCGCCTCGCCCGACTCCGCTTCATAAAACACTGGAATCGGCACGCCCCAGCTCCGCTGCCGAGAGATACACCAGTCCGACCGCTCAGACACCATCGACGTAATCCGATTTTTACCCTGCGCCGGAATCCACGTCACCTCGTCAATCGCCGCAAGCGCGTCACCGACAAAGCCTTTTACAGACGCAAACCACTGCTCTGTGGCCCGGTAAATCACCGGCTTTTTAGTCCGCCAGTCATACGGGTACTTGTGCGAATAAGGCTCATGCTTCAGCAGCACATTCTCCTCAGTCAGCGCCTCAATAATCGAATCATTTGCCGTCTTCAGCACGTTCAGCCCTTCAAAAACACCCGCCTCAGCCGTAAAATTACCGCGCCCGTCTACCGGACACAAAATCGGCAACCCTTCACGCTGACCCACCACAAAGTCTTCCTGACCATGGCCAGGCGCAGTGTGCACTAAACCTGTACCCGATTCGGTCGTAACGTAGTCGCCACCAACCACAATGGGGCTAACCCGATCAAACGCATTGTCTCTTTTCGCTAACGGGTGACGATAGGTCGATCCTGCCAGCACGTCACCTTTTAGCTCAGCAACGACGCTCAGGCCGCTCCTAAAGGTGTTAGAAAGCTTTTCAGCCAGCTCTTTCGCCACCAGCAAATACTTGAACGGCTCACCAGAAGCACTTTCTACCACCGCGTAGTCCAGCTCAGCATTCACCGAAACCGCTACGTTTGCCGGAATTGTCCAAGGTGTTGTCGTCCAAATGGCGACGCCCAGATTATCAAGGTAGGGGGCAAGTATTTCTTTTGCAGAGTCAGACGCGCTCACCATTGGAAAAGCAATGTAGATGCTTGGCGAGATATGCCCTTCTGGGTATTCCAGCTCCGCTTCAGCTAAAGCCGTTTGTGATGAGGGACTCCAGTGAACGGTTCTGAGCCCTCGGTAGATGTGGCCGTTCTCGACCATTTTGCCAAACACGCCTAGCTGAGCGGCTTCGTATTCAGGCAGCAGCGTCATATAAGGATGATCCCAGTCGCCCCATACGCCGTATCGTTGAAAGCCTTGGCTTTGTTTATCGACCGTTTCTAAAGCAAATTCCTTGGCCTTTTGCCGCAAGGAGAGCGGAGTTAGCTCCCGGCGGACTGAAGACTTCAACTTTTGCAGCACCTTTAGCTCGATCGGGAGGCCGTGGCAGTCCCAGCCAGGGACATAGCGAACTTTTCGCCCCTGCAGCGTTTGATACTTGTTAATGATGTCTTTAAGAATTTTGTTGAGGGCATGGCCCATGTGCAAATCGCCGTTTGCATAGGGCGGGCCGTCGTGCAAAATGAAGGGCTTGCCGGGATTACTTTCCGAGAGTTTTTCGTAGAGTTTTTTCGCTTGCCAGTAGGCCTGCAATTCAGGTTCGCGCTTCACCGCATTGGCCCGCATACTGAAGTCGGTTTGAGGCAGCAGAACGGTTTCTTTATAGCTTTTGGATTCACTCACGGTTGTCACGGGTCTTTTTTAGGTGGGGTCTTGTTGAGCTGGGTCTTTTGACGAGATCGAAGCTTTGTGGCAGCGGCTTTATGCGATTAGGCCATTTTGCCTTGAAGTCTGGTTCGCTTCAAGCTAATCGTCCCAATTGCTTTCTTCCCGGTCGTTGAATTCATCATTGTTATCGGGTGGTGCTAGCGGCGGGTTAGCTGCTGTGGCTGGTTCTGATGGTGGCTCAGTAGCTTTTGCTGTCGGCTCTCGACGGGGAATTTCGATAACGGGTTTTGACGGCTTTGGCTTAGTGAACGATGAGGCAAGGTCTTTAATCCAACCGACTAAAATCAACGGTATTGCGAGTAAATTAGGTTTCTTTTTGGATTCGACGAGGTTATTTGGCGGTTTGGGCTGAACAGATTGAGCCGTTGAGATTTGAACGGTTGGGTCAGATTCTGCAACATCTACTGGGGCTTCATCGAAGATATCGTCGTCCCAGTCACTGTCTGTTTCTTTTGTTGCTGTGGAGTCTAATTCAGCGGGATCTAGTTCAGTAGGATCTAAATCGGCGGGCTTTAATTCGGCAGGCTTTAATTCGGCCTTAATTTCTTCAAAGGTTTCTAGACTGTCTGCTGCTGGCTCACTGCTGGCTTCTTTGATGACGTCTAAAACTTCTATGTCAGCTTCGGATGTTTCAGATTGTTCTGGCGGTTCGCTGCTAGTTTCTATTGCTTCACTTTCAACTGAGATAATTTCAGCGATCGCAGAAGGCGGCGCACTATACTCAGCCTTTACATCCGGTACTTCTTCAGCAGTCAAATCCAGCGTCAGCTGTGGATCGATCAACGCCTCTAGCTCACTGCTCTCTAAAATGCCGTCTTCGACAAACTCGTATTCGTAAGCAGGACGACGACGGGGATCAATCCGCTGTCCCAATCGATCTTCTGGGAACTCGCTAAGGCTACGTTTTTCTAGCTTGAGCGGAACAGGATCAGCGGGCGCAATGCGCAACGCGTTGACTTTGTTTTTGGCCCAGTTGCCAACCACTTCAGGCGTGATCACCACTGGCGTTTGCTGGTAAACCGGCGTTTTCTGACGACGTATGGTCAGCGTTTGCCACCCTAATCCAAGCACAAGGGCGACCACAGCGACCTGCCCTAGCAATGCGGCTAGCGTCATTTGCCCAGCGCAAAGCCAGAGTATGAGCGCGTAAAACATACCTAACCCGCTCCAAACCACATCAGAGCGACGATGAACCTCTGGATAAAAGAAAGCGGCAATGTAAAAGGCTACGCTGCTTAAGCCGATGAGTGCAGACAGGGTATCTGCGAGTATTGTGTTTGCGAGCATTTGCCAACCGTTTGCGACCGAGAGCATTCTGTGAGATTGCTCTATCTATTGTGTCGGATTGCGGTCGGATTGCGGCACCAAAGTCCGATGGCTGAGCGTAGTCAAAGTCACATTGCCCCAGACTTCTTACTGAAGAGCACTAGCACCGTCTTAACAATGAGCTGAATATCGTATGCCAAGCTCCATTTGCGCTGGTACTGTAAGTCGAGCTGAATAACCTGCTCAAACGAGGTCACCGTAGAGCGCCCGTTGACCTGCCATTCGCCAGTCATGCCTGGTTTTACGTTGAGCCGCTGCCACTGTGAAACCTCGTACTGCTCCATTTCATCTGGCGTGGGCGGGCGCGTGCCGACGAGGCTCATATCGCCCTTAAGGACGTTCCAAAACTGTGGAAATTCGTCCAGGCTGGTGCGTCGTAGAAAGCGACCGACTTTGGTGATGCGGGGATCGTTGTCGTTTTTGAATAGCGGGCCTTCTACTTTGTTGGCAACTTCACGCTTACGGGCTTCGGCGTCTGTAACCATGGAGCGGAATTTCCAGATCTTGAACGGTTTGCCGAGCCAGGAGCAGCGGGTTTGGACAAAAAAGATAGGGCCACCGTCTTCGAGTTTGATGGCGATCGCAACAACACCTGTCACTATCACCGTCAGCCCTAGACCGACCAGCGCACCAGCAATATCCATGGCCCGCTTAGCCTTAGACTTTACCGATGGATGGGTTTCAGGCAAATTCTCCAGCGTTGACTGTAGCTTTCCGGCTATTTGCCCAGGCCGATCAGATCGCCTTCTTTCAGGTGCCCTTTCAATATGAAAAACCTTATCTAGCTCAGTCAGCGACAGTGCCATCATTACCTGAGGAGGCACGTTAACAAGCCGCAGCTTGGCTGACTTCGATTCACAGAGCTTATGGCAGATGACAAGTGCGCCGATGCCGCTACTGTCAATAAAAGAAGTATCTAAAAAATCCAGAACAACTTCTTTGAGGCCAGGATGCGTGGCGAACGCTTCTTGACAGCTCTGTTTGAAGGTAACTGCTTCAACAACAGTGAATGACTTGGTGAGTTGAATCGTACCCAATGATTCCATTACGGAGGCTCTAAAACGGGCCTTACTAAGTGTAGTAGAGCTATGTTGACGGTTAGGCATGGCAAAAAAACGCGCAAGGGGTCATTTAGAGCAACTGCAGCGGCCTAGCCGTATTCATCGTTCCCAATGCGGTAGTGCCTTCACTGGGTTATTTCACCAGAACTTGATTAGGCTTACCGCACATTAGTCACTGAAACAGGGTATAGACGTGTGCTGTTTTTTTAGATAAAGAGTAAGCATTCTCAAAGTTGAAGTGCGAATGACTTACCTTTTCATGGGATCACTCTATAAGGGAGTGGTTTCAGAAGGCCGGCTTTAAGTCACCACTTTTCAAAACTCACATCAAATTCACTTGATTTGTTTTTTTAGTTCAAAGTTGTTGACAAAATGCCGGATACATCAGGGCTTAGTGTTGTGGTGTTGGTTGTGGTGTTGTGACTTAAAGAGCTGCTTTATTCTCTATGAAGGTACCTTAACATTGCTGCAAGATATCCGGAAGAACTCGGATGCCAGCTCATTATAAGTCTTTTATGACTCAGTGCATATACCTCAGTGCATATATGGATTAAGCCTGTGTACTTTGTCAGAAAATGAAACAAGCTGAGACCTACACAAACTATATGTTCGTAAGTAAAGCTATGCAAAAAGAGAGAGAGTTATCTATCAATATTACTGGCTCAGCCTGTAGCTAGAGAGATTGATAGGATGCGATCGCCTACGTTCAAACAAGAAGAATAGTAGCTAAAATGCCTCACGCCTTATGAATGTCACTCACAAACTCATCACCCTCGGTGTAGCCACCGCCTTAACGTTGACGCTAGCGGGGCAAGCCACCACCGCACAAGCTCAAACCAGCCCCGCTGTACCCACCACAGAACTCACGCCTCAGCAAGAATATAACGAGTACATGCGGCTAGGCTACGCGGCTCAGCAGGAAGGTGATTTCATGGATGCGGCGAACTTTTTTAGATCGGCGCTGTATGCGGTTCCACGCGATCGCGAAGCCACTATTGCCTACTGGAATGCCAGAAGCGAGCTTCAGGCGAATGACCAAACCAGTGATTTGAGCGATCGCGCTGTTGCCTACGAAGCCAACATGGAAGCTGGCTACGATGCAACCGATGATGGTGACTATGAAACCGCCCTAGGCCATTTTGAGGACGCACTTGAGCTTCGCCCTCGCGACTATTACGCCGCTCAGGCGATGCGCAACGTATCCACCTATCTCAACAGGGGCGTAGGTGCTGATTCTCCAACAGATGCTTCGCTGACCTACAACGTGTACGCGGGTGAAACGCCTTACGATCGCTACATGCGCTTAGGCTATGCGTCTGCCCAAAGAAAAGACTTCGCCGCCGCACAGACCTATTTTCGTAGCGCCTTGTACGAGCGTTCAAACGATCGTCAGGCCACGATTGCTTACTGGAATGCCGTAGACGGCGTTCGTGATGGTGAGTTTGGGGCTAATAGCGAGGTGCCTGAGGCTGACTATGATCGCTATATGCGGCTAGGGTATGACGCTACGCAGAATGAGAACTATGAGCGAGCGATGCAGTTTTTTGAACGAGCGATCGCTGAACGTCCTGACGATGCCTACGCCATCCAAGCCCTTCGCAATGTCCGAACCTATATGAGCGAGCAATAGATAGAACACACCACAAAAAAGCCCCGCTCTATGACAACGTTCTTAGCTTTCCTAGCTTGTTTCTGAGCAAATGTCGGCGGCACTGAGATCAACATCTGTCGATGAGTTTGCGTGAACTGGGTGGTTTTGGCCTAGTTTGTTGGCTTTGAACAAGAGCTTTATGCAGACATTGAAAATGGCTACTCTACAACGGCTCCGGCACCCGTCTCAAACAACAATAATGCCTTTTGAGATGCTATTAATTTAGTAACACAGGCTTCCAGCCAGACTCAATCAGCTCAAACAAAGGCACGTACTTCATGCAGTTACGCATCAGATGCACAATGCAAAGCTGTACCTGCGCTTGTGGGTAGATCGCCCCTATCGCTTGCGGAAAGCCTTTGAGGAGGCTGTCCAAAGAGAATAATCATCTATTAGGCAGAACAATTACCGTAGTCTTATCTGTTATCTGTGCTTATATTAAGCTTGAATTTAGATAGGACGGACAGGTGGTGCATAAGCTTCTCAGAACCAGGCTTTTGTTTGAGCAGTTTAGAGTCGTGAAGGCACTTAGGCTTTTGGCGACTGAAATGGTGCTTAGTTTGTGCGATCGCGATGCCATTGTCAGCTACGCCCAAACAGGCGAAGATAGAATTATCCGGACATTGTTAGCCGAGCACAAAGGCCCGTATGGTGAAGAGAAAGGCTTTTATGTCGACGTCGGCTGCAATCATCCGACAAAATTTTCAAACACGTTTGAGCTATACAAAAGAGGCTGGAGCGGCATTAGCGTTGATGCGAACCAGGCTTTAATAGCCAAACACAAACGGATTAGGCTAGCTGGACAAAGTGTTTACGCGGTCGTTTCTGACACAGAGCAGGAAATGATATTTACCCATTTCAAAGACAATTTGGTATCCTCGCTATCGTCTAAGCATGTCAAAGAATGGGCAGAAAAGAGAGAAATTGCCAGAGAAGAAACCGTCAGCACAGTGTCATTAAGCCGAATTTTAGTGCAGGAAAACGCACCTAAAGAATTTGATCTCCTCTCTATTGACGTAGAAGGGCATGACTTTGAAGTGCTCAGATCAATTGATTTGGAAGCCTTTAAACCGACGCTGATTGTGATTGAGATGCATGGCTTTCAAATTTCGCAGTGCAAGGACAACACAGTCTATAACTATTTGATCAAGAGAGGCTACCACATGGTCGGATACGTTACAATGAACGGCTTTTTCAAACGAGACGACATTTGATTTTCGTCAAAGATGGCACTATTTGCGCGGGTGCTGATGGCGATTACAGTACAGTACAATCACTAATGACTCATCGCTGAAGGCGAGTTAAGTCTATTTTGTGTGGAAAACACTGTGAAGCTTCTTTGGATAACGGAACGGTTCCCGCCAGATATCGGTGGGGTAGCGCGTAGCTCAGGTCGGATTGTGCGATCGCTTAACACCCTCGGTATTTCTGTAGATGTTGTCACCTGGAGTCGTTACCTCAGCCCTGGCGAAGTGCTTCCTCCTGAAACAACATCGGTAGAAAATACCCAGCTACGCGTTCACCGCCTTGGTCTGTATCGCCATTGGGACATGACCTTACCGCATACGCTCAATTTATTGGACTGGCTGCACAACCAGCAACAATATGACGCTATCTGGGGGCACTATCTCTTTCCTGCCGGGTTTGTAGCCACCTGGTTTGCGCAGCTCAACAATCTCTCGTCTATTGTGAGCGCACGCGGTAACGATATGGATAGAGGCATGTTCCCGCCTGGAGACTTTTCTCGATTGCAGTGGACGCTGACGAATGCAACGCAGATAACGGCAGTAAGTAAAGAGATGGCTAAGAAGGTAGAGGTCTTAAGCTGCCGGCCTGCAAAGGTTTTGCCGAATGTCGTAGATACTAAAATTTTTAACCCAGGGACGGATAGGCAGAATACACTCAGGGCCTCTTTAGGTATTCTGCCCGAAGAAGCTGTACTGGGATTTTCAGGAGAGCTGAGAGAAAAGAAGGGACAGCGATTTTTGCTACAGGCGTTGAGTGAAGTGCGAGAGAACAGACCTGCCTGTTTGTTAATTATAGGAGAGCTACGGCCTGAGAGCCAAACTTTTTTACAAGGATATGCTTTGGCGCATCCAGAAGATGGTGCACGGGTTATTGTAACCGGGCATTTGGATTCACCGGAGCGGGTGGCTCAACACTTAAAGCTGTGTGATGTGTATTTGCAGCCATCGTTATGGGAGGGGATGCCAAATGCGCTGATGGAGGCGATGGCCTGTGGGTGTGGATGTATTGGAAGTGACGCGGGTGGAATTCCGGAGGTGATTGAACACGGGGTGACGGGGTTTGTAATAGCCAGGTCGCAGCTTCATCATTTAGGCAAAGCTACACTCGACTATTTATCTTTATCCCTTGCTGCAAGGGCTGAAATAGAGTGGCAAGCGAGTGAAACAATTCAACAGCATCATACGCTTGTGCAAGAGCAAAAGATGCTTAAAGCACTCGTAGAATCGCTCTAAACCTCAGTCCTGACGAATTTCGTGGTAAGGCCGATAAGGCTGTTCTGTTGTCTGCTGTTCTGTTGTCTGCTGGTTTGGCTGACTGCCTGCTTGCTTAGTCGCCACTCGAAACGTGGGTTCTTCCTTCATGGAATCGTAGGCCGCATAGCCCAAAGGCAGCAGCGTGCAAAATCCTAGCGTCACACTACCGGCTACGCACAGGCCTTTGACCGCCTTAGACGCACTTAAGGCTTCCACATACTGGCCGCGATTGTACAGTCGCTTTACCTGCGCCGCCTGAATAAAAGCAGGAATGCCAAAGGGTGGGAACACCACGAGCGTAGAGAACGCTGCTTGCCAGTTGCTAGGTGGGCAAGGTTGATTTTTGTATAGATCGTAAGACTGCTGCCAGTCAGGGCGGCTAACGTCTGCCAGGTGACCAATAAGCTGAAATTTTTCCACGTTTGCAAGGTGAAGCGGCACTAGATGCTTGCGAATGAGATCAGGCAGCGTGTAGTAGTTTACGCCTGTGCCGAGCGGACGATGAATGTAAATATCTAACTGAGTGCCATGGTGGGTGACCTCCGCGCTCAGCCCTTTCGCGGCTAAGGGCTTTTCTAAAACGGCGCTGAGCTTGGCATCGTAGGTCGCTTGGTGAATGCTGGCTAGTTTTTGTTGGGCACTTTTGAGGGTGTAATCATTGCAGGCGGCTAGCTCCCAGTCAGCGATCGCCTCTGGAATATTGCCAAGCTGATGGCGCAAGTTGCCGCGCTGCATATAGGCCTGGGCCATGGTCGGATTGCCGGTTAGCGCTGCATCTAAATCGGCTAAGGCTTTGCTGTGATGGCCTTGGCCGAGGTGGGCTAGCGCTCTTTGATAGTGAGGTTCAGGATAGTGGGGCCAGTGAGCGATCGCCGCCGACCAGTCCGCCAAAGCGCCCGCTTCATTTCCTGATTTCTGCCGTAAAAGGCCACGCTGATGATGGGCTTGGGCTAGCGTAAAATTAGGGTTGGCGTCAAACTGTGCATTAGACTGGAGAAGCTGGCAGCAGCTATCTTTTTCATCGTTAATCACAGTGTCAAAGTCAGCGATCGCCCTAGCTACATCCTTTAGCTGCACATAGCTCAATCCCCTTGCTAGGAGCGCTTTATCTATGTAGAAATAGCCTTTTTCTATCGCATCGGTGAAAGCTGCGATCGCCTTTACATGTGACGTTTGGCGGACATAGGAAAAGCCACGACGGTAGGCCAGCCTAGCAGCTTGGCCTTGATACCAACGATGGAACGGACGTGTCATGCGATTTTCCTAGCTGTCTGGTAAAGGGTAGTGCCAACCCAATTGGCTGGAGCGTTGCACAGATCAGTTGCACAGATCAATGGCGTGCAAATCTTTTAAACTACGTTTATTTGCTTATACCAGCGTAACGAACGCGGTCAGGGAAAGGAATCGGCACTAAGACTGAAAGCTGCGCCCGTAAAGTAAACAGCGCCCCTTACGCATACACTACGTATCGTAAGAAGTGCTGTCTCACTCGTAACAGCTATCTCGAATGAAAGCAAAGGCCCATAGCACTAGGTGATAAGTTGTTACCTGTGCTCAACACTTTGCGAAGGGAAGATCTATCCGTGGTTGCAATTGTAGCGGTCGAAAATCTTACGAAACGCTTTGGCGATATGGCCGTGCTGCGCGGCGTTAGCCTGTCGGTAGAAAGGGGCACGGTGTTGGGCGTGTTGGGGCCAAATGGCGCAGGCAAAACCACTGTGATTAACTGCTTAACGACGCTGCTGACGCCTGATAGTGGAGCCGCGACGATTGCTGGATATGATGTGGTGAAAGAGCCGGAGGCGGTGCGATCGCTTATTGGCCTCACCGGACAATTTGCTGCCGTAGACGAAGCCCTCACGGCCCGCGAAAATCTCATCCTTTTTGGTCGCCTGCTGCGGCTTTCGGGCGCTGCTGCCAAGCACAGAGCCGACGAACTCCTCGCTCAGTTTGAGCTTACAGATGCTGCAAACCGCCAGACCAAAACCTTTTCAGGCGGAATGCGCCGCCGTTTAGACCTCGCTGCGAGCATTGTTGTGCTGCCGTTAGTTCTCTTTTTAGATGAGCCGACTACCGGGCTCGATCCACGCAGCCGTCAACAGCTTTGGGCCGTTGTGCAAGATCTTAAAGCGCAGGGGATTACGATTATTTTGACGACGCAGTACTTAGAAGAGGCCGATGCGCTGGCCGACCAAATTGTGGTGATTGATCAGGGGCAGGTAATTGCAGAAGGCACTGTAGATGAGCTGAAAGATAAGGTAGGGGGTAAATTTTGTGAGCTACGCTTGGCGAACCTGGCAGATGTGCCGAAGGTGAAGCGTTTGCTTGCAGATATGGGCGAGATGACGGTAGGCGAAATGGGCGAGGGTGGGCCGATTGCGATCGCGGCTCCCAAAGGTGCTCAAACGCTCACCGAAGTTGTTCTTCGTCTGGAAGCCGCCAACATTCCCCTCGCCGATATTTCACTACGCCGCCCCAGCCTGGACGACGTATTTTTTGCCCTTACCGGACATACGACGCAGGTGTAATCGCTCGCGCAGAATACGTCACTCTAGCTTCTAATTCTGATATTTTACTAGCCGTCTGTGAGGTCTGTATCAGACGCTTCTACCCAGTATTGAATGGCTATATTTCTAAGATAGATCCGCTGCTGTTCTAGCGTAAAAACAGACAGCATCGTATCAAAGCCAACAGATAAGTGCTCGTTGGGCATAACTACCATTCCAACTTGAGGGCTGAGTAAGTCGCTTCTCTTTTGCATTTGCTCTCTAGCCTGAATGGCTACTGCTTCCTGCTTAGGCCTCAGCTCAATGCCATCAAATCCCCAAAGCGTGGAGCAGCCGTTTTCGCTATAGAATTCCTTTGCAATATCAAAAAGGCTTGTTCGCTCGGCGTGCTCCTAACTTACCCGCCCTCTAATGGTTCTATGCTCTACACTCTAGAGTGATTCTTTTCTCGTGGCTGACGGATTCTCTATTGATGCTCATTAATGAGACGACCAATCAAGATGTGACTGAGCTGGTTCAGCAGATGATCGCTCAGCGCCAAGAAGCCGGGTGGCGACGGGCGATAGACGATAGTTTGCTGATTACCGGGCGCAATTTAATTCGGCTGAAGCGAAATCCGATTGTGATTGTCGCGATCGCTATTTTCCCCATGGTCTTCTTACTCGGCTTTTGGATCGTCGGCCAAAAGCTAATGGCCGCTCAAGGCGTGAACTACATTCAGTATCTAGTGCCAATTATTAACTTACAGGCGCTATTTTTTGCCGGGTTCGGCTCGGCTGTGATGCTAGCGGGCGATATCGAAACCGGCATGATGGAGCGCTGTCGGGCGATGCCGATCTCACGGGTCGCGGTGATTGCAGGGCTGGTGCTGGCCTACATGGTCAGAGCGCTGCTGGCTACAATAGTGTTGATGCTAGTGGCCCATCTTTTGGGATTTCGGTTTCTCGGTGGGGCGATCGCCTTAGTCGGATACTTCATTCTCGTCACGCTTTTTACCACCACCTGCATTACGGGTTATAGCGTACTAGCCCTTAAGCTTCGCAATCCGACGCTGGTGAATGCCGTGGCTATTATTCCTTACACACCGCTGCTGCTGCTAAGCAATGGCTTTAGCCCGACTGAGAATTTTCCGATTTGGCTACAGCCGATAGTGCGATATCAGCCGGTGAGTGTGACCTGTGATGCCTTGCGATCGCTCGTAGAAGGCAGCGCAGGCAGCGGTCTCCTTTTCCTATATAGCCTGATGTGGTTGGTAAGCCTGTGGATTGCGTTAGGTTTCTGGTCTGTCAGGCTCTACAAGCAGCTTTAGCGATATGACCGTTCAAAACATAGTGACAGATTCATTTAATCCAAAGACCGAAGAAAACATTGCGGCCTTAGTTGAGGCTCGGCGTGAGGGTGGGTTTTGGCGATCGCTCCAAGACATGCTCACCATTGCCCGCCGCAACATCCTATTAGATATCCGCAACCCCGCCGAAATTCTCACCTCAACCGCCTTTACCATCTCCCTGTTCCTGGTCTTCACCGCTAGCTTCGCCAAAGTTGTCTCTCCCGACGGCAGCTTTAGCAGCTACGCCCAGTTCCTACTCCCTTTCACCCTCATCCAGGGCCTTATCTTCAGCACCGTCACCATCGGCGCTCTTTTCTACGAAGATCTCAGCAGCGGCAGAGACACCCGCATGCGATCCATGCCCATCGCCAGACTTTCGGCCGTCGGTGGACGCCTCATTTCCTCAGCCGCCCGCATCTTTTTTCAAGTCGCCGGCATTGTTGTCACCGGCTATTTCATTGGCTTTCGCTTCCAGGGCGGCATTCTTAGCACCCTAGGCTTCTTCCTTATTCCTATCATTTTCACCCTTGGCATCTCACTCGGAGCCCTCTACGTCGCTGTCGGTGCCAAATCCTCTGAAACCATCTCCGCCGTCCTCAACCCCTGGATTTTGCCCTTTACTTTCATGAGCATTGGCTATATTCCTAAGGAAGGCTTCCCCGACTGGGCCGTTGGCTTTGTCACCCGCAATCCCGTCTCAACTGTTTCCGAAGCCATGCGTGCCCTGGCCAGTGGCGAACCCGCAACCAGGGCCGTCCTCATCACATTGGCCTGGAGTGCCGCTCTGTTTCTAACCTTCGGCCCATTGACACTCAAAGCATATAAACAAAGAATCTAAACACGCTGCTCTGGAATAATTTCTATGCCTGCGACCGAACATTACGACGTTATTATCATCGGCACTGGTGCCGGAGGCGGCACCCTAGCGCACCGCTTAGCGCTCAATGAAAAAATGAGCGGCAAAAAAATCTTGGTGTTAGAGCGAGGGGCTTTTTTACCAAAAGAAAAAGCCAACTGGAGTACCGATGCCGTCTTTCGCAATGGCCGATACCAAACGAATGAAGTATGGGCTGATAGAGAAGGCAACGACATTAATCCAGGCATTGGCTACTGGGTGGGCGGCAACACTAAGGTCTATGGCGGCGCGCTGTTTCGCCTTAGAGAAAAAGACTTTGACGAAGTAAAGCTGCACGAAGGCGTATCACCTGCTTGGCCGCTCAAATACAATGACTTTGCCCCCTATTATGAACAAGCTGAAAAGCTGTACCAGGTTCACGGAAAACAGGGAGACGACCCTACAGAGCCGCCGCGTAGCGCAGACTATCCTTATCCACCTGTCAGCCACGAGCCCCGCATCGCTTGGCTAGACAAAAAGTTTCAGGCCAGAGGACTCAATCCCTTTTACCTGCCGCTGTCGGTAAAGCTCAACGAAAAAGATGCCTTTTTAAGTGAGTGCATTCGCTGTAATACTTGCGATGGCTTTCCTTGTTTTATTGATGCAAAATCTGATGCCGATGTGAACTGCATTCGGCCTACGATGGACAATAACAACGTACGCCTGATTACTGAAGCGAAGGTAAATAAGCTTCATACTAGTGAGTCTGGAAAAGAGATTACGGGCGTAGAAACTGAAATAAATGGAGAAACGCACGTTTTCTCGGGCGACATTGTTGTGGTTGCCTGTGGCGCTGTAAATTCCTCGGTGCTGTTGCTAAATTCTGCGAATGAAAAACATTCGAATGGGCTAGCCAATAGCTCAGATCAGGTGGGCCGCAATTTTATGAAGCACTTGGCCGCCGCGATTGTGGGACTTTCTCTCAAAGAGAACAACAGCGTGTTTCAAAAGACGCTGGCGATCAATGACTATTACTGGGGCGAACCGGGTTTTGAGTATCCGATGGGCCATGTACAGCTACTAGGCAAGGTGAATCATCGAATGCTGGCGCTAGATGTGCCAAAAATTGCGCCGACTTGGGCACTGCGGGTGGCGGCTAAGCGAACGGTGGACTGGTGGCTAACGGGTGAGGATGCACCGGATGCCGACAACAGAGTGATGGTTAAAAATGGTGAGATTACGCTGAAGTATGAGCCTAACAATATGAAGGCGTTCAAGCGGCTGATTAAGCGCTGGACTAAGGTGGTGCAGGAAGTGGACAACGAAGGGAGTGTGCTGCCAGTGTCTTGGTATTTTAGTAAGATTTTGCCAGTGGGGGCGATCGCACATCAGGTCGGTACCTGTCGCTTCGGCACCGATCCAGCCACATCAGTGCTTGACACCAACTGCAAGGCTCACGATTTAGACAACCTCTACGTTGTAGACGGCAGCTTTTTCCCTTCTAGTGCCGCTGTAAATCCATCACTAACCATTATGGCCAACGCCATGCGCGTAGGCGACCATCTGGCCGATCGATTGAGCTAATAATTAAAATAGGGGGAGATTTGAGGAAAGTTTAAGGCTAGTTCTGAACACGGACGTCACGCTTCCTGCTTTTGCGCTTTCGTAGGCAACAGGTATAGACCGCCCGATATCCACGTCAGCGCGACGGCAACCCAGAAAAGTACAATTCCTGCGGTTTGCCAGATGCCTGCTAATGGCGCAAGGAGGATTGCGATCGCGACTATTTGCACCACCGTTTTGGCCTTGCCCCAAATGCCAGCGCCCGGCACTCTCCCCTGCTGAAAGGCCGGATTTACCCGCCAGCCTGAAATCGTCAGCTCGCGAGCCAGTATTAAAAACACCCCCCAAGCCGGAATTTCACCCATCCCTACCAGCGCCATCAAAGGTGCCATCACCAGCAGCTTATCGACTAAAGGATCTAAGAATTTTCCGAGTTCAGTGACCTGGTTGAGCTTGCGGGCAAGATAGCCATCAAGCCAGTCTGTGCCTGCAAAAATGACGAAAGCAACAACGCTGATCCAGCGGTGTGATTCTGTTGGATTTAATAATGCGACTAGCACAATCGGGACGCCGAGCAAGCGAGAGACTGTGATCCAGGTAGGTAAATTCATAAGAACTGTGCTTTATGCATGATGACTGTTGCCGTAGCTGATCTCTCTTTCTATATAGCTGTGAGGCTCTATATGAATAGTGATTCTCGCGGGGCCAAATTCTTTTTCAAGCTGCTGTTCTACTTGTTCGGTGATGTTGTGAGCTGAGAGCACGTCTTGAGGTTCTACGATCAGGTGCATGTCGATGAAGACCTGACGGCCTAGCAAACCGCGTGAGGCAATGCTGTGACAGTTGAGGACGCCCGGAATTTTGATAACTTCTGTATGAATGGCTTCTGGCGCGATCGCCATTTCATCGACCAGCCAGGGCAAATTTGCCGAAAGCACCACCCAGCCACTCCGAATAACCAGCAGCGCAACCGGAAAAGCCAGCACCATATCTAGCCACTGCACGCCCGCCCATACGCCAATAAGGCCACCAATAACCGCAATCGTGATCCAAATGTCACTCATGGTATGTTCAGCATCGGCAATGAGAATGTTGCTGCCTAAGCGCTTGCCAACGCTACGCTCATAAAATGCGACAAAAATGTTAATGCCCAGCACAGCCAGCAGAAACCATAAAGAGGTTGCGCCCATGGTGACCGGATCGCCGCCAAAAATGAGACGTTCGCCTGCACCTTTGAGAATTTCAAAGCAGGCAATTCCCAAAAATGCAGCAATGCCGAGTGCACCCACCGCCTCGTATTTTTGATGGCCATAGGGATGATCGCGATCGGGAATAGGGGAGGCTAGCTGATTGGTCACTAGGCCAAGGACGTTGTTGGCACTGTCAGTGACGCTGTGTAGGGCATCGGCTAGCAGGCTGAGCGATCCTGTCCAGCTCCCCACCACAAGCTTGAGGATAACGACGAAGACGTTGAGTACCAGCGTGAGCGAAAGCACTCGTCTGACTTCAGCGCGGTAAGTATTGAAGCTTTTGTAGTTGGGGTGTTCGTGAGTGTGTCTATCGTGGCTAGCGCTGTGAGAGTGGTTATGGTCGGCGTGTGAATGAGTCGGGCTCAAGATGTTGGCATCAGCCGATACGTCCTTTTTGGATATTCGCTGCTGCCATCGCTTACCAATATTTGACATAACGCGACCCCCTTCCGAGACTATTTAAGGCAGCCATTTAATTTATCGCACGCTGCCTAGATGCTGTTAGCCTATCGCGTTACAGAGCACTTAGCGTCAAATCAGCATAGTTCTATAGCCATCTATAGCTATAGAGAGATCTATCAACGGCATAAGCGGGCAAAAGCATAAGCGGGGACTTTTTCTAGCCCGCAACACTTTGAGCATCGCTAGCAACGTCGCTATCCTGTTTTTTGCCCTGCTCGGGATCGTTTGCGTTAGAGATTGCCTGATTGACCTGTTCAAATATTTCGTGACAGTGATTTTGCTTGCGCAGCGGTAGCTCTTCGTTTTTAACGACAAGATCTATCTTAGAGCCGCCGGTTTCTATAGTCGGTGGGCTGATCAGTATTTCGATGGTCGCGAGCTGAGCAAAAGATACCTGCCCTGGACGCTCTTTGGCTACAATGCACACCGGATCTTGATAGACCAAATTGAGGTTACAGGTTTCTATCGCGCTGACCAGAGACTGACTAATCGCTTCTTGAGAGGAGCGGGTCATGAAGAAGTTAGTGTAGCGAGCCATAGAGCGTTACTAGGAAGAGCGTTACTAGGACGACAAAAGATACAGTAGTGAGACGAGTAAAAGCTACGGATGTACGCCTGCTATCCTAACGAAGGATCACAGATTAGAATACCTTTGTTTCTTTCAATAGGGAATAGCAGAGAGAATAGAGGCGCTTCGGCAGACAGTATGTGAAGAGTCTTAATTGAGCAGACATTGAGCGGGAATAGGCGGGGAAGCAGGTAATGAAGGGAAAGCTGATTGTTTTTGAGGGCGGAGAAGGCAGTGGCAAAACGACCCAAATTAAACGGCTTTACGATTGGCTGAGCTGTGCTGACGGGGCGGCTGATGATGCTAGGACGCGATCGCTCAAAAATACATTTGCCGGTATAAAGTGGACGCGTGAACCCGGTGGGACTGCCCTAGGCCAGCAAATTCGACAGCTTTTGCTGAGTGAGAAATTGCCGACAGCAGCTCCCATTGCCAGTACGACTGAGCTACTGCTATATGCGGCTGATCGGGCGCAGCATGTGGAAGAAACCTTGCTGCCGTGGCTAGAGGCAGGATACTGTGTGCTGTGCGATCGCTTCACAGACTCTACCGTGGCCTACCAGGGCTATGGCCGACAGCTCGATTTGGCCTTAATCCATCAGCTCAATCAAATTGCCACAGGTGGGCTCAAAAGCGATCTAACGCTGTGGCTAAATGTGACGCCTGAAGTGGGCTTCGCGAGAATGCATCAGCGAGGTCAGGCTGACCGGATGGAGCAGGCAGGCCGTGAGTTTCACCGGCGAGTCAGCGAGGGCTTTGCGGATTTGGCGCGGCCTGAAAAAGGGCTGATTGTGAGTTCGTATTGCAGCGGCCCCGTCGAAGAAATTAATGGCGATCGCGCTGAAGATGAAGTGGCCATTGTCATTCAACAAGCCTTTAAACAGAACATGGCACAGTGGTATCCTCACCTTTCACAAATTTAGTTGGTCAAACCCAGGCGATTAGCCTGCTAGAACGTGCGGTTACGCTGGATCGAATTGCACCGGGCTATCTGTTTGTTGGCCCTGCCGGTACGGGTAAGTCCTTGGCGGCAACGGCATTCGCTGAGCTGCTGCTGCGACCTGCAAAAATAGCAATAGGGGAGCCTAATAGCTCTGTTTTGACGCGGAGAATTCGCGATCGCAACCATCCCGATCTGCTTTGGGTAGAGCCGACATACCTGCACAACGGCAAGCTGCTTACCCCGACCCAGGCGGCTGAATCGGGCCTAAAGCGTAAGAGCCCGCCGCGCATTCGCCTGCCTCAAATTCGAGAGATTGCTCGTTTTTTAAGTCGTCCAGCACTGGAATCATCAAGAGCAGTAGTGGTCATTGAGCAGGGTGAGCGAATGGCAGAATCGGCGGCCAATGCCCTTCTAAAGACGCTAGAGGAACCGGGAAAAGCGTCCGTGATTTTGATGGCTCCCGATCAGCAGGCGCTGCTGCCAACGTTGATTTCTCGCTGTCAGGCAATTCCCTTTCGCCGGCTCAACGGGGAGCAAATGGCCGAGGTGCTACAGCGCAGTGGTCATGAGGACATTTTGCAGTCGGCTGAGGTGTTAGCGATCGCCCAAGGATCGCCAGGACGCGCGATTGAAAGCTGGGAGCAGCTAAAGGCCCTTCCCCCCGAGCTACTTTCACAGCTAGAAAAGCCGCCGACAAGGCTAAGAGAAGCGCTCGAAACAGCCCGCGATATCAATCAGGCACTGGACACAGAAGCTCAGCTTTGGCTGCTGGATTATTTACAGCATCGGTATTGGCAAAGGGGAATGAGTGTAGAGACGATTGCAGCGTTAGAAAAGGCTCGCAGCTACCTACTTGCCTATGTTCAGCCCCGTCTCGTCTGGGAAATCACGCTTTCTGGTATGTTGCCCTAGCGTTGTTATGATAATTCAGCTAACAAGATCTTAATATCATTCAATATCTAGATTGCAAATGCTCTCTACTGCGTCCACGACTGCTCCATACTCTCAGCTCAACCTGCGGATCGACAACGAGTTTATTGTTGAGCAGATGACTTTGTTTAATAGGCTGCGGGATACGATCTCGTGGGAAGGAAGTATGGCAGCGCGGCGTACGGCTTCGTTTGGGGTGCCCTACAACTATGCGCAAATGACGTATCCGGCGGTGCCAATGCACGCGGCTTTAGTGCCGGTCGTTGAGCAGCTACACGCGGCTTTAGGCGTGCGGTTTAATAACTGCTTGCTCAACTTTTATGAGACAGGGCAGAGCAAAATGGGATTTCATGCAGACGATACGAGTGACCTGCAGCCGCAGACGGGGGTGGCGATTGTGTCGCTGGGCTATCCTCGCAAGCTCACCTATCGCACGAAGGCGGATAAGACGGTGCAAAAAGCCTTTACATTGCAGCCGGGATCAATGCTGTATATGGGCTCGGATGTGCAGGATGAGTGGGTGCACGCGATTAAAAAGCAAAAGGGTGTGGGTCCGCGAATTAGTCTGACCTGGCGAGCGTTCAATGAGAAATAGGCCCGTGATGCTGGCTCAACCGTTTACCATTTCCGACTGCTTTGTTCCGGCCACTGCACCCCGAGAGAACGCGGCTAAATCGCAGTTGACAACCTGGTGGTTCTGCTGCATTGGGCCTAATCTGCTGACTATTTTGGAGAGTGATAATAGCTGCCTGGTGCCAGAGACGAACCGTATTGAGGCTTTGGGAATTCAACCGGTGAGAACTCAGTTTTTGGGCTACTTGCGTGAGCGGCCTTGTGTGGCGGTTGAACTCGCTAAAGATGTGGTCGTGCCGGAAGGAGCTGTGCTGCAAAGTTTGCGATCGCTACACGGTGTTCTGAGAGCTGATTTGTTTGCGATCGCTGCTCGTGCCATCCAAATTATCGAATGGAATCGCACCCATCAATACTGCGGTCACTGTGCCACGCCGATGACTCAGCTTCCTAGCGCTAGGGCCAAGCGCTGTCCTAACTGTGGATTGCGGCAGTATCCGCGCCTTTCTCTTGCCGTGATTATGCTCGTCTATAAAGGAGAGCAGCTTTTGCTGGCACGGGCACCTCGTTAGCATTAGCGCCCGATTAGGCTCGGGGAAGGGTGTGGGGCTTAGAGGGCGATCGCACAAAAATCATCAGCCCAATCACAACGGGAGCAAATACGCAGCAGGCATACAGCGCTCTGCTATAGGAGCCCGTTGCCGCTTCTACATTGGCCAGCAATGACGGGCCAATGGCGCTTCCTATCACTACGATCATCATCTGCACGCCAGAAATTGCGCCCAAGTGAGCCCTGCCAAAAAAACGGGGGAGCACAACCGTGGTTAGCGTGCCAAAGCAGCCGCCACTGACGCCGAGGCCGAGGGTGGCTGGAACGATCATCCAGGGGATGGAAAGATTGGCGATCGCAGCAATGCCCATGGCCTGAAATGTCATCATGAACATAAAAATGAACTGAAGCCGAATGCGATCGCACACTAGCCCCACGATAAAGCCAACCGTGGTAGAAACTAAGGCAATTGGGATGAAAATGCGCACCATATTCGCTTCAGGAATGCCTGATTCTGCGCCAATGCTGACGATATGAAAGGTAATGCCGGTTGAAGAGAGCGCCTGTGAGGCAAAGGCTAAGGTAACCGCCCAGAACGCTAGCGTTTTTACGGCCTGATTTCTAGGGATGCCCCAGAGCTGATCGGTTTGAATCGGCTGAATCGGCTGAATCGGCTGATCTATCGGGGCCTGTACGGAAGATTGTATAGAGGGCTGCGGCGCTTGCGGACTATCCCCATCCATCCGTAGACCGCAGGCTTCAGGATTGTCGCGAAAAAGCAGCCAGCCAATGGTGCTCATACCCAAGCCGACGATGGCCGCTAGCGTGAGCCAAGTGCCTCGCCAGCCCAAAAGCGCGATCGCCTGACTGAAAAAATAGGGGGCGATCGCAAATCCAAATGCGACAAAAATGCCTTCGATGCCCGAGACGCGCCCGCGCCCACGCTCGAACCATTTGCCTAACATAGTACGGCTGGTCATCGTCAGCATCCCCTGACCGCAAAATCGCAGGCTAACGAAGCCTAAAACCAGCAGCACAGCCGCAATCGTAGGTGCACTGAAAGGAAAGATGCTGCTGACAAGGATGGAGAGGCGATCGCACACCGTCAGGTAGCACAACGTTAGCCCTAAGCCAACTGCCGCGATCGCCACTACCACCCGAGAACCGAATCGATCAAGCAACTTGCCTCCAAACGGCAGCAGACAGCCACTTGTCAACGTGCCGACCAAATAAGCATTTGACAAATCCAGACGCGACAGGCCAGTTGCCTCAATCAAATGGTCAGTGAATACGCTAACGCCGATAGTCTGACCTGGAATGCTGGTCATCACGCCCAAAACGCTAGCGGCTAAAATAACCCACCCGTAGAAAAAAGGGAACTTTGCGGGCGAAAAAGGGAAATGGGGCTTAAAGATAGCTGTTTTCATGAAAATTTTGGTAGAAGCATCAGTGCTAGCAAGGTGCAGCCGTGAAAGGGGCGTTAGGCAGGCAGCGCAATATGCAGATGCCACGGCGGACAAAAGCAGATAAGCTAATACACAATCTTGAGATAAGAACGCTGCCCAACGACTCACTATGACAGATAACCTAAATGGCCGGATGCTGCTCTCTCACAACTTTGCGCTCACAGCGGGCGAAGTTCATCCGCTAAATAGAGAAGAATTTGCAGACATTTTTATCAAAGAGCTAGCAGATAATGCCAGCGTCAAATGTAGCGCCATCGAAAATCCACATTGGGTTGTCGAAGTGTGCTACGAAGTCGATAAGCTATCACCCAAGGATGTGGGTCAGCTTTGTGCTGATGCCTTGGCAAGCTACCGTAAAGGTCACAAAGCTGACGGATTTTATGTGATGGCGCTTGGGGGTGAAAAGACAACGCCACCTACAGGCGGGCCACCTTCTTTACAAACCAGTGAGTGGGGCGTAGATATTGTAGAAACTGTTGAACCTGAGGAGTTTTTAACCGAAATTAGCTGGGATAAGCTAGCAGGTGCAAAGCCTGCTGAGCAAGTATTTAGAATAGATCATGCTATCTAAACCAGCTATTTATCGAATTTATTAGATAACTGCACCGATATAGCTGTATTCCTGATGTAAAAAGGAAACGTATAACAACTGTTGCGGGTCTTTTCCTAAAGCAGGACTCTTGGCCCTCTTTAAAAATAATTGAAAAATAATTGTGAGGAAACAGATGAGGAAGGCGTGTAGAAGCGTGGTATATCTGCTTTCTTCTCAGCTTAGAACCCGCTAAGGAATATTATATTTTCTACATTAATTAGCTTTGAAATGGAACTTACTAGCAAAATCAAAGACAAGTCAGTTCGCGATCGCATTGTGTCCGACTGCACTCATCTTATCAATGACCAGGTTGCAGCCAAAGGTGGAATTTCTGGGATGGCCCTAAAGGCGACCTACAGTGTCGTAAAAAGCGTTGGTGGTGACTACATACCGGGCGCCATTAATCGACTGCTGCCCGAGGCGATGGCAGCGCTTGAGCCGATATGGAATGAGGGTGAGGCCACAGGCAACCCGGTTAGCTATCTGAGCGAACATAGCGATCGCACAGCGGATATTCTTTTAAGTACTACCGACGCGCGAATCGCTAGAAACGGCGGTGGCATCATCAGCACTTCCTATCACAAGCTACGTAAATCAGTAAAGCAAGACGTGGTAATAGCGGTTCCCAAGCTCGCCCAAATTATTGGCAAACACGTTAGCTAATTATGCTAGACTCCGCTCACCCTTTGCATAAACTTGGGCAATAAGTGACAAGCACTGAGCGGAGTTGAAGTGGTTTTAGACACCATTGCTAACAAAATATGTTAGTAGAATAGTGCCAGCAGAAAGCAGCTTTAGTCGTCTCTTTCTAGTGTTTTGTTTTCCATGCCGGGGATAACAGATTTTGCGTTGCCAGGATAGATTTCTGCCATTTCGCCGACAGCATCTGCCGATTCTTTCGCAATCCGCTCAGCTTGCTTAGCCGGCTCGCCCTGCAGCGCTTCGTTTTCCGCTTGCCATTGAGCTGAAGTGACAGGTCTTCCCTCTTCGCCGCGTGCGATCATGTCATTCAGCATTGTCTTTGTGCTAGCGGGAAGATCGGCTGTGTCTACGCTGGTAGTGAGTAAAAACAAACCCACAAAGCCTGCTGCCACAAAGCGCTGTAGCTGTAAACGGCTCAGTGCCTGAAAAAAGTTCTGGGCGATCGCTCTAAACATGTTCACCATCGTAAATTCAGTTATTTCCAATTCAACAGCCTTTACCTTAATGTGTGAAAAAACATTTTCTCTTCTAACAATAGACAGAGATAGGGCTCCTAAATTGGCATAGATGCATATTCTTATCTGTCCTAGAAGGCTTAGAACCCGCCTATAACAGTCAAAAAATGCTCCACAAATACGGTCATAGCAAGGCCAATGACTAGCGATAGGGCAGCTTTACCGCCACCCACCATAGGAGAGAAAGGCAGTAAGGCCGCCTTTTGTACAATCTGATAGCGCTGCTTCCAGACCATCACTGCTGGAATAATGCCGAACAAAATAGAGACGCCGAAGGCACCGGCTAAGTCTATGGCGTCAAAGAAAATGTCGGGATTAAGGACGGAGGGCACAATCGGTGGAATCAGAACTAGCGCGTAGATAGCGAGTCTTTTTCTCTGGCTTTGAGCGGCGTCTGGAATGATATCTTCAAAAAAGTTCAGTAGGCCGTAAACGAATCCGATAAACGACGTGATGATTGCAAATTCTGAAAAGACTGAGATCAGAAGGCCTAGCTGTGGATTGCGGGTGCCGCTGCGAAGTCTTTCTATGGGATCAACGGTTAGCTCGACGGCGCTAGTGGGTTCTACTGTTGGTAAAACGCTGCCAAGGATGACGGCATTCCAAAGGAGAAAAAGAACGAGCGGAATAAGTGACCCAAGGAGAATAGACTGGCGGACTTTGGCGCGATCGCCTTCCAACTGCGTCGTGATCACAGGTACTACATTGTGGTACACAAAAGCAACAAACATCACTGGAATGGCAACGCTCACCTGGCTCCACTGCTGGTTTGCCCACTGCTCTATCTGAACCTGTGGTGCCGTCAGCGTCAGCAGCCCCAAAAAGGAGATAAGCACAATGGTAAGCAGTGCGCTGTTGAGGCGTCCGACAAACTGCTGGGAGCTGAAAAACAAAACGCTGCCTAAAACAGCAATAAAGATGCTGTGGCCCCACCAAGGCGATACGGTAGACACACCATCGGTGATGCTGAGATACTCTGTCAAGGGGCTAAGGGCCGACGCGAGAATGTCGCCGCCGCGAGCAGTGTAAGCAATTAGGAGGGCGTAGTGGTTAAATACGTAGAGAATGGCGGCGATCGCGAAGCCGCCTTTTCCCAAGTGATGTCGCACGGTGCCCATAAATCCCATATAGGGCTGACCGAGCTGTTGCATAGTTTGCAAATTAACTTCTGCAATTAGCAGGCCGGATATGGCCATATACAGCCACACGCCAACCATGAGAGTAGTAGAGGGCAACAGACCTGCCGGAAGTGTAGCGGCTGGAAGGGCGAGAATGCCAGCGCCAATAGTAGTGCCAGCAATAAGAGAAATGCTGCTAAGTAAGCTGATAGGACGATGTTGAAAGGTTCCATCGTCGGTCGCTAAGTGAGAGAAAAGTTTTTGAGATTCCAAAAGAATACTAAAAGACCATGGCAAAAGGCTATCGGCGCTTTTGCCATGGTACAACGCACGTGCAGAGTCTTAGCGGCGGGGATCGGTTGTTTAGTCTAACCGTTGCTTTCGGTTAGACGGTAGGAACCACGCTCACCTTTATACCAGTCGCCGCTGCGAACACCGCCGGAGAGGATATTGGAAACGCGATTACGTGCCTTCAAATACTGATTTTTAGGCATTTCGTCATTAAACAAACTCGACATCACTTCTGCAATTTTGAAGTCTCTTGCTGGCTGCGTTGCCAAAATTAGGCGTACAGATTCTGGCATGGGCTGATCGCCAACACCTTCTCGGGTGTACTTCTGCCAGGTTGCTGCGCGGCCATCTTTTTTAGCCTTCGTCCCTTTAGCTTCGGTCTTTGTTTTGCGGGTCGTTTTTGTTTTTGCAGTAGCTTTGGTGGCGGCTGGAACCTTGGCGACTGCCGCTGGCGCTTTCTCCGCAACGGCTGCTGTTGGAGCAGAACCTTCAGAGCCATCGAACAAAGCAAGCACGGATCTAACGGCCTCTAGCTTTGCTCTAGCTTCAGATAGTTGAGCTTCAAGGGAGGCCTCTTGCTCAGCAATATCTGAAATGATCTCTTCTAACTGAGGTAAGACGGTTTCTGTCATAGATATAAAAACTGTTGTTGACGTTCACAAGAGATAATACTACCGCACTCTTTCCTTTTTTAATCCCTTTTTAGAATGAGATAGTGAAAAAATAGCAGAAATTAGTTGCCTCAAGTTGCCTCAATTGGTTGAATACACTATCTACGAAGAGAATCTGATTTGGGTACGCTCAGGAGTGCACTCATGCCTTTGTCTATGAACCTGTCAGCCGTCCCTCATGCTACTTCAACTTTGCCTGTGTCTGATCTTTCTGGTCAGGATATCTATCAGCGCCTTTTCGACAATATTCAAAAAGTAGTGAAAGGTCAGCCTATGGCTATTCGCAAGCTTTTGGCCGCGTTTGTCAGCGGCGGACATGTATTGTTGGAGGATCATCCCGGTACGGGAAAGACGACACTGGCTAAGGCTTTGGCGTTTTCTGTCGATATCTCGTTTAAGCGAATCCAGTTTACGCCTGATCTTCTGCCTTCTGACATTCTGGGCGTTTCTATTCTAGATCCTGAGAAACGAACGTTTCACTTCCATGAGGGGCCTATTTTTGCGAATATTGTCCTAGCTGATGAAATTAATAGAGCCTCTCCGCGCACGCAATCTGCGCTGTTGGAGGCAATGGCGGAGTCTCAAGTGAGCATTGACGGCACGCTTAAGAAGCTACAGGCTCCGTTTTTTGTGATCGCCACTCAAAATCCGATTGATGCGCGGGGCACGTATCCTTTGCCAGAAGCGCAAATGGACAGATTCGCCCTACAGTTTCGGCTAGGCTATATCTCTCCGGAGAATGAAGTTGAGATTTTATCGAATCAAATCGAGACGCATCCGATTGAACAGCTTCAGCCGTGTCTTTCTCTTGCAGATGTTTTTGTGCTAAAGCAGCAGGTGCGCGCGGTTCGCGTGAGCCCAGAGCTAAAACGATATGTGGTTGATATTGTCAATGCTACGCGCCACGCGGAAGGTGTATTGTTGGGCGCGAGTCCACGGGGCTCTATTGCTCTGATGAAGGTCGCTCAGGCGCTAGCTTTGTTTGATGGCTATGACTTTGTGACACCGGATCAAATTCAGGAGATTGCGGTGCCTGTGCTGGCTCATCGGCTGGTGATGGAACCTCAAGCTCATTTCTCTGGTAAAACGGCAGAGCAGGCCGTAACCCATATTGTGAAGACACTGCCGGTACCTGCTTAGGCTATGAATCGCTTTTTTTACCGGCTGTTGCAGCTCAATCATTTACTTCGTCAGTGGTTTACCAGACAATTTACGCCCAGCGGTCTTGGGCTGCTTTGCTGCTTATTGTTATTTGGCCTAATTGGACTAGATATTAAGCGCAGCGTTTCCTATCAGGTGTTTGCGTTTTTATTCGCGCTTTTGGTGATAGCTGCTGTGAGCAGTCGTTTTGGTCGCTATCGATTTAGTGCGCTGCGCCATCTGCCTCGCTTCGGCACGGTGGGTGTGCCACTTATCTATCGGGTGCTCTTACACAACAACACTCAGCAAAATAGAAGGGGGCTGAGCCTCACTGAAGGCTTGTCAGAGCCGTTTCCAAGTTTTCAGGACTTTAAGTGTATTGCCACAAGCTCTCGCCATTTCAAACTTACCTCTAAAGGCAGAAACCGTAGAAGCCAGCAGCGACGAGAGTGGCTCAATCTTTTATCTCAGCAAAAGCAGGCTTTTTCCTCTCCCATTGCACTGCCGCTACTGCTCGCTGATGTCGAAACGGAGATATCAGGTGAGATTATTCCGCTACGTCGAGGCCTGTTGCAGTTTAAGAAGCTAACGATCGCCTGTCCTGATCCGTTGGGGTTTGTGAATCGGCGTATTGCACTTTTGATGCCTCAGGCTGTTTTGATTTTGCCTAAGCGCTATCAGCTACCGGAGATTGACTTGCCGGGAGCGCGGCGGTATCAGTCGGGAGGATTAGCGTTGGCGGCATCAGTCGGAGATTCGGAAGAGTTTCGAGCGTTGAGAGAGTATCGACCGGGTGATTCGCCGCGTAAGATCCATTGGAAAAGCTGGGCGAAGACCGGTAAGCCGATTGTTAAGGAAGAACAGGCGGAGTCTTCGGTGCGTCATGCGCTGATATTGGATACGTTTCAAGCGGAAGCGTATAGCGAGGTGATGGAAGAGGCAGTAGCGATCGCAGCCTCTTTGGCCTACAAGATTCAAACGCAGGAATCTTTGCTGGATCTCGTCTTTACAGGCACAGAAGCACATTCTTTTACCTCGGGGCGCAGCTTGGGCAATACGGAGCGACTGTTGGCGCTGCTGGCTGCGGTGGTGCCCTGTCAGGATCAGTCTTTTGATTCGCTGCTGCCGGTGGTGCAGGAGCGGCTATCGATGCTGAGCGGCTGCATTTGTATTTTTTTGGATTGGGATAGCGATCGCAAAGCGCTGGTCGAACAGTTGCAGTCAGCAGGAATTCCTACTTTAGCGCTGGTGATTTCAGGCAAGCAGGGTCTGAGTGAATCTGTCGATACAAGCTGTTTGAGCGATCGGCAAAGCCGTATTCATGTTTTGCATGTGGACAGTATTCAAGCGGATCTGTGGACGTTATGAAACAAGCCAATAAAGGGTCTAGTCAGTTTTTTAGCGCCGCTTTTGCCTTGAGTAATGCGAGCTTATGCAGTACTGCGATCGCCCTCTGGGGATGGCAAACTAACCTCCTTTTTATTGCCTTACCGATGATCTTGCTATTAGAGGCTCGGCACATCATTCGACAGCGATGGACTCTATCGCTTAAAGACATCAAAGAAGTCGCCAAATTCTGCGTCGTCATTTTGCTCGCGGTGTTTGTCGTTGTCGTTATCACCCAAAAATCCCTCTTTATATATACACTGCTGCAATGGCTGCCGGTTTCAGCTTTTCCATTGGTGATGGTGCAAACCTACGGCATCGGCGTTTTAGAACAGCTACGCGACGAATTCTCGAATCCTCACCTGCTGAAGCGAGGCGTTCGGCGTAAAGAGAATCCAATTAACCTTCACTATCTCTATTTTGCACTGTGCATTCTTGCGGCTAGCGCTGCCGATAGTGAAGGCTACCGCTTTTATGTGGTGACTATCCTTGCCACGGCGCTCTTCCTTTGGACACTGCGGCCCAAACGGTCGGCACCTGTGCTGTGGCTGCTGATGTTTTGCCTTTCAGCGGGGCTTGGATTTGCCGGTCATCTACAAATTTCTCATTTTCAACGTCAGCTACAGGCGCAGGTGTATGCCATGCTGGGCAGCTTGGCTACTGGCTCGATAGATCCCACTAGTAGCGCTACGCAGATGGGTTCTGTGGGGCGGCTGAAGCTTTCTAATCGGATTGTTTTTCGGGTGGATGCGCCCGCCACCGCTCAATCTTCTACGTTTCCGCTACTGCTCCGAGAAGCGACCTACAACCAATATCAGCTTTCGACTTGGACGGCAGATAATTCGATTTTTCAGGATGTACCGCCTGGAGAGAACGAGGGTGACTGGATTTTGGCTAAGTCTGTCCCGCAAAGTTCCTCCGTGACTATTTCTACTAATTTAGAGCGGGGTAAGGAGGTGTTGACGCTGCCTCAGGGGACTTCCAAAATTATAAAGCTGCCGGTTGAAGAAATGCAGCAAAATCAGTACGGTGCGGTGCAGGTAGATGCGGTGGGAGACTTTGCCTATGAGGTTGAGTTTGGTGCGGCTGAAGGGGTGTTGTCTTTAGAAGCGCCGCCGATGGCAATAGACGTGCAGGTGCCTAAGGTGGATATGGCAGCGATTGAGAAGACGCTGGCGGATCTTGAGATTGAGGGGATGTCAGCATTGGAGAAGGTGAGTGCGATCGCCCATCATTTTCAAACGTTCAAATACTCTCTTGATCTGCTTCGCCCTAAAGCCAATACCGCACCCGTCTCTGACTTTCTACTCAACACCCAAGCTGGGCACTGTGAATACTTCGCCAGTGCCACGGCGCTTCTCCTCCGAGGCGCGGGCATTCCGGCTCGCTATGCTGTCGGCTATGCTGCTCACGAATTCAGCAATTTAGAACAGCAGTATGTGGTGCGTAGTCGCGATGCCCACGCCTGGACGCTAGTGTATTTAGGCAGCAAATGGCAAATACTCGATACTACGCCCGCCGACTGGACGGCACAAGAGCAGGCGATGACCTCTGCTTTTCAGATTGTTCCAGATCTGTTTGCGTTTGTCGGCTTTCAAATCTCGTATCGGATTCGTCAGCTTGGAGAGTTGAGCGTTGTCGAAGTTATTTTGCTGATGACGCCTGTGTTTGGCTACTTGATCTGGCGTTCGTCTCAGCAGTTTAAAGCCCAAAAGGCTAATCAGCTTGCGGCGGTGATAGAAGATACTCGCCCGACTCAATATGGGCTAGATTCGGAGTTTTATCTAATTGAGCAGCGGCTGGATGGGGTTGGGTTGGGGCGATCGCCTTCAGAATCCCTTTTACAGTGGAAGCTGCGCCTAAGCTCACAGTTTGAAACCTCGCAAGCCGCCACTCTCACAGAAATCCTGGCCCTGCACTATCGCTACCGCTTTGATCCAAACAGCCTCAGTGCTGCAGAAAGAGCCCAGCTAAAAACGCTCACGCATCGCTGGATAGATGAATTCAATCCTGTTGCAACGCCTTAGCTCGACCCAACAGCTTCTCTGCGCTTAGCCCAAATCCCCTTATTTTTAGGATGCTTGGAATACTTTTAGAATTTAGAGGGAATAGAACGTCTACCGTGTGAATAAGCTTATGGTCATAGGCTTGTATTTACGGAAGAAGTTGATGAATTTTGCACTGTTGGTGAATTTGCTGGCGCCCTATTTGCCAGGATTGATGGGACTGGGTAAAACGGCGGCTGGAAAGGCAGCGGAAAAAGCTGGAGAGACGGCGGGCGAGCAGTCGGCGGCGGTGGCGAACAAAATTTGGCAGCGGCTGTGGCCAAAGGTGGAAGCGAAGGAAGCGGCAAAAGAGGCGGCTGAAGACGTGGCGAAAGATCCGACAGATGCGGACTCGGTGACGGCGTTGCGACGACAGCTTAAGAAGATTTTGGAGAGTGATGCGGGGCTAGCGGCTGAGGTGGAAGCGCTGCTGAAGGCGGCTGAGGCAAATGCTGGCGGCACTCGGGTGCAGCAGACGGTAACCGGAGATGGCAACCAGGTTATTGGCACAGTAGGCGATAGTTCAAAGGTATTTGGCGATGTAACGGGTGATGTGACGGTATCGTGATGAGGATCTGAGGATTGTTGCGATCGCAGTTAATGCAGCAGATGGCGAATAGATGAGCGTTCCTGAAGGATTTGATCGGCAGCGAGTTGATGGTGATGACAATCAGACTTTTGGCTCGGTAACGGGTAGCAACATTTTTCGCGATGTGAGTGGCGGTGTCACTATTGAGGCGGCGAAGCGAGTCACGTCACCGTTTCAGCTACCGCGTGATGTGACTGACTTTACCGGACGCGAAGCCGAGCTGGCAGAAATTGAGGCGGTGCTGGGCGGCGCGGGTGAGTCTAGGGCGGTGGTGATTTCGGCGGTGGCGGGCATGGCGGGCGTGGGGAAGTCGGCGCTGGCGATTTGTGTGGCGCATCGGATGAAGTCGAAGTTTCCGGATGCGCAGCTTTATGTGAATTTGCAGGGAGCGGATGCGCAGCCTAGAGAGGCGGGTGATGTGCTAGGGGAGTGGCTGCGGGCGCTGGGGCTTGAAGGTGCAGACATTCCGATGGATTTGGCGGCGCGGACGGCCTGCTATCGGTCACAGCTTGCGAATCGGCGGGCGTTGGTGGTGCTGGATAATGCGCATGATACGGCGCAGGTGGAGCTTTTGCTGCCGGGTGGATCGCACTGTGGGGTGATTGTGACGAGTCGGCGGGCGCTGACGACTTTAGAAGGGACGAAAGATATTTTGCTAAAGACGCTGCCATCAGAGCAGGCGCTGGCGCTGTTAGGAAAGCTGGCGGGTGAGGCGCGAGTTTTAGCTTGAGCTATCGGCAGCTAGCAGAGGCAGATCGGCGGCTATTTGCCGTGTGGGGCGTGCTGCCGGGGGAGCGGCGCTATCGCTATCACGATTTGATGGGGGCGTATGCGAGAGGGCTGTTGCCAGATGAGGATGAAGCTGAGGGTGAAGCGCAGGCGCGGGCGTTTCAGTGGTATTGGGAGGGTGCAAGCTATTGGAGTGCTGGATTTAATCCGCAGCGGCGGCGGCAGATTGTTGCACAGATGCGAGAAAAGAGTGAGTTTGCAGGCAGCTCTGCTGAAGAACAAGAGGTGGCATTTCGTCAGCTTGCATTGCAGTGGTTTGAAGCTGAGCGCGTCAATTTGTTAGCGGCTTTTGCGCGAATAAACAAAGCGGAAAATCACGATCAGGTTGTTTCCTTTGCAGGCAATCTTGGCAGGTTTTTTGAGGCGGGGGGTTATTGGCAAGATTGGGAGAACACTCATTTTCAGGCTTTAGCGGCGGCTAGAATAAGCGAAAACTTGCAAGGCGCAGGCCAAACGCTGAACAATTTGGGTCTGGTCTATAACTCGCAGGGCCGCTGGGAGGATGCGATCGCTCAATATGAGCAAAGCTTAGAGATATGTCGCAGGCTGGGCGATCAACACGGCGAAGGCGCTACCCTGAACAATTTGGGTCTGGTCTATAAATCGCAGGGCCGCTGGGCGGAAGCGATCGCTCAATACGAGCAAAGCTTAGAGATATGTCGCAGTCTGGGCGATCAACACGGCGAAGGCCAAACGCTTATGAATTTAGGCAATCTCTACTCAGCGCGAGTTCAATATGTAAAAGCCATCGAATACTGGCAAGCTGCACAAACCAAACTCAATCCTGACTCCCCAGCAGCCAAACAAATTGCTCAAAAGCTCAATAATCCCTATCCCACCCGGCAAATATTGACAGGTAGCCTCGTCTGGTTAGGTGTTCTCATCTTCGCCGCCCTCAACCTTCTGCGCGGCCACTGGCTCATTGCAGTACTCTCTCTTCTAGCCCTGGCGCTCTTCTACACCTACCGCATCTGGAAACTCCGACGAGGCAAAAATCCTTAAAGGGTCAATCGCTGAGCGTAGTCTAGTCCTCATATACCTGCAAAACAAAAGCATCTAAATCCATAGTGCCTGTGAGGACTTCTGTTGCACTCGCGCCTGCTGGATAGCGATCGCGCAACAGTCCTTCAGTCTCATCTGCAAAGGCCGCCGCCTCAACCTCACTAGCAGGCGCATCCCACAGCGGCTTGTTAGCCTTTAGCCACAGCACCCGATCATAGTCTTTGGCCACAAGCGCTACATCCAATGCCTCCATTACATTTGCTGGCGCAACGGCCAAAACGTCAGCATTCGCTTCAGGCAGATAGTAAGCCAAGCGCAGCACATGCCCCCAAGCCTGAGAATTCATCACGATGAGCACTGATTCATGAGGCTCTGGTAGCTGCGATCGCACAAAACGGAATATCTGGCGATCGCGCCCCCCCAAATCCACCACATTTACCCCCAAATACACCGCCAGTAGCAGCACCGTAAGCGGCATCCGCCATCGCCCCGTCCCTAGCTCCAGCCAGGCCGCCACTAGCAAAACGCACCCCGGCAACGCCACCATGGCAGATCGCCCCCAGCCAAAGCCCAAGGTGTATTTGTTTGCTACCACATCGATTGCTAAGGCCACCGCTAGCGGCAATAGCCCCATCAGCACGCTAATGGTGAGCACCTGATACTGACGGCGACGATAGAGATCGCTAACGCACACTGCCAAAAAGCCAATCACGCCACAGCCTAGGGCTATTGCTGTCGGTTTGATGGGCTCCTGTACCGGCAGCATACCGGTCGTCAGATACCCGAGAACAAGATGATTGGCTAAGGTTTGGGCGAGTCCCATTAGGTGCGCTAAAGCTGATGGCAACAGTCCACCAACAGATGAGATTTGATCTAATACATCGTTGCGATTGCGGATTTGCTGGCGTGTGCCCCACAGCACCCAGGGCATGAAGAGCAGAATACCCGCAGATAGCGTGAGGCCGTGTTGACGCCAGTGCTTGCGATCTAGGTAGTGGGCTAGGGCCGCGATCGCAAATAGCCAGTAGGAAAATAAGTACTGAGTGAGCAAACCTGCGACAATGGCGATCGCCATTCCCCCCCGCAAAGCCCATCGCTTAAGTAAACTGTTTTTTTCTGTTGCTTTATTATTTTCCACATCTACTAGCGCTAGCAAGCACCCCACGCTCACAAGCACCCAAAGCACCATCGGCGCATACATTCGCAGGTTGAGAGAATGCGCTAAAAAGAAAGGATTCAAAGAGAGCAGTGCCGTAAAGATGAGCCCGCCTTGATGGCCCAGCACCTGCCTGCCGACAAAATAAGCCACGCCCAGCGTCATTAGACTCAACCACAACACTAAAGAGCGCATCGCTATTTCACTGTTACCAAACAGCTTTAGCCACAACGTCCCACCCAAATAGAACAAAGGCGGATGCGGGTCGCCTAAAGTCCCTTTAATGACGTCTTTAGTCGTTTCAATCGAACCGCCGCCTACGGGGGGAGCTAGCAACGCTGAAATGTCTGCCAAGTTGAAAGGTGCGTTTCCAGGTGTTTTGTAAGCGTTCTTTCGACCTGTTGCAAACAACAGCGAGAGTACTTCGTCATACCAAAACTCGCGCTTGCCTATCCAGATGAGTCGTAAGAGAATGCCTAGTGCGATCGCCCCACTCAAGAACCAATTCGTCGCTGCTGCCCCACGCTTGTCACGCATCTATTTCAATATCAGGATTAGACTCAACCCTGGCCCTTTGTTTCTCTGGTTTTGTCAAGTTGCCAACGCCGTAGGCATCTCTCACCAAATACAGCGGCCGCCCCTTTACTTCTTCATATACTCTGCCCAGATACTCGCCCAATACGCCTAAGCTCATCATCTGCACGCCGCCTAAAAACAGCACGGCCACCATCAAAGAGGCGTAGCCGGGGACATCATTGCCTGATATCAGCGTTCGTACTAGCAAAAACGCGCCATATAAAAAAGAGATGCCAGCGAAAGCAATGCCGACGTAGCTCCAAACTCGCAGCGGGGCCACGCTAAATGAAACAATGCCGTCAACGGCAAAATTCCACAGTCGCCAATAGTTCCACTTGGTTTCTCCGCTAAAGCGAGACTCTCGGTCGTAAAGGACTTCTGCTTGGCGGTAGCCGACCCAGGCAAACAGGCCTTTCATAAATCGAGTGCGTTCAGGAAGCTGTTTGAGTACGTCAACTACTCGTCGGTCGAGCAGCCTGAAGTCGCCGGTATCGCGAGGGATGGGGACCTTACTCATGCGCTCCATCACTCGGTAAAAGGCGTTGGCAGTGGCCCTTTTTAGCCAGGTTTCCCCCTGACGCGATCGCCTTCTGGCATACACCACGTCATAGCCTTCCTTCCACTTCGCTACCAGCGCCTCAATTAGCTCCGGCGGATCTTGCAAATCGGCATCAATTGGTACTACTGCTGCTCCACAGGCATAATCAATGCCCGCCGTCAGCGCTATCTCCTTTCCAAAATTACGAGAAAGCGTCACAATTTTGATGCGATCGTTACGCTGCCGCTGCCGCTGCAATGCCTGAATTGTATTGTCATAGCTGCCATCGTCTACGCACACAATTTCGTAGCTACCTTCCAACCGTTCCAGTACGACTTCTAAGCGCTCAAATAAATAGTCAATATTAGATTCTTCACAATACAAAGGCACTACAACGGAAATATCTACAGTGGATGCGGACTGCTCGGTTGAAACTATTTCCATCAGAATTGCACCTATGTGGGTAACGAATAGCGGCTGCATGCAGCCATACTTGATGAGCAGTATATTTTGACTTAAGCAGCAGGCCACGCGCACTTTGGATGACCTGTTGCCTTGTGCCCATCAAAAAAATGCTAGGCAATTTGCCATTAAGTTTGCGTACAATACTGCTCGCTAACCACTTCTTTCGCTTTGTTTTTGCTATGAACCATCCGCTGCTTTCGCCGCCGCAAGGCCCACTACAGGTGCCCTTTGCTGCTCCTATGGCAGATGAGGCAGCTCAGGTTTCTACCGACTCGCCAACCCACGCCGCTTGGGCAGCTACATCCAATCTGCCCAAGACAAGCGGCTCAATCCAATTCTCATTGATTATTCCAACTTTCAATGAGCGTGGTAACGTCGGCGAAATTGTCGCGCAGCTCGCGCGCCTGCTGGATGGCTTCATTCCTAACAAATACGAACTCATCCTAGTAGATGACAACAGCCCCGATCGTACCTGGCAAGTTGCTCAGGCGTTAACAGCGCAATATCCACAATTGCAGGTGATGCGCCGTCAAACGGAGCGGGGGCTGTCGTCGGCGGTGATTCGTGGCTGGCAGGTGGCGCGCGGTGAAATTTTGGGGGTGATTGACGCGGACTTGCAGCATCCGCCAGAAGTGCTAGTAGATTTGCTGCAAGCGACGCTGGACGGTGCTGATTTGGCGGTGGCAAGCAGGAATGTGGAAGGCGGTGGCGTGAGTGACTGGAGTGTGGTGCGGCGCTTTTTGTCGCGGGGGGCTCAGCTGCTGGGGCTGGTGGTGTGTCCGGCGGTGGTAGGACGAGTGAGCGATCCGATGAGTGGCTACTTTGTGGTGCGGCGAAGTGCAATCGCTGGCACTCACCTCAACCCGCTGGGGTACAAAATTTTGCTGGAGGTGATTGGCCGTGGAAATATTGGCAAGATTGCCGAGGCGGGCTACGTTTTCCAGGAGCGGAAGTCAGGTAAGAGTAAGGTTAGCTGGAAGCAGTACGTTGAGTACTTAGGTCATTTGGCCAGACTGCGCTCGGGGGGCAGGGTTACCAAGGTCAAGTCTGTTTTCCCGACAGCGCGATTTATTCGCTACGGCATCGTGGGCCTGATCGGCGTATTTGTCGATATGGCGCTGTTTTATCTGCTGCTTGAGATGGCTGGGTTGGGGCTGGTGATGAGTAAAGTGATCGCGGCTGAAGTTGCGATTGTGAATAACTTTTTGTGGAATGATGCCTGGACGTTTGCCGATGTTGCTCAAAAGCAAAGGGGCAGGCGATCGCGGCTGAAGCGCCTGCTTAAGTTCAACGTGATTTGCTTAACAGGACTGGTGCTAAACGTTCTGCTGCTGTCGTTTTTCTATTGGGTCATTTTTGGCCAGAGTATGGCCTATGTAGCGAACCTGATGGCGATCGCCCCAGTGGCTGTTTGGAACTTTTGGATTAATCTTAAGCTGAGCTGGCGCGTCACCGCTATTACTAGCAAAGATAACGCCCAGCGACCGTAACCGTCCGCTAATGCCCTTTCCTCATAATGCTCTCTAATTATTTCGCCAAATTTCCAGCAGCGCAGTGGCTCGTTCTGATCCAGAACCATCCTCTTTACGCTCGTACATCTTCAGCGCATGATCTAACGTCTCTATAGCGGCTCGGCTGTTTCCTTGCCCCCACAGTGCGAGCCCAAGATTGTATCGAATTCCTGGATCGTCAGGAAACGCGCGTGTGAGCTGACGGTATGCCAACACGGCCCGCAGGTACTGGCCTCTTTCTAGCAGAATTTTGCCTAGCTCTGCCTGAGCCGGTATGAGCCCTGGATCGGCGGCCGCCGCTTGCTCAAAGTGATTGAGGGCGGCGGTGGTGTCGCCGTGCTTCTGTAAAATTTCGCCGAGATAAAGATGTGCTTCGGCATTACTAGGGGAGAGCTGAACTGCTTGCTGTAGAGATTCAAAGGCGCGAGCCTCATTGCCTTGCTCTAGCCAAATGTTTGCCAAGTTGGCGTGTACGCTGCCTCGATCGGGATCGAGTGAGAGGGCCCTTTGTAGGGGGGCGAGCGCTTCGTTCTGATCGCCTTGAGCCAGGTAAAGCATGCCAATAGCTTCGTAAGCCTGTGCATTATTGGGCTCAATTTGTACGGCCCTTTTATAAGTGTCGCGAGCCTCGTCATACTTTTCAAGTCTGAGTAGCGATCCGCCGAGCCCAAGCAAGCCGTTAGCAGACCGGGGATCAATGCTGAGCAAGTCGCGGTAGGCGTTTGCAGCCTCTTCGTAGCGCTCATCCATAAACAGGCTGTGAGCAAGTCCATAGTGGAAGGGAAGATTGCGCGGATCGCGATCTAGCGCCTGACGGTAGTACTCAGCCGCCGCACTGAAGTTGCGCTGCTTAGTTTGCAAGTAAGCAATGCCTGAGTAAATTCGAGCGTTGTCGCGGTCTACTTGCTGCGCTTGCTGATAAAGGGCGATCGCACCTGCATAGTCGCCAGAATCAATTTTCTTTTGCGCTTCTCCCAGCAGATCGGACAGGCGTTCCTTTTGGGAATCATTCAGCTCGGCAATGAAGATGCTCTCGGCAGGCTGAGTGAGTTCGAGGGCGATCGCAGCATTTGCAAATGGCCCCGCAACCGAACTCGCTACTAGCGTTAGTCCAGATAGTCCAATGACGGTTAGCGGCAGTGTGAGGTGGCCCAGCGCGATCGCTGCTAGCTTATGTGGATAGCCCACGATAATCTCCTAAAAAACTCAAAATACGCAAAAATGAGGAAAGCCTCTTTAAAAGCATTTCGATAAAAATACTCAGTAGAAAATTTTAGAGCAGTATGCAGTATTCTTACAACGTTAACTGTGCCAGGTTGGACTCATGATTCTATCAACAACTGATTCTATTCAGGGAGAGAACATTCAAAACTACCTGGGAATTGTGACCGCTGAAGTTGTGTATGGTAGCAATGCTCTGCGGGACTTCTTTGCCGGTATTCGGGATGTTTTGGGCGGGCGCACGGGGGCGTATGAGCGCGTTTTTGAAAAGGGCCAGCAGGATGCGCTCAAAGAGTTAGAAACCCGTGCTAAACGGCTAGGGGCTGATGCGGTGGTGGGGGTGCACGTCAAAACGGACACTATTAACATAGACGAGCACGGGGTGCTGATGCTGATTACCGCGACCGGGACGGCGGTAAAGCTTTAGCTTGAAAAATGACAGAGAAATTGTTGGCGGGCATGGTGATGACGTCTACCAGCGTTAAATGGTGCTTTTGGGCGATCGCCACGACAGCCTCTAAATCCCGAATGCCCCAGCTAGAATTGCGATCGCGCAGCATGATATCAAACGCCTCATTGCTAGCCGCAGTTTGCTGGCCCGCTCGCTTGTAAGGGCCATACAAATACAGGACACCCCCTTCCGGCAAAATTCGTTCAGCGCCAGCCATCAAGTGAGTACACATCTCCCAGGGCGCAATGTGGATCATATTGATGTTCACAATGGCCGTAATGGGCGCTGCCAAACGTGCCTGTAGCGATTCATTTTCTACGGGCCACGGTTGAGTGCTAACGTCCACATCTAGGGGCGGCAGCAGGAGATTTTCGGAGGGTCGCTCTTCGGCCCAGGCCTGAATGCTCTGCCTCGCGATCGCCTGTGGCTCGGTAGGCAACCACTGCAGTCGCTTCAGTCTGGGGGCAAAGAACGTAATATGCTCACCCGTCCCGCTAGAAATTTCCAGAACCGTTCCTGACGCTGGCAAAATGGTATCTAGCACCTCTAAAATAGGCTGTCGATTACGCTCGGTCGCGGGCGCGTACTGACGGGTTGAAAGATCCATACATCAATTGGTTTGTTAAGTCGCACACAATCCAAGAAGATTTAGTGAACTAGAAGCCCAGAGAACCTGTAGGCGAATTGAGCAGTATTTCTGCCGTGCGATAGTAGGTCGCCCAGTAGTCGGTTTCGGGTCGCGATCGCCACTGATCTCGGTCGACCCGTAGCGCTAAAATCGGTACGCTAATGCCATTGCCTTCGACGACGACCGTAACTGACACATTTGTAATCAGCAGGTCTTGATCGAAGCTACGCTGTGCGCCAGCACGAGCAGCCATTTCGCCTCGGCGCAGCAGCGTGTCGTATGTTTCTCCCGCTTCTTTTGCCAAAAAGAGGTCAAGGCGCGATGTGTAGGCTTGAGATGCCTGGGGAGCAATGAGTGCTTCGGTGAGCCAAATGCCTGTACCACCCAGCAACGCCGCTAACCCCGCAGAGAGGAGCGATCGCTGCCAGGCGTGAGGCTTCCTCCGAGCGCGAGTAGATAGTTGAGGACGCCTGGAACGGCGTGCCTGATAGCGAGTTGGCCACATGCGATTAGTCATCAAAGTAGAGTTTGACTGAAGGTAAACTTTCTTAACTAGTTGTCTTGAACGAGAGCAGTGCCGAAAGCATACAGGTATGTTGAATTACCTATCAAGTTTCCCAGTTTAGAAGATCCCGCTACACTTTTTGAAAAGTTTGGCTTCGCGTTGCGCTGTGCTTGTGATATTTTGCGGGGGCACCTGTAGCCTAGTTGAGCTGCTTTGAATAGTGGCCTCCGTATGGGCTAGTTCACCCAACTGACCCTCTCTATTTTACCTTTAGGTTTTGCTTTTAGATTTTGCTTTGCTTTTAGGTTTAGGATGGGCGACTGAACAGCATTCGTTAAATAGTCTCGGAGACAATCAAAATCAATGGCTAACTACTGGGCCATCACCATCGGCATCAACCAATATCGGCACCTGCAGCCGCTCATGCACGCACAGGACGATGCTCGATTTACCTATCAATTCTTCACTAAAGAGGCGGGTATCTCGTCAGACAACTGCGTTTTGCTGAGTGATTTAACGACTTCTGTCGGGCAGCAGGTGGTGTATCCGGACAAGGCTGCGATCGCGCAGTGGCTACAAACCATTACGCAGCAAGTAGAAGCCGATGACGTGCTGTGGTTTTTCTTCAGCGGCTACGGCGCTCAGGCCAAAAGTACTCAAGGGGTGCTTGTAGACTATTTGATGCCGATTGATGGCGATCCGGGGCAGATAGAGACGACAGGCATTGCGCTAGCCGATTTGATCAATACGCTGGCTGATTTGCCGACGGATAAAGCCCTACTCATTTTAGATATCAATCGCTCTCAGGGGGCGCTGTCTGGTCAAACAATTGGCGCTCAGGTGATTGATCTTGCCGAAAAGCGGCAGCTTGCCACGCTGCTATCTTGCCAGCCAGAGCAGTATTCTCACGAAACGCTGGGCGTTCGTCATGGCTTGTTTACCGCCGCGCTTTTAGAGGCTCTGCAGCAGAACTGTAAAACGATGGGCGCAGTCAGTGACTACGTTTCTCAGCGCCTGCCTGAGCTGTGTGAACATCACTGGCGACCGATTCAAAATCCGGTGAGCCTGATTCCCAATCGTCAAATACTGGCTGAGGTGGTGCCTGAGGTTCGTAAGGCCGCTGTGCTGACAACAGCGACTGAATCGACGGCTGAATCGACAACTGAAGCGGCGACTGAAGCGACAACTGAGAATAGCGCCAAAGGTTTGGCGATCGCGCCACCGCTAGTAGAAAAAACCGATGGAACCGAAGGTACCGAAGAAACCAATGACATCAAAGCTGCCGAGACAGCGGCTTCTATGCCTGTTTTAGAGCCGCCTGTTTTAGAACCGCCTGCGGTTAAGCCGCCCTATACCGAAGAAAATACTTCGACAGGTTCCTATCGTGAAGGGCTCAAGCCTGTGCGATCGCCCAACAACGATTTGCATGATGAGTCGCATAGCATTAGCGGTGCCAAGCTGCGGAACTATGGGCTGTTAGCGTTAGGCGTATTGGTGCTAGGCGTTTTGCTAAAACAGCCCTTCACACAAACGGCCTGGAGCAATCTAACCAATAGAACGGAGCGCGTAGCAGCGACCGATGAGCCTGCGGCGACTGCTACTGAGCTGACGGAATCCGATGCTGAAGTGCCATCTGAGCCTGAAGCAACGGCGGCTGAGGCGAGTGCAAGTGATGCTGAAGAAGAATCCTCGGCTGCTGCTGAATCCAGTGCAGAAGAACAGGCACAGGCAAAAGCATTGATTGCTCAGGCCAATTCAGCCGTTGAAAAAAGGCAGTATTCAGAAGCGCTGATTGCCCTACAGCAGGTGCCCAGGAGCCAGCGGGACGTCACGTTTTCGACGACGCTGACAAAGGCGCGAGCGGGCGCGGCAGAGGCCAAGCGGACGAATGCTTCTGTGCTGACTGAGGCGCGAACGTCCATTCAGCCGACGCAGGCGTCTCAGTTCACAGAGGCGATCGCGAAAGCGCGGCTCATTCAGCCGGGTGAGCCCTATTACGACACGGCGCGAAAGGACATTGAGGGCTGGAGTCAGATTATTTTAGATATTTCGGAGGGGCGGGCAACCAGTGGAGATCTCGCAGGGGCGATCGCAGCAGCCCAGGTCATGCCTTATGACAGCACTGAGTTTTACCAAAAGGCGCAAGACAGAATTGCCTTTTGGCAGCAGCGTCAGCAAAGTCGCGACACAATTCAAGCCGCTCAAACCATTCCTAAGCTTGGTTTGGCTAGCACCTATCAGCAGGGCATTGTCAAGCTCAGAGAAGTTCCCATTGAGCATCCAGAATACGAAACGGCGCAGCGGCTAGCCGACCAGTGGAGCCAGAGCATTTTTAGCATTGCTCAGGCTAGAGCGGCTCAAGGCCGTCAAAGTGCGGCCATTCAGGCGGCTGTGCTGGTGCCTGCGGGGACGACTGCCTACGAGCCGACGCAGCAGGCGATTAAGCGCTGGCGAGCTGAGGAAACGCCTTAGCTTCTTCGTGCTCAAAGGCCGTGGTTAGTCTTGCTGGATCGTAGTGCGTAAGCCAGTGAGCGAGTCTACGGCGTTTTGGAGCTTGGCTTCTATGGTTCGCTTTTGAAGCGTAAGCTGCTTAAATTTTTGGTAGCGGGCGATCGCGGTGCTAACGGTCGCCATTTGCTCGGGTGGGCAGAGTTGCGATCGCACTGTCCCGTCAGTGTTGAGTCTGCACAAGCAATACTGACTTTTTGGTTCGAGGCAGCGTAATGAACGATCAGTCGATACTCTGTGCGGGCTATCTTCAGCAGCTTCACTCATGCCTTCTAAAGCATTGACGTACTGCATCAACGCATCGGCATCGCCGTGCCGTAAAATCGTCGCGGACGCCGAAGCAGCACCATTTGTACCAGGCCCGATACTGGGCTCCAAAGAAGACTGAAGCCAGCCATCGACCATCGGCCCCTGTGCATACAGCATCTGCATTGTGCGCACAATTTGCCGCTGCTGCTGCTGCCAAACAACGACCTTTGCGTGAATATCACTCAGGAGACTCAGCGCGATCGCAGGATTGACCTCATGTCGTTGGCTCACAAAGTCATGAGAGACAATCGGCGGCAGCGTCAGCCCCAACGATGAGGTGGCAATCGTTTGCATGGCATCTATTCCAACCGAGCCTCGCGCGTCTTCTTTAGACTTTTTGGTATGAAGAGAGTGAACCTGGTTAGGGGCTGTAAAAACCATGTTAATAAAGACGTCACTATAAAAACTGCCGATAGATTAAAGCTGCGAACTGAATCTGCACGCGATCTAACGCTTTGTTTTCCTCAGCTTTGTACTCCTCAATTTTGAGAATATAAAAGCGCCGGAAACTGTATAATCTCACACAATAATGCTTCTAAATAACATCTCTTTAAATAGACGAAAAAATATTTACTGAGGTAACAAAGTATTCAAAAGAGAAATTTTACTGACTGCTTTGGGTATAGGCGACTGCTCTATTATCAAAGACTGTCAAAGACTTTGAAGTCAAGCCTGAGTTTTGACGCGTTCAGCTAATGCGCTGAGTTCACCAATGCCTTTGCCAAACGATTGCAATTTGCGACTAGTTGAGCTACGTCCACAGTGATGAGCCGCCTTTGGTCAACGACTCTCTTGCCATTAATAAAGCTGTAGTCTACCGCAGGAGGCTGGCAGAATATTAGCGCGGCTACCACGTCGTGATGGCTGCCTACCAGCGCCGGGGTGTCTATATTAAATGCAACAAAGTCTGCTGACATACCGGGTGCTAGGTAGCCGATATCGTCTCTGCCCAACACTTTAGCACCGCCTCTGGTGGCGACTTCTAGCGCCTCTCGGGCCGTCATTGCAGCCGCGTTATGGTCTCTCACTCTTGCAACTAAAAAGGCGGTGCGAGCCTCTTGCAGTAGATTAGAAGCATCATTAGACGCTGCGCCATCTACGCCTAGCCCGACAGAAACACCCTGAGCGAGCATTTTTCGTACAGGTGCAATGCCGCTGGCCAGTCGCAAATTGCTACAGGGACAGTGCGCAACGCCTGTGCCCGTACGCGCAAATTTTTCAACAGCATTATCACTGAGCTGTACGCAGTGCGCGTGCCACACATCTTCACCTAGCCACCCGACTGACTCAGCATAGTCTCCTGGCCGCATCCCAAACGTTTTTAAGCTGTAGTCTACATCGCTTTTATTTTCTGCCAAATGCGTATGGAGCCTTACGCCTGGGTAGGCGCGAGCCAGTGCGGCTGACTCTCTCATCAGATCTTGTGAGACTGAAAAAGGTGAGCAGGGGGCCAGCACAATTCGCATCATCGCATGGCGATTGTTGTCGTGATATTGTTCAATCAATCGCTGGGAGTCTTTTAAAATAGAAGACTCTTCTTCTACCAGAACATCTGGCGGCAGGCCCCCTTTGCTTTCGCCCACGCTCATACTGCCTCTGCTCGCATGAAAGCGCAGGCCAATATCTTGAGCTGCCTGAATTTCGTTGTCGAGGGTGCAGTCGTTGGGAAATAGGTAAAGGTGGTCGCTGGCCGTGGTGCAGCCAGAGAGCATTAGCTCAGCGGCAGCCATTTGGGTGCTGGCATAGATGCCCTCACTCGTTAGGTTTGACCAGATGGGATAGAGGGCCTGGAGCCAGCCGAAAAGGGTCGCATTTTGGGCGGCTGGAACAGCACGGGTAAGGGTTTGAAAAAAATGGTGATGGGTATTGACCAAGCCGGGTAAGAGGACGTGGCGATCGCCTAAGTCCAAAATCTCATCGGCGCTGGTGGGCAGCTCATTCGTAGGGCCAACTTGTTCAATAATATTGTCGCGTACAAACAGTCCGCCGTGACGAATTTCGCTGCGTTCGTCATTCATGGTGACGAGCGTATGGCTATTTTTAGCGAGCAGAGTTCCCATTACGTGCGATGCGTGTATGTGCCTGTGTAGTATTTGTCTGCTGGTATGGTGCGATCGCCCCTCATGGTACTTATCTTCTGTTGCTGGTGCTCAAAACAACTGTTCATCACGAACAAATTGCCACGAACAAAGCACAGCTAACCACAGCCTAGCTTATTAGTTCATCCAATCGGAATTGAGCGATTTTATAAATTTCAGAGAGCGCTGTTGCTTGTTCAGTGGCTTTATTTTCAGCTAGCCGAGTTTCAAACGCAGTTAAGATATCGTCCTGGCTGAATCCTTTAACCGCCATAACAAACGGAAACCCGAATTTTTCGCGGTAGGCTGCATTTAAAGACTGAATATGCTTGTATTCATCCGCAGCGAGCTGACTTAGGCCTGCTTTTGACTGTTCTTGCACAGAAGCCTCAGCCATTTTTCCGCGATTGCCTAGTTCGGGATGCGCTTGAATAAGCTTTATTTGCTCACCAGTTGTCATTTTGTCGCGCACAACAGAAACCATTTTATTGTGTAAGTCTAGAGCATTTTTGAAGGGGCGATCGCGCCAAGCTTGAGATGCGATCGCGGGCGTTTCTTCAAAAACAGCGCCCAGCAAATCCACAAAATCACTCTGCTTCATTTGATTGATCTGGTCGATTGAATAGGTCAAGATGGTTTTCTCTCTTGGTGTTTCGCTTTCTTATCTTGTCTGTGCATTAGCGGGATGGAGTAGCGTATAAAAGCAGGGAATAATGAACAGCGTCAGCAGCGTTGCTAATGAAAGCCCCGAAAAAACAACAACGCCGAGCGGCTGTAAAAACTCCGAGCCTTGACCAACGCCTAACGCGAGTGGAAACATGCCTAATACGGTGGTGATAGTCGTCATCAAAATTGGCCTGAGGCGCTGAGGCGCGGCTTTAAGCATAGCCGTAAAGCGATCGCACGCTTCCTGCTCATAGATCTGATTGGCTAGCTCTACTAAAATAATGGCGTTGTTCACCACGATGCCAACCAGCAGCACCGCACCGACAATTACCGTCGCGCCAATTGCCGTTTGAGTTATGAACAATCCTAAAATGCCCCCGGCTAAGGCTAGCGGCACCGTCAGCATAATCACCAAAGGATCGATCAGCGAGTTGTACTGTACGGCCATGACGGTAAAGACTAAAAAGGCCGCCAGCCCGCCCAAAAGCCCTAGGCCGCTGGTGATAGCCGCGTTGCTTTCGGCGCTAAAGCTCGGTAGCCGAGTTACGCCATCTGGTAAGGCTACGCTTTCCACGACTTGATCCACCTCTTCTAGCGCTGCACCTAAGCTGGCGCCCTCGCTTAGCCGCCCTTCAATAATAAAAACCTGACGCTGGCTAATACGCTGAATTTCACCAGGAGCCTGCCCATCCTCGATGCGGGCGACATCGCCTACCCTCACCAGTGAAATGCTGTTTCCGCTGGCGTTTCTGCTGGCGGCAAACAGCGGCAGTTGGGCCAGCTCAGCCGGATTTTGAATCAATGTGTTGGGCGTTTGAACACGCACATCTACTAGGCGTTGGCGTAGCCTCTCCGAAGGAGAATCGCCTCTTTGAAGCTGAGTCGGTACCGACCCTGAAAGCACCGTCTGCACCGTACGACCAATAGATTCTGCCGAAAACCCCAAATCAGCCGCGCGTTCCCAATCGGGCCGAATCTGAATTTCCGGCTGGGGTGGGTCAGCATCGGGTGAATAACTTGCCAGTGTGGCCTGCTCGTCTAACGCGCTCAGCATCTGGGCGCCCGCCTCTTCTAGCGTTGCTGCATTATTGCCTTGCAAAATCACGTCCACATCACCGCGCACGGGCGAATTGTTCAAAATGAGTCCGCGTACCCGACCGGGCGATACGCGCAGGCGAGTGTTGACTAAATTAAGCTGATTGAAGGTCTGGGTCATGCGATCGCTAAACGCCTCCACATCTGTTCCCGGCACCAACGTCAGCGTACTCGATCCTCGCAGCGCGTTCTCACTTGTACTCCCCCCAAAGAGAAATCCGCCTGAGGTGGTAAACACATATTCAATTTCAGGCTGAGCTAACAACAGTTCATCTACCGCTGTCATCACCTTTTGGTTCTCAGCAGCCGTTGTCCCCGGCGGAAACTGTGCCCAAAGGTTAGCCTGCCCTGTAGCAATACTGGGTAAAATTTCCTGGGGAATTTTGCCCACCATCAGCAGGCTGCTGCCTCCAAAGAGTAAAAAGGCGGTGGCGATCGCTAAAATTCGTCTTTGCAGCACCCAGCCCAGCAATCTCCCGTACTGCCCGGTAAGCCCTTGCAATCGCAAATCAAACTGACGAATTAGCCAAAACTTCTCCAAGCCGCTCGATCTGCGGACGGCCAGCAGTCGAGACGTGAGCACCGGCACTACCGTCAGCCCTACAATCAGTGAGGCACCTACGGCAAAGCTAACCGTCAGCACCAGCTCATTAAACAACAGCGAGATAAATCCACCAATCAGTAAAAAAGGCAGCACCGCCACTAAGTTTGTTGTCGTGGAGGCAAATAGCGCAGACTCTAGCTCGCGGCTACTGACTTCAGCCTGACGAATCACCGGGTTGTTGCCTTGCGCTACGCCTTTAACAATGTTTTCTAGCATCACAATGGCATTATCTACCACAATGCCAACGCCCAGCGCTAGCCCGCCTAAGCTAAATACGTTGAGGGAAAGCCCAAACATTCCCATCATTAAAATGGCTACCAGTGTTGCCAGTGGAATGGCGACAACAATAATAAACGTTTGTCGGAGCGAGCCCAAGAATAAAAGGACGGTGAGCCCCGCTAATACCGCACCTGTTAGCCCGGAAATGGCGACGTTGCGAATAGAATTTTGAATGAAAATAGATTCATCTAACGTTGCATTCAAAATCAAATCTGCTGGAATGATGCCAGATGCTTTTAGTTCTTCTAGGCGCTGCTTTATGCCATCTACCACGGCAATCGTATTTGCCGCAGGCTGCTTCTGCACGCTTACTTTTACCGCAGGTGCCCCGTTTAAATTCACAAAAACCCGCTGTTCTTCAGTGCCGTCGAGCACCTCTGCAAAGTCTCGCAAATAAACCTGTTGCCGTCCACCACCACTCTCAGTATTGCCACCCACCTCAAAAATTAAGTTGCGAAGCTCATCAGCCGATTGAAACCGCCCTGCCACACGGGTCAACGGCTCGCCGTTTGGGCCTTGAATACGACCGCCAGAGGTGTCCTGATTGCGTTCTGAAAGTGCATCTAAAACATTCGTAACTCCTAAGCCCAAAGCCTGAAGCCTCGCTGGATCGAGATTGACCTGAATCTCTTCCTGCACGCCGCCTGAAACATCTACGCTGGCAACACCCGGTACAATCGTCAGCTCGCGAGCTAGCTCCTGGTCAGCGAATACTCTTAAGTCCACGCCTTGAAGTGAAGGCGAGGTGAGCGCCGTTTCATATACAGGCAGTTGAGACGGGTCGAACTTGAACAAACGCGGCTGCTCAACGGTGTCGGGCAGGCTGTCTCTAGAGCGGTTAAGTGTCGCGGTCGCATCGTTAAGCGCCTGGTCAATATCGCCTCCAGGCTGAAAATATAAGTCCAGACTGATGCGGCCTTCTCGGGTTTGGGAGACAATTTGAACCACGCCCTCAGTCGCCGCCATTGCTTCTTCTAACGGGCGCGTGATTTCATCGATCGCGACTTCAGGTGATACGCCGGGTGCACTCGCCCGCACGCCAATGCGTGGGTAGGTAATAGACGGCAGCAAATCGACCGGAAGTTGTTGCACAAAAAACAGGCCCAGCACAATTACCGCCACCGTTAGCACGAGCGAGGCAATGTGCTGTCGAATGGCCAGTGTACTGATGCTGAATGAAGGCATCGGCTGTGGGCCAGCGCTGGGCTCGCTATTGGGCTTGATATTTGAATCGGGTGAAACCGTAGGCTGAACCATTTTGTTCTACTCCGATAAAATGCTGAGCCGTATGGCCTGCCCTGAAGAGAGCGGGCGATCGCTCTTTACAATCAAAGAATCACCCACCTCAAGCCCTGAGAGAATCTCGGCTTTATTTTGATTCTGTTCCCCAAGTCTCACCGAACGCGCGATCGCCTTAGCCCCCTTACCTTCCCCTTCAACCACAAATATTGTATCGTCCTCTTTTCCTACAGCCAATGCGCTCACAGGGACAACAATGCCCTGCTGCTGACCGGTCGAAAACTCAACTCTCGCCAGCAGTCCGCTGCCAATGCGACCGTTTGAGTTAGGCATCGTCACCTGCACCGGAATCAATCGCGACGTCGAATCAGCCACCGGTGAAATCTGTTCTATTTGCCCCATTACCGAGCCTTCGCCCGGAAAAGCATCGAGCTGAACTCGAGCAGACTGTCCCACCCGAAGACCCGCAATATCTAGCTCAGACACCTGTACGGTCACCTCCAAGCGGCTCAGATCGCCCAGCTCAAGCACCGTTGCACCCGATTCAATAAAGTCGCCCACCTCTGCCTGCCTAGAAAGCACAACGCCCGTGAGCGGCGATCGCAAGTCTGCATAAGAAAGCTGCTTTTGGCTCTGGGCCAGCACGGCCTGCTGCGCGTCTATTTGGTTTGCTGCTGCTGCGATCGCCTGCTCTTGAGCCGCTACTTGGGCTTGAGCTGAGCGCACGGCCTGCACCGCATTTTTTGCCGCGAGTTCTGCCGCCTCAGCTTCTTGCTGTGAGATGGCACCCTGATTCGCCAGCCGCCGCAGCCTATCTGCGTCTATGCGGGCCTGATCGAGCGTCGATTGTGCCTGTACTACAGCGGCTTGAGCATCGCTAATAGAGACTTCTGCTTGGGCCGTTTGGGCTCGCCTGGCAGAGAGTTCGGCCTGAGCTTGATTGAGATTAGTGGTCTGTAAGTCGCCGTCTAGCTGAGCGAGGACTTCCCCTTGGGTAATGCCATCTCCGACATCTGCCGATAGCGCAATGATTTCGCCTGAGACTTGCGATCGCAGCGCTACCTGTTGCGTCGGGCGCGTGGTGCCAGTGTAAATTAATTCACCCGCAACCGATCCCGTTTCTGTGATCGCTGTCTGCACCGCAATCGGCCCATCGTTGCTGCGTTCGGGCCTTCCCCCTCGCTGACCCGCAGGCTGACCTGAAGCGGACGGAAGGAAGCTGCATCCTGAAATTATGACTATTAATGGCAACAGCAAGCTGACCTGAATGGTGGCTGGCTGGCCGTAACAAATAAGGCCTGTGCGATCGCTCAATAGATTGACACCCTTAGAAATCTCCTCAGATCATCTCTAATTAATGCCTATAGGGTAATACGTCTATGTCTTTATAGCTGCTCAAAAAGCACTGTTCATCCATGACTTTGAAGCAACCGTTTTCACGGGTGTTCTTTTACGCAGCTCGCAGGTACTCTACTTCAAAGCCGTGATACTGCGGCTGAATATTTGAAGTCAAGAGCTGTTTGAGCTTAGGAATGTCGCCGCTGTTGTATACACGAAATTCGCTCTCTACCTTAGCGGTTTCTGTGCGGACGGCCTGGTTAATGACGAGCGAGCCGTTGCGGTCAGATTCGGAGCGGTGGAAGGTGCCGGGTGGGATGCGCAAAATGTGGCGGTTGGCATCTAGGCGGACAACGTGGAGAGGATGCTCCCACTCAAAGTTGACAAGGTGGAAAGTGCGACCGCCGGAGAGTGCGAGCAAATTATCTTCTTGGCGTGGGTGGAGATAAAACTGCCAACTGGTATCTTTAGCGTTGTTTGGGCTGACGGCAGGGCCAGTGTGACATACCAGGTCGCGGGCGTTTGAAGCGGGAATGGTGATATCAAAAAACTGAACGCTGGGCGTATCTCTAAACTTTTGAAACGGTAGCAGCTCAAACATGGGGAACCTCTGGGCGCGGCCTGAAAAGAAATGGGCCTGTGTGATATAGATGTCACTCTAGCTTCACATTCTGCAACAATCAAACCGTCTGTTGAAACATATCTATGCGCAAAGCGAATAGAAGTTGGCTATGAACATTTTTCAGCTTGAGGTACTGTCTGCCGTTGTAGAACAGGGTACTTTTTCGGATGCGGCGGTTCAGCTTGAGGTTTCTCAGTCGGCGGTGAGTCGGGCGATCGCCTCATTGGAAGCCGAACTCGGCGTGCCGTTGCTTGCGCGTGGACGCTTTGGCGCGAAGCTGACGCCGGTAGGCGAGCGAGTGATTGTGCACAGCCAAAAAATGTTAGATCTCAAGGAGCACATAGAGTACGAGGCTAATTTGGAGAAGGGACTTTACTGCAGCCGCCTGCGAATTTCTTCTTTTCGCAGCGCTGCTACGCACCTGTTGCCCGCCAACATTGCGCTGTTTCGCAAGCAATTTCCATCCGTCGAAATTACGATTGCAGAGCTAGATCCCGCTGGCGTGGAGCAGTCACTTAGAGAAGGACAGACAGACATTGGATTAATTCCACTCCCTCGCTCGGAAGAATTCAAAACGTTAGAAATCATCCGAGATGAGTATGTTGTTCTTTTACCTAAGACAGAGACGCCGCCGCCCAAAGATCTCTCCTGGGAAGATCTCCACGGCTACTCTTTTATTTTATTTAACTATGCTGAATGCACCAGTGCGGTTCGCGATCACTGGGCGAAGTGGAAGCAGCCGTTTGAAGTGGGCTATGTGATTAAAGAGGATTCTACGATTGTGAGTATGGTAGCTCAGGGCCTGGGGGCGGCAATTTTGCCGAGGCTGGCGGCGCTGCCAATTCCTAAAGGGGTGTATGTGCGATCGCTGCCGATTCGCCTCAATCGTATTATCGGTGCCGCGACCCTAGCGAATACGCCGCCTGCCCCCGCCGTCAAAATGTTTTTAGACGTGTTGAGCCAGCGGGGTAGATTCACCCGTTAGCGGATCTTTTAACTGTTCTTTTGGTCGATGGCTAGCGCCTGTTCTAAAGCGCCTTTTTCTTTGGTTCTGCGAGCATAGGCTTTTAGTGAGGTTTGCGAAAGCCCTGAAAGGAGACTCAGGTTTTCTAGGCTCATGCCTTTGGTTAATAGCTCTATGCACCAGGTCTGACGGGCGTGGAAAGGCGTGGCAGGTTTTCCCGCAAGGGTTGTCGTATCGGCGGCAATGGTGTCCCACATCTTTTGAATGCCGCTTAGGCTCAAGGGCGTTTGTTCGGCGTCAATAAAGACTTCAGGCTGCTCATCTTGGCGATTTTTGAGCCATTGGGTTAAGGGATTTTTGAGATAGGTGCCGTAGCGACTGCCCATAATCCAGCGATTGAGCGGAACCTGTCTAGAAATTTGCTGGGGCTCAGGGTGGGTGATCACAAGCAGGTGTTGGGATTTGCTGCTGAGGGAGTGCGATCGCAACAAACCAGCCGCTTCTTCTATGCGCAGCCCCGCCCCAAAGAGCACGTACGCCAGTGCGTATTCCTGGGAGCCTAGTTTTTTAGCTTTTTGAAAGAGCGATCGCACGGTTTCTGCAGGCAAATCCTCAACGGCAATTGTATTGCTAGGCTCTGAACCATTCATGTCTGGACTAGTGGATTTTTGCGGCTCAGGCTTTAAGTTAAACAAATCATTCACCGCTGCTAGAAAATTTTCTTGACTTTGCTGAAGTCCGTATCCACCGCTGGCAAAGTCCATTACAGAGCGACCGACAATGAGCGTGTTTAAAAGATGGGCGATCGCCTCTAGTGACAAGTTCTCAGAAAGCGAGTCAACACGAGCACTACCGAGGTAGGCAATGGTTTGCTGATTGGCCTGGTTGAGCGTTTGGCTTAACGCCTGCAAGTTTTCGGGAGGCGACTGGCTGGCCTCTCCAATGAGCGATCGCACCAGCTCCGGCATACTGCCCAATAGCTCTAACCCCAGCGCTCCGTAGGCCGCAAACGGATCGTTAGCACCCGTAATCTCTAAAAGTGATGCTTGCATCTTATTAAGAATGGGCGCTTCTTCTAAAACAGCCAAAAGCAAGCCGTGCTTGCTACCAAACTGACGAAACAGCGTCACCTCATTAACACCTGCTTGCTCAGCAATTTGTTTGGTCGTTGTGGCTGTAATGCCCTGATTTGTGAACAAAGAAAGTGCAGCCTGGAGGATCTTTTCTCGGCTAGATAGTTTTCGTTCAATCATTCTTAATCACATTTGTAAGTAGTACTTGCATAAATTTTTAAGCTACGTTAAGCTTTTTTATGTAAGCAGCACTTGCAATACCTTAGCGCGATTGCAGGCTATCGTTCAAGGAAAACAATGAACACTCCCATCCCCAACAAAAGCTCAACGCTTTCGCCCTTACGCTACGTAGCCCCTACGTCGTCCGAAAAATCAGGCGCTCAGCCTTTTGTAAAAAAAGGGTCTAGCACTAGCCAGGATAGTCAGGAGACCAAAGGCGCTGATAAAATTAGCTGGGCCACGGTAGGGTTCTTTGCAGTTTTTCATGCTGTAGCGCTACTGGCACCCTGGTTCTTTTCCTGGTCTGCACTGGGCGTCGCTATCCTTTTGCACTGGTTTTGTGGCAGCGTTGGTATTTGTATGGGCTACCACAGAATGCTGACGCACCGAAGCTTTGCGGTACCGAAGTGGCTGGAGTACATGATCGCCACGGCTGGGGCGCTCGCTCTGCAAGGTGGCCCGACGTTCTGGGTCGCTGGACACCGCCAGCACCACGCCTTTACGGAGCATATCGAGAAAGACCCTTACTCATCTACAAAGGGCTTCTGGTGGAGCCATATGTTTTGGATGTTCTATCTAAAGCCAGAGGTGTTTGACCGTGAGATATACGCCAAGAATGCGCCGGATATTGCGCGCGATCGCTACTACGCCTTTTTAGACAAATACTTCCTAGTGCTACAAGTGCCAGTTGCACTACTGCTCTATGCACTCGGTGGCTGGTCGTTTGTGATTTACGGCGTGTTTGTTCGTGCGGTCGTCTTGTGGCACTGCACCTGGCTGATCAACTCTGCTAATCACCTAGCAGGCTATCGCAATTTTGAGTGTGACGACAACGCCCGCAACCTCTGGTGGGTGGCACTGCTGACCTATGGCGAAGGCTGGCACAACAACCACCATGCTTTTCCAAAAATGGCTAAATCGGGCCTCAGAAAATGGGAAATAGACCCTACCTGGTGGCTAATCAAAGGCCTTAAGTCTGTTGGCCTCGCAACTAAAGTAGTGATGCCACCTGCTAAAGCGAGACTGCTGTAATCACAACAAAGCGCCTTTAGCCAAAACTAAAACTTAAATAGTCAGAAAGCCCAGCGGGAAGAGAAAATCTATCGCTGGGCTTTCTGTTATTTGCATTTACCTATACTACAAGCAGGCAAATATACGGGCTTTGGCGGAGAGTACTGAATGTTAGAGAGTATCCTTTGGATTTTGCTAGGGGGCTTTTTTGTGGGGCAAATTGCCCGACGGCTAAAGGTTCCGCCGCTGGTGGGGATGGTGCTGGTGGGGATTTCGCTGGGGCCGCAGGGAGGCAATTTGCTGAGCACTGGCACGTTGGCGGCCGCTGATGGGCTACGCACGATTGCGGTGATGGTGATTTTGATGAAGGCAGGGCTAGGGTTAGATCGTGAGAAGCTGGCTGAGCAAGGGACGGTGGCGCTGCGGCTGGGATTTTTGCCGGGGGCTTGTGAGGCGGTTGTCGTCGCGATCTCCTCAGTTTGGCTGCTTCAGTTTGATTTTCTCACCGGCTTGCTGCTGGGCTGCATTATCGGTGCTGAGTCGCCTGCGGTGATTGTGCCAGGAATGCTGCGGCTCAAGCGTTTGGGCTGGGGGGTGAAAAAGGGAATCCCTGACGCTATTTTGACCGGTAGTGCGCTTTCTGATGTGCTGCTATTGCTGGTGTTTAGCTTATTGCTGGCCTTTTTGACTCAGAGCACGCAGTCCGCTTTGGTGCTGCCGGGTGGCGTCACGATAAGCCCGCTGCTACTGCTTCCTTTTCAAGTTATTTTGCAGATTTTTCTGGGTATCCTTTTCGGCTGGATAGCGGCCCGGCTGTTGACCTTCTTACTGGCAAAGCGAATCTGGACTCAAAACATTGTTCAAGATGCTTTAGTCGCTGCGAGCTTTGCGCTGGCTTTAGTGGTTGCAGCCCAAAATTTCCCCGCGTTTTCTGGCTATTTGGCGGTAATGGCCACCGGATTCTTTGTGATTGAATTCGATCCGCCTTTGGCGCGGCGACTGCGCAGTGGCTTTGATGGGCTGTGGGCGGTTGCTGAGATCATTTTGTTTGTGCTGCTGGGCGCAAGTATTCAGCTCGGCGTCTTAGAAAACACGCTTTGGGTGGGGCTGTTGCTGCTAGTGCTAGGGACGCTGTTGGGGCGATCGCTAGGCTGGTATCTATCAACCTTAGGCAGTAACTGGACAGCGAAAGAAAAGCTGTTCCTTTTACCAGGCAACTCTGCCAAAGCAACGGTTCAAGCCGCAATTGGGGCGGTGCCGTTAGCGCAAGGCATTCCTGGCGGCGAGACGATTCTAGCGCTGTCTGCACTGTCTATTTTAGTGACTGCGCCTTTGGGTGCTTGGGCCATTCCAACATTTGCGCCTAAGCTCCTGCAAAAAGGTGCGGTCGATCCGACAAAGGTTGCAGTCAGTGCTAAAACGACGCTATTAGCCGTGGTTGATACCGCCTCCCTATCTACGTCCGTTTTAACAACAGCCGCAGAGCTAGCTCGTCGAGACGATGGAGACGTTGTGGTCGCTTATGCTGAAAGCGGCACCGACCTAGACAATATTCGGCAGCTAAAAGCAACAGTCGCAAAACTTTTGGCCGATATTCGACATCAATGTGTGATAGTTCCCGATAGTTCTGCGGCCGTCATTGTTCAAGCCGCAGTGAACCATGAGGCTTCTGAGATTGTCTTAGGACGACAGCAGCGTTCAGAACCTACGTACATGGCGGTTGTCAATCTAACCAATCTAACCAATTTGCCTATAATAGTGGTCACAAAAAGCTAATTATGTCCGTATTTATACTAAGCTTATGAAGGGTGGATTGTATACATCAATACATTTTATACTTTGAAAAGCCGTCGTGACCAATAATCTGAAGCATAGAATCAACAACGTATTAGTAGTAGGATTTTCTGGCAGTGCTCTGCTCGATTCCTTTTACAGTCAAACTTCAAACGCCCATTCAACGACCCTGTTTCAAGATAGACCTGTCGTTAGCCTCAATCTACCGATGGGCCCGCCAGATAGCAGCGGCTACTTCACATCTTGCTTGCTCGCTCGCTACAGTCAATCTTTTAAGACTCAAGAAAACTCTGAGACAGAAGATCTCAAGCCTCAAGATTTTGGTCTGCGTGATTCTACTAGAGCGCAAGCCGTGTCACGTACGAGAAACATCCTCTTAAAAGACAGGAAAATTACGCGAACAGTATCTATGCGCAGCAGCGTCACCGTAAAAAGTGCAGCTTAGCTAGGGCAAACCAAAGCTGGCGACTCTCACGACTAAATTACCGGTTCGGGGATTGTGATCGAACACAAATCCTCCTTTCTTTTGCTCATTCCCGGATAAAAAATCAAACTGCTGCTCGCCCATCTCTTCGCTGCCGTCTTCTAAGTGAAGCTCGGCGACAACCTGCACCGTGCGAGCAATGCGGCCGCCTACATTGCGAAGCGTAAAAGGAACGTAGTAGTGGCCCTCGACCATCTGAGGGGCTTCCATCATTTCAACGCGAAAGGCGGGCGGTAGGTTTTTGCTAAGCTGCCAGTCGTATAGGACGAGCCCAACGATTCCTACCAGCACCAATGTCGATATCGATAGAGTAATCCATTCTGCCAGCGATCGCCTTTTTTCTAGCCGATCTGGATCGAGCGACTCCAGCACGGGCTCTGTCAACTTTGATTTTCTGGAGGCCATTCACACTCACGCTAAAATTCTGCCCGCAGCGCCACCCACTGATGCGGGTAAGCCTAGCACAATTATATTGCGCAGCCATTCCTGCCATGGATCATTCGGGCTGAGCTGCTGAAAGAAAATCAGCATCAGTGCCGAAGCACCCAGCACCACAATATAGGTTGCTATTGTTTCAGTGATCGGACTCAGGAGTAATCCTCGTTGGTCGCGCTCGCTGCGATCGGTAAAGCCAGAGGCAAATACAATAATGTACGAAATGAGCAAAGAGGCTGACATAATTAGCAGTAGCCACAGTGACGGCATCGCTGAGGCAATAATGGCAATTTCTTCGGTGGGTGCGATGCTAAAGGCAATTACAAGTGCGCCAATAATGGTGGCGTCAATGTCGGCTAGTGTATCGCCGACGGCATTGCGAAAGCTGACGGCAGCAGCGGGCAGAAAGTCTGCCTTGCGGGCAGGTATACGGCGCTCGTTCGACCGACGGCGCTCTAGAGTGGATCTTGCTAGGGTGACGCCGAGTGAAAAGGGTACGCCCTCAAAAATGAGCTTGCCTAGCGCTTCTGAAAGCGGGGTTTCGAGAGTGATGCGACGGAGTAGAACGAGGGCGATCGCCGCACAGATAATGCCAATGCCTAAGGCCTCAATGCTTTCTAACACCGTCTCTATAGGGTTAATAGAAAGCGATCTGCGAAATCCTTCAATTTGCGTGAGCAGCAGCACGACCACAAACGTGACCGCCTGCACGATCAGCAGTCGCGCAGAACCGGTTGAAGATCCAATGGCCCATACTTCTACCGTGTATAACAGCGGAATGCCGAATAAGAAACTGCCTGCCGCACCGCGCAAAATGGCGCGCAGTTCTTCTATCCATATGTTTTGAGGGGCTTTGCTGGCGTCTTTCATATAGTTTGATAGTTTGGTAACGCAAGCGTCCCAACTACCGGCTTAACGGGTAGCTTATAGCCAATAGATTACATGGCCAGTAAGATCACATAAATTTTGCGCCCCGCCCTTTGAAGACTACCTTAACTGGCTGGCGTGATTTAGTTGGAAAGTGTATTGAGATGGCCGTAAGGGAGAAGAGCCAATGATAAGTTTACGTCCCAAAGCGTTTGTAGCTGCTGCTATGTTAGTTGGATTGTCTGGCTTGGCGGTGGCTGGATGCAGTCCTGCAAATTTGGTGGCTCATGGGATTGAGCGAGAGCTGCCTAAGTATGTCGGCCCCGCAGATAGTTACGATGTGGCAATTAAAGGGCTCAGCGTACAGTCAGGCAGTGCTGAAAGCGTGGTGGCCGTGGGCGATCGCGTCCGCCCAGAAGGGGCTCCTGTGATTGATCGACTGGCGCTAGATTTACAAGATGTCACGTACGATCGCAAGGCTGAGCGTGTGAGTAAAGTCGGCTCAGCGCGGCTGACAGCGGTGATTAAAACGGATGATTTGGCTGAGTTTTTGGAGGCATATCGGAATGTGCGGGAGGCTCAGGTAATGCTGCGATCGCCTGATGAGGCGACCATTCGCGTGCGCCCTCAGGTGGGTAATTTGGCGGTGCCCCCTGGGGTAACGGTTGACGTGAGCGGGCAGGTGGTTGGTGACGGCACGCAGCTACGGTTTGAGGTAGATAGTGTGAGTGCAGCGGGGTTTGACCTGAGTTCGATCGCGGCTCGCCGCCTTTCAGATGTGATTAATCCGCTGGCTGACTTGCAAAATTTACCGGTAGAGGTGGACATTACGTCGGTAGTGGTCGCGGGTGAGACGATTGGGCTGGAAGTGGTTGGCGATCCTAGTAGCTTTGAGATATCGCTTTAGCTCGGCTTTACTGGCTGCTCTGTGCAGATATAATGCGTGTATTGATAGGAGCCTTTGCGGCCACTGCTGTGGGGCGGGCGATCGCACCCCTCACTTTGCAGCGTTGGATGAATGTTCAGCAGCCATAGATCAACCGGACGTGCCACTGTTTTTAAACTCTCTTTGATAGCAACGGTCGAATCACTGTCGGCCACGGTGTTCTGTTCTGCAATGATAAATTGCGGCACGCTAGCCCATTCTTCAACAGAAATGCCTGCATCTAGCTGTCGCTTTACTTCCCACGCGACCGACACTATTTCATTGCCAATGACGCTAGGCTGATCGCCAACAATGGCCTCAATGCCTATCACAGCCGGAAACGTAGAGTTATCTCTAACAAAGTCGACCATTCGATTCGCCTTGTAAAATTTGAGATGGCTCAGGTCGTTAACAATCGCCTGGGTACCTAAAAAGCTAATGAGCAAAACGACCGCCACGAAGGTGCGACCGCTCAAAAATTGCTTCATAAAAGGCAGCTTAACCCGATTGAAGGGCTGCTTTTTTAAGTGTTGTTTTGATGTCTTATGGATTTGCCTAAAAGGCGCTAAGCCAGCACCGACTAAAATCACGATGCTGGGATAGTAAACAAAGCAGTAGCGATGCCCTCTGGTGATATCAAATCCCGCACCATAACAGACCCATAAGAAGAGAATATTGCTGACGACAAAAAAACCACCGATAGCCAAGAGCCCAGGTCGTAGGCTGGTTTTAGTCCATTGGACTTTGAGCGATCGCCCCAAAATTCCCAACAGCCAGGGCGCATAAAAAAGCACCACAAATACGCTCGTGACCGCAACAGTTGCAGTTCCGAATGCGCCATAGCTACTGGTCACTGGCGAGACAAACGCATACAGCCAGCCCACCACCGATTGAACAATCGGATCGACCCAAAACTTCCAGCTACCTTGGCCGGATGTAATGTACGTTGTTTGCGGACTGCCGTAAAAGTTCAACAGAATCGGCAGCCATACGAGCCCGCCTGCTAGCGATCCTAATGCGGCTGTATAGACTCTGGGCCAGGGTGTCTGCCACAGCGGGTTTCCCGCCTTTTTGCACTGGTATGCGAGCATTCCTAACAGCACTAACCCTTCGGCAAAAATTGCAATACCGCAAAAATAATGTACTGAAATGCTCAGCGTGTTGATGACTATCCAGCCAATGACGGCTGGCCAGCCGAGCGGTCTGCGATACCAAGCGGCCTGTACGGCCAGTACAAAGCAGCAGAGTGAGGCGATAATCATCAAAATCGCTAGCGTGTAGTGACGGGCCTCTTGCGAAAGAAAAACGCTGAAGGGAGAGACGGCCATCAGCGCTGCGCTGATTAACCCGATTGAGGTGACTCGGAAGCTAAGCCACGCTAGGACGTAGGTGGCCGGGACAGCGATCGCTCCGAATATAGCCGGTAGTGCCCTAGCGGCCCATAAGGAAGCATAGCCGTCAGATCTGGGAAAAAGCTTCATCCACCAGTGCGCGATCGCAAAATAAGCGGGCGGATGGTTATCTTCGGTGAGTAAATTCACGACCACATCGCGCGTCGTTGCACCTGGCGTAACGTGTAGTGCCCGCAGTATTTGATCAAGACTGATGATCTGGTCAGTGGGGATGAGCCGAGAGGAATTGCCCAAACTGAAAAGAACGGTGGCCACTTCATCCATCCAGGCGGGCTTAGAAGCCAGGTGGATAAAACGGATGCCGAGCGCAATTGCAAACCAAAATGCCAGCCATTTTATAACTGAGCGCGATAGAAAAACATCTTCTTCCTCATTTTCAGGCTGACCTTTTTGCACAGTCCTAATACTTTCTATTTCATCTGAAACGTTCATCTAGTCCCTGCATTTTTGCCCGGTATTCCTCAAATACGCTACACGATCTAGCGATCGCCTTATAAAAACTTCAGACTAAACCCTACTTTTTTCGGATAGCCATGCAAGGACTGCCCCTACCGCTTCTGCTAGCGTACTGACCAGCCGATAGCAGGCGACGCTGCCTAGCACAATTCCCTGCTAAAAGCTGACACGAGTAAGGGCCAGTCGGTCGGGGTAAGGGTGGTAAGGGCCATGACGGTGGCGATGAACCCTAGCGATCGCCATAGCACAAAGCCTATTTCACCTAGCAATGGCCGCAAAGGATACTGCTTCAGCTTCAGCGCCGTATCTGATTCAGGCTCGCCTGGTACAAACGAACGGCCTGCATCGTCTGAGCGCATCTCCACCGTCTTTGGTTCCTGTTTGGTGGTTAGGCCGAGCTTTAGGCTATTGAGCTTGAGCTTACTCATTTTTTCTAAGCGGGAATTGAGCCAGCGAGGATGCAGTAGCCGTAGCGCCACTATCCATACCGCCAATAGCCCGAGCGTCCATAACGGGCCGCTGCCGATGCGGCTGACCTGGTTACTTAAGTCGGTGAGGTAAAAGATGCCGCTAGCGATCGCGCCCAATCCCACTGCCGCTACCGCCATCACTAGCGGCTCGGCAATCACGCTAGCGATCGCCTTTCCCAACGACCCTCCTCGCCTTTGTACCGCCCGCACCCGCCCGTAAAAATGCCAGATATTTCCCGGCAAATACTTCGCGACGTTTGTAACCAAATACACCCGCATTGCCCACGGCCCGCCAAAAGGTAGACCCCACGCCTGCAAAAGCCAGTGCCACACCCAGCCCGCCCAGCTATGCGCCAGCAGCGACAGCCCCCACGCCATCGCCAGGTAACGCCAGCTACTGTCAGTCAGCTCAATCGCCTGCACCTCAGACCAGTTCGCAATCAGCGTTTGCGCAATAAAAAAGACCGTTGCGCCCCAAATGAACCATCGAATAAAGCGCTTGAAGCTGCTGCTGACCTTAAAGCCGTTTAGCATGAAGTTTGAAAACATGAGACGACACCGAATACAGACGGCGCAAAGACTTGCCTGGGTAGCTGATGTTACTGAAAAAGGTTCAAAAGTGCGGCATTCATTGTACCTGTTTGCGCTGTGCAGAATTGCTGCTAGCGAGCTGGAGCGTACCTGATATACTCTCCTTCAAAAGCGTAGCTGCGAGCTACCCACTAGCCTTAATCTAAGGAAATTACATGACAGCTAAAGCCACCAAAATTGTCTACACCCTCACAGACGAAGCGCCTGCTTTAGCCACGTATTCCTTCCTACCTATTGTGAAGGCCTTTACTCAATTCGCTGATATTACGGTCGAAGCTAGCGATATTTCCTTAGCAAGCCGCATTCTTGCTAACTTTCCTGACTATCTGAAGCCCGATCAGCAAAAGCCCGATGCGCTCACCCAGCTCGGTGAACTCGCTAAAACGCCCGCAGCCACCATTATCAAGCTGCCTAACATCAGCGCCTCTATTCCTCAGCTCACGGCCGCTATCAAAGAGCTTCAAGCAAAAGGCTATGCCGTGCCCGACTACCCCGCCGATCCTAAAAATGCAGATCAAAAAGCTATCAAAGCTCGTTATGCTAAAGCTTTGGGGAGCGCCGTTAATCCCGTCCTACGTGAGGGCAACTCCGACAGGCGTGTTGCTGCTGCTGTAAAGCAATACGCTCAAAAGCACCCACACAAAGTAGGCGCATGGACAAAAGACTCCAAGTCTCACGTTGCGCACATGGAAGCAGGAGACTTTTACGGTAGTGAGCAGTCTGTTGTCGTTGAAAAAGCAGGCAGCGTGAGAACTGAGCTGGTAAGCGATGGCGCTGTGACTGTGCTCAAAGAGAAAATGGCTGTTTTAAACGGCGAAGTCATTGATGCGGCGGTGATGAGCGTGAATGCGCTGCGAGCATTTTATGAAAAAGAGATCGGTGCTGCCAAGGCCGAAGGTATTCTGCTCTCGCTGCACGTCAAAGCAACCATGATGAAAGTCTCTGACCCGATTCTGTTTGGTCATGCGGTCACCGTTTACTACAAAGACGTGTTTACGAAATACGCCGACACGTTTGCTCAGCTTGGCGTCAATCCAAACAACGGGCTGGGCGACGTCTATGCCAAAATCCAATCGCTGCCTAATGATCAGCGTCAGGCGATAGAAGCTGACATTGCGGACACGTATAAGGCGCGTCCGGTGCTAGCGATGGTTAACTCCGATCAAGGCATCACCAACCTCCATGTTCCTAGCGACGTTATTATTGACGCTTCCATGGCGGCAGCTATTCGCACCTCTGGCAAAATGTGGGGCGCAGACGGCAAAGCTCACGACACCAAAGCGGTGATTCCCGATCGCTGCTATGCCACGATGTATCAAGCCTGCATTGACTTTTGCCGAGAAAACGGAGCCTTTGATGTGACCACCATGGGCAGCGTGGCTAACGTGGGCCTTATGGCGAAGAAGGCGGAGGAATACGGCTCTCACGATAAGACGTTTCAGATAGCGGCAGATGGTGTGGTTCGCGTGGTTGATGAAGCGGGCCAAATGCTGATGGAGCACAGCGTTGTGAGAGGCGATATCTGGCGCATGTGCCAAACCAAAGATGTGCCGATTCAGGACTGGGTGAAGCTAGCGGTGAATCGAGCTAAGGCGACTGGCTCGCCTGCTGTTTTTTGGCTAGATGAGAATCGGGCTCACGATGCTCAAATTATCGCAAAGGTGAATCAGTATTTGCCGCTTTACGAGACTGCGGATTTAGAGATTAAGATTTTGCCACCAGTTGCGGCGATGCGCTTTACCTGCGAGCAAATTAAGCAGGGCAATAACGTTATTTCTGTTACTGGCAACGTCCTTCGAGACTATTTAACCGATCTCTTTCCCATTTTAGAGCTGGGCACTAGCGCCAAAATGCTTTCTATCGTCCCTTTGCTGGCCGGTGGCGGCTTGTTTGAAACGGGTGCGGGTGGCTCTGCGCCTAAGCATGTGCAGCAGTTTGTGAGTGAAGGACATTTACGCTGGGACTCTTTGGGAGAGTTTTTAGCGCTGGCCGTGGCCTTAGAAGACGTGGGCAGTAAAACCAATAATCCGAAGGCGTTGATTTTAGCTGAGGCGCTCAATCAGGCGACCAGCAAGCTTTTGGATGAGGATAGGTCACCGTCTCGAAAGGTGAGCGAGCTAGACAATCGGGGGAGTCACTTTTATTTGGCGCTGTACTGGGCTAAGGCTTTGGCTGAACAGAGCAAAGATGAAGTGCTTAAAACGAAGTTCGCTCAGCTATTGCAACAACTGAGCGAAAAGGAATCTGAGATTGTTGAAACATTAACGGCTGCGCAGGGCAGTTCGGTTGATGTGGGCGGATATTATCTGCTTGATGCCGAGAAAGCGAGCAATGCGATGCGACCTAGTGCAGCTTTTAATCAGGTTGTTGATCAGGTCGCAGAGGCGATCGCATAGCAATTTAGCCCAGTCCAATCTTTCAACAACTATTCAATGAAAATACGAGCGCCGCTTCCTTGACGGGGGCGAAGGCTCGACCTTCTCCGGTCACCGTCAGATGCCTGGGTGCAGACTGATCGGTCTGTGCTAGCTGTCGTACTGGCTCTTGAGCATTTTCCCTTATCCCTTCTGTAGAGGTTGGGATCGCTTGATTTTGTGCGGCTACAGGCCTGACTACAGGTCCCACGATAGACAGACTGGCTATCGTGGCGATCGCGCCTACCTGCACAGCTTTAATCGTCTGCTTAAACAGCGTACTCAATTTTTCAGCTCCATAGTATTAGAAAGTATTAGAAATAGCGTTAGAAGGCGGCTTCCCTGTCAAATTCCTCACATTTCATCAAGAATTCTTCACGCTCTTCTAGATTTTTCGTTCTGCCTGCACTTTTGTATCAAATGATTCATATGATGATTGGCCGGTATAGCGATCGCCATATTCATCAATTTCTGTTCCCTTAGACAGAGGTTACCTTTGTTTAGTTTTATTAACTTGGTGTTCGTAACCTTTTGGAAAACAAATTATGACGAACAAGACGCCTACACCACCTGTCGGTACACAGCAGCCCTACGTTGAGCCTGCTACTAGCTTTAAGCCCGGTTTTGTACCTAGCGCCGAAATCTGGAACGGTCGCCTAGCGATGATTGGTTTCCTTTCGGCCGCTTTGATCGAAATCTACTCTGGTCAAGGCTTCCTCCACTTCTGGGGTTTGCTCGGTCTGTAAGCTTCGTGCTGAAGCCCTGTGGCTTTCTGGTGGTGCACCAGTCTATAGGCTAATTTCAATTTAAGTATAAAAAGCGGTGGCTAACCAATAGCTGCCGCTTTTTTAATCCTACTGTAGTGTTATGGCGGCCTTACTATAGTGTGAACGCGTTCTGTCACAATAAAATCGGTGTTTCGTATGAGGCTAGCCAGAAGAGTAGAAATCACCTTTGAAACCATTATTTGGAACTTCCGATTCTTCGTATTGCTCCCGGTGATATTCAGCCTTTTTAGTGCCGTTAAGTTCTTCATCATTGGCACGCTAGACATTTGGGTGGGCCTCAACTTAAGCTTTGACGTGTCTGATCCAGAGGGCAGAGTCACGTATCAAATAGTCTCTTACATTATTGGTGGCGTAGATTACTACCTGATCGGCATCGTGTTACTCATCTTCGCCTTTGGTATCTATGAACTGTTTATTTCCAAAATAGATATTCGCTTTGAGCAAGAAGTCAGCATTCTGCAAAGTGAGTCTTTAGAAGAACTTAAAAGCAAAATAGTACAGGTGATTGTGGTTGCGCTCATTGTGAGCTTGTTTAAAAAGATGCTGGGCTTAGAAATTTCGCAAGTTAGCGATGTTGTCTATGTGGCGATCGCCATTCTGCTGATTTCTATCAGCGGCTTTTTACTTCAAGCTCAGTACCAAAGCCTTCGCAGTGCTGAAAAGTCAGAGGACAGTTAATCCAAATAATCTATTCGATGTCAATGGATAAATCATAAGTGGCGTTGCCTCGGGTGCCGCCCACAATAATTTCATAGTCGCCTGTATGCGGTAAAAATATCATCTCATCGGTCATTTCAGTACCGAGAATTCCACCGCTAGGCTCAACCACATCAAAGACGGCGTTATCCTCGAGTGAGGTAATAGAGAGATACATTTGCTGGCCGCCCCGCGCGCCGAGCACGTAGACATCGCGATCGCCTCTCACGACAGAATTGCTGACGGTTGTACCACTTCTGCCAGCATCAAAAAAGACCTGAGATCGCTTCACATTGTTTGCAGAAGCCGTCAGGTCTTTCGCATCTCTTCTATTTTCTCCAAAAGCCTGAGCACAGTCGGCTGCCAGGAGTTCTTCTCTATTCATCGTCAAAGATTCAGGGCTAACGCGCCACGTTTCTTGACGGTTCTGTTGGTCGTATTCAATCCAGGTGACAACATCCACATTTAGATTGCTGCCAGCAATGGCGCCGTCAACCTTTTGGTGATAGCTAGTGAAGTAGCCTTGGGCTTTATCGGCCACGACCCCATCAACTTCTCCAGTGACGCGATCGCTGCTATCGACCACCAGCCGAACATCCTCTGAGAGCACTCCGTTATCCACCTTGTAGCAATAAGTACCGGGCTGTAAGACGGGTGCGATCGCTTTCGGCGCTGCTTTTGGCGTCTGATCAGACCTGCCCGCTCCATTGCGATTAGAATCAGGTTTTTGAGCAGCATCCGTTTCTTTTTCAGTCGCCTTCTCGCGGTTACTGACCGATTCAACAACCTTCGCCTCTGGGTCAGCAGCAGAATTTTGAGGTGCAGAATTGCAGCCAGCTAATGCAGCAGCAAGCAGTAAGGGTAGTAGCAGCCTGGACGATAAGCGCATAAGAATTCTCCAATAGGCGGTCTTAATTGATTATCAGTAGGTAGCCCAACTATTACGCAAAGTACCTATGCCACTTCCCTCATTGGAAAACTTTATGAGGCCAGCATTTGAATGGCTGTCGGGGGAAGCAAAGCCAGCACAACTGAAGGGGAATACTTGATACGTGTGCCTACCGTTCCTTTCGTCAAATATATCCACCATGGCCCAGCCAACGACCAGTAGTGTTTTTTCAGCCCTCTCTCAACAGAAACATGGCCACCTCGCTGAGCGGGTTGAGGATCTATCTATCCCCGACTTTATTGCGTTTCTAGAGCGTACGACTCGCGACTTTAGGCAGTTTCTTAAAGTGATTGATCTCATCAACAACCAGTCACTAGAGCCGATGCTCGATGAGCTGCTAGAAACGTTCACGCTAAAAATTGGTCAGATTTTGCAGGCCGATCGGACGACTATTTTTGTGGTAGATGAAGACCGTCAGGAGCTGTGGAGTAAGGTTGCCCAGGGCCATAGCGATTCGGGTGGAGCGGGTGGTTTAGAGATTCGTATCCCTTTGCATAAGGGAATTGCAGGCTATGTCGCAACCACTGGGCAGGGACTGAATATTCCAGATGCCTATGCAGATGGCCGGTTTAGCAATGCGACGGACAGGCAAACGGGCTATCGAACCCGCAATATTTTGTGTATGCCAGTAGTAAACAGTGACCAGCGGGTAGTCGCGATCGCCCAGCTCCTCAACAAAGCTGGCACCGAGCCTTTTTCCACTGAAGACGAGGCAAGTTTTGCCCGCTTTGCTCCCTCAATCGGCATTTTGCTCGCGAGCTGTCAGTCCTTTTATCTTGCTGCTAGAAACCAAAAAGGCGTCGCGGCTTTACTCAAGGCCATCTCTTCTATGGAGCAAAGCCTAAACTTAACGGTAACGCTTCAGTCGGTGATGGCCGCAGCACGTAACCTGATGCAGGCCGATAGAAGCACGCTCTGGCTAATGGATGAGCCTAAAAACGAGCTGTGGTCGCAGGTGCAAAGTGCAGATGGCGGACGGCTAATTAATTTACGCTTGCCTGCGGATAAAGGAATTGTCGGCCATGTGGCGATCACGTCAGAGACGCTGAATATTTTAGATGCCTACCGCGACCCCCGTTTTGACGTCTCATCTGACTTAAAGACAGGCTACCGAACCCGCAATATTTTGTGTATGCCGGTGTTTAATTCTGGCGGCAAGCTAATCGGCGTCAGTCAGCTCATTAATAAGGCACAAGGGCAGTTTACGCAGCTTGATGAGTCATTTATGCGGGCGTTTAACACGCAGGCAGGGATTGCGTTAGAAAATGCGCAGCTTTTTCAAGAGATTTCATTAGAAAAGCAGTATCAAAAAGATATTTTAGAGAGTCTTTCAGATGCGGTGATTTCAACCGATATGGCGGGCCGGATTGTCACAATTAATGAGGCGGCACTGAAGCTGTTGGGCTGTCCGGTAGGAGAGTTTGATGGGCTTGCGCCGGGGATGAATGAGAATACCGAGCAGCGGGTAAATGGTGTGGTGGGACGGCTGTGGCAGGAGGCTTTGACAGGCGTTCGGCTATGGGATGTGCTGCCGCTGGAGAATTTGAAGTTTCGATTGGAAGATAGCTTGAAGCATGGGGCGCGGCACTATGTGCCAGAGCAGGCGCTGACGGTGAGCGTGGCGTCTACTCCGCTTATCCAACCGGTTGGAGCGCATCAGGTGGCTGAGAAGAGCCGACGGTATCGGCCTGAGAGCTGTGTGCTAGTGGTGCCCGATGGGGAGGATTATTTGCTTTGGGGATCGGGCGATCGCCTCCCCTCAATTGAGTCAGTGATGGGCTGGAATCGCAGTATTAACCTGACGGTGAGTCCCTTGAGCGATCCGAATGGTGGCGTGCGCGGCGGGCTAGTGGTGATTGAAGATATCAGTCAGGAAAAGCGGATGAAGACGACGCTGTATCGGTATATGACGCCGAGCGTGGCCGACCGGGTGATGGCTTTAGGTGAAGATGTGCTGATGGTTGGGGAGCGTAAAAACGTCACCGTATTATTCTCTGACATTCGTGGATATACGACGCTAACCGAAGCGCTAGAGGCCTCAGACGTGGTATCGATGCTGAATGAGTATTTTGAAACGATGGTGGAGTCGGTGTTTCACTGTGAGGGTACGCTCGATAAATTTATTGGCGATGCGCTGATGGCGGTGTTTGGTGCGCCGCTGCCGCTGAGCAATCATGCGTGGTCGGGGGTGAAGTCGGCGCTGGATATGCGCAGGCGGCTGGTGATATTTAACCAGGAACGACAGAAAAAAGGACAGCCGGAGCTGCGGATTGGAATTGGCCTGAGTTCGGGTGAGGTGGTGTCGGGAAATATTGGCTCGCAGCGAAAGATGGACTATACGGTAATTGGCGACGGGGTGAATTTGAGCGCGCGGCTAGAGAGTATTACGAAGCAGTACGGCTGCGATATTGTGCTTAGCGAGCATACGTATGAGTTGTGTCGGGACAGAATATGGGTGCGGGAGCTGGATTTGATTCGGGTGAAGGGGAAGCTGAAGCCGGTGAAAATTTATGAACTGATAGGCGATCGCACATACCCGCTCCCTCCAGAAACCCAACAGTTTTTAGATCTCTACAACCAAGGCCGCGAAGCTTACAAAACCAGAGCTTTCCACCTAGCCATTTCTCACTTCGACGCCGCCCAAGCGATGCAGCCAAACGATCTGGCCGTGACTCTGCACTTAGAACGCGCTCAAGAATATATTCAGCGTCCGCCCGCTGCTGACTGGGATGGCGTGCATGTAATGACGACTAAGTAAGATGAAGAAACTAAAGCTCGCATTCTCACAGTATCGAGCATTCTGATATGCAAACTATAGAGCGACTATTCGGTTGCTTGCCCTAGGGCTGCTGCCTGTTTCTGAGCTTTTGTACGCTCAATTTTATACTGGTCTATATGTCTTTGGGCTTCTGCATAATTCACAGATTCGCTAGAAACCTGCCCCATTAGTGCTGAGGCGCTACTCCATTGGGCTGCTACCATCGACCAAGCTTCACTAGAGTTTGCAACAGACGCTTTTATTCTTGCTGCCTTAGCTTTTCTATCACCCTGAAGATAAGGAGCTAAGAGGGCAGCTTCTCTATCGTATGCAATATATTCTTGATATTATGTTATTTTACCTTGAATACTATCGTAGATTCTGTCTTCTGGTGGAATTTCTCTAAACGTCTCGATTGCCTTCCGCCACAGATCTTCAATATTGCTCCACTGTTCTACTGAAAGCGTGTTGTCTTTTCCGTCTTTCGTAAGTTTGGCCGCTCTGCTTCCTAGACGCAAAGCTTGTACGTACCGCAATTGATTCTGATATGCATCCAGTTTCTGAATAGCCTGTGGATAGTCCTGATTTACGTTAATGACTTTTTTCATCAGTCTAATTGCTTCGATCCAATTTTCGACTGCCTCATTGAGATTTTCTTCAGTACGTTCCTCTTTATCTAAATCTAATTGAGCAATCGTAGCGTTTTCTATACGAACAGCCTCTTCAAAGTTTGCCCGTACTCGTGTTTCATCAATGGTCGCTAGTCCAGATGAATCGGTCACAGAGGAATTATCAGCAAGCCCTGCAATCAGCGGGCCTAGCCGCCATAACAAAGCGAACCCAGTCGCACCAGCAAGTATAGTTGCAACAAACAGTCCAACGAATCGACTATTGATAAGTGGATGGACTGCTTTTGGAGATGAGAGAAGTAAACTGCTGCTGGTAATAGAGTTGGTAGATTGTTGAGCTGGACTTTGGCATGTGATCGCTAACGGCAAATTGCGATCGAAGGGATTTGTTCCAATACTAGGGTGTTGCCTATGTTGAGTAGCTGTTTTTACGTTTTCACGCACATATTCGAACAGTTCACCCACAGTAACAAAGCCATTTTTATTAGTATCTGCTGCGCCCTTCAATCCGCGCAGCAAGTAGTAAGTAAATACGCCATGACCGCCGCCCCACTTTGCATCTTCAAAAGAGACTTCGTTCGCTTCAGCCGAGGTGAGCAGCGCTGTTCCACCTCTAGCCGTACTCACTTCTTTTAAATAGCGGTTGATCAGCGCCGTGCTCTCATCGAGTTTGCGGCTTCTGATTCCGCCACCAATAGCTGCACTGTGACAAGTGTCAGCTAGTATAATTACCTTTTCTGAGTGTAGCGTGTCTTTCAGGGCACGGTTAATATCATTTACTGGCAAAGCAGTTCCAGCAATATCTTTCGGATCGCTATCGTAAGTTAGAAGATATACATTGCTGGGTCGCTCGGGATCAGGTGCACCATGACAGGCAAAATATATTAGAACGAGATCTTCTTTAGCAGGCTTCTTAAGAAAGGCGCGAAGGGCACGGTTAATATTGCTTCTAGTGGCGGTTTTATTAGTTAGTTTACAAATAAACTCTTCTTGAAAATGTCCTCCTTGAGGCGTGAGCAGCATCTGATAAAGTTTTTCAGCATCACGGTCGGCATACTTTAGATTCAAGCTAGCCGTTTGATACTTTGAGATGCCCACAATGATCGCCCACCGATTGAAGCGTTCGTGCTGAGCAGATACTGCGGAGTCTACGATCAATATATCGCGCGGAGAAGGATGCTCAGACATCTACGATTGCCTCCGCTAGTTGTGATTCGCATGGATTCGTTCTAGATATTGATATTCTGCCAAACTAACTTAAGAATAGTGGCTCATTCCTTCTTACTCAAGTGCATCAATCTAAATGGATTATTGAATAGCTATTTTCCTACAGATGTTTTTGCAAGGGATGTTACAAAAAATGAGGCGATCGCCCAACTTACCGCAATAATAAACAGGTTGCTTTCACTCTTTCACTCAACGCCCCATGACTGACGCCTTACAAGACGACCTGAAGCTATATGAAGGCAAAGCCAAAATTATCTACGCTACCGACGATCCAGAGGTCTTGATTACCTATTTCAAGGACGATGCGACCGCTTTTAACGCACAGAAGAAAGGGCAGATTGAGAATAAAGGCGTAATCAATGCAAAGGTAACAACCCACCTATATGGTTTGCTGGAGAATAGAGGCGTTGCGACTCATCTATTAGAGACGACTAGCGATCGCGAGATGCGCGTCAAGCGGGTCGATATTGTGCCCTTAGAAGTAGTGGTGCGTAATATTGCTGCCGGTAGCCTGTGCAAGCAAACGGGAATTGCGCTGGGGACGAAGTTAGAACCGTCACTAGTAGAGTTTTACTACAAAAACGATGACTTGGGAGACCCGCTGCTGACGCGCGATCGCATCCACGCTATGAAGCTTTCTAGCTCCCAGCAGCTAGATCAGCTCATTGCAAAAGCCCAAACCGTCAACGCCGTGCTCACTGAGTTTTTTGCGAGCTGTGACATTACGCTTGTAGACTTCAAGCTTGAGTTTGGCGTAGACACTGGCGGCACCTTGCTGCTCGCTGATGAGATTAGCCCCGACACCTGCCGCCTCTGGGATACTACTGAGCCCGATGAACGTAAACGGGTGATGGATAAAGATCGCTTTCGCCAAGATTTGGGTGCTGTCGCAGAAGGCTATCAGGCCGTGCTCGACAGGATTTTGGGACAGCTTACTTAGATTTTGGCGAAGGTTCTAACGCGTCGCTTAGTCACCTTTTATACAAAACTTAGGAAAAAAGTCTGCCGTTGGCTGTCAACAACTGCGTTTGAGTGCAGCCTTCGCTTCTGGCACAGTGAATTCGCGTTTGGCGCTTGGCAGTGCGGTAGTATCGATTGAAATTAATCTATTCTAGGCAGTTGATGCCCCGATAGATGCTCAAATAGATGCTCAAATTTGTGCACTTTGACTCGCTAGCACTGCCGCTACTAAGCGCGACGTGTCAGTGATTCAAGCTTTGTTGCTGGTGTGAGCAGCAAAGGTGCTTTGAGGAGTGAACTTAAATCAAGGATCAACTGGTTATGCGTGTTTCCCCGGCTCTTCTAGCCTGCTGTAGTTTGGTTGCGATCGCCAGTTTGCCAAGCCATGCGGCTGAATCTTCTGAGGCAACCAGCAGCACGAATGCGATTGAATCGACCGTTGCAGGTGGCGACTCTTCCACCCAGGCGCTTCAGCGCTTGGAGCCTACAGTAAAACAGAAAGTAGAGCCTAGCATTTCTTTATCTCGGCTCTTAGAAGGTGCCACCAAACAGAGTACTGACTCCGTAGAGACGGCTCTGAATGCTGAGCCGATAGAGATCGCTCAGACGGAAACGGAACCTGCTGGCAACCCGGTTTTGCCTAATCCGCCTAGGCAACCCACGCCTACGCCTGATGTTGAAATTCCTGTTGATGAAGAGGGCCTGGGCGACGCTAATGTTAACGACGCGACAGAGCAAAGCCCAGTCGATGGCCAGATTGACATTGAAATAGAAGAAACACCGCCCGCTGTTCCTAATAACGGTATTCCCATTCCGGCTGAAGCGCCTGCCGTAGATACCGACGAAACCGAGTCTGACGAAGCTGTTCCGGCTGCGCCCACTGACGCTGCGCCCACAAATACTGAAGCTGACGAAGCAATCCCTGCGCCAACAGAAGACGCTGCGGAAGCTGACGCCGCCGACGAAACACGCGTGCTGGTTGCAGAAGTTGAGGTGGTTTCTAGCAATCCGCAGCGCCCCCTGACTACCGAACTCACTGACGCTGTATACCGCGCGGTCGGTACGGTTCCAGGACGAACCACGACCCGCACACAGCTTCAAGAAGATATCAACAGTATTTTTGGCACCGGCTTTTTCTCCAACGTAAGAGCCGAGCCTTCTGACACGCCTTTGGGCGTTAAGGTGAGTTATTTCGTTGAGCCTAACCCTGTGTTGAGCCGGGTAGATGTGCGCAACCGCAAGGTTTTAGAAGACGAAACGATTGAAGAAATTTTTGGTGACCAGTACGACCAAATTTTGAACCTGCGCGACTTTCAAAACGGCATTCTTGATTTGAATGACTGGTACCAGGAAAATGGCTATGTGCTCGCTCAGGTCACAGCAGCGCCACAGATTGCTGACGATGGTACGGTCACGCTGATTGTGGCTGAAGGTGAAATTGAGTCGATTGACGTTCGCTACATTGATGCAGATGGCCAAGTGACTGACGAAGACGGTAATCCTATCGGTGGCAAAACGAAAGATTATATTGTTACGCGCGAGTTTGAAACTCAGCCCGGCGATGTTTTTCAAGAAAGTGCGATTCAAAGAGACGTCGGCAACGTTTTTAACCTAGGCGTTTTTGAAGATATTCGCCTGTCGTTTGACCCCGGTGATGAAGATCCTCGTAAGGTGAAGCTAATTGTCAGTGTCGCTGAACGTGATACCGGTTCTATTGGTGCTTCCCTCGGTTTCAACCTGCGCGGCGATTTGTTTGGCCAGCTCAGCTACAACGAAGACAACTTCGGTGGCCGTAATCAAAAGCTTAGAACCGAAGGCCGCGTGACTACCCGAGGCGACTTTCTCTTCGATATTGGCTTCACCGATCCTTGGATCAAAGGCGATCCTTACAGAACTTCCTACACGGCTAGCCTTTTTAACCGCCGCTCTACCTCACTAATCTTTGACAACAGCGCAGATGGCTTTCCTGAAGTCGATCTGCAAGCGCCGGGCTCAGACCTAAATCCTGATATAGGTGATACGCCGAGAATCAACCGATTGGGAACCGGTATCAGCTTTAGCCGTCCTTTGGATAACGGACTGTCTCTGTCTTTGGGCACGCAGTATGAGCGGGTGGCTGTTTTAGATTCCGATGGTAATGTCAACCCTAGAGATGCTTTTGGCAATTTGCTTACCGCCAGCGACAACGGGCGCGATGACTTGCTCACCGTGCAGTTTGGCGCAGTATTAGACAAGCGGGATAATCCGGTACAGCCTACCAGCGGTCGCTTGTTTCGACTGGGCACAGAGCAGTCTGTTCCTATTGGCAACGGCAGCATTTTCTATAACAAAATTAGGGGTAGCTATAGCGAGTATGTCCCAGTTAGCTTTTTTGGCTCAGAGAGCAGTGAAACAATTGCCTTCAACCTCCAAGGCGGTACGACCCTTGGTGAAATTCCACCTTATGAGGCCTTTCCTTTAGGCGGCGGTAATTCTGTCCGAGGCTATGAAGAGGGGGCTGTGGGTGCAGGCACATCGTTTGCCCTCGCTACGGTAGAGTATCGCTTCCCGCTGTTTAGTGAGTTCTTAAATGGTGCGCTCTTTGCAGACTACGGTACTGATTTAGGTACGGGTGATAATGTTCCTGGCGATCCGGCGGGTGTACGGGGGAAGCCAGGTAATGGCTTTGGCTATGGCGCGGGCGTGCGAGTGCGAACGCCACTGGGCGCGCTTAGGTTGGACTATGGCCTGAGTGAGGAAGGGTCTCGATTCCACTTTGGTTTTGGAGAGCGGTTCTAATGGCGCAGCAGCAAACGTTAGCCAGTAAGGCGACGGCACAGGGCGTAGGCTTGCATCTGGGGCAGCAAACGACTGTTCGCCTGCTGCCTGCTGATCCGGATGATGGGCGCTACTTTGTGAGAATCGATTTGGCTGGTTCTGAGCGAATTGCTGCTGCTGTGGCTAATGTGATTAATACTCAGCTATCTACTAAGTTAGGCGTGGGCGAGGCCCAGGTGCGGACGGTAGAACATCTGCTGTCTGCGCTGGTGGCCTGGGATGTAGATAATGTGCGTATTGAAATGGATGGGCCGGAACTACCGCTTTTAGATGGTTCGGCAAAAGAGTGGATGGCGCTATTGGCTTCTGTTGGGGTGCGATCGCAAGCGGCTGAGCGCAAGAATCAACCGGCGGTAGCTCAGCTAGTCTCGGTGCAGGCGGAGGACGCGCTGGTGACGGCGTTTCCGAGTAGTGAGCTGCGGTTTACCTATGGTATAGATTTTGAGCTGATGGCGATTGGAAATCAGTGGCATAGCTGGTCGCCTGTGGCTACGGATCAATCCAAAGGCGATTCTAATCAGGCAGCCAATAAAGCCAACAGTTTTGCGGCTGAGATTGCGCCTGCGCGGACGTTTGGGCTGGCGCATCAAATTGATTATTTGCGATCGCAAAACCTGATCAAAGGCGGCAGCTTAGAAAACGCGCTGGTCTGCGGCAAAGACGGCTGGCTAAACCCACCGCTGCGGTTTGATAACGAGCCTGTGCGGCACAAATTGCTGGATTTAATCGGAGACTTGAGCCTGCTGGGCGATATTCCTCGGGCGCACTACGTCGCCTATAAAGCGAGCCATTCACTGCACGTAGCGCTGGCAAAAAAGCTAGTGGCTGTTAGCGCAACTGTTTAACAAATGCAGCCTATTCATGCCTTTCTAGACTTCTTCGTAGCGTCAGGAGCCGTCTAATGGCAAAATCGTGAAGGGTTTTATACAAGCTTTACTTGTTTTGAGCTTTTGTCGCTCCACTCCCGCGCCGCTACGATTTAATTTTTATGCCGACTAGTGCTCCCGCTTCCACCGAACCTTCTCAGACCGCTTCTGCTCAAGACGCTCAGGTCACGGCTGCTGATACCAACGATAAAGCCGAAAAATCTGCCGCTAACATCACCTACAGTCTCGAAGAGATTCAAAAGCTTTTACCTCACCGCTATCCCTTTGCCTTAGTGGATCGGATTACTGAATATGTGGCCGGAGAGCGAGCGGTCGGTCTCAAAAATGTAACGTTCAATGAGCCCCACTTTCAGGGCCACTTTCCAGGCCGGCCTATTATGCCAGGTGTGCTGATTGTAGAAGCGATGGCTCAAGTGGGTGGCATTGTCCTAAGCCAGATGCCGGGAGTAGATGGTCGGTTATGTGTGTTTGCTGGGATTGATAAGGTGAAATTTCGCCGTCCGGTGGTGCCAGGTGATCAGCTGGTTATTACGACTGAATTAATTACCATCAAGCGTTTACGCTTTGGCAAGATGAAGTCACGGGCTGAAGTTGATGGACAGCTCGCCTGTGAAGGCACGCTGATGTTTTCCGTTGTGGATTAACTTCATCTCCTGACTTCTTCGGTGCTCTAACCATTCGGCGGCTTTGCTGGAGGCCTAGCTTTGACTACTATCCTGATTCATCCCACTGCTGTTATTCATTCTGGCGCTCAGATTCATCCGAGCGCTACGATTGGCCCCTATGCGGTCATTGGGGAAAAAGTGACAGTGGGGGCAGATACCAGCATTGGCGCTCATGTAGTGATTGACGGCCATACCAGAATTGGCGATCGCAACCGCATTTTCCCACATGCTTCCATTGGTCTAGAGCCGCAAGATCTTAAGTACGACGGCTCTATGAGCCTGGTTGACATTGGCGATGACAACGCGATTCGCGAATGCGTCACCATCAACCGGCCTACGCGGCTAGGAGAAGTGACGCGGCTGGGCAACCACAATTTGATTATGGCGTATGCCCATGTGGCGCATAACTGCGCGATCGCCGACCGCGTGATCATTGCCAACTCAGTGGCTCTAGCAGGCCACGTCGAAATTGAATCCCACGCCCGCATCAGCGGCCTAGTTGGCGTTCATCAGTTTGTGCACATTGGCCGCTACGCCATGATTGGCGGCATGAGCCGCATTGAGCGCGACGTTCCGCCTTACACCATGGTCGAAGGCAATCCTTCACGGGTGCGCGGCCTCAATCAGGTGCTGCTGCGTCGGTCGGGCATTGCGCAAGAAGCCGATGGTGCGGTGTATAAGGAGTTAAGAGAGGCGTTTCGGATTCTGTATCGAGACGGGCTTACCTTAGAAGAAGCAATTGGCAAACTGGAGGCCATGATCGACAACGTTCATGTGCGGCACCTGTATGAGTTTTTGCGGGCTTCTTCTCGGGAGAAAGGGCGACGTGGGCCGATACCAGGGCGAAAGAAGTGACTAGACCCGCTCAAATATTTATTCATACGGGTGAAGTATCGGGTGACTTGCAGGGTGGCTTACTCGTCAGCGCTCTGTATCGCCAAGCTGAAAAACGTGGCCTAGACGCTCAGGTGCTTGGTGTTGGCGGACACTGCATGGAAGCAGCCGGGGCGAACATATTGGTTAATACCGTTAGGCTCAGCGCAATTGGGCTGCTCGAAGCGCTGCCTTTTTATGCAAAAGGTCGCGAGGCCCAGAAGCGAGTCAATCAGTATCTGTTAGATAATCCGCCCGATTTGATGGTGCTTTTGGACTATATGGGGCCAAATATTCCAGTGGGCAAATTTGTGCGAAAACATATGCCGGCTGTGCCGATTGCTTACTATATTGCGCCGCAGCAATGGGTATTTTCAACCAAAACAGACACGCGTAATATCTTAACTGTTACGGATAAGCTGCTGGCTATTTTCCCAGAAGAAGCGAAGTATTACGAACAGGCCGGTGCTAACGTGCGCTGGGTAGGTCATCCGCTGGTAGATATTTTGGCCGAGCCGATGTCAAAAGCAGATGCTAGGGCCGAATTACACGTGGACGCAGATGCGAAAATTGTGACGCTGCTACCGGCTTCGCGTTTTCAAGAGCTAAAGTACGTGATGCCGAGAATGTTTGAGGCGGCGCGAACCATTCAACAGGCGCTGCCGGACGTGAAATTTTTGGTGCCGGCGTCGCTGCCGGACTTTAGAGCCGTAATTGCCGAGGCGGTGGCTGAGTATGGGCTGAACGCGCAGCTAGTCGATAAAGCTCAGGGGACGATGGCGATCGCGGCGGCCGATCTGGTGATTAACAAGTCAGGCACCGTTAACCTGGAAGTCGCTCTGATGAATGTGCCGCAGGTAGTAACCTACCGATTGAGCAACCTGACAGGCTTTATTGCCAAATACATTGTGCGATTTACCGGCGACTACGTATCACCGGTAAATTTGATGGAAAATCAGCCGATTGTGCCTGAGCTGCTGCAGTGGGATGCGACCCCCGCAAAAATTAGTCAGGCCGCGCTAGAACTCCTCACGGATGAATTGAAGCGACAAACGATGCTCGACGGCTACGCGCAGATGCGAAAAGCGATGGGTGATGTGGGCGTGTGCGATCGCGCTGCTAATGAAATTTTAGACATGCTGTCATAATCTCTGTGGCTGTTAAAATATTCGTCTCAAATATCACTCTGTTATGGCCGGTAACCGCCGTAAAAAGTGGACATAACTTGATAAGCGCTAACACTATATGCTCTACACTGGTTCAGAAAATATACAGTGCTCTCTATATTTGTTAGCGATCTTGTTTAAGGATTGCGAGTAGCCATTAAAGAGTGTTTCGGTGTGGTTAGGAGGCAGTAGGTGAACATTTCAGAACTGTTTAGGCAGGGCGGCATAGCCATGTGGCCGCTGCTATTTTTGTCCATTTTGGCGCTTGGCACCATTATGGAACGAATTTGGTTTTGGTCTAGAATTTTGACCCGCGAACGAGAAGTCTCCGGCCGCGTGCTAGAAGCAGCTCGACGTGAGTGGTCAGCGGCGACTCAAATTGCGCAGCGGGCCACCCGGTTGCCGATGGGCCGCTTTTTGCTGGGCGCGCTCAAGCTAAAAGACCAAGATCCAGAGGTCTTTCGTCTAGCGCTGGAAACTTCGGCCAATGAAGAACTGGCAATTATGCGTCGGGGCGAAAAGGTTCTTGAAGCCGTAATCGCGCTTTCTCCTTTGCTTGGACTGCTCGGAACGGTCGTCGGTTTGATTAACTCTTTAGGATCGATTGACTTAAACGATCTCGGCGTGGGCGATGCCACGGCTGGTACCGCCTTAGGGATTGGTGAAGCGCTCATTAGTACCGCCGCTGGTCTGGTGATTGCGATTGTGAGTCTGGCCTTTTACCGACTGTTTCAGGGCTTTGTCTTTGGTCAGGCGAAAATGTTTCAGCTTTCGGGCAATGAGCTAGAGCTGCTGTATCGTCAGGCCTGGGCCTACACAGATGGTAAGCCTAGCTTGCTCAGTGAAAATCTGGTCAATTCGCCGCCGTCGCCCACCATCGATACTCCTCTCCTGCCGGAAGAACCGAAGCCCTCCACCTTTTAACTTTTGACCCTCCCTGCTGCCCTATGAAACTTGACCTTGATAATCGTCAGTCGGACGTGCAGATCGAAATTCTGCCGATGATTGATGTCATCTTTTGTATTCTGACGTTCTTTATTTTGGCGGCAGTTGGCCTGACACGGCAGCAGGCGATCGCACTTGATTTACCCTCGGTGAACAACAGCGCGCCCGTAGAAGGTAGCAGTCGCGATCGCCTCTATGTCAGCGTAGACAGTGCTGGCCAGGTCTACGTAGACAAAAGCGCCGTACCCTTGGGCCTGTTGTACGATGTGTTGCAGCAGCATCAGCAAATTGCGCCCAACGGTACGATTGTGCTGTACGCCTCTCGCAGCGCCCGGTATGAGGACGTGGTGAAAGTGTTGGATTTGCTTAGATCGGTAGGGGGCGATCGCGTTGCCCTAGCCACCCTCCCCAACGACGCTTCGCTCGATCCTACCCAAGGCAACAACCAATCACTAGAAGATGTGCTGCGTGAGCAAGGCGTTTTGAACCCTGGTCAGGGCACGCCCAATCAAGGGACTCCTAACCAGGGTGGCATTAATATTCCCCCTGCGCCCGCCGACGATCCGTTCTCATTACCCAGCGATCTGCCGCCCATTTCACCCGTGCCAGTCACGCCCTCAGAGTCAGGCTCTACGGCACCCAGCCAGCCAGCAACGCCGTAAAGATAAATTTCCAAGCGCCCTTGCTTCTATTACAGGGGCGCTATCAAGATAAGATAGCAAGGTTAAACCCAAGGGCGAGAGGCCCTATTTTTTTGCAATGAAGCATACGCTCTCGGTACTGGTTGAAGATGAAGCGGGCGTTTTGACCCGAATTGCCGGGCTATTTGCCCGCCGTGGCTTTAATATTGAGAGCTTAGCCGTCGGGCCAGCCGAGCAGCCTGGGATCTCTCGAATCACCATGGTAGTGCCGGGTGACGACGCCGTAATTGAGCAGCTCACAAAGCAGCTATACAAGCTCATTAACGTGCTCAAGGTAGATGACATCACCGAAACGCCCAGCGTCGAGCGCGAGCTGATGCTGTTAAAGGTGAATGCAAACGGTCAAAATCGTTCCGAAGTTGTCGGACTTGCGCAGATTTTTAGAGCCCGCGTCGTTGATGTTTCAGAAGAGTCGCTAACGCTGGAAGTCGTTGGTGACCCCGGTAAGATGGTGGCCATTGAGCAGGTGCTGAACCGCTTTGGCATCGTAGAAATTGCTCGCACCGGTAAAATTGCGCTCACCCGCGAATCTGGCGTGAACACGGAGTATCTCAAATCTTTGGAAAGCAAAGTCTAAAAATAGACATTTTTAGCGCAAATTTTTAGCGCCTGCTAGATAATATTAATCAATATCGAACGCCTCACTTTTAGATCAGGCGTTCGATATTTTGGGTTGCAATAGAGAACACTTTAAATTATTCATATTCACCGTGTTTTCGTACGCTATCGTACTGAGCAAAGTGCACTAGCTCGATAGCATTTAAGCAGGCGCGTTCTAGCGCTCACTTTAAAAAAATAACAACTATAAAAACGATGTTCTTTAGCAACTCGCAACTTGAGCGGGATCTTGTTGTTGCAGAATCAATTTGAGAAAGAGGAACCCGTCGATCAATGCTTTCAGTCAATAATGAACCTGCCCAGAACCAGCTATTGGCTAGTTTATCTGCGGAGGCGTATGCCTGTTTGAAGCCTCATCTGCGCTTGGAGACAATGCACCTTCAAAAGTCTCTGTATCGCGCCCGCGAACCGATTACAAAAGCCTATTTTCCAGTATCAGCGCTGCTCTCGTGGATATCTCTATTGGAAGATGGCACCCTGACTGAAATTGCGCTAGTGGGCAATGAAGGCATGATGGGTTTGCCCATTCTTTGGGGTGGCGAATACACTCCCAACAATGCGATCGTTCAGTTTCCAGGCGATGTGTGGGTACTAGAAGGAGACGTGCTCATAGCAGAGTTCAACAAAAAGAGCGAACTGAGTAAAATCCTGTTTCGCTATATGCAGGCTGTGTTTACGCAAGTGGCGCAAAACGCGATGTGCAATCGTCAGCATACGACTGAAGAACGATTGGCTCGCTGGTTGTTATCGGTGCAAGATAGTGTGCAAAAAGACGAGCTGACGCTAACGCATGAGTTTATGTCAAAAATGCTGGGTATTCGTCGCTCTAGCGTCACTGTGAGTGCCGGAATGCTGCAGCAAGCTGGCATGATTCGCTATACCCGAGGTCGCCTGGCAATTTTAGACAGGCCTCGACTAGAGGAAACGGCCTGTGAGTGCTATTCACTGGTGCAAAGTGAATACCATCGCTTGCTAGGATCTCGCGTTCGCAAAAGTGATGATAACGATCCGCCACTGTCATTTTATTAACAACGCTTGTTGGGATGCGCAGTAGACTGGCCTACACCGTTGCGGGTAAATAAACCCAAAACTGAGTGCCGGTTCTAGAAACGTGAGTGTTGTCGGTCAGTACATCAATAAAACCCCCGTGGCTATTGATGATATCGGCTGCTATCGATAGGCCAATTCCAGTGCCTTCTCGGGCTTTTCGAGTCGTAAAGAACGGAGTAAAAACATTGTCGAGGAGATACGCTGGTATGCCCTCTCCAGTGTCGGCTACCTGAATGGCGACATAGTTTCGGGAAGCTGTTTCTGTCTTTTCAACGGCTTCTGTCTGATCAATTTGAATATTCTCAGCAGAGAGTTTTAAAAAACCGCCGTTTGGCATGGCATCACGGGCGTTCAGGCAAAGGTTAACCAATACCTGGTGGAGCTGATTTTCGTTGCCTTCTATTGTCCAAAGCCCAGGTGGCAGATACGTCTCAATGGAGATTGAATTAGGAAAAATCGTGCGTAAGAGTGTAGAAATCTCTTGTACGAGGCGATCGCTTTCAATTATCTCGTAAATGTCAGAATGACCTCTGATAAAGGTCAACATTTGCTTGACCAAACTTTTGGCTCGATGAGCTGTTGTGCCTAAAAGTTGGAATAGCTCACCTTGTTCTTTATTAGCCTCTGGGAACTCAATGTGGAGCAAATGCGAGATTCCTGAGAGTGGCGTTAGTAAGTTGCTAAGGTCGTGCGCTAGCCCAACGGTCATTTGACCGACACTTTGTACCCGCTGACCGCGACGTAGCATGGTTTCTATCTGCTTGCGATCGCTCACGTCAGTGCCTTCCATCATCAACAGCATAGACCCTGCTGCCTCATGATCTATGAGATCTTCTCCTACGTGATCTATTTTACGGAGAACAATATTGAACGTAGTAGAGTGGTGGCTCTTTGTTTGAATGGCGGCATCGTAACGGATGATGTGGCCTTGAGCTGCCGAGGCGATCGCAGCTTGTAGCCGCACCTGTTCTCTGGGTGAAAACTGCCAGCCTATATACACAGATTGGTTCACCACCTGGGCCAAATCCACCTGGCCAAAGGTCAACGCTGTCCGATTTGCTTCTAGCACCTGGCCTTCTGCATTTAGCAGCCAAATTAGCTGAGAAGAGTAATGGATCAGTGATTGAAACGCCGTACTACTCGAAACTTTAGGAGGTCGTTCAGCATTAAGTGTCATGACGGGTTGCTTGCACTCTTCAATACGTAAGTGCACTATGACCTCGTGGCAACCGTCTGTCAGTCTGATTGCGTACCGATGCGTATCCCACAATCAAGTCATGACCAAGTTATGACCAAGCTATGACCAAGCTATGACCAGGCTATGACACTTGCCTAGGCCACTCTAGATTGATTAACGCCCGAGATTTCGACCGTTTGCTCGACTGGCGCTACAGCCTCTGCAGCCGCTCCGTAATGGCGTATTTCCCACACCTTTAATAAGATTAGATACTCATAAAAAGCCTGAAGTACGCACCAGGTAAAGCCCGCTCGGCCATCGCGAATGCCACCTAAAAAAAAGTACATGTATAAAAACCGTACCATCGGGCGCCCAGGAATGCGTAGAGATAAATCCTTCAGGGCGCGACGACGCTCTACTTCAGACTTGCCGACAAAGAGGGCTTTCCACCGGACTTTTCCCTCTGTAAGCTGTTTAACGGTTTCTTTGGCTTCATCTGTAGAGTAGCGGTTGTGTTTTTCTATCCAGCGGCTAAAGCCTTTACCACAGGTGTAGTGAGGGTAAGTAGCCTGCAAAAAGCCGTGAGTGCCATTAATTACTTCGCGTTCGGTGTGGCCGTAGTCGTCGAACCAAACGTGCTTTTTATCGAGTAGCCTGAGCTGATAGCGCGGGTACTGTGTGCTGTGCTTGATCCATTTGTCCATAAACATGACGCGTTCGGCAGCGTAGTAGCCCGCGTGCTGGCCAGATGCGACGGCGGCTTCGCATTCGGCAAAGAGCGCTGGGGTCATGCGCTCATCAGCTTCTAAAATGTACGACCACGGATGCTGCGTTTGAATATTGTGCAGCATCCAGGTGCGCTGCTTGCCGTGGCTTTCAAATGCGTGCTGGTAAAAACGAACGTTGGGGTAGCGGCCCTTTAGACTATGAACGATTTCTGGGGTGCGATCGCTGCTAAATGAATCGACCACAATCACATCGTCTGAAAGGGCCGCAGACTCAATACAAGCGGCAATATCCAACGCTTCGTTGTGAGTCAAAATGAAAATAGAGAACATATAGAGTGCTTGCCCTTGGCGATCGCCTTTACCATTTGCTCTTAAGTCCGCGCTTTATACGGGAGCAGTGCCTACATTCCTATAAGCGTAAGCATATTTTTCCCACTTTTACAGTGCTGCTGAGCTTAATCCGCAGGTTCGATCTGAGCTTGATTTGAACTACACATCTATCAGCGTATATAACGATTGCGAATAAAAGTGAGTAAAGGCTTTAAGTGATGGGTACGGTCACTCAAAATCTAGACAGTTGATTGCATTCTCTGAAAATGCATCTGTTGGGCGCACTGAGCATTTAAGGCGATAGTCACGGGTTGAGTAGCGGCAGTTAGCACAGGGAATACGGTGCATTTGACGAACGTTTGCAGCCCCTTGTCTGATCATAGCGATCGCACTAAATATCACCATGCCAACAATGGCCCATGCCAACACCAAACAAATCGTAGGCAAGATAGGACGTAGGCCCACAATTAGCCGTGCCAGATGGATGAACGTGAACTGAAGGATTGAATCGACCACCGTAAAACTCTCCCAAGCGCGTATGGGCCAATACACTTAAACAGCCCTTGTGAATTTTAGAATTCGTCGCTTTTGGCTGCACGGGACGTTACAGAAATGACACAAATTTTCAGATCTGTGAAATGTTTTTGTGAATATATTTACTCTATTCCTCTAAGGTGTTTTGCTTTTTGAGCTTCTGGGCAATGTCTGCGTGCATCAGTGCAATATTAGGATCTCGCTGAATGGCTTGAAAGTAATGCTCTCCCAAAGGTGTCAGTGAGTGCTCATTAGGCTTAATCATCAGCCGAGCTTTTTCCAATAAAATGGCGGCGCTTTCTGGATCTACTGTGTCCTTTTTACGCAAGTCGAGCAGCTCGTCTATTTGCACAATGAATTTAGAAATTGGGCGCAGCCAGCTAAAAGCTTCGTCATCAATCACGAGCCGAAAAAATTCACCGCTGTTGACAATGGGGCCATTGGCCTGCTCGTACACGATGCGCTCTGAGTCTAGCAGGGCTTTGTGCAGCCGCAGCAGCTCGGGGCGAATTTCTTTGAGGCGAGCAATGGCTAAATCGGGAGAGGAAGCACTCATGAGGCAAGGCAAAAATCATAAAAAGTTAGCTTGATTACACTAGCATTTCAGCTTCGGCTCCGTGCCGCCAGCGAGCCGGTAATGCACCGCACCCATTTGATCCCCAGAGCGCTAGGGCGGTAAGCTCAAAGCGATAGGATATGGGGATACTGGCGTGCTAAAAGTTGGCGGCGTGAAAATTACTGAGCAAGAATGTGAGGCGGGCGGGCTGCGGTGGTTTTATCGAGAGGCGCAGCCTATGAATGAGCAGGGGAAGCTGCCTGTGGTGATGCTGCATGGCTTGGTTTCTCAGGGGTATAGCTGGCGAGAGGTCATGGGCCCGTTAGCAGATGCCGGGTATCGTTCACTGGCACCCGATTGGATTGGTCATGGCTATTCTGCTAAGCCGGATAAAAGCGAGTTTGCCTACACGCCTGCCGCTTTTTTAGACGCGTTTGAGCAGTGGCTTGCCGCGTTGGATATTGAGAAATTTATGCTGGTGGTGCAAGGTTTTTTAGGGTCGGTTGGGTTGCTGTATGCGGCGAAGCATCCGGATAGGATTGAGCGCCTGGTGGTTTTAAATACGCCTTTGACGGCGGAAGCTAAGCTGCCGTGGAAGATGTCGCAGTTTGGGATTCCGCTGCTGGGTCAGGTGCTGACCCAAGATCCCATTTTGGTGGATCGAACGCTGGAAGGTGGCGGGCCTTATACGGTGAGTGATGAGGCTTTGGAAGTGTATCGTAAGCCGTTTTTGAAAAGTTCTGATGTGGGGCGATCGCTCCAGTCCACCGTTAAGAATCTACAGCTTTCAAGCGTCATGGCCGATATCGACAAAGGCTTCGCTGGCTGGCAAGCACCGACGCTAATTGTGTGGGGCATCGCCGATAAATGGCTGTCTGTGGATCTCGCTGAGAACTTTGTGAAAATGCTGGACGACGGAGAGCTTGTAAAGCTGGAAGAGACCGGTCACTATGCGCAAGAAGACTGGGCTGAAAAAGTCAGTGAGGCAGTTGTTCCTTTTCTTCGGCGCGCTAATTTGTAAAAACGTGGCTGAATATGAGCCGAAAAGACGTAGAGGCGCGTGATTACTGAGCCGAAAAGAGACTGAAGCCGCGACAATACATAGATACAATTTTAAAGGTGCGATTCAACCGAGTAGTGTGCTGCTTGCTTCGCTGCTTGCGGCAAGGTAAGTCTACTTGGGTTGAAAATATCTACTGTAGGTTTCAGAGAATATGCAGACACATAAACAGCCGACTCAGGTGCCTGGTCGGTTAGATCAGCTCGCTTTTAAGGCGGCTCAGATACTTTGGTATCCGTTGAGCGACTGGCAGCGACAGCTCAGTCAGCAAATGCGATCGCTGCTGATTGATCGCGCCTCCAGCCTCAAAGTAATCAATCAAAAAGAGATTCGCGTCACCGGCCTGCGGCGCACGGGCAACCACGCCATTATCCATTGGATAGAACAACAGCAGCTAGGACACGTCCGGCACTTGAACAACGTGGCGGCTGGTACAAATCCTTATCGGCACAAGGCTAACAATTTGCGCAGGTACCACCCAGAGCATCACAAAATGGCTGAGGTTTACTGGCGTCAGGCCAAGGGCAATTTTGTTCAGCGCGATTGCTTAATATACAGCTACGAAGACTGGAGCTTAAAAAAAATCACGCAGCCGCGCTTTGAGCGTAACCGCACGCTGTACTTGGGCAACTGTGCTCACCGGTATGACGTACTGATTTTGCGCGATCCGTTTAATTTATTTGCGAGCCGCCTGAAAAAGGGATACGTCGCTACCAAGATGAAAACGGTTTCTATGGCGCAGATGTGGCTGGAGTATGCGAAGGAATGGGTGGGAGAAGACCAGCGGCTGCTGGGCGATCGCGTCCTCATTAATTACAACCGCTGGTTTGCCGACACCGACTATCGCCGTAGCCTTGCAGATCAGCTAGACGTTCCCTTTTCAGACAGCGGCCTGAATAAAGTATCTACCCTCGGTAGTGGTAGCTCCTTTGATGGCACAGCGCTAGACGGTCAGGCTAGAAAAATGAATGTGACGAACCGCTGGCGAGCATTTGCAGACGATCCGGCCTTTCGCCAGCTCTTTCAAGATGAAGCTATTTGGCACTACTCCCAGCAAATATTTGGTCATGTGCCAGGTACCGAAGTTTTGCGCGGGTAGCCTAAGACGCTTAAAAATCAACGCCACGCTTAAGTTCAACGCCGCGTTCGGCATAGTGCTTATGACAAAAAACCTCTGAGTGAGCGCTGGCGAGTTGAAAGTAGGCAGGCTGATTTTTGCAGCGGCCCGTAATGATTACTTCGGTACCTTTGGGCTTGCGCAGTAATGTTTGAATAATCGGTTCCTCAGGAAGTAGCTCCAAATCGACCGTGGGGTTTAGCTCGTCTAAGATGATGGTTTTGTACAGGCCGGAGGCGATCGCAGTACTCGCAAGCTCCCATCCCCTTTCTGCCTCTACATAGTCAATCGGCTGCTGCTGCCCGCGCCATACAATTGCATCACGTCCGCAGCGCTGATGGTCTACGAGGTTTGGATAGCTTTTGCGCAGGGCTGCGATCGCGGCATCTTCCGTATACCCCTTCCCGCCTTTCAGCCACTGAATCACCATCACCCGGTGCGATTTATCCTGGCTAATTCCCTTCCCAATGGCTTGCAAAGCTTTGCCTAGTGCGCTTGTAGACTTACCTTTGCCATCACCGGTATAAATTTCGATGCCTTCAATCCCCATTTCAGCCGCCGCCTGATGAACCTGCGGCTTCATTTCAGAATGCAAATCGGCAATTTCGATTAGCTGAGGCGGTGCGCCTCTGCCAGTGGCAATCACTTCTAAATGGTCGGGCTTGTTTTTGAGCGATCGCACCACATCTTCAACCGCCAGCAAATCAAGATCCAGCACCGGATTGATTTCATCGAGGACGACCACTGAGTAAAGGCCGGATGCGATCGCACCTTTCGCCACATCCCATCCTCGTTGCGCTTCTTGCCGGTCAAACTTAGTAATTTCCTCCGGCCCAAAAAACTCAGCCCTGCCCGTTCGCACCTGATCAATCAAATGTGGAAAGCCTCTTTGCAATGCCTCAATCGCCGCATCCTCGTCATATGTCCGTCCTGGCCCTTTTAAAAAGCGCAGCAGCAGCACCCGGCTTTCCATAAACTGGTGAATGCCTAGCCCAATCGAGCGCAGCACCACACCTAGCGCCACCTGCGACTTTCCTTTCCCCTCGCCGTCATACACGTGAATTTGGCCCGTGAGACGCTCAGAGTTATTTTGAGCAGTGCGGATGCCGATCGCCTTTGGCATAAGAACTTAAAAACCGGTAGATAAGGCCCGCTAGAGGAAGACCCGTTGAATTGCTTTTATTGTACTGACTAACGCTGCTTGAGCTAGCCATACAGAATCTCTTCCACGGTATGAGCTGTCTGTGAATAGCTCTACTGAGAATAGCTCTACTGATGCATGATGCACGAGCCCAGCACTGATTGTTTAACGCGTAACATTTGCTACATGATTTCTTGTGAGCAGTCTATGGCCATCCTCTGAAAACACCTCTAAAGCCGCTAGCATGAAGCCTGCACTCAAAAAAAGACATCCTAGTGCCAGCAAAAAAACCAACGAACAAACAGCCTTCTGATCACCCTACCTCTTGGTCTGAGCGAGTGTTTTCTAAAGCGCGATCGCCTGACCTACTCACACCCGATCCCATCGCGCCGCCGTCGCCTTCTGGTGGAACGCTTTGGGCAGAGCTGCGGTATATTTTAGGCCTATTTTTATCCACGCGGGTGGTGCTGATACTAATAGGTGTCGTGTCTTATGCGGTGCTGCCGCTGAGTGAGGGCAAGCAGATCACCTGGTCGAAGTATACGTGGCTGGATATGTGGGGGGTATGGGATTCGTTTTGGTATATGGACATTGTTCAAAACGGTTACTCTACAGCCACTAAGCTCACAGAATTTCCTGATCAGACGAATTTTCCGTTTTTCCCGCTATATCCTTTACTGGTGAAAGGACTGGGATGGATTGCGAGCGTTGGCGGAGCCTTCCCAGGCGAAAATCGCTACTTTTTAGCAGGCATTATCGTCTCCAATGTTTGCCTATTCCTTTCCTGCTACGTTCTTTACAGGCTGATAGATATGCAGTGGGGGCAACCTATGGCTCGCCGCTCAGTTCAGTATTTGTTTCTTTTCCCAGTTTCCTTCATATTCTCAGGCGTTTTTACCGAGTCGCTCTATTTGCTGCTGTCGCTGCTGTGTTTTTATCTGGCAAAACGCCGCAATTGGTGGCTAGCCGGCATCTGTGGCGCACTGCTGTCGGCGACTAGAACGCTAGGTGTGCTCATTGCGCTGCCGCTACTTTATGAGTATTTAAAGAGCGTAGACTTTGAATTTAGAAGAATCCGCTTCAACAGCCTATTTCTACTGCTGGTGCCCTTGGGGTTAGCGGCATTCTCTTTCTATACCTACCAAGAAACGGGCGATCCTCTTTTCTTTAAGACAAATCAGGCTGCCTGGGATCGTGAGATTATGAATCCGCTGGCGACTTTTTGGCAGGCGTTGAGTCAGGGCCTAAGCGAGCCAAGCTACAAAAAATTGTTAGAGTGTGCCTTTTCTATCTCAGCTTTTTCTCTACTGAGCCTGTTTTACAAAAAAATTGGCTTTTCTTACTGGCTGTTTGGCATGTATTCCATTATGATTCCGCTCTCAGCCGGAATCGCTTCAATGCCTAGATATACGCTACCTGTGTTTCCTTTATTTATTGTGCTGGCGATGTGGAGCCACTCAGGAAGCTGGAATCGGTGGCTGACTCTGGGCCTGGGCGGTTTGCAATGCTCGCTGATGGTACTGTGGTGTACGGGCTATGGTCTGGTGATTTGAGGTTAAAGACGCTTCATGAATTACGAACTGATATTGCCGCTCAGGGCGATCGCCTTTCAAGTGCTATTTCTGATGGTGGCTGTTTCTATTGAGGCCGGTATTTTACGGCAGCGGCTTCGCTTAGGCTTCAAAACCAGCGTACAGTACACTCTGGTTGTAAATCTGGCAGCGGTTGTGATGGGCTGGCTGGCTTTTTTAGTGGCTGAGCCGCTCTCGCCACCGGAGATAAAAACGCAGATTATTAGCTACGTTTTTTTTGATAGGCTGCTGCTGAACGGGTGGACGACTCAATCGGGCGTTTTGCTTTTGGGTGCTGGGCTATCGGCCTTTTTTGTCACCTTTTTTATTAAGGCGAAAGGGATTGAATTTATGCTGCGCTCCGATGACGCGTGGAACATGCCTAAAAAGCTAGAGGTGGTGCCTAGAGAGCAGCGCTATGTTCAGGCAAGGCAAGGTAAAACAGAAACTCAGCAGGCGATTTCCAGCTTTTCGGATGCGATTATTCAGGCGAACGCAGCTAGCTTTACGGCGATTTCGCTGCTGCTGTTGCTGAGGGCAACGGCGGAGGGCTGGGTGTAATGCTAGAAGATATTAAGGCGTTTTTTATTCAGCTTAGAGAGTTCTTTTGGCCTAAAGATTACTTTTCCTGGCAGACGCTGCTGGCGCTGAGCCTATTTTCGCTGTTGATAGCGGCGCTGTTGGACTACTTCAATGGCGAGCAATATGTTCCAGTAGATGTGCTGAGCACGTTGAGCTGGATGTTCTTTACCTCAGCCGTTTGGTGGTTCGTTGATACGAATAAGCAGTGGTTTACAATATACGGCTTTTATATTGGGCCGTGGGTGACCGGTGCTGTTTTATGTACGTTTTTGTTTTGGTCTTGGGAGGAAAGTCGGTTTCGGCTGTCACTGTCTTGCTGGCCGATGATTTCGATGGCGATTATGGCGCTACCGAATTTTGTGACCTGGGAGCTGAAGTTTAAGCCTCCCAAAAGCGACAAGCAGCAGCAGCTAGCAATGACGCTGCTCGTGAATTTGTTGGTGAATAGCTGGATTCTGTTTTTCTTTCGCATTCAAGACTGGGTGACAAACTATCCTAGCCTGCTGGCGAATGACATGAGCAGGAGTGCTTTTGTATACGACTTTGTGAGCGATCGCAAGCCACAGGTGCAGGGCGTTTTGCTAGTACAGAATACGACTGAGGCGATCGCTTCAGAGCTGAGCGGGCAGCCCTGGTACCAAACCGAGCGCTGGCTATACAAGCGCAGAGACAATCTAGAAGGCATTGCTGGCCGAATGACCGATACGATGGTCTCTCCTACTGAGCAAATATTTTGGCAAATGGCGGTGCCTCAGCCTAAAAGGCTCAATGACGGCTATTTGCTCACGCTACGGGCTGACTGGATGGGGCCAGTGGCTCGTGATGAAACCTTTTATGTCGAGAAAAGCTGTAAAATTCTGCCGGAAGAAAGGCCGCGCCCTCAAACCTCAGGAGCCTCAAGCGCTGTAGATTCCGCAGATTCCGGTAGTGAGAGTGGTGACGAGCAGGCCGATCAGCTAGCGCAGACGTCTAAGTTAACGGTCGTAGACTGCGATGAAGATTTGCCATCGGTGCAGTGGATTCGGCCGAGCACCTAAACTGAACTGCCTAAACTGCACCAAAAAACGGAAGTTAGCGGCGCAAAATGGGTAGCTTGCTTATACCAGCTTTTATTGATTAATTCGTAACGGGAAACGGTAGGAATGGATGTCGCGGCAAAGAACTCGTTTTCACAGTCATTTTCACGGTCATTTTCTAGAATTTGGACGGTTGCTTGCAATGTGTTTTTAGAGATTGTGCGCGATCGCATTCTCTACGTTGTCGGCGTCTTTGGCATTATTATGGTGATGGCCATTACGCTTTTGCCCGAGGTCGCTGCTGGCACCGAAGACAAGCTTATTCTCGATACGGCTCTGGCCTCTATTAATCTGCTCAGCCTATTTGTCGTTGTCTCCATCGGCACAGGTCTTATCAACAAAGAAATTGAGAAAAAAACGGTGCTGGTGCTGATCGCTAAGCCAGTGAGCCGGTTAGAGTTCGTCCTTGGCAAGCATTTAGGATTGAGCCTGGTAATGGCCCTGCTGATCACCGCGCTCACCACCGTTATGCTTAGTTTGCTGATGGTGAGTGACGTTCCGTTTCAGCTCAACCTAATGCTGCTGGCCGTCCTCTTCATGTTTTTTGAGATGGTGCTGCTGATTGCTGCTGCCATGATGTTTGGCACGTTTACCAGCACCGTTTTAGCGACGCTGATGACTCTGGCTATCTTTGCGGTGGGTCATGAAACGCGAAATATTTTAGAGCTAGACAAGATTGCTGAGAGCGAAAATTTCCGCCGCGTGGCAGAAGGCCTATTTTTAGTGCTGCCCGATCTAGAGCGCCTCAACCTTAAAAACGAAATTGCCAACGGCTTCGTGTCTCCCCCTAGCGGCGGCGGCTTAGTTGAAAATGCGCTGTATGCCTTGATCTATACGGCACTTTTGCTCACCATTACCGTTACCGTGTTTGAGCGACGTCAGTTTTAGACGCAACCTCATACCTCAATCAATTTTGCAGTCAGAAGCGCTAGAGTGAGGATTGCACTTGCTGTAGCGTTTTTGCCCTTTCATATGTCTAGTAGCTCAACTATCAAATTAACTCAGCTCCGATCCATTTTTAGCGAGATGGATCGCGCGCTAGTGGCGTATTCGGGTGGAATTGATAGTACTTTAGTTGCCAAAGTTGCCTTTGACGTTTTGGGTGATCGGTCTTTAGCGGTTACGGCTAACTCTCCCTCACTGATGCCAGAAGATTTTGCTGATGCGAAGTCTCAAGCCGTGGAAATGGGGATTGTGCATAAGGTTGTTGAAACGCATGAGATGGACAATGAGCAGTACACTTCTAATCCGGTGAATCGCTGCTACTTTTGCAAAAGCGAACTGCACGATACGCTGCGTCCGCTGGCTGATTCACTAGGCTATGAGTATGTCGTAGACGGGCTGAATGCGGATGATTTGCAAGATTACCGGCCGGGGATTGAGGCGGCTAAGGAACGGGGTGTGCGATCGCCCCTCGCAGAAGTCGGCATCACTAAGCTAGAAGTCCGCGAACTCTCTCAATCACTTGGCCTCCCCTGGTGGGACAAACCCTCTCAACCCTGCCTCAGCTCCCGCTTCCCCTACGGCGAACTCATCACCACTGAAAAGCTACACAGAGTAGGTCGGGCCGAACGCTACATGCGCGACTTAGGCTACCGCAACCTACGCGTGCGCTCAGACGGTGAAACCGCAAAAATTGAGCTGATGCCTGAAGAAATTGCAGGCTTTGTCAGTAAAGTCGATTTACCCACTTTAGTAAAAGCTTTTCAAGAACTTGGTTTCACCTATGTGACTTTGGACTTAGAAGGCTACAAAAGCGGCAAACTAAATCGCGTTTTGAATGAGATAGCTGTCTAGCAGAGAACTTTACGCAATGCGGTTGATATACGAATTAACAAAGTCATTCTTCTTATAGTGTCTGCTCAACCTAGATTTTTGCCATTGTAAGTAAGCTCAATTGCTACATTACGATGCTGTTTACGCGCCACTATGCCGACACTAACCCCTGTAAAATCAAACACTACTCAAGCCGCACAGTCGGCTACGCAATTATGGATGCCGAGACAGGTAATGTTCACACCTGCGGCTTTAGATGAACCTTGGGGGCAGCAAATCTACCAGCGCATTAGCGATATGGGCTTGCCGATTGTGAAGCTGAAGAACAACCGAGTGATTGGCTTGCGGGGTGAGAATGAAAGAGAGACTTATGCAAAAGCTAAGCAGACCATGGCTGTGGTGACTGCGCCGCCGAGTGCACTTAAGCTCCAGCCCATTCCACCCTCTGCGGACTGGCAGTTTCATCTGGCAGAAGGCTGTCCGGCGCACTGTCAGTACTGTTATTTAGCGAGCAGCCTATCTGGGCCACCGGTTATTCGAGTCTTTGCAAATCTGTTGGAGATTTTAGAGAATACGGCTAACTATGGCGCCGATACGCCAACCACAAGCTTTGAGGTGAGCTGTTATACCGATCCGCTGAGCTTAGAACATTTGACGGGGAGCTTGGGCGAGTGCATTCGTTATTTTGGTCAGCAGCCGAGTAAGCGACTGCGCTACGTTTCTAAATTTGATAATGTGCAGCCACTGTTGGATATTGAGCACAACGGGCATACGCGGTGCCGGGCCAGTGTGAATGCTGATCCAGTAGCGCAGAGTTTTGAAGGGGGAACGGCAAAGGTGAGCGATCGCATCTTAGCCCTTCGACAGCTTGCCCTGCCCAAAGCCCAAGGCGGTGGTGGCTATCCCATTGGTCTTGTCATTGCCCCTATTATGGCTTTCCCCGACTGGCAAAATCACTACAACGCCCTGTTTGAGCAGCTTGCGACAGCTTTAGACTTCGAGTGCGATCTTACTTTTGAATTGATTAGTCACCGCTATACCTCAAAATCTAAAGAGGTGCTAAACGAGTGGTATCCCAATAGTAAATTAGACATGGGTATGGAGTCGCGAGCCACCAAGCGAAACAAGTTTGGCGGTATCAAATACGTTTACGACAAACCCACTACTCAGCTACTGCGCGGATTCTTTGAAGAAAAGATAGCACAAACTTTTCCCAACGCGGAAGTACTTTACTGGACATAATTTTTTTACATTTCGCCTAAGTACTTAGTACACACCTGCCGAAAGTCATCACCGCGTACTTCAAAGTTGGCGTACTGATCGAAGCTAGCGCAGGCGGGTGACAAGAGAACAGTTTTAATCGGCTGTTCTTTGCTGATATCAGCTCCTCTGGCGACGGCCCGATCTATCGTTTCTACAATTTCGTAGCTATGGTAGTTAGATTCTTTTAATCTCCTAGCAAAAGAGTCTGCGGCCTCGCCCACGAGAAGAACGGTAGCGGCTTTTTCTTTAATTTGTTTTATCCAAATGGTGTCGTCACCATCTTTTGGCGCGCCGCCTGCGATCAGAATTGCGGGGCCAGCAACAGAGCGAAGGCCAACTTCGGCAGCGTCGTAGTTAGTGGCTTTGCTGTCGTTAATGAAGTCTACGCCGCGCCAGGTGCAGATGTGCTCTAAGCGGTGAGAAACGCCAGGGAACGTAGATATGCCCTGTGCGATCGCCTCAGTTTCTATTCCGGCTAGCTTAGCCGCTGCTACCGCCAACAATAGGTTCTGCTGGTTATGCTCTCCAACCATCCGCAGCGCCTTAGTCTCTACGACCTGTTCGCCTTTATGAATCACCCAGCCATCTTCAATATAAGTTTCAGACTGAAGTGGCAAAATGGCATCTTTGCCTTTCATGCTTGTCCAGTGGCTGTTGGGATATCGCTCTGAAGCTTTGCTAATTAAGCAAGGATCATCGCCGTTGATCACAGCTTTTTGTGACTGAGCAATTAAGGACGCCTTGATGTTGTAGTAGTTCTCAACGGTTTGGTGCCGGTTGAGATGATCGGGCGTGAAAGTTGTCCATAGACCAATCGTCGGCGAAAGCGTAGGGGCCGCCTCAATCTGGTAGCTGCTAAGCTCGGCAATGATCCAGTCGGGCGGCTCGGTAAGCGCCAGTTCGCAGGCGGCGTAGCCAATATTGCCACAGGCAGGTGCGTTGAGTCCGGCTGCTTTAAAAATGGCTGCGATCAAAGCAGTTGTTGTTGTTTTGCCATTGGTGCCCGTAATGCCCAGCCAGGGCTGACCCTTCAAGCTACGCCACGCAAGTTCCATTTCGCCAATGGTTTCAATGCCTTGCTCTCGAGCTTTGATTAAAGCAGGTGCATCCCACGGAACGCCAGGACTGACAACCAGCAAACCTACGTCAGAATCGGGGGTAAAAGAATGATTGAGTTTAATAGTAATGCCTTCGTGCTCAAGTGCTTCTGCGTCGCTTTTGTGTCGGTCGGCGGTGCCTCTATCGCTTAAAGTCACTTGATACCCTTGGCGAGCAAGAACGCGAGCAGCGGCAATTCCAGATCGACCTAGGCCGATGACGTGTGCTGTTTTCATAGGAACGGTTTGACTGAATCAATGGCGAGGTGACTGTGTACCCCGGCTACGCTAAGTCGCGATTGTACAGGACTGTGAGCCTAATTGCTTAGTCGTTAGGCCCTGTTTTTTTAAGACTAGCTTTGGCGGAGTGCTGCGGGCAATTTTAGCTTTTTACAATTTCGCTAAAGTCAGCAAGCACCCGTGCGTGGTTACGCAGCAGGCCTAATAAATTCAACCGATTTTGACGGATATCAGGGTCTTCGGCCATGACCATGACGCTGGTATCACCATCGAAAAATGCAGTGACGGTGCTAGCAGTCTGCTCGAGGCCAGCGACGAGTTTACTGTAGTCGCGCTCGGACTGAGCCGCTTGAGTTTGAGGCACGAGCGTTTGTAGGCTGTCGTAAAAAGCTTGCTCTGAAGGTTGCTCAAAAAGATCGGGGTTAACGAGGCCTTTGGGCGCTAGCGGCTCGGTGGAAAGCTCGCCTTTGGTGGCAAGTTTGGAGGCGCGGTTGACGGTTTCGTAGATTTTGGCGAGGCGTCCGTCGGTGCGGATGGTTTGCAAGAAGGTGGCGCGATCGCGCACATCCAACAAATCAGTCAGCGCCCGAGCCTGATAGTCAGCATCTTGGCTAAATACTGCGTTCACAAGGTCGTAATCTATGCCGTGCCCGTCCTGCAACAGCGTGCGGATGCGTTGAGAGAAGAAGTCTGTGAGCTGTGCGGCGAGTTCGCTGGTGTTGGTGTCAGGGTGATCGGCCGCAAAGTTTTTGATGACTTGCGCGATCGCCTCCTGCAAGTTCAGCGCTAGCCCCGCGTCCCAAATGATACTAATAATGGCATTGGCCGCACGGCGTAGCGCAAAGGGATCGGACGAGCCTTTGGGCAGTTTGCCAATGCTGAAAATGCTGACTAAGGTATCGAGCCGGTCAGCAATGCCGACCACTTGACCGATGAGGGTTTGCGGCAGGCGATCGCCCGCCCCTTTGGGCAAGTAGTGCTCGTAAATGGCGTCGGCTACGGCGGTGGGTTCTTGAGAGGCGATCGCATACTTCTGCCCAATATAGCCCTGAAGCTCTGGAAACTCATTCACCATCTGAGTCACCAAATCAGCCTTACAAAGCTTGGCCGCCCGCGCCGCCTGCTGCTTTTCTGAGGCGCTAAGGTTAAGCTGATCGCTCAGCAGCGCCGAAATTTGCACCACACGATTCACCTTATCGAGCACCGAGCCTAGCTGCGCTTCAAACGTGACAGATTCTAGCTGAGAAACATAGTCTTCCAGCGGCTTTTTACGATCCGCCTCATAAAAGAACTTGCCGTCAGCTAGGCGGGCACGAATCACCCGCTCGTTACCCTGCGTAATCAGCGCAGACTTAGCCGGATCGCCATTAGATACCGTGATGAAATAAGGTAAAAGCTGGTCGGAATCAGCAGCAGGCCTGACTGGAAAGTATCGCTGATGGCTCTCCATTTCAGTAATCGTAACCTGAGACGGCAGCTCTAAAAATTCATCGTCAAATTTGCCCATAATGGTCGTTGGCCACTCGACAAGATCGACCACTTCTGACAGAAGGTCTTCATCGACTACCGCATGACCTTTCACCGAGCCGACCACCTTGGCTATCTGCTGCAAAATTGTCTCACGACGAGTAGCGGGATCGACCGTAACATACGCTTTTTCTAGCATTGATACGTAGTCCTGCGCCTTGCCAAAGCTGACCTGCTCGGGGTGCAAAACGCGATGGCCCTCGGAGGTGCGATCGCTCACACAAACCTGCGACCCATTCTCAATCGTTACCGGCAGCAGCTCGTCATCTAGCAGCGTCACCAGCCAGCGAATGGGCCGAGGAAACTTCAGCTCGCCGTCGCCCCAGCGCATAAATCGGTCGCCCTCCAATCCCAAAATCCAATTCGGCACCATTTCCTGCAAAAGCGCCGCCGTCGTCCGCCCTGGAATCTTTTGCTGCACAAAAATAAACTCGCCCTTTCCCGTATCGCGAATCTCCAAATCCTCGACGCTCACCCCTCTAGAAGCCGCAAATCCAGTGGCTGCCTTCGTCGGCTTGCCATCTTTAAAAGCCGCTTTAGCCGGTGGCCCCTTTGCTTCCTCCTCTCTGTCCGACTGACGTTCAGGCAAGCCGCTAATCAGCACGGCCAAACGACGAGGTGTGCCATAAAACTCAATGCCATCCGTCTTCAAGAAGTTTTCTTCCAGCTCTGCGGGTAGCTTTGTTCGCCACTGAGCCAAGGCTTCGCTGACAAAGCTTGCTGGGAGTTCTTCGGTACCAACTTCGAGTAAAAACGTTGCCATGAGTGCGCTATAGGGGATTATCAGAATGAGCCTGGATGAAGGGCTCTTTTTTTAAACCTTTTCATTATGGCATCCAGGCCGTCAGGCAGCACAATCGCGACGCCATCCTCTAAAATCATCATGACCTGACTTTTTATACGGCTGCCGATGTCTGTTTACGTTGTTCTGTTTAATGTGGGTACCGACAATGAGGGAATTCATTCTATTCGGATTGGCGCTCAGCAGCAGGTGCTGATGTTTGAAGCTGAAGATGACGCGATTCGGTTCGGCATTTTGCTAGAGGCGCAAGATAGTCCGACGCCAGCGATTGAGGCGATCGCGCGCGAGGAAATTGAGGAGATTTGTGAGGACGCTGGTTATGAAGCAGTGTTTATTCCGGAAGGGCAGCTAGCGACGCCGGTTGAGAATATGGTGGAAGAGACAACGTGGGATCCAAACGTGAGGCCCGAGGAACAGAGGTCAGGCGATCGCAGGCCTGTAGAGAGAACGGCGAGCGATACGGCAGCAGACGACGAAATGGATCGGATACGGCGGCAGTTGGAAAAATTGCTGTAGGGTAAGTTGTTTGTTGCGTTAAAAAGGGCTTTTGAATGGAGAATTTTGAGGTTTGCGATCGCGATTTGACACCGCAGCTATTAGAGCGGTACATGAAGGCAGAAGCCATTGCGGTTGATACCGAAACGATGGGACTGAATCCCTTGCGCGATCGCCTTTGCCTAATTCAGCTTGCCGACCCCGACGGCTACGTATCTGCCATTCGCGTCGAGCGTGGCCAAACCATCGCCCCCAATCTCAAGCAGCTCCTAGAAGCTCAAAACATCACCAAAATCTTCCACTTCGCCCGCTTTGATCTGGCTACACTCCAACACCACTTAGGTATCATCACCACGCCCATATTCTGTACCAAAATCGCCAGCAAAATCGCTCGCACCTATAGCCCTCGCCATGGCCTCAAATCGTTAGTGCAGGAGCTAGAAGGGATTGAGCTTGACAAGTCTCAGCAAAGCTCTGATTGGGGTGACGTTGAAGCGCTCAGCGACGAGCAGCTTAGCTATGCGGCAAATGACGTTCGCTATTTGCATTCGCTACGAAGAAAGCTTACAAACATGTTGAAAAGAGAGGAAAGGTGGGAGTTGGTAGAACAGTGTTTGGATTGCTTGCCAACTCTTGTCAAGCTAGATTTGAGACAGTTTAATAACGTCTTCGAACATTAGAAGATATCGAACGTGTTGAGAATGATGGCAGGCTAATCATTCTCGGTAACGGTGCTCGTTTCTCCTTCGACAGCCAACCTAACTATTCATAGTTTGAATCCGACTTTGCTTTCATAGCTGAAGAGAATCCCTAATTTTCAACTATTAAGCCCTCTAATCTGTTCCGAAATAGAGCTGATAAGATTGATAGTCTTTAGGTGATATCAAAAGGCGACTGGTATGTAATACAGGACACGAATAAGCATGATAGAGCGAAGTAGAGTGCTTGTAAAGAGCTTATCAAAACTAAGCTCTTAAGTATTTTTTCTCTATCGCAGCGTTCTCTATTTGAGTCCTAAACGTATCTAGCATTATGATAACTTCTTTGTGAAGCTCTATATATTCAGCTCGATCAAAATTTAAATAGTTGCCGTGCGCAATCTCGTTTCTTGTCTTTAATAGCTTGGTGTCTATCAAAACAGCCTTCGTGGAGTAGTGTGAAAACTCTATTCCCAACGTACTGGCGATCTCTTTAAGTATTGCTGAGGACAGATTGGAAGCTGTAGAGATTGAATCTTTAGGAATAGAACATCTTTGACTCAAGTCTTCTAAAAAGAAATCGCAAACCGGGATATACAAGGATGGCTTGTTTGTGCCATTCACGCTATTGAGTTTCTCTTTCAACGCTAGCGCTAGAAAATTACTGGCAAGCTGATCATAGGTGAGTTTTTGCATCCTGACATATTCGAGATAAGCATTAGCGGCTAGTTTAACGAATCCCTCCCAATGCGAATAGAGAATGCACACTCCACTACGGACTAAGGCATTATGCCTCGATATGGAAACGCTTTTCGCTTTTACCATGCTGTTTATTTCTGAAAGCTCTCTTTTTCTCCAGGCTAAATCATTAGCTAGAGCATCGACCAAATGCTCCTCAGTTCGGATACTCATGAACCAGAGAATACCTCTCTGCCCAAAGGAATGAGATATGGGAGTCTTCTTGCCCCATTAACACCCGCACCCGACCACTTTTTATACGTTGGGTCTGACCAAATACTTTGTATCTTGTCAGATATTAAGCTTGCTGGAAGCGGTCGCTCATAGTTATAGCCAATGCCTAAAGCTATAACTTCGTATGCAGATAGCAGAAACCCCCCAAGGAATCTGTCGTCTTCAGGCCTATATCTTTTAAAGCTATTATCTTCTGTCGCCTCTTCAAGAAGCCTGAACGTTAGATCAAATGCTCTTTCTATATGAGTGATATCCAAATCTTTCTTAAGAGCCATTTTACGCATTCCATCTGTTAAAAACACGCTCACATCACCTCCTAAGGATTGGATGCTTTCGTTGCTTTGATCGAACAGAAGAACAAACCTTAGAACAAGCTCCATATCGTATTGCACTTCGTAGAGTCTGTCACTCAGGGAAATGCAGTTTATAAACGATTTGTTATTAGCAAGTGATCGCATTAAGTCGTAGAGTTCCTTGTTCAGCATCAAGAGAATGCAATTTCTCACTTCCTGAGGTGTAGCAATTGAGCCTCCCGTATTCAGTCTTTGAAACAGCTCGTATTTAATCATCGCATCGCTTTCTTTCTCAACAATGTTGACTGCGATTTTTGAGCGTTTTATGATTAAGCGCTGCGCTTGAGTAAGAGAGTTCTCTAGATCGTTAGAGTCATTCCATTTCTTTCCTTCTAAGGAAGGAAGGTATGTTGTTCTTTCTAGACTAGCTAATGAATTATTGTCTTCATTCTCAGATTTTAGAATACCTACGAATTCATATATGGTAGATAAGCGTTGTAAACCATCAATTACATCCCAAACACCATCTTCTCTCTGGCTTACAAAAACTGGTGGGATAGGTATTCCTAAAAGAATTGATTCTATAAAAGTCGATTTTTGATGGGCAGACCAACGGAAAAATCTTTGGAAGTCTGGATGAATATCTATTTCATTATTTTCGTAAAGACTTATCCATTCACCAATAGACATAGAGTAGCCGTCAGTCCGAATATCCTGTCTTGTTCTATCGATTTCTTCTTGCAGAGAGGTATTTGTGAGAATCATAGGTGTTGGTAAGAATGGTTTCCTAATCGACTATCCTTTGTCTGTACAGTAACTATCTCTCTTGTTCTGGCTTGCTAGCTTCAGAATTTTCAGGCTTGAGAAGCGGGAAGGCGATCGCATCTCTTATACTCGCCGCATCCGTCATCACCATCACTAGCCGATCAATCCCAATACCCATTCCTACCGTCGGCGGCATTCCATACTCTAGGGCCGTGATAAAGTCCTCATCCACGCTATGCGCCTCTAAGTCACCGGCTTCTTTTTTCGCTGCCTGCAACTCCAACCGCTCACGCTGATCGACAGGATCTGTCAGCTCAGAGAAACCATTGGCCGTTTCACGACCAACAATAAACAGTTCAAATCGCTCAACTAAACCAGGCTTACTTCTGTGTGGCTTAGATAATGGAGAGATCTCCACAGGATAATCAATCACAAACGTAGGTTGAATCAGAGTCTCTTCTACTTTTTGTTCAAAAGCCTCATTCAACACGTGACCAACACTCTCGCAATCGTCGATATTTCCAATGCCTGCACCTTTCGCAGCCTTTTTCGCTGTTGCCAAATCATCAAACTCGCTGAAGTCAATTCCTGTTTTCTCTTGCACTGCTTCGTGCATTGTAATTCTCTTCCAGGGCTTAGCAAAGCTAATTTCTTCGCCCTGATAGCTCATCACCTCGCTACCGGTCGCATCCTGAGCAATCTGTTCAAGCATGTTTTCAGTAAGTGCCATCATGTCTTGATAGTCACCGTAGGCCTGGTACATTTCAATGGTCGTGAACTCAGGATTATGACGGGTAGAAATGCCTTCGTTACGAAATACGCGGCCTAGTTCAAAGACCTTTTCAAAGCCGCCTACGACCATTCGCTTGAGGTGTAGCTCTGTGGCAATGCGTAGATACAGCTCCATATCTAGCGTGTTGTGATAGGTCACAAAAGGGCGTGCTTCTGCCCCACCCGGCTCTGATTGCAGTACGGGCGTTTCCACTTCTAGGTAGCCCAGTTCGTCTAAGTGACGGCGAATGGCAGCGGTGATTTTTGCCCGCTTGCGAAAGGTGTCTCTCACTTCAGGGTTGACGATCAGATCTACGTAGCGCTGGCGGTAGCGCTTGGCAACATCGGTAAGACCGTGAAATTTGTCAGGCAGCGGCAGCAGAGACTTGGTGAGCATGGCATACTGCTTTACTTTTACCGACAGCTCGCCTTTGTCGGTACGTTTGATAGTGCCGCGCGCGCCGATAATGTCGCCAGCGTCGGTGAGCTGCTTGAGGTGGTTAAAGGCTTGCTCGTCGGCTTCACCCATCTCAGCTTGAATGGTCTTTTTTTCTAGATAGAGCTGAATGGTGCCGGTTTCGTCTTGCAGGGTGAAAAAAGCGAGCTTGCCAAATACGCGCCGTGCCATAATCCGACCCGCTACGGAGACTTCAAAGTCTTCTTCTGCACCCGCTGCTAAGTCTGTGAACTTAGCCTGTAAGTCGGCGACGGGGTGCGTGACGTCCCAGGTGTAGGCATAAGGCGTGAGGCCCGCTTGTTTTAACTCTTCTACCTTTGCTAAACGAGTGGCGCGGATGCCTTCTAGGCCAGAATCGCTGCTGTCGTTAGGGGTAGGGGAGTTAGCGAACTTGTCAGATGCCATGGGCTTAGGGCGAGTTAGGGCGAGAGTTATTTGCAAGTCCCTATTGTATCGGCAGTGGGGCAATCCTACTGTCACAAATTTCCTGTCACAAATTCCTATCCTTTTTCAGATTTAGTTAGAACGCCGTTTAAGAAAATGTCGGCCAGGGTTTCGGCCATTTCTTTCATGTCATTGGGAGAGGCGGCTTCGTCTGCCATGGTGGATTGGCTAAATCCGGAGACGGTGAACATGCCAAGAAAGATGCGGGCAACGACGCGGGGGTTCATTTGGCGGTATTCGCCTCTGTCCATGGCGGTTTGGAAAAAGGCTTCGGTGACGTCGGTCATTTTGTCGATGACCTCGAATTGAATGCGATCGCGCAATTCTGGGTGAAACTGCGCTTCCATAAAGCACACCCGCAGCATGTCTGTATTCGTATTCAAACTCAGCATCCGCTTCCGCATCATCTGCGCGACTGCCTTATAGCTCGCCATCTCGCTCAGCTCAGTGAGCAAATCGGTCAAAATTTCCATCCAACCGCGAGTCGCAACCTCAACTAAGATCGCCTTTTTATTTTCAAAATGGCGAAACAGCGTGCCTTCAGCCACGCCTGCGGCCTGTGCCAATTCTCGGGTGGTGGTACCGCCATAGCCTCGCTTTGCAAACAGCTTTTCCGCCGCTTTCAAAATTCGTCCCTGTGTTTCCTCTTCCTTGGATACGGTCTTTTGTTTGTAAAGCTGCATGTAGAGGAATCTTTGTGCGGTTGGTAGCATCACCCTACCGCTATTTTTCGCCGCAGACATTAAAATTGCCGCCGCCGTTCACAAAACAACATTCTCAACGGTTTTATAGGATGTGACCGATTGACAGCACTTTATGAAGTGACACATCGATTGGTCAATACCCGGGCTAGATGCCGACAGGATAGAAGAAAGAGTTGGGAACCTTACTGAGGAATATATCAACGAATACTGATTTGGATAGTGATTCTCCTATGGAGAGGCAAGGCCAACGCACGCAGGAGAGTTCAAAAGTGATTAATCGAAATACTGCCGCCTGGTTCAATCCATTTGGCGAAGCGGACTGCGAGTCGGAAGTTAAGCTGCTAAAGGAAGACTACAGCCGCTACTTCTTCTATCACACGCGGTTCAATAACCTGGCGCTTGATCCCAACGTGTTTTTGATTGTGGGTCGGCGCGGGTCGGGGAAGACGGCGCTTTCGCAGTTTTTCTCCTTTCAAAAGGTGATGAGTGGCGCGATCGCCATCGACGTAGACGAACCTGCTGCCTTTGAAAAAGTCTTAGAAGACATTACGCTCAAAGCCCCTCACAGCCGCGAAGTCGCTATTCCTCGCATCGCCACGCTCTGGCACTTGGTCGTTTGGTCAGTTATCTTCCGCGAACTAGAAGAGCTTGATCCCCGTATTCGAGCCGCCTGCATTTTTGGTAGCCGCGAAGGCAAGCTGTCTACCTTCATTCGTCACTGCCTCAAGGCCCTGCTAGATCGGCTGGTTCAAAGCGATGACGATCTGCTAGATGAGTTGGAAAGCATTTTTGCAGACCAGCGCGTGCGCACGGGAATGGCGGCAGTGCTGGAAATTGCCAAAAAACGTCCGGTGATCGTGGCGTTTGACACGCTAGAAAACTATGCTGTTCACGATCCGACGATGATGCGGGCGACGGCAGCGCTGATTAAATGCGGTTCCGAGTTTAACCGAGAATTTGCTCATCAGGGCGTACATATCAAAATATTTGCAATGGCCGAGGTGTTTCCGCACCTCAAGGAAGAAGTGATTCTTAATCCGCTCAAGTCGGTGCGTAATGAGGTGCATATGCACTGGCGACCAAAGGACTTAATGCGGCTGATTTGCTGGCGCTTTTATAACTACTTAGAAGCCACTGATATGCTGTTGCCTGAGTCGCGAGGCATTGATTGGGATAGCTCGACCGACGTGCTGGAAAAAATGTGGTATCCGTACTTTGGTCAGTCGCTGCGCAATGAGCAAAATTTGACAGAGAAAACGTTTCCCTATGTGCTGCGGCATACGCAAATGCGGCCTCGGCAACTGATCGTGCTGTGTAATGCGATCGCCCGCAAAGCCACCGAGAAAAAAACCTTTCCTCGCTTTCACCCCGACACCATTATCAGCGCCGTTCAAAGCCGGCAAAATTCTCTGGCCGATGAAGTCATCAACTCCTACAGCTCTGTTTATCCTAAGGTAGGCCGCATTTTAGAAGCACTTTCCGGCATTCCCATGATTTTCAAAGGAAATGAACTTGATAAGCGCGCGCCGATTACGGCTTCTGAGTGGAGCGGTGAGTACTCCCCTCACAGCTTTCGTCAGCTTGCTAGCGAACTCGGCATTATTGGCCGCGTTCGCCATCTCAACAATGACGCTGGCTATGCTGAAGCTGACTTTGAATACAGTACTGAGAGCCGTCTACCGCTGCTTGCGAGCAATACCTGTGCGGTTCATCCGATGTTTTATCGCAAGTTCAACGTCCACTATGAGAACCGGGTCAGGGTCTATCCATTTCCTGACCATGAGGACTTCAATCCCTGGCGGATGGAAAAGTTGAGCACGTAAGCGTAGGCTAAAAGTAAAGTATTACGGCTTCTCCGTATCTATAGAAATTCTTGTGTCTATTGTTGCTTTACTTGTGATAATCTGGCTTGCCTATGTGCTTTCAGGAGTCGCTGATGCTTTTCCTCAAGTGCTGTGGGCATGGATTCATTTGCCCAACTGGTTCGGATGGTTGCCGCTGTTAGCAATCATCGCCTGGTGTATGAAAGATGAAACTAACTAACCAATTGCTTAATATCGCTGGTCAGCGTGTCTCAAAGGCAGCTTTGCTACCGATAGATACATTTACTCATGGTTACACGTTCTACTGATTCAAAGTCTGCCGTACCGCCTGAGTTCGACTGGCAGCAGCTAAAACAGCTTGCGGGCGAAGATACTGCTTTTGAAGTGGAAAATATTGCCCACTCGTTGAGAGGCGCTAACGCAAACGTAGGCGCAAATGCTTTAGCAATGGCTGTTCGTCAGCTAGCAGTGAGTGCGCGGAGTGGTTATTTGACTGAGACTGAGCCGTTGCTTCAGTCCATTAAGTTTCATTGTCAAAGCATTGAGAGATATTTGCGATCGCGCCTACAAAGCAACCTATCAAGTAATCCTTGATACTAATATCTCATCTTGACGGTCGCCTTGCTTTGATCAAACTGCAGCAATTACAGCGGTTTTGACGTAGGCTTAGCTTGCTATCTCACGTAAGGAGTATCCGTGAAAAGAATCGAAGCAATTGTGCGCCCTGAAAAGCTACAGGATGTTAAGGATGCGCTAGTGAGTATTGGCGCAACCGGCATGACGTTAGAAGATGTTCGCGGTTTTGGTCGGCAAAAGGGGCAGACGAGTACCTACCGAGGAATTTCGTACACGGTTGAATTTTTGACAAAGAAGCGGCTGGTGCTAGTGGTTGCTGACAGTCAACTTGAGAGCATTTTGCAGACGGTGGCGGCAGCGGCAGCAACCGGTACGATTGGCGACGGCAAGATTTTTGTTTCGACAGTGGATGAAGCCATTCGGATTCGGACGGGTGAAACGGGTGACGAGGCGCTTTAAAAGAGTAGCTTCAACTCCGCTCAGCCATTAGCCTAGGTGCTTAGGCCAATAGCCCTAACCCATAGCAAACGGCTGCTGTGCCAAGTGGCACGCTGAGGTTATCAATGCCGTACTTGGAAGCTGACTCTAAGGCCGTGGCGATGATGGCGGCGGCGGCGGCGATCGCCCAGGTCGCCATCACCGGCCCCTGCACCCCGTATAAAATGCTGGCACATACGACGTAGCTCACAACCAGCATCGCTAAGCTCCCTTCCCAGCTCTTTTTCTCACCCCAAATTTGATACGGATGCTGGCCAAAACGCTGTCCGAATAAGGCAGCCAATCCATCGCCCCAAGTCATGGTTAAAATGCCGATAGCTGCGTACTGTGGCTGCTGGATGGGCCAAAAATAGATAATTAATAAGCCAATGCTCAGCGCATAAAAAAATGTGCCCAGACTTTTGCGGCCAACACTATTAATGCCTGGTAGCAGTGGAAATCGGTAGGACAGCAGCGCAATTCCGCTAAACACAGCGGACGCAGCAATACCGGCCCAGGCGGGCACTGAAAGCCACCAGGCAATCAAAATAACGTGACCTGCGCCAATGTGGACGACTTTACGCGTAATTTCAGGGCCGTAGCCTAGCCTGCGAAGCACCTCAGAGAGGCCCCCGACGACGACGAGCCAGGCTAAAACAAGGGTGCTTTGAAACAGTAGAGGAGACAATAGAAAATACGCTCGAAATGCGCCTTTGAGATTCTGTTTTCAGGCTGTTTTGGAAGGATGTGGGGTATCGCCCAAACACTTTCGCTGCTATCTTGATGTAGAAATTACTGACTTAACTATAGAGCACGCATGGGTAAACCCTATCAGCGAGTCCTGCTAAAACTGAGCGGCGAAGCCCTTATGGGTGAACTGGCCTACGGTATTGACCCAGGCATTGTGGACGCGATCGCTAAAGAAATTGCCGGTGTGGTGGAGCAAGGCATTGAGCTGGCTATCGTCGTCGGCGGTGGCAACATCTTTCGCGGCGTCAAAGGCTCTTCGGCAGGCATGGACAGAGCCACCGCCGACTACATCGGCATGATCGCCACTATTATGAATGCGATGACGCTGCAAGATGCCCTAGAACGCATTGACGTCCCGACTCGTGTTCAAACAGCTATTTCCATGCAGGAGCTAGCCGAACCCTATATCCGCCGCCGCGCCATTCGACATCTCGAAAAAGGAAGGGTTGTGATTTTTGGGGGGGGCTCAGGCAACCCCTTTTTCACGACCGACACTACGGCGGCGCTCAGAGCGGCTGAAATTAACGCCGAAGTGCTGTTCAAAGCGACCAAAGTAGATGGCGTGTACGACAGCGACCCAGCGACTAATTCAGACGCCAAGCGCTATAACTCGCTCACCTATAGCCACGTTTTGGCAAAAGATCTTAAAGTAATGGACAGCACAGCGATTGCGTTGTGCAAAGATAACAACATTCCAATCATGGTGTTTAACCTCTCAGTCAGAGGTAATATTAACCGCGCCATGATGGGTGAATCCATCGGAACCATTGTGGGAGAGTCTTGTGAAGTTAGCTGATTTAGGCGAAGTTGAAGCCGCTATGCAAAAAGCCGTTGAGTCTACTCAACGCTCGTTTAATACCATCCGTACAGGGCGCGCTAGCACCTCTTTGCTTGATCGAATTATGGTGGACTACTACGGCTCCCCGACGAGCCTCAAGTCGCTGGCCAATATCACCACACCTGACGCCAGCACGCTAATGATTCAGGCCTTTGACCCAGGCTCAGTGCAGCTCATTGAAAAAGCTATTTCGATGTCAGATGTCGGCCTAGTGCCTAACAGTGATGGCACGCTAATTCGGCTAAATATTCCGCCGCTGACTACCGAGCGCCGTCAGGAATTTGCCAAAATGGCCGGTAAGTACGCTGAAGAAGGGCGTGTGTCCGTACGAAACGTTCGCCGTGACGGGATTGATTTGGCTAAAAGCCTAGAGAAAGATGGCGATATTTCTGAAGATGAGTCTCGCGATATGCAGGACGAGGTTCAAAAGCTGACGGACAAGTACACTAGCGTCATTGATAGCTCTTTAGCAGAGAAGGAAAAAGCGATCCAGACCGTCTGAGCCCAGACCGTTTAGGTATCCTTATTCGGGAGAGTTCTTTTGTTCGACTGCATCATTGTGGGCGGTGGCCCAGCGGGTAGCGCAGCAGCTTATCACCTAGCCAAAGCTGGCCGGGACGTTTTGCTATTAGAAGCGGCGACGCTGCCTAGATATAAGGCTTGTAGTGGTGCGGTTTCACCTAGCGTGGCGGAATGGTTTGACTTCGACTTTACCCCTGCTATTGATAGCCAGGTGCGTAACGTTCGCTATACCTGGAAGCTTGGTGATGCGGTTGACGCACGGCTAGAAACGGAGCCAATTTGGAGCGTTAGGCGAGATATTTTCGATCAGTTTTTGATTGATCAGGCGATCGCGACAGGTGCGCAGGTGCGAGATCAAACGCCTGTAACGGGCGTTGCCTTTAAAGATGACTTTTGGCAGGTGAGCACCGTAACGGAGGTGCTTTCAGCCCGATATATCATTGCGGCTGACGGTGCGAAAGGCCCGATGGCAGACTGGCTAGGGTTTAGATCTCATAAAGTGCGTGATGCGGGCGTTTTAGAAATTGTGACGGCTGAGCCGGTTGAGGATGGCGCCTTTAGCTTTGAGTTCGGGCTGGCTAAAAATGGCTGCCTGTGGAGTTTTCCAAAGCAGCAGGGCTACTCTATCGGAGTCAGCAGCTTTATTGGCAAGCCGCTTCAGGATATGGAAACGCCGCTGAAAAAGTATGCGCCTGAGTTCGGGGCAAGCTTTGAGCAAGGAACGCTTTATACCCATCCGCTGAAGCTGTGGGACGGCAACTGTGATTTGCATACTGACCACGCGCTGCTAGCGGGTGAGGCAGCAGCAATTGTTGATCCGCTGACGGCTGAGGGGATTCGGCCTGCGATGTATAGCGGCATGATGGCGGCGCAGGCCATTGACCAGGCAATGGTTGGAGATGCTGATGCGCTAGCAGGCTACAGCCGAACCATTCACCAGAGTTGGGGCGCTGATATGCAGTGGGCTCAGCGAATTGCAAGCGTGTTTTTCCGAGTGCCGAAGGTGGGATACCGGGTGGGCATTAAAAGACCCAGCGCGACGAAGCGACTGGGCCAAATTTTAGCGGGTGAAGTGAGCTACGCCGATATCGCTAATCGGGTGATTAAGCGTATCAGCACGAGCTTTATTCCGGGCATGGGAAAGTGATCACAGATCTTGGAGTGAGTCTGGCGCTATCTCCAGTCCCTGTTCACGTTTGGCCATGTACTGATCGGTAATAAGATCTTTGATGTCGTCGAGTGAAACGCCCATGTTTTCTCCAGCTTTAGAAAGGGCTGATTGGAAGCTGCTGATATCAGTGCCGTAGCCGCATAGCTTAGCTGCGACGTCAGCGCCTTGGGGTGCGTTGGCTTTGGCGCAGTCGATCAGAGCGATACCTTTAAGCGGTTGAGAGGCTGCCATTTGAATTCCTTTTTGTATCCCTTTGAGGGTTAACGTCTCAAACCGTAACTGTCAGAGGCTTTAGTTTCAATATCTCTGAAGAACGAATTTAATAAATAGGGCGCTGACTCGGATGTTTCAACTTTTGTTGTTGGCACGTCAGTGATAGGTGTTTTGCGACCGATGTGGGTACTACATGGCGCTGCTTTTGAGCGGTCATCAGCGCTACAGAGGGCTACCAAAATACTATTGCAAGATTAGAAAATATAAGACTTAGGCGGCTGGCGCGAAGTTGGGTCAAAATGCGCCAGCCAGCGACCTTTCTGAACCAGAAGACAGCGCTCACGCCTTTTTTTTACCTACACCGTTCCGCCTGAAGCGAGACAGCGCCGGGGCTTGGGGGTTGCGATCGCTCTTGAACCTAGGTACCGGCTCAAAGGATGTCTTTTTATATCTCAATATGGACTATCGTTTCCAAGTCTTTACTCATATTGCGTTTGTCAAAACGAACCCGATCTGATTAAAAAAGCCTTTTGAATGTAAGCGATCGCTTATCCAAAAGGCTTTCATAAATCAAATCAAAACACTGTCACAAAGCTCGGTGCTTAGTGGCGGTGACTGTGTTCTGCGTGAGCATGATCTTTCTCAGCGTGAGCGTGCTCGTGGTGCCCGTTATGGGCATGAGAATGCTCGTGATGTTTGTTGTGAGAATCACCGCTGTGAGCATGAGCACTGTGAGCGTGAGCACCGTGGGCATGATCGCCGTGAGAATGACTCTTGTTCATAGCGTGATCATGACTGTGAGCGTGGTCTTGATTTTGTGCTTCTGCAATTCGTAGCTCAGGGTTCACCGTAATCGGCTGAGCCTCTAGCAGCGCCTGAATGTGCGTATCTGCCCAGTCGGCAACCATCTGCATGAACTCAGGATGGTCGTTCACGCAGTCCATTTGCACGTAGGTGACTTCAGGATTCTTGCGGCGAAGCTTGTGGATAATATGATCGACGTCTAGCAGCGTTTCGTGGTTTTCGGTCGCAAAGCCGATAGGCATCATGACTAGAGCAGTTGCACCTAAGTCGATGACGTTTTGACCTGCGATCGCCATATTAGGCTGTGTCCAATCAATCAGCGGCGTGTCATGGTTCATCCAGCCGATAGAGATAAGCGGATACTTGTAGATCAGCTTTTCACGAACGGCTTCGTAGAGCTTTTGGCTTTCGTCAATTCCAGAGGTAAAGCCTTTGGCCTTATGCGGACAGCCATGGTTCAGCAGAATGATGCCGGTTTGAGAAGGCAGGTGAGCCACCGCAAGCTGCTTTTCAATTTTCTCTTCTACTAGTCTTGCAAGTAGAGAAATATAGCGCTCTTCGTTGTAAAAAGAAGGAATGTAGCGAGTGCCTTTGAGCCAGTGATCGCCTGTGCCCGCAAGCTTGGTCAGGCCTTCGTTCACCTGCTCTACGGCAATGCCGCTAGTGAAAATAGAATCCACCACCAGCAGCGGATAGATCAAAAGCTTGCTGAAGCCTTCTGCTTTGACAGTCGCAAGTACTTGTTCAGGCAGGTGAGGCGCACAAAAGTTGAAAGCTTTGAAGACTTTTATTTTGTCTCCCCAGCGCTGCTGCAAGCATTTCTCAACGTTCTCGCGCTGGCTTTCAAAAATGGCATTGTGAGGGGAGATAAAGTCGCCGTGCTGGTGGCTCCATTCATGCAGGTCAAACATAGCCAGCAGCTTAGCAATGGGAGGATATATCCAGGTGGGAACGGGGGCGAATTTGGCCGTGAGGAGGTTCAGCGCTTGCTCGTTGTAGTTGGCGAAGTCTTCGTAGCTTTCGACTTCGCCATAGCCCATGAGTAATACTGCAACACGGTCGTCAGTGGCAGTATTGTCAGCGATCTGATGGGTTTGAATGGCAGTCATGCGGTTCTCTTGTGTTCGTTGATAAGGATAAATGCTGGGTGTGCGCTGGTCTCAGCTAAATCTCAATAGAAAAAGACCTAAAACGCTGTAGAGGTGATTCTTAAAGTGGTTAGATAACGGCTTTTGTAACAGATCGCTATCGTTTTAAGGGTGATTAAATTAGGGTTGATAAAAGTTAGGCTAACATTAAAACAAAAGGGTCACACTAGATGTCGCAAGGCTTAACGATACTTTCTATCTATTGGAAGAAAATCTTTAATGCCCGTAAACGATAAGTAGGATAGTCCTCTAACTTAAGTATAGAAGATTATTCGTGACTCAATCTTCCCAGAGCCGTCTGCGATTTTTTCCTTTGAGCTGATGATGAGCATCTCTTAAAAGGGTGGGAATGTCTAGCTGCTGAGGGCAGCGCGGGAGGCAGTCGCCGCAGTCAGTGCAGCGATCGCCCTTGCGCCCTGGAAACCAGTGGCCTGCGTTCTCAAACATGCCGTAGCGATATTGACCGTAGGCCTGCATGTCGTAGGCTTTTGTCAGATTGCGTAGGCGTAAAACCTCTGGAATATTGATGGTTTCTGGGCACGGTAGGCAGGCGTGGCACTGTGTGCACAGGTCGTCAGCGATCGCTGCTTGCTGCGCCTGATCTAAGCGGGCGATCGCGGCTAATTCATCTTGACTCAGCGCCCCAACCTCATCAGCAACTTGCAAGGGCCACGCTAATTCTTCAGGTACCGCAGGCCCCACACTCAGGGTCGTAATCCTCGAATCGCTGAGCAGCCAGCGGTAGTTTAGCAGCAGGGGATCGAAGGGATCACAGAGCGCTTTGAGGCGCTCGGGTGGGGTATAGAGCATGCCGGCTTTATCGGCAGGGGAGATGATGAAAATACCCATGTCTTGCTGGTGAGCGGCGGCGATCGCCTCGGCATTGCGCTGAAAAAAATAGTTGTAGTGCAGGTTGATAAAAGAGAAGGCTTGAGTTGCGATCGCCTGCAAAATCAAATCCAAAGCACCGTGGGTTGAAAAGCCGATATGCCGAACGCGGCCGTCAGCTTTTGCCCGATCTAGCGCCGCTAGCATTTTTGCTTGTACCCAGTCTAAATGTGCGGCTGTATTGATCCCGTGAATGGCCAGCGCGTCTAAGTAATCTACGCCCAAGTTTGATAAAGAGGCATCAATAGCGCGATCTATCTCATCGGCTGTGAGCGTGGGCGTGAGCTTGCTGGTGAGCGTAAAAGTATCTCTTTTACTGGGCTGTAAAAGGTTTAGCCGGGTGAGCGATCGCCCAATAAACGACTCGCTTTCGCCATAGGCCGGGGCCGTCTCAATATGATTGATGCCTTGCGTGAGCGATCGCTCAATCACCGCGCAAGCAACATCTGCTGAGGCAAAGCGCATCGTCCCCAGCGAAAAAATAGATAGCCGCAAGCCCGTGCTGCCAAATCGGCGATATTGCATACGCGCTTAAAGCCTTTAAATAGAACGGCCCCGTCCGGCAAAGTCGGCGGGGTTAATATCGGAAAGAAAATCATGGAAGGCTTCTTTTTCAGCGGCATCCGCTTCTCTGTCTACCGGCAGGGCGGCATCTAGCACCACCTCTTCCATGACCCAAATGGGTGCATTTACGCGCAGTGCCACTGAAATCGCATCGCTCGGCCTGGCGTCTAATTCTTTCTTTTTCTCACCTTTACCTACGGTCATCACCGCGTAGAAAGTATTGTCTCGCAATGCGTGAATGACAACCCTTTGCAGGGTCATGTCCCAGGCGTCAAGTATGTTCACAATTAGATCATGCGTCATGGGGCGAGCAATTTTTTCGCCTTCAAGCACTGACTGAATAGATCGGGCCTGCTCGTGGGAAATGAAGATCGGAAGCTGCCGACGCTGGGGGCCATCGCGCAATAAAACGATTGGGTTCCGACTGCCTGCATCTACGGCGATTCCCGCCACGTTCATCTCAATCATCGCTTAGTTCCTACAGCCAGGTAAACATTCGCTGAACAAAGGCTTCATCGAATTATTTTATAAGCTTTTTGCCTATAGTCTAGGCTAAAGTTATTTTTATGAGAACCCGACGTTTTATCAAAAATCTTCACTGAAAATATGGCATACGTGATTATACGTGCGGGCGGCTTTCTTAAAGGCACTCGTTGAAGAGTACTCGTCAAAGGCGTGACGCAAAAGTATCCTGTAGAACGATAGGATGCGAAAGCAGCGATTTAAGGTTATCAAAACCGTGTTTACAGGACTTGTTCAGAGCGTTGGCCAGCTTCAGCACTTAGGCCCATATCAGCTTAAGATTACCTGTGCGACCCCAAGCGATCCTGTGCTTCAGGGCATTGAGCTAGGCGATAGCATTGCGGTCGATGGCGTGTGCCTGACCGTAGAAAAAATACTGAGCAAGGGGTTTTTGGCGTCAGCTTCGCCAGAGACGCTGGCTAAATCAACTCTGGGTGAGGTGGTGGACAACGGACAGGTGAACTTGGAGCCATCGCTGCGGGTAGGCGCTAAAATTGGCGGGCATTTTGTGACCGGGCATGTGGATGGGATGGGCCGGTTAGACAAGGCCGAGCGAGTGGCGAATGCTTGGGAAATTTCGTTTCGAGAGGTGAGCGATCGCGTAGCTCGCTACATCGTCAATAAAGGCAGCATCGCCGTCAACGGCATTAGTCTGACAGTGGCTGAGTGTAGCCCGTCAGGTGACTGGTTCTCTACAGCAGTGATTCCAGTGACTTATGCCGAAACAAACTTGCAGCACCTCACGCCGGGTGACTGGGTGAACTTAGAAGGGGATGTGCTGGGCAAGTATGTAGAGAAATTTGCCTTTGGACGCGGCGATGCTGAGATTTCGCTAGCGGGGCCATCAAATGGCAAAGCGGTGGATATGTCGATGAATTTCCTAGCGGAAAATGGCTATCTATCTTAAAGCTAGTTTTTCTTAAAGCTTACGGGCAATACAGCGTTTCGCGGGTTTCTCGACCTGTCACCGGATTCACCCCATCCGCGATCTCGCACAGCATTCTATTTACCCTTGGATCAAACAGCACATCAGTAAAGTCAGCGCCTTCTATGTTAGCGCCCTGGAAGTTTGCGCTGATCACATACGCACCTTCTAACACAGCATTTTTTAAGTTCGCTTTGACTAAGGTGGCCCCGTCGAGCGTAGCGCCTGTGAGATCGGCCCCTTCTAAATTGGCGCGATCTAGGTGGCTGGTAAAGAGCCTGACGCCCTGTAGATTTGCGCCACTGAGATCCGTTTCTGTTAAGTCGGCACGCGTGTAGTCGTTGTCGGTCAGATCTTGGCCAGAGAAGTTTTGCTGGCGGAGGTTTTTGCGATCGTAGTTTTCGGCGTAGGCCGCGTCGGTCTGGATGGTTAGCGTGCCTAATACCATTGACAGCAATAGCACCAGCATGACGCCTAGCGCCGTTAATTTTGCCCATAGGCTTTTAGATACTAAATGTTGAGACATTGCTTTTACCATCCTGAATGCTATAAACGAGAACTCGCTACTTGCTTTAGATTTTACAGAACAAAGGGACGGCCTCTGCATACGTCTTCGGCGCGATCGCTTTTAGATAGCGTTAGGTAGAGTGTCTGGTCTTTGGCGATAGGCGCGCTTTTCCTTGCCAATGTTGTCGCTTAGTCGCCATAAAAATTGAGCGGTGCTACGGCAACAGCTTTAATTATTAGTTTAGTGTCTCGTGCTGAGGATGCCTGTGTCCGTTACTGTAGCCGCTGCCAGTGTTGTTCCCTCTACTTTTTGATTTTTTGTTTGTGCCGGTGACGTAGGTGGTGCCGCTGGTATGCTGGCGGGCTTTACTGATAGGGTGAATAATGTTGAACTGGTTGAAGTCGATGATACGTTTGCCGTTGGCTCTGGTGAGCAAAATGTCAGCAAAGCGATAGTCCCAGTGAATGTCTGCAGCGCTAAAGGTGTGCCTTGCATGAATAGTTTGCGCGAGCGATTCGTCAAGGCCGCTGAGCGTCACAATAATTTCGGCGCGATCGCGTGCCAACGTTTCTACCGTGTCGCCATCCAGCAAGCCGCCGGGTAATACCTGGTGCATCGCTGTCCAAGAAAGAGAGAAAACCGGGGTGTGCGATCGCACGAGCTGAATATCGTGAAAGCGTCGCATAAAGTCGCCTTCGGTGCTGTACTCATCGCGCACGAGTGTCACCCAGAGCTGTGCCTCTAATATATAGTTTTTTCGCTTGTTGGCCGTGCGAAACATCAGCGTTGGTACGCCGTTGAAAGGGGCAATAACCGCTACGTTGCTAAACAGAATTCGGGCGGTGGGTAAAGAGAACCTAGCGAATACCAATCCTGTTGTTGTCGCTAAGAAAAACAAACTGACAATAGCTTCGACAACAACAAGTGAGTGGGCGTATAAGTTAGTGGGATACATTGCGCCATAGCCAATAGAAGCCATGGTTTGTACGCTAAAGAAAAACAGTTCTAAAAAGTACTCTGGCTCACCCTCACCGACAGTGGCAACGCCACCGCCGATGCTGTAGGCAAAAGCAAACAGGGCATTTACCAACAAATATAAAAAACCTGTGAGGCTCACAAATGTGGGCCATGGCATAGTGAGCAACAAATGATAGATGTCGCCCCAGTAGGAATGCGGATCGCCGATGCGCTCAATTTCTGGATAGGCGCGATCGCCAATAAAAAAACGTTTTGAGGCGCGCTGAATCTGAGGCCGAAACATGGTCTCTCCTAAAAAAACGTAGAAATCAAAAAGCGTATAAATTCGACTTCAAAGCGCGTAAGCCTTAAACATCGTCACTACAGTCAAATTGTTGCATTGATTTGATGCCCATAGGCGGCAAATATAGAGGAATGCCCACAAGGCTGCTAACCTTTGTAAAAACAGGTGCCAGCGGCTCTGACCGACACATAGCGGCATATTTTGACACGAGGATGAGTAATAATAGCTCAAAAGTCGTTGGAGTTAATGTGATCGTTATGAAGCAGCTCGCTATTCACCGTTTTGGCCACAGTCTTAGCCGCAGTTTTGGCCGCAGTCTGAGCTGGAGTGTTGGAATGGTTGCGCTCTTTCATTTGCCAGCGATCGCTATCGGCCAGGTGACCCATCGCACGGTAGCTACAGACCAGGTGATGCCTGCGCCATTGAACTTTGAAAGTCCTTTATCTCAATCGGCTCAGCCTCGCACTGCTCAACCGATCCAGCTATTGGCGGTAGCCCTGAGTACGAAAGATTTACGACTAGGCGATCGCGGCGCGGATGTTCGGGCACTGCAGCGCTATCTTAGCCGCAATGGCCTTTTCTCTTTTGCAATTGACGGCGCTTTCGGTCAGGAAACGGCGGATGCCGTCGCCGTCTACCAGCGCATTCGCGGGCTCTCACCTACGGGCGTTGCTGACGAAGCTACGCTGGTCGATATGAACTTCGATTTTTTACCGGCGGCCAGGCCTGCTGCTGCTGAACCACCAGCAACGGAATCGCCCTCTACAGCCGCTGTCGATGCGGGCAGCTTGAGCCTCAACGATACCGGTAGCGATGTATCTGCTCTACAGCAGCGCCTCAACGACTTTGGCATTCCGGTTTTTGTAGATGGTGACTATGGTTTTGACACTCAGCAGGCCGTGAGCACCTACCAGCGAGTGCAGGGCTTACCTGTCACCGGAACGGCGAACAGTGAAACGCTCAACAAAATGGGCTTTTCGGTCACGCGTTTACCTTACGTAGCCGCAGTCATTGCCGATGAATCGCTGCTAGCTGACGTTCAGCGATTCTTCCCAGACGCTTACATTGACCGCGCCCGTCCCGGTCGGTTTATTAATATTGGGAGCTTTGGCGATCGCTTCCCTGCCGAGGCCCGAGCTGACGCGGCGAAAGCACGTGGCTTTCGCACGCGGGTGCTCTACCGGTAGGTCAGGCGTGCCAGATCCCATCTACATCCATGGCCAGTGCATGACCTAGCGCCACCATCAGCCGCCAGTGTGGTGTAGAACAGATATCTCTGTTTTGAACTGGAACCTGTACAAGGTAGTCGTAGTACAGCTCTTGGGCTCGATATAGTGCCAGGGGTATGAATAGGCGATCGCCCAGCGAAATTAGCCGCTTTAACGCTTCTACCGTGGCCTCTAGCTCAGCGGTGTCCTTGGCGTCTTCACTGTGCAGCACCTGAGAGAGTCCCTGCAAAATCAGCCGCTCTAATACCGGCTGGGCACCTGGTAGCTTCAGCTCGCTACGGAAGTGATGCGCTTCGACAGCAATGCCTTCCAACTCAGCCACACGGCCAACGGTAATCTTTAGCAAGTGGCCGTCCGGCTCGGTAATGTCTTGCTCTAGGGCTCGAATCACGCCTAGGGCACGGTGGCTAAGCGTGATGTCGGCGGCAACCTGTAGCGCTTGTGGGACGGCTAAGCGATCGCGGTGAAACGCCATCAAAATGCCATAGTTTTCTCGATACACCTGCTCATATAGCTGATCGAGCCTTTGCAGCGTCTCCTGGTTGAGCTGCTGCATAATTTGCTGACGTTTTTCTGCGAACAGATCTTGCAGGGTATAGGTGGGGCTGAAGTATTGCGTAATTGCAAGTACGCTCTGGGCAATGCTGTTACCTGTAAAGGCCGCGATAACGGCTGATTTGACCTTGGTGTAGGCCAAATGGCTCGGAAATGCCTGAACGCCACAGTGGAAGTCCCAACCACCAAGATGCAGTACGGCAAATGCCAGCGAGGTGGTTTCTTGCGTCATTGCTGAGGTCACGTTTACCTGACCGATGGCTAGCGTCAGTGCGCCCAGTGGCTGCTGATAGTAGTCCTGCCGCTCTAGCGTATAGCAGTAAAGCTGGTGGTTGGGCCGGTAGGTGTTAAACAGCGATCCCATCGCGTAGTGAGCGACGACCTGCTTCAGACTGACGCGTCTGGGCTGAACCTGCTTGAGATAGACGCCTGCGCCATCTTTGAAGTAGTCAACGTTGCTGGGTGCACTTTCTAAGCGGCCGATAAATTCTGGCTCTAGGCTTTCGCCAGAGATAGCTTCGGCTAGCTCCATGGCCCGAGCGGCGTAGTGCAAAAGCTGGGTGCCTTCAGGCCGAGAAATTTCGTCAAAAAACCAGCCGCAGCTCGTGTACATCAGCAAGGCGTGGCGCTGCATTTCTAGCAGGCTAAGCGCTTCGGTGCGCTCTGTGGCGTTAAGTGGGTGGCTTTGGTGCTGAGTGAAAAACTGATTGAGCGTGTGTTGGGTGCGATCGCTCACAACGGCCACATAATCGTTGCGTGCTTCCCAGGGATCGCTCAGGAGCATAGTGCCAAATTTTTCATAGATGACGGAGAGGCGATCGCGCAGCCAGTCTAGAGTATCTCTCAGCGGCTCGCGCCACTCCTGCTGCCAACCACCACCGCCGCCACAGCCACAGCTATGCTTCCAGCGATCGACACCATGAGAACAGCTCCAGGCGGTAACCGGCTTAAGCTGCACTTCCCAGATGGGCGGACGCAGGCTGAGATAGTGGGCATAGCTCGTGACCTGCCAGCCTCGCGCCGGAAATTCATCTGTGAGGGCATATGCCAGTGCTTTTTCTGCGCCTGCTCTGTGGTGGCCGAAGGTTTCACCGTCGGTGGCCACAGAGATGAGCTGCGAGCTATCAGATGCCTGATCTTCCTCAGAACGAACGGCTCCGCCAATCCGATCAGCAAAAGACTGGGACGACTGTAGGATATCGTCAAAGCCCATGTCGCCGGAGATAGGCCCATCGTAAAAGAAGACATCTAAGTAGTTGCGACCGTTAGATTGAGTGGGCACAAAGCAGCGATAGGGCCGGGTTGGGTCAATCTCGCCATTTTCTACGTCTTGCCATGGGTCAAAGCCATCTGCCTGGCCAAATCGACGACAGCGCGCGGCCTGGGTGGGCGCAAGCACAACAAACTTAAGCCCCTGATCGACCAGCACTTCGACGGTGGCATTGTCGATGGCGGTTTCAGCGAGCCAAATGCCTTCAGGATCGCGGCCAAAGCGGCGCTGAAAGTCGGCGATGCCCCAGCGCACCTGGGTGACTTTATCGCGGTGGTTGGCAAGCGGCAAGATGATGTGATTGTAGACCTGGGCGATCGCATTGCCGTGACCAGAATGGCGATCGCAGCTCCGCCGATCCGCCTCAATAATCCGCCGATACGTTTCCACATCATGACGCTCCAGCCAACTCATCAGCGTTGGGCCAATGTTGAAGCTCATGTACTCGTAGTTATTGACGAGACGAACCACTTCGTTACGGTTGTTTAAAATGCGAGCAAAGGCATTAGGCCGATAAGACTCGTAAAGAATGCGCTCGTTCCAGTCGTGAAAAGGCGCTGCGCTCGGCTGACGGCCTACCACGTCTAAAGAAGGGTTTTCGCGCGGTGGCTGATAAAAATGCCCATGCACGCAAACATATACGCCAGTAGCGACCGACTGAGCAGATTCACTCGCACTCTTTACCGTAGAGATGGATTGAGACATCACCATAAATCGTTTAAGAAGGTTGAGAGAGGACACAAGATAATATCGACCGCGATAGAGGCTGCGCGATGCTCTACGCCTGAAAAGAATTGAGGAGCGAAAAGGACTTCAATAAAAGATAGCGTTAGTGTAGCGATATCTCTTTAAAATGCAAACAATACCAGGGCTCAGTTTGTCGCCGCCGTCATCACGTTAAGCGTTAAAGCGTCAATGTCTGAGATGATCCCCTAGCTAAGCTTAAGAATATTGAGATACAACTGTTCTTAGGATTTCTCTTCAGCACGCTAACGATTTTATGAGTATCGCTGAAACGCTTACTATCAGTGGCACCGTCGTCAAAGGCCACCGTGTCGCTTCTGGTCAAACCACGCATAGTCCTTATCCCAAAGGCACTATCGAAATGCAAACACCGCATTTTCTTCCGCTTGGTATTGATCTGTCTCCTTTTTATCTCGGCACGCTCAATGTCTCTATTGCGCCACATACCTTTAAGCTGCTGGCCAAAACAACCCTTCATGACGTGAAATGGTCTCCTCACCATAGTGCCGAGAGCTTTTCATTTATCCCCATCTCTATGATTTGGCAGCTCAATATATACAGTGGGTTAGTCTACTACCCGTGCCCCGAAACCAAAATTAATCATTTTCAAGATCCTGCTGTTTTAGAGCTGCTGTTGCCTAAGCTTGAGGGCATGACCTACGGCGAAAAGGTCACACTCTTAGCTTTATCAAGCGAACTTATAATAAAGGGATAGAAGCTTATGGCTTATTCTCTCAACTTTTTGCCTTATGACACTCCCTGATATTGAAGCGCTTTCTAAACAGCTTGAAACGGGCGACTTAAAAGATCGCAAGCTGGCGCTGGCCGCGTTGCGGAATGTGCCTGCTGAGCAAGCTGTCCCCTTGATTAAAAAGGTGCTGACAGACAAGAACGATCAGGTGCGGTCGATGGCGATTTTTGCGCTAGGCGTTAAGCAGACAGATGAGTGCTACGCGCTGCTTTTGAATATTTTAGAGAACGATCCTGATTATGGCATTCGAGCGGATGCGGCAGGTGCGCTGGGCTATTTGGAAGATCCACGGGCGTTTGATCCGCTGGTAAAAGCTTTTTATGAAGATGTAGACTGGCTGGTTCGGTTTAGCGCGGCGGTTTCGCTGGGAAATCTCAAAAATCCAGCGGCGCATGACGCGTTGATTTCGGCTTTGGATAGTAAGGAGGTGGTGATTCAGCAGGCAGCGATCGCAGCCCTAGGCGAAATCAAAGATCTCTCCGCCATAGATAACATTCTTGCCTTTGCCCAATCTGATGACTGGCTTGTCCGTCAGCGCCTTGCCGAGGCCCTTGGCAACCTCCCCAGTGAAAAAAGCATATCAGCCCTTCGTTACCTCGCTAAAGACGACCATTCACAAGTCTCTGAAGCCGCTCAAATTTCGCTGAAACGCCTAGGAGAAGCTGACGAAGCGAAATAGAAGGCCGTTGATTTTAGACGAAAAGCATCCTGCATAAAGTAGGATGCTTTTAAATAAGCTCAGTGCGTTAGAAATTTGCTGTCAAAACAAAAATCAGCGATTTAGCTCATCCATTCAGTGTGGAAAAAGCCGTCTTTGTCCGTACGCTCGTAGGTATGTGCCCCAAAGTAGTCGCGCTGAGCCTGGGTGAGGTTCTGTGGCAGCCGCTCACGTCGGTAGCTGTCGAAGTAGTCTAGGCTGGCGCTGAATGCAGGCACAGGAATGCCGATTTTAGCAGCAGTAGCAATGACTTCGCGCCATGCTTCTTGGCGGTCAAGGATGGTCTGCTTAAACTCGGGTGCTAGAAGCAGGTTAGGCAGCTTGCCGTCTTGGTCGTAGGCGGCCTTAATTTTATTGAGGAAGGCTGCGCGGATGATGCAGCCGCCTTTCCAAATGCGAGCCGTTTCGCCAAGGTTGAGGTTGTAGCCGTTGAGGTTAGAGGCTTTGGCCAATAAGTCCATGCCCTGGGCGTAGGAGCAAATTTTAGAGCAGTAGAGGGCATCGCGGATTTTGCCGATGAACGCTTTTTTGTCGCCTTCAAACTTGGCCGTAGGGCCAGTGAGCTGCTTAGCGGCAATTATGCGCTCTTCTTTACCCGCTGACATAATGCGGGCATTCACTGCCGCCGTAATGGTTGGAATGCTGACACCAACTTCTAGCGCACTCATGACTGTCCAGCGTCCGGTGCCCTTTTGACCCGCTTTGTCTACAATCAGCTCAACTAGGGGCTTGCCCGTCTCTTCGTCAGCTTTGGTGAAAATATCGGCGGTAATTTCGATCAGAAAAGAATCCAGCTCTTCAGTCTTGTTCCACTCAGAAAAGGTTTTGTGGAGTTCTTCTTGAGTGAGGCCTAGCGTGTTTTTGAGCAGGTCGTAGGCTTCAGCAATAAGCTGCATGTCGCCGTACTCAATGCCGTTATGCACCATTTTGACGAAGTGGCCGGAGCCGCCTTCGCCAATGTAGGTAACGCACGGGCCGTCGTCTACCTGAGCAGCAATTTTAGTGACGATGGGCTCAATGGCGTCGTAAGCGGCTTTGCTGCCACCGGGCATGAGGCTTGGGCCGTTGAGTGCGCCTTCTTCACCGCCGCTAACGCCCATACCAATGAAGTTGAAGCCTGCGGCCTCGAGGTCTTTGACGCGGCGCTCGGTATCGTCGTATAGCGAGTTGCCGCCGTCAATAATCATGTCGTCTGGATCGAGCAGGGGCTTGAGCTGCTCAATGACGGCATCTACGGGGCCACCGGCCTTTACCATGACGAGAATGCGTCGAGGCCGCTCTAAGGCGGCGACAAACTCTTCTAGCGAGTAGGTGGCGACGACATTTTTGCCTTCGGCGCGGTTTTTCATGAAGGCGTCGGTCTTTTGCCTGGAGCGGTTGTACACCGCAATGGGGAAGCCATTACGCTCAATGTTGAGCGCAATATTTTCACCCATGACCGCCAAACCAATCACACCAAAACTCTGTGCCATAAACTCTCCGTTACGTAATTTCTGTGTATTGAGCCACTCATGAATAGCTTGTTGTGGTTAAAACTGCTGTATTCAAGGTGGCATTCTTGTGCTTTTTTGAGCGCTTTTTGGGGCGCTGTCGCTTTTGCATTAAAGCTTGAATCAACTCAATCTGCTACGACTTTAAACAACCCTGTCAGGTTTACACATTAAGGAGAAGAAAAGCTTTTTCTTTGATGAGAAAAATATCTGCCTATAGACACAGAACTTAAGACTTCAGGGCTTGCCTTCGGGGTAAGTAGCCTGATTTGGAAAGATTTCTTGGAATTTGGCTTGGCGATCGCTAACACTGCCGTCTTCGGTGAGGTTCCACAGGGTTTCGTAGAAAAAGAAGGCGACACCAGAGAAATTGCGATCGCGCACAGCTTCCACCTGCTCAGCAATCTGACTCATTGGCACCGAACGTCCTCTCAGCCCGCTCAATACGCCAATGCTGGTCGGCACATGAGTCCGCGCAAATTCCGCTGCGTCTTGTCCCATTTCCCACACAAATCGGCCCAGGTCATTGCGATAGAGCTGAATAATAAGCTCTTCTACATAGCCGCGCTTTAGCCAGGTGTCCCAGTCTTGCAAGTAGTACTCGTAGGCAAACTCGTGAGGGTTGGGTGACACCGAGAAAACCGCATCGGCTCGCTTACTTTTAACCGTGTTAAATACTTCACCCATAAAGTCTGTAATCTTGTCTGCCCGCCAGCGCGTCCATTCAGCGTCTTTGGCCTCTACAGGTGGCGTTTCTCCATCATGCTCTTGCTTGTAAAGCTCGACGGTGTAAGGATCGTAGCCATAGGCCACCGGTAGACCCATATGATCATCTACCTGGAAGCCGTCGATATCATAGTTAGCAACAAGTTCAGCAGTGAGGTCTCTAATAAAGGTTTGAACTTCGGGGTGGAAGGGGTTGAGCCAAACGCGATCGTGGTCGCCTTCGGCGGTGATTAAGGTGCCGTCTGCTTTTTGGGTGAGCCAGTCAGGATGACGCATGGCGAGGGTAGAGTCGGCAGGGGCCATAAAGCCAAACTCAAACCAGGGGATCACTTTAAGGTCGCGGCTATGAGCAATTTCAATGAGTTCAAGCAGCATGTCTCGGTTGCCTTGGGCTCGCTCCAAAGTTTCCTGCCTGCCAGTGAACTCTAAATCGGGATAAAGGCCTTGCTTAAACCCGGTCGCACGTTTGGCGACTTCGCTGGGAAATAGCGTGTAGCCCCAGTTCCAAACCGTGGGATACACCGTATTGAAGTTCAAGTCGGCCAGTCTATTAAGGGCAGGCTCTAATTGCTTGCGGGAAAACAGAACGTCGCTATCAATATTGGTCATCCATACGCCGCGTAGCTCTTGTTGAGGGGCCGCGATACTGGCGGGTGGCGTGAAGGCGATCGCGCGCTCATCAGCAACCGTCGCAGCAATATCTTTGTCCAAACTCGCATGACAAATCGCCGATGCACCGTCTGCTAAGGTCATGGTTCGGCGAGGCTGTAGCTGATATCGTCCGTCGGCGAGTGCACCTTCTTTATCTACGATGTAGCCAGCGGCAAGGGCGGCAGCAACGCCTTCACGTGCATTGCGTGGAATGAGTAAGGAATCTTGAAAGGTAGAGGACAGTACTTTGGTGGCATCGGCCTGGTAGGGTGTCGCCGATCCCGACGTGAGAATTGCATAGGCCTGAGCGCGACCCACAGATTGCTCTAGGCGTGCATTTTCTCCCAGTGCGGCCATGAGCAAAGCTTCTGTTTCTGAGCTGGCTTCGTTAAACGTAAGACCGAGATATTCGTTATTAGCAGCAAAGGCACCTGGAAAGGTCTTAAGGACGGCGCTGGCAAATTCTGACTGAGTGAGGCCGCTACTGGGGTAGCGATCTGCGATCGCTCGCCGGTTGAATGCGCTACTGGGAAATAGAGATGCCAGACACGGCTCAGCCTCATGGTTTGACCAATAGGGTGATGCGATGGTCAAATCTAGGCTGCCGCGCGAATGAGCCTGAGCAATTTGATTGGCCCTAGCTGGGACTAGACCGCTGAGCAGCGTTGAACAAAAAATACCGATTAAAAAGGCTAGGCCTAGCCTTTTGAGCTGCCTGCTGCCGATTACGCTACGAACCACTGCCTTATGAACCTTCACTATCAACCGCCGCTAATTTTTGCCTTGTAGCCTTTATCTACCAGCAAAGAGACCAGCTTGGTAGCGTGCTCTCCCTGGATTTCTATCGTGTTGCCAGTAACCGTACCACCCGAGCCACACTGGGATTTGAGCTTTTTGGCCAGTGCCTTAAGTGTCTCGGCGTTGTGGACAAGGCCCGTGATAATGGTGACGCTCTTACCTTTGCGGCCTTTGCGAGAAATCTGCACCCTCAGGTCTTGCTGGTGGGGCGGCAGGTTGGCGGTGGCGCGTTTGGTGGCTTCTGTGGCGGCTGTGCCGAATTCGGAATAGACCACTCTGTCTGTAGCTTTGGCGGTGGCTTTATTATTGTTTTTTTGCCCGTATTTGTTTTTGGCCATGAGGAATAAAGCGCAAGGGACAAGATCGATCTTAAAGGAAATGATGTATGCCATCCCAGAGAGGGAATGGTCTGGGCGCTTCAATCCGGTAGATTTATTTAGCTAAACTCGCCGCCTTGGAGGCAATTTCTGTGGTTCCTATTCGTGATGACAATCCCATCACTACAACGCCGTACGTGACGTATGCGTTTATTGCGCTGAACGTGCTGGTGTTTTTTTATGAGGCGACCTTGGGGCCAAATTTAGAGGTGCTGTTTCGGACATTTGCGGTGGTGCCTAGCGAGCTGAGCCATAGCTTTAATACGGGAATGGGATTTCCGCACATTACGGAGTGGGGAACGCTGTTGAGCGCTCAGTTTTTACATGCGGGCTTTTTTCACTTGGGGGGCAATATGCTCTACCTGTGGGTGTTTGGCAATAATGTTGAAGATCAGCTAGGCCATCTGAGGTTCTTTTGCTTTTATCTGATGTGCGGGGTGCTGGCGACTTTGTGTCAGTGGTATGTGGCTCCGGAGTCGCCGATTCCTTCTTTGGGGGCGAGTGGGGCGATCGCAGGCGTAATGGGCGCATACATTTTTCGCTTTCCACAAGTTCGCGTCCTTACATTTATCCCTATTTTCTTCACCGCGTTTCGGGTGCCGGCGCTGCTGTTTCTTGGCTTTTGGTTTGTAGAGCAGGCCTTTTACGGTGTGACTAGTCTGGGCGCAGCGGCTGATGTGGGCATGGGTGGCGGCGTGGCCTACTGGGCTCATGCGGGTGGATTTGTATTTGGTGCGGTGCTGGGCTATTTGCTAGGACTCTTTGATGATGATGAAGGATCTAAGCTGCCTGCGGGTGCGGCGGCGGAGCCTTTGGGTGAGACGCTTTCTGATTAACTTTAAAATTAGCACTGGAGATAACCAGCATCCTATATCGGCCAACGTACTTATCAAGTTATGTGCGTTAGTCGCAAATACTGTCTACACTCCTTTTAGACATTTTTTGCGAAACCATAGGCATGACGCTTCCCAACTTTCTCATTGTTGGCGTGCAAAAAGCAGGCACGACTTCTCTCTATAGCTATCTGCGTGAGCACCCGCAGGTGTATATGAGTCCTGTTAAGGAAACGGATTTTTTGAGCTATGAGCCGCCGCCGATTTCTGAGTCTGGTAGCTTGAGTGCTGCGGATTTGCTGACGAAAGGTGGTCGAAAGCGGATTCTGACGATTGATGACTATCTTGAGCTATTTGAAGATGTGCGCGATGAGATTGCCATTGGAGAGGCGTCACCGAACTACCTGTTTTATTATGAGCAGTCGGTGCGGATGATTAAAAAATATGTGCCGGATGCCAAGCTGATTGTAGTTTTGCGCAATCCGGTAGAGCGGGCGTACTCGGACTATTTGATGAATGTGCGAGAGCTGGTGGGCAATCGAAAGCCGCTGGCTGAGCAGGTTGTTAGCAGCGCGCAGAGTTCTTATACTTTGCTCAAAGGCCGCTATTACGAAGGGCTAAAGCACTTTTTAGAGGCGTTTGATCCAGCGCAAGTTCAGATTATGATGTATAGCGATTTGACGAAAAATAGCGATCGCTTCATGTCGCAACTCTATGACTTTATCGGCGTAGACAGTAGCTTTAAGGCCAACACGCAAAAGCGTCAGCAGACCGCGCAGGTGCCTAAAAACCAGAACATCAACAAGCTACTGCGCACGCGCAACCCGCTGCGTTCGGCGGTAGGGACGGTGCTGAAGATCTTAATGCCTGAGGCGCAGCGGCAAAAGTTGCGATCGCGTCTCATTGCCGTCAACTCACAGGGCAAAGAAGGCCTACCCCTCACCGACGAAGACCGGGTGCTGCTAGAAAACTACTACCGAGAAGATATTATCCGCCTGCAAGATCTGATTAATACCGATCTATCAGCTTGGTTCAAAGTGACACCAGCCCCTGCGTGGCAGGCGGCTGAGACAACAGAGACAAAACAGGATGCAGCGGCATAGGGCGCACACAGGGACTACGCATTTTAATTGCTACATGAAGAATCCTAGAAAACTCACTGGCGCAGGAATCATTTCACCGCGAAAATCTAGTATTTGAACCAGTACGAGGTAGGCGATCGCCAGCAAAACTGAAAATCCTCCGGTAATAATAGCCACAATTTTTGAGCGATTCATACGTCACCGTTTTAAAAAAAGTCTTCTTGCATAATCATACGCCACTCTTATGAACGCTGCTCCGTCTGCCAATAGCACCACTTTTGAAACCGCTGACGCTCGTTCGGCGATTGTCCATCAGCCGACCATTATTGCGACCCATGATTTGCGCAAGGTGTACCGCACCGGCTTTTGGCTCAAAGCAGCGCCGCCTTCTCTTAAGCAGTGCTCGCTCGAAATATACAAAGGTGAAACGTTCGGCTTACTCGGCCCAAACGGCGCAGGCAAAACAACTTTGCTCAAGCTTTTGCTCGGGATTATTCGTCCGAGTGCAGGCTCAGCGACGCTCATGGGCGAACCGGCAGGAGATAGTGAGACTAAAGCTAAAATTGGCTACTTGCCAGAGAATCCTTACTTTTACGACTACCTCACGGGCTGGGAGTTTTTGAGCTACACCGCTGGCTTATTTGGGATTAAAGGCGACGTCAAAAAGCGGCGAATTGCGGAACTGCTCGATCTGGTTCAGCTCGATCGGCGATCGGCCACTAAAAAGCAAATGCGCCGCTATTCTAAAGGGATGCTTCAGCGCGTTGGGATGGCGCAGGCCTTAATCAACGATCCTGAGATTGTGTTTTTGGATGAGCCGATGTCAGGCCTTGATCCAACGGGGCGCTATCAGGTGCGTGAGATTATTTTGTCGCTCAAAGCGCAGGGGAAAACGCTGTTTTTTAACAGTCACGTGCTTTCAGATGTGGAGAAAATTTGCGATCGCATTGCCATTCTCGATCAGGGCGAAATAGTCTGTATGGGTGCCATCAAAGAGCTGCTGGGCAATCCAAATCACTACACTGTTAAAGGTCACGGCGGTAGCCTAGATATTTTAGATCAATGGCTGAGAGACATTACTTTTGGCGACGGCTACTGGCAAGGCACGCTATACGAAAATCCGTTTGAATTCATGGCTACCGCGCGGTTAATGAACGCGCATATTGCTCGACTAGAAGTGGCCAAGCCAACGCTAGAAGAATTTTTTATGTCACAGATTCGCCAGCGTCGTTCAGATGCAGAGCGGCTTGCTATCGAAAAATCAGCAGCGTCACGACCCGCTAAGAAAAAGCGTTTGTTTGGCAAGCTGAGCGCTCAATAACGCCAGTAATAAGGCCCGCTAAGTGAGATCCGTTTAGCCTAAACGAATTTTGATACATGGGTCTTGAGGTGAAAGCCAGAGCGATATAATTTTGAACAGCCATCATCTTTTGCCTAACCTGCATGACTACAGTAGAAATTTCGCCCGTCTCAAACGCTCATGGTGAGAAAGCCTATCGGGCGGTGTCTGGCGACAGCCATTGTGAAGGTAAAACAGCCGGTCAGGCTTTGGACGCGCTGCTAGTGGAACTTGGCGAGCCTGAATTTAGTCGGCTAGTGGTCACCCATAGCGCCGATCCTGATCTGTTGTTTACCGATGAACAGCAGGCGCGGTTGGCGGGCCTCATGGTGCTGTGGCAAGAAGCTAAGGCGCAAGGGCAAGCGCTGCCAGCGGCGCAAAGAACTGAGCTAGAGGCTTTGGTAGAGGCTGAGCTTCAGGCGGAGAAAACGCGGACGGCGGCGCTGATGAAGCAGGAAACAATTTAGCTGAAATGAGCTGCTAAGCACCTGCCTCCAAATTTATGTGTACGCGGCAGGTTAACGACAGGTTAAGGGATAGGATTAGACTTCACAAGCCGTGGAAGATAGCAGCTAGGCCTTTCTATGAAGACGATTCACCTGTTTGACAATGCTAAAGAGGCGGTTCCTACACCGGCCAGCACCACTATTTTTAAGCAGGATGATGTTGCCGAGCTGATGTATGTGCTGGTAGAAGGTGAGCTGGCCATTGTTCGAGACGGCCAAGAACTAGCGACGCTGGTGGCAGGTAGCATTGTTGGCGAAATGGCGATATTAGAAAATCGGCCTCACTATGCCAGCGCTGTGACCAAAACAGACTGTCGGTTAGTGCCTATTAATCGTCAGCGATTTCAGTTTTTAGTTGAGCAGACGCCTCATTTTGCGCTCGACATGATGGAGATTATGGCTAACCGACTGCATCAGATGGACGAGCGTATGACGCGATCGCGCTCGTAGCCATACCAATACCGCGACTCATCTCCTCACGTCGCTGGGCGTTGTCATTTAAAGCTAATTAAGGCTAGTTAAAGCTAGGTAAATATGAAGGTTAAGGTGCTGAGATTGGATGAGGCGGCGGTGCTGCCTCGGTATGAATATGCCGATGATTCGGGGATGGACTTGTGTGCGATCGCTCCTCAAACCATTCACCCCGGCGAAACCGCCCTAGTCAGTACTGGGATTGCCATAGAGCTACCGCCAAACACAGAAGCACAGGTAAGGCCCAGAAGCGGCCTAGCGCTGAAGCATTCTATTACGGTGCTCAATACGCCGGGAACGGTGGACGCTGGCTACAGGGGCGAGCTGCGAGTGATTTTGATTAATCATGGGAAGCAGCCGTTTGAGGTGGTGAAAGGAATGAGAATTGCGCAGATGGTAATTATGCCGGTGATTCGGGTGGAGCTTGAGGAGGTGGAAGCCTTATCGGATTCTAGGAGAGGGGCAGGTGGGTTTGGGTCTACTGGCGTGTAGCGATCGCTCTGTCAGGTTAGTTAATCAGGTTAGTTAATTGCGTGCGGTGAGCTGTAGGAGAAACTTGTTTAACTGCTGGTCAAACTGAAGGATGAGATCGCTTTTATCGGTGTAGGACTGGTAAAAGTGCTCGTCTATGTCAGAGAGTCTTTTTTGGAAGTTCTTCAAGCTCGTAATATCTTCTAGAGGGATGCGGCTCATGTTGATGGCGGCATCTTTGAAGTAGGTGAAGATTAAGGGCGCACCGCTGTTTCTGAAAGTTTCTAGAGCAACCAGAAATTCTTCATTTGTGTATTCGCCTACCTTGGTGTGCGCAAGCATCACAAACATCCCGCAGCTTTTGATCTCTTTGTTGTATTCGTCTTGAGAACGGGTTTTGGACATGGCAGTAGGCGAGTCTTCCCAGATGACCAGCTCTAAAAAGATGTTGTCTCTAATATATTTATTGTTTTGACTGCCGATAAAACTCTTGAAATGTTCTCTGTCTGCTTTGAGTTCTGAAGAGGAGGCGAGGAATATCTTGATGGTTTTGAGTGCAGGTAGCGCGGCGGGTTGCAGTGCGGCTGGAGGCACAGGATCGCCGTTTTGTTTATCGGGAAGGGTTTGCAGAATGGCTTGGATTTCGTAGCCTCGCAGGAGTAGGTTAAGAGAAACGTCTTCTTCGCTGCGCCGACATTCGATGGTGTCTTTTTTTCCTTTTTCCTGGCGCTTTTTAACCACAGAGTAGTCAAAGAATTCGGGCTGGTTGCTGCCGGTGCATTCGCTGCACTGGCACGGAATCATTTTTTCGTATTGCAGTTGGTGGTAGGACTGGCTGATGCTGTCTAGCTCATCGATGATGACGGCGCGGAATTCGGGGATGCTGGGGCCACGGAAGCGCAGAGAGATGCGGCGCTGTTGGAGGTCTTCAATGATTTCGGCCTGGGTGGTGCCGCGCTGGATGATCATGCCGCTACGCCAGATCCAGTCGTGGTTGGGGATGTAGCGGTAGAGAGTGACGGCGAACTGCCAGAAGATGCCTTTGGGCATGAAGGCGTCGTAGCGGAACTGCATGTGGCTGTTTTGGGTATTGTCCCAAGGGTAGTCGGGGGTGTTTTGGGG
>JBHYED010000010.1:0-129409 GCA_051860365.1 Phormidesmis sp.
CCAACCTACGTAGAGGCGGTTTTCGGTGCTTGTAACCCACTGACAAAACTGCTCCCACAAGGACGCGCTTTGACGCGTTTGTAGAGTAGTAGTCATTAGTTATTATTCCGTTAGTTAGGTACGTATTTGGCTGCAACGAAAGGCTTCAAAAGAAAGCGCTGCGTTTCAGCCGATGTAACTAATATAGCCTATGTAACGGAATGTTTCAAGCTCTCATAACGCTTTCTTAAGGATCTCCCTCAATAGGCATAGAGGTGTAAAACCCTTGATTTGCTTGGATTTTGCGGGCTTAGCCTGCTTCATTTTGAGTATAGAGATGCGGCTGGAAGCTAACAAACACCTGGCGAATGCTGCTGGCGCTGCCCAATTCTGAGACGGCATCTTTGAGGGCACGATACTTTAGTTCGATGAGCTGTGGAAGCTTAGCCTGGTCAAGTTCTCCAACGCCTTCTTTGATATATTGCTCTAGTACAAACGTGAGAAAGATCTGCTGTTTTTCTGTGTACTGAGACAGGAGATATGACTGGTTGGCACGCACTCTGTCGCTGCGGCTGATGGGTTTGCTGGCGTAGGCAATATAGGCGAGCACGTCGTACAGGTCGCTTTGCGCTGCATCGATGAGGTGGCTTATGGCTGTGAGCTGTTCGGTGGCGTAGCCTTTTTCGGCAAGACCTTCTAGTAATGCTTTGCGGGTGTCTGGGCGGCTCCAGAGCGATCGCAACTCCTCTTCACTCTGAAACAGCGCTGGAATTTCACCAAACAGCCGCTCAATAAATGCTGCTGCGGAGAGCGGCTTGCCGTCTGGGCTCCAAAAGGTGGTTTGCAATTGGTGCGATATAAATCTCTCTTTGCCATCTGCCAGTTTAATTTTTATACGCTGGGGGTGTTGGTGTTTGTCTTTGAGACTGGGTTCTACGTTGTACTCACCGGTTTGCTCGCTCACGCGCCGAGGCTGGATAGGCTCGGGGGCTTGAGGCTCGCCGTCCCATTCAGGATCGTTGAAGTGTTCGTAGGCTTTTACAAAGTCATAGATAGTGAAATAGTCTTTGTTTTCAAACAGGCGGGTGCCTCTGCCGATGATTTGTTTGAACTCAATCATGGAGTTGATGGGCCGCATCAGCACGATATTGCGGACGTTGCGGGCATCGACGCCTGTGGAGAGCTTTTGAGAGGTGGTGAGAATGGTGGGAATGTCTTTTTCGTTGTCTTGAAAGGTTTTGAGATGCTGTTCGCCTCGGGTGCCGTCGTTGGCGGTGACGCGGACGCAGTAGTTGGGCTCGGGGCTGATTTTGATTTGGTTGATCAGGTCGCGGACGGCTAGGGCGTGGTCTTGGGTGGCGCAAAAGACGATGGTTTTTTGGCGCTGGTCGATGGCGCTCATGAATAGGCGAACGCGGTATTTTTCTCGGGCTTTGATTTCGATGATGCGGTTGAAGTCGGCTTCGGTGTAGGTTTTGGTTTCGTCGAGGTCGCCTTCTATAAGCTCGTCGTCTGGGCTGTAGGTGTATTCGTCGAGGGTGGTTTCTATTTGGCGGACTTTGAAGGGGGTGAGGTAGCCGTCGTTGATGCCTGCTTTGAGGGCGTAAGCGTAAACGGGTTCGCCGAAGTAGTCGTAGGTGTCGGCGTTGTGCTTGCGCTTGGGGGTGGCGGTGAGGCCGAGCTGGACGGCGGGGGAGAAGTAGTCGAGAATGCCGCGCCAGTTGCTTTCGTCTTTGGCGCCGCCTCGATGGCATTCGTCAATGATGATGACGTCGAAAAAGTCGGGCGGGTAGCTGCCGAAGTTGGGGGTGGAGTGGCCTTCGGCGTCGCGTCCGGACATGAAGGTTTGAAAGATGGTGAAGAAGATGCTGCCGTTTTTGGGGACGCGGCCTTTTTTGCGGATGGCTTCGGGGTCGATGCGGATGAGGGCGTCTTCGGGGAAGGCGCTGAAGGCTTGGTTGGCGAGAATGTTGCGGTCGGCGAGGAAGAGAATGCGGGGGCGGCGGCTGGGAGTGTCGCTGAGGTTCCAGCGACTTTGGAAGAGTTTCCAGGCGAGCTGAAAGGCAACGAAGGTTTTGCCGGTGCCGGTGGCCATGGTGAGGAGAATGCGGGTTTGCTTTTGGGCGATCGCACTCAACACTTCTTTAATGGCAATGTGCTGATAGTAGCGAGCTTCCCAGGTGCCGCTGCGGTCTTCAAACGGGATAGCGGCAAACCTATCGCGCCATTCGTTGTGAGTGGCAAAGGTAGCGTTCCACAGTTCGGCGGGTGTGGGATAGGCTGTGATGTGGCCTTCTTTGCCAGTGGTCATATCTATGCCATAGAGGCCGATGCCGTTGGTGGCGTAGGCGAAGCGAATCTTTAGCTTTTCGGCGTATCTTTTGGCTTGGTCAGCGCCTTCGGTGTCGGGGAGTGCTTTCTTTTTGGCCTCAATGACGCCGAGTTTTTCGCCTTTGTATTCCAGTACGTAGTCGGCGTATTCTGCGGTTGCACGTTTGCCGCTGCCGAGCAGCCGACCGGGGGCGATTACTTCGCGGCGAACGCGGCTATGTTCTACAACGCCCCAGCCTGCCTTTTTGAGGGCCGGATCGATTAGTTCGGCGCGCGTTTCGGCCTCATTCATGAAATAAAGTAGTAGGAAGGCAGCTTTATTTTGCCGCGTCTAGCTCAGCTTTGCCTACCGTGTGTGCGAGACAGTGAGGTAGCTAAAGGTGCTCGCGAGTCTTTCCACAGAAGCTTATCTATCCGCTCTGATAAATTATCGCGCCTACTGTTATATAGGCTGTGCGGTAAATGTTTCAAATGCGACACGAACGGGCTTGTCAGACTGAGCTAAAAAATTGAGTTTTTCAAAGCCGATTACGTTTCCATCTTTGTCTTTCATCAAAATTACATCATCACCAGTCTCTTCAGCTTCAACCTCATCTTCAGGATTGCCAAACCAGACTGTTAGCGTGTTGCCTGTCGAATCGTGAAATACGTTTACTTTTTCCATAATAGGCTTCCTTCTTTGATTGCACTTGTACGGTAGGCCGTAATTAAGAATCCTATTGTATCTAATCGTTTAGTAACAGCACAAACCCAGCGTTTATCGCCATCGCTTCGATAAAACATGTAAACTTGCTCGTCCTTTTTGCTTATGTGAACTTCGTCCGGCTCAGTCAGGGTTAGACGGACATCTTGAAGTTTGTCGCTGATAGCAGGGTGTTTGGTTGTGATGGTCAGATTCCAATAATTGACCGTTGTACGAACGCTAAAGCCTAATGGCGTTTTATCTTCAAATAAGATTTCATTGAGGGTGAGTTCGTCATCACTCATACGGTAACTGCCTCCTTGGCTTTTTCGGCTTGGCTAGCGGTGTCGGCGGTGAGTTCGCCGGTAAAGGCTTTTTGCAGGATGGCTTGCTTGAGTTCGTTGAGGGCGGTGAGTTTTTGTTGGTAGATGGCTTCGAGGCGAGAAACTTGCTCTGATACGACATCAAGTTCGTTAACAATTGATTGCTGCACGTTTAGAGGGATTAGAGGAACAGAAAATTTTCTGAGCGCTCTGAGTGAGACAGTCTTTTGAGCAGTACCTGTAGCACAGTCGCTAGCTTGCTTCAGAAGGCTACGGGATAAGAACATGTAATACAAACACTTTGGATTTGTTGCGTCATTTGGCCTAATCAAACCGATGTGTCTCTGAAAACAGAAATCCATATCGTGATCGACAACAACAGGTATTCCATATGAACCTGTAACTGTATAAAGCAAGTCGCCTTTGCGAGGCTTTCTATTCTCTTTTAATTTTTCAAAGTACTCGGATGAAACCTTAAAAGTATTTGAGAAATCTATTTTTCGATTTCGTTTATCAATATTTGAAATCGTAATGAACGGAATACCAGACGATGATTTTGGTGGCGGTTGATGGTCTCCATCTGTCACGGCAATCGTTACATCAGATAGACTGACCCATTTCCAGTTCTTATTTCTCTGAGTAAAAACGGTATCTGAGTAGCTTTCAAAAAGGTCGCGGGCATTGGTGAGGTTCTTTTCGGTGTTTGCGATCGCATCATCAATCCCCGCAAACACCTCATCCAGAATCGCCACAATCCGCTTTTGTTCAGGCAGAGGAGGAAGTGGAATCTGAAGCTCTTTCGTATCAGGTACTCTCATGTGCTGAACAGTAGAACCAGAAGCACGAGCCTTTATCTGGCATTGCAAATCGCCAGATTTCAATGCATACAGTAGAAAGTAGTTGTCTAGCTTATTAGAATCAGCTCTATAGGAAACGATACGTTGTCCTAGAAACACAAGTTCATCTGTAAGAAGCATTCCAGCTTCTCCCATTGGAGCTTCACGGGTTAACAGGACATCTCCACGCTGGGGCACTTAGCGTCTTGTCCATTGACGGTAAGTTTCTTCTGTAACGTACTTAACAGACTCTAAATCGACCAGTCCATGCCTAATATTCGTAGTACGAATCATCTTAAATGGAGAGGGTTCGTCTATCTTGGGAGCAGTTTTATTGATGCAGTCAGTTATTGATGCACAAACATCTGCAACAGAGACTCGTTTCCACCTACTCACAACAACCCTCCAATCCCAGCCAAAATCTCGGCACTCTCCGCATCCAACGCGGCAATCTCCTCCATAATCACCCTCGGCTCCCTCAACGGCTCCGCCTCCGGCGCATTCGGATTCTTCACCGACAAATCAAAACTCTCCCCATCCACAGCCGCCACATCTACCAGCCAAGACTTCTCACCCTCCGCATTCGCCCGCTGCAACGCCACAAACTCCGCCAAATCCTGATCATTCAGCGGGTTTGTCTTCCCCATATTTCGCCCCGGATCAAGCTGGTAATACCAAATCTTTTCAGTCGGCGTCCCTTTCTCAAAAAACAAAACAACCGTCTTCACCCCTGCCCCAATAAACGTCCCACCGGGACAGTCCAACACCGCAAATAAATTACAGCTCGTCAGCAGCTCCTCCCGCAACGCCCTACTCGCATTATCCGAATTCGACAAAAACGTATTTTTAATCACCACCGCCGCTCGTCCGCCCTGCTTCAACAGCTTAATGAAGTGCTGCAAAAACAAAAACGCCGTCTCCCCCGTCTTAATCGTAAAATTCTGCTGAATCTCCTTCCGTTCCTTCCCACCAAACGGAGGATTCGCCAAAATCACATCAAATCTGTTCTTGTTTTGAACATCATCCAAATTCTCCGCCAGCGTATTTGTATGAATAATATTCGGCGCATCAATCCCATGCAAAATCATGTTCATAATCGCAATCACATACGCCAGAGACTTTTTCTCCTTCCCGGTAAAAGTCTTCGTTTGCAGCGTCTTGAGCTGCTTTGTCGTCAGCTCGCCTTTGCGCAAATAATCGTAGCTCTCACACAAAAAGCCCGCCGAGCCACAGGCCCCGTCATAAATTTTCTCGCCAATTGTTGGCTCAATCACCGCAATCATCGCCCGAATCAGCGGACGTGGCGTGTAATACTCCCCACCATTGCGCCCCGCATTCCCCATATTCTTAATTTTGGCCTCATACAGCTCCGAAAGCTCATGCTTTTCAGCCTGAGACCCAAAACTCAGCTCGTCAATATATTCCAGCGCATCCCGCAGGCTATACCCGCTCTGAAACCGATTTTTTATCTCACTAAAAATCTCGCCAATCTTATACTCAATCGTATCTGGCCCCGCTGCCCGCTGCTTAAACCCCTGCAAATAAGGAAACAGCGTCCCATTCACATACGCGATCAGGTCGTCACCAATCAGCCGCTTATCCTCGTCCAGGCTGCCATCTTCTTTCTTGGGCACCGCCCAGCCCTGCCACCGATGCGCCTCATCCACAATCGGCGTAAACGGCTTCCCCGAAAGCTCCGCCGTCTGCGATCGCTCCGTTTCCAAATCATCCAAATACTTCAAAAACAACAGCCACGACGTCTGCTCGGTATAGTCCAGCTCCGTCGTACAGCCCGCCTCCTTCCAGAGAACATCATCAATGTTTTTGAACGTTTGCTCGAACATGTATACCCGCTGCTGCATCGCCACCGCAAACCATAGTACCTGCTCTACGGCGGCAGTAACAGCAGCACCCGTTAGCTCTTTTTACTCACAATGGTTCGGTGCCTCGGATCGCTAGCAACCGTGGTGATGTGCTCCAATCCACTTTGGGCGATCGCCGCTTCTACATCAAACGTATAGTAGTCATCGCTCCAAGGCTCAGTGCTTTTCATCAGCGTAAAAAGAACCGGCGGCAGGCTTTGAATCACCGGCGAAAGCGGATTATTGTCTACAATTGCCAAGCATCCCCCCGAGCGCAACAACCGGTGAGCTTCTGTGAAAATGGCTTGGGTAATGTGACGTGGCAGCTCGTGAATAACAAATTGCAGCGTGATTAAATCAAAGGAAGCGTCTGCTAGTCCTGTTGCTTCTGCGTTGGCATGGAGCCAGTGAATGTTGTTGTTTTTGTCCTGATTTTGGGCGACAGCGAGCATGTAGGGTGATAGATCCAGGCCGGTGGTGTGAACGGGGCAGGATTGCGATCGCACATAATGCTGATGAATCGCCTGCGTCGAAATCCCTACAGAGCAGCCGATATCCAGGATGTCAGTCACCGGCTGGGGGCCATGCTGAGCCAGCACGTCGTGAAAGCTACCGCGCAGCCGATCTTGAGCCGCTTGCCAGGTGAGATTGTCTTGGGGCCACACACGTAGGGCCATGGCGTGAGTGGCTGAGGCGGCTTCAAAGGCAGCGGGCCAGCATAGGTTGCCTTCATCGTAGGCGTGGAAGGGCTTTTGGTAGTAGTCAGGGTAGGTGACGGTGGGATTGGTGATGGGTGCGATCGCCGCCTTTACCCCCGAGTCCTCAAGCCTTTTATAGTTCTCACGCCACTGAATATTATTCTTTTCAGCCGTTTTTATCAGCACCCGCCGCGCCTGAGACTTCATCACTCCATACACCGGCTTAGTTTTAATCAACAGATTGACACAGCGAGAGAGAAAATCGTCACCGGCCCAGGCTGGCTTAGCTTTTGTGTTCATATTTATTAGTTTGGGCTCAACCTATCTTCAATAAGCGCTGACTTCATCCACACGCCACGACTGTCGTAGTAACGCACAAGCCGCGATCTATCACCATGCTCTGTAAGCCACCCCACTTCAATTTGAAACGCAACATCTTTTTTAATTGTGTGAGGCATCAGACAATACGTTCCGTTCGGTAGTGGCATAAGCTGATAAGCCAGGTTCCCTTGTAACAGCCTCGGCTGACGAGAAGACAGGTCTGAGCCTTCAGTACAGGTAAGCGAAAGTGTATCAGACTGCTCGTTAAAAGTATGAGTACACTTTAGATCGATCTTCTCAAGCGCCCACAGACTCGTCCCGGTCGCTGCTGGCTCCATTGTGGCAAACAGCACCGTGCTAGTGCCTGTCCATTCACCCAGCATTTGCTCAGGTGTTATGCCAGCTTCAGTAAACTGGGTTCCGCCTGCTTGCGTTTCCCGAATCAGGGTCACATAATCCAGCTCGCTAGTGCCATCTGAGGCAGCGCGATACATGATTACGAACCGCGATCGCCGATCTCCTATCTTTAAACACATCTCAGCGCCAAACTGACTAAAGGCTCGCCACTGAGCCGAGCCCTGTGAAAAAGCACCCGTCTCAAAAAAATACACGTAAGGCGCAGGCCCCGGTGCAGAAAAAGAGCGCTTGGTGATATCCGGCTCGCGATCGCTAGGCCAGCGCTCAAGCGTAAGCTGCATAGTTTTATCAGCATCTGTTTCTTCGAGTGTCAGCACGCTAGGCGTATCTTTTACCTGCTCGCCCTCGGGTGAAAACTGGGTAAAAGAACCCCGCCAAATGCCGATGTTTTGTTGAATACACTGCCACTGAGATTTCATGTGGGACTTCATAGGAGACTTCATGATGCTTTGGCCTCATTCAAAACCACGTCATCAGTCTTTAAAGCTGGACGTACGGACAAATAGAACAGAATACCCAACAGCGGCACCAGCGTACCGATCCAAAACAGCGCAGGCCCAAACGAAGTCTCCCACAGGCCGCGCTTTGACATATCGTCTTTCAGTAGCGGCGAAACGATCGCACACAGCATACAAAAATCTAGACTCATGACGTGAATAAACCGACTAGTGTGCCACTGCTGAACAAAATCAGCCCAGTTTGCAGCCAAGCTACCGTTGAATATGCCATAGCCTAGCAGCGCCAAAGCACTCACCATTAACAATCGCCCCGCCCAAGGCGAATCGACAACTTTCAAGAGAACACCTTTCTTTGCATTAAAGCTAGGATTGTCTTCTCGTAGCGCTAGGTAGGGCAGCAGGGCAAATGCGCCTACGCCAAATGAAAACAAAGTAAAGGGCCATGCTGCCAGTTTTTGTCCTGCCCCGTCAATGAGCGTCATGCAGGCATAAATCATGGGCCACACGCCCATTAGGTTAAATAAGGCCACAATTAGCGGGTTGATATTGTCCCACTGGCCAGAGGAGAGTTTGACAATTAGAGCTAGCGTATCGGGCTGTGAAGGTGGCGCGAGCGTAAAAGCGTAAAGGCTAAACCCTAGCCATAGAAGTGCGAAGCTAATTTTTCTAACCATTTCTGTTTAATCAAAATCAAGGGTGTTTGTTGTCGGAATATGAAGCTTTTTAAGGTTCAAAATGTATGAATAGCGGTTGTTTATAAACGACTTAAAGTACGAAATGTACGCTTACTAATGACAAGCTGCTTCCCATTTATGAGACGGACTCCGTATGTTAATGAGAGACTTGTTGAAGGTTCACGGTAATTCATAAAGTTTTTAGTGACTATGTTACTAAGCTGACGTATTCAGCCTAATTAGCTCCTCTAAATATTATCTTAATAGCCGTAGTAAAAATACTCCGCTCTGTGTGTATTAAACGCTGTTCATTATTGTGTTTATTCAATAGAGAGCGATCTTTATGTAGGTTGTCTTATGCAATCAAAAGATGTCCTCCGTCTGTACGAAGAAGGCTATCGAGATTTTAAGGGACTGCATCTGACAGGCGTTGACTTGAGCGGTCAGATACTGGTGGGCGTGAATTTTGCAGGCAGTGACCTAAGTGGTGCAAATCTCAGCCGCTCCTTTTTGACCAAGGCTAATTTTACGAATGCGAATTTGAGCCGGGTAAATTTGACGTTTGCCAAAATGAATGACAGCCGCTTTACGCAGGCAAGTCTGACAAAAGCAACGCTTCAGGGCGCGTTTGGTGTACGGACAAATTTCACGCGGGCTCAGATGAGCGGAGCGCATTTGGCCTATGTGAACTTGAGGGCTGGAGAGCTGGTGGATGCTAACTTGAGCGGGGCGAATTTGACGGGGGCAAATTTGCGGAATACGCAGCTCACCGGCGCAAATCTTTCTTGGGCGAATTTGAGCGGGGTGAGATTGATTGGCAGCGCGATCGCCCACGCGAATCTGAGTCACGTGAACTTTGAGCGGGCTTTCCTCAACGGTCTTAACTTCAGCAGTATGGACTTAAGCGGCACTAACTTTAAAGCAGCGCGGCTCAAGGGATCGGTCTTTAGAGAAGCTGATTTGACAGCGGCAAACTTCAGTGAGGCGAGCTTGCAAAATGGTGACTTTCAAGATGCGCAGCTTGCTGGTGCTAATTTTGACTGGGCACATCTGCACCGCACTAAGTTCCATCGGGCGGACTTACGGCGCGTCAATATGACCCATGTAGACTGGGATGACGCTGATTTGACCGGAGCCTGCCTGAATGAGTCGGTGGCTAGTGAGGCGATCGCCTATGACTCCATGTCTACAACCTACTGGTAGTTTTTATTCTGCTAAACTTGCTGGCTAAAACCTGCTGGCGGCTAGCGTGTCAGTCTCGTATTGGTAGCGGCTACTGCGATCGGTCAGGCCATATAGGTTAAAAGAAACCGTCGGCTCATCACCCACGGGAGCTACTTGGTGTACGGCATTGCCTGTAAAGCCGATGATGTCGCCAGGATAGAGCATTTTTTCTCCGGCGAGTGCGATCGCTTCTGGATCATCCGGATCTTGCGTCCAAAACGTATTCTTTTCCTGTCCGCCAATGATGGCTACAATGCCCCAAGTCGCATGATTGTGAATTTTCGATTCGCTACCAGGGGCCCACACCACCATTTGCACCGTAATCGGATACTCATGCTCGCGGTAGAGAAACTTAACCGACCAGCCCGTTTTCTCAGACGGGGGATTATGCTCCATTTGCAGCCAGTAAGAGCTAATCAGCAGCTTTCGCACGAGTGGAATAATCGCCTGCACGCGCCGTGCATCGTCTGGTTCGCGCTCTAAAATATCTTCTAGCTCAGTCAGAAAGCGATAGAGCCGGTAGGTCTTTTCAGGTGGCTCGTCTTCAATGGTGCCAAATGACGTGCACTTGCCGCTGTCTGTGACTAGCCAGTTGTAGTTACTCATAAACGGGTGAGGCTTCTGTGGGATAAAGAGATCGTCCTGGTTAGGAGCAACCTCAATGATAAAGCCAATACGTAAGGTCTTTGTAATTTTGAGCTGGGGACTTCTAGCAAGCTGTCAGAATTTTTCTTTGAGCCCTGAGCTGAGAATTGATTCAGGGATGGAGCCGATGAACGCGGTGGTTTGCGATGGGCAATCTGGCGTTTTTGTAGACGCAGGTGAATTTGTGTCGGGGAGCGATCGCACCGAACGCGACATCGCCTATCGTATCAGCGCAGAAGGCGTTGCTGATTCGCCCGCAGAGGTGCCAAGGGCTGAAGCAAGCTATCGTAAAAATGGTTGGTTTGAGCGCGAACCAGAACGCCAAACGATCAATTTACCTGCCTTCTGCCTGAGCAAAAACTTAGTCACGAATGCAGACTACCAGGCGTTTGTGACAGCCACTGGGCACCCAGCACCCGGCATCTCTGAAGCTGTCTATCAGAAACAGGGTTTTTTAGTACACGACTACGCCGAAGTCGTACCTTATTTATGGCAAGACAATCAGTATCCAGCCGGTCAAGATCAGCATCCAGTTGTGCTGATTTCGTCTGAAGATGCTCTTGCGTATGCCCAATGGCGATCGGAGCAAGATGGCCTAATGACCTACCGGCTACCGACAAAGTTTGAGTGGGAAAAAGCCGCTAGAGGTACGGATGGACGGTACTTTCCCTGGGGCAGTCAGTGGCGTGATGACGGGACAAACTGGGCAAAAAATGGGCCGTATGGAACGAGCGCGATCGCCTCATTTCCCCTCAGCCGCAGCCCATACGGCATCGAAGATATGGCCGGTAACGTCTTTGAATACACCAGTACGCTCGCTGACAAACCCAATCCTGAAGTCATCCTCAAGGGCTGTGGCTGGGACGACTATCCCGGTTTTTGCCGTGCCGCCTACGAACACGATCGCCCGGTAGATTCAAGGCATATTTTGTTTGGCTTTCGCTTAGTGATAGAGTCACCTACTCATCAGCGGAAGCAGCCCATGTAATATAAACGAAGCTGCCTTTCTTCCAATGCTTTATGAATACGCCACAGTCTCCAGATTCTTCATCTCAAAACCCTGAACAGCTTTCTCAAGCCCTGTTAGAACTCCAGCGGTTAGTCGATACAATTGCTCAGCTACGGAATCCTGAAGGCGGCTGTCCGTGGGACTTGAAGCAAACGCCGCAGACGCTGACGCCCTATGTGATTGAAGAAGCTTACGAAGTTGTTGATGCGATCGCTTCAAACAACAAACAAGATATTGCTGAGGAACTTGGTGACTTGTTATTACAAGTTGTTCTTCAAGCTCAAATATTCAAAGAACAAGGAGACTTTGACTTAGGTGACGTAGCAAAAGGCATCACTGAAAAAATGATTCGCCGTCATCCTCATGTTTTTAGTGATGGTGCTGCTACAACTTCAGCGGAGGTAAATGCAGCCTGGGAACAGATCAAGGCTGCCGAAAAATCTGCCACTGAGGATCCCAATAAGCTTGCGCCCAAGCTCAAGCGCTATGCTCGGTCTATGCCGCCGATTGACGGAGCAATGAAGCTTTCGACTAAGGCGGCAAAAGCTGGCTTTGAGTGGAACAATATTGAAGAAGTTTGGGAAAAAGTGGATGAGGAGCTGGCTGAATTTCGTCATGCGATCGCCCATGAGTCCAAAGCCGCTCAAGAAAGTGAGCTTGGCGATGTGTTCTTCTCTTTAATTCAGGTAGCGCGCTGGAAAGGACTAGATCCCGCAGCCGCACTGCAAGGCACTAGCCGCCGGTTTGTACAGCGATTTGAAGGCGTAGAGGCGCAGGCGGATAGGCCCATGAATGAGTACAGCCCTGAGGAACTAAATGCGCTTTGGAATCAGGCAAAGCAGCAGATAGCAAAGGCCCAAAACTCTCTCAGACAGTCTCCTGAGTAACGTCACTGAATAACGGTAAGACCTCTATTTGAGTCATTTCTTCCGTCCATCTTTGATAAGTCGGGGCTAACCTTTGCTCGAATGGCGATCGCGCTAATATTGTCGTGCCCATTTACCTGATTGCCCAGATCTATCAGCTCATCCATCCCGGTTTCAATCTCTTTTTGACCTCTCAATATTGGGTCAAGATGACTCTTCAAATACTCTTCTACTAAGTTGTTATCACTCAGGCCATCAGAACACAGCAGCAGCAGCGTATCTTCTGAAAATGTTAGATAGGAAACGCTTGGTTTTAGATCAGTGCTGTCTCTTGGCCCCAACGCTTGAGTAAGCTGATATGCGTCTGGGCGCGCATAGGCAATCTCTTGGGGAATCCCTCGCTGAATTTCTCTTTGGCCCACCTCATGATCGGTCGTCACCTGCCGTAGGCCCACGCGTCGTGAGTGCTGATACAGGCGAGAGTCGCCCACATGTGCCACCATGGCCTCTGTCCCTTGCAACAGCACAATTACTAGCGTCGTGCCCATCCGCTCATGCCCTGCCCGAGACTCTTTTTCGTTGATGTCGTAAATAGCCCGATTGGCTAGTTTGACCCCTTCAGTCACCACCTTCGCCGCTGGGAGTGGGCTCGGCTTTTCTCCTGGCAGTGGATGAGGCCAGTGCTCTGAAAAGTAGTTGAACAGCGTTTCGGCAGCGAGTTTGCTGGCGACCTCGCCGCCGGCATGTCCGCCCATCCCGTCGCATAGCACATATAGCGAGTGAGCTTCTGTCATTTGACCACTGTTGTCTGTCCGTTTGCGAGTGCTGCTGTCGATAAAAAAGCAGTCTTCATTGTGGTCGCGTTGCTGTCCAACATCCGTACGCCCCGCAGACTCTATGCTGATGAGCTTCATCGGTAAAACCATCGTGGCCTCTTCGCTGTCCGACAGCTCAGGTAGCTCAATCTCTTCTGTTGTAATCTCTTCTTCTGCGGGCATGTCCTCTATAGGCATATCTTCTGTTGGCATGTCTTTTATAGGAATATCTTTTGTAGGAATGTCTTTCTCAAAACTCAATGGCGTAGCTGCTGAAATAGGCGGCGTTTTGACGGCAGGCGCTCTCACTGAGGGCGTAATAGCCTCTGGTGTTGAGAGCAAATATTCTCCAATGTCGGCTAGCTCGCTGCGTAGCTGATCCAAGGTTTGGGCTGAGGTGATGGCGAGAATAATCTTTCTCATTTGCCTGAGCGGTGCAATGGTGCCCCGGTGAGGCTGCGCTAGTAATGACTGTAAAAATGCCTTGAGTTCAGCTAGTGTGGGTGGCAGGCTACCGGGTGATTTTGCGGGCGGCAAAAACTGATGAATGCGCACAGACTGCTCGTGATCGAGGCCCAAATTGTCAGCGAGCAAAAGGCTAGAGCGCCACTGCGGCAGCGGCTCTAGGGCAACCCACAAGTCGGTCAAAATATACAGCCAGTACACATGCTGCAAGGGATCTACCGCCCAAGAAAATGCCTGAATCAGCGATTCAAACGCGGTGTCTGTGGCGGTTGGCTTTGCTGACGTGATCAGGATGGTGGTGTCATTTTGTTGCCAAGCGTCATACAGCATTGGCGTAGCGTAGCTCAACAGTAAATAGGGATAGGCCGCAGCGGGTAGCGCCGAAACCGACTGCATTACCGATAGAGGCTGCTGCTTAAGCTGAGGTAGCTCTTGCTGTAATGGCGATCGCACCTCAGGTGTTTCATCACTCACCAGTGCCCGGCCCTGGCTTAGCACCGTAGTCACTTTATACCGCTTCGCAGGCTGATCTATATAAGTTGCCGGACTAAGCGCTAGTTTTCCAGGCGGCATCAAAATGGCCTGTAGTTGCTGCTTATCTAACGCGTCGGAGACCGTCGCAACTAGCGGTTCGCCGCACTGCTGGCAAAAATTGTGACCCGGTGGATTTTCAAACTGACAGCTAGCGCAAATAGGCATAAGGCTACTTTGATAAATACGTCGGTCAGCGTTGATAAAAAATAATCGTGTGCTTGAATCAAGGGCTACGCAAAGGATTATGCCTGATAATGGTCGCCATTCGGCTAGTTTCTATCGTTTTTCTATTGGCTAGCTTCTCTATTGACGCAGCGTAAGTGATGTCTTGACGGGTCGTTTTTGGGATGGCTTTTGAGCTGAATGGCTGGGGAGCGATCGCCTTTCTGCTTCAGTCAGCTCGCGCCATTTCCCAGGCTGAAGACCTTCCAAAGTCAGCGTGCAGCCGTCTGATAAAACCAGCGCGCTCCTCACTAGCCGCAGCGTCGGAAAGCCTACCGCTGCCGTCATCCGGCGCACCTGTCGGTTTTTGCCTTCCGTCAGCGTCATCTTCAGCCAAGTGGTCGGTATGTGCTTACGATAGCGAATTGGCGGGGTTCTGGGGGGTAAATTGGGCGGGGCGATCGCCTCTACCTGCGCCGGACGTGTCTGGTAGCCTCGAACCCTCACCCCACACCGCAGCTTTTCCAGTGCTGCCTCGTCCGGCTGCCGCTCTACCTGCACCCAGTACTGGCGCGGATGCTCAAACTTCGGATGGCTTAACCGATGCTGCATCGGCCCATCATCCGTTAATAGCAGCAGCCCTTCACTGTCGCGGTCTAATCGCCCCACAGCATATACATCCGGTACTGACACAAACGGCTTGAGCGTCGTGTGATGGGTGCCCTCGTTTGTAAACTGACTCAGCACGTCGTAGGGCTTATGTAGCAGGAGATAGCGATAGGTCACGTAAGCAATCTTATTAATTCTTGAACTCTGTTGATAAACCGCCCCAAAGCAAAAGGCGGTCGATATCCTATTAACACTTCTTGCTGTACAAATATCTCAAGACCCTTTTTGGAAAACGGAGCACACCCCTAAATGATGGATAAAAAGTACCGGATGAACTGTACGCTCACCTTTGGTGACATTTACAGTCAAATTATTGTTTGGCTAATTGTGCTATTTGTTAGCCTAGCGGCGGCTTTAGGCCTCATGGGTGCGAGCCGGCCTCTCTATGCGCTGGCGACGGTTGGCCTCATTTTGGTGCTGTCGCTACCGTTTTTACTCTTTGCTTTTGTCACCACGCTGCTCAACCACATTGAGTTTGATTTGGTAGATGCGATCGCCGAAGCTGAAGCCGACTCTACGGTGACTGCTCGAGCTAAGCAGCTTTCTCGACAGGGCGCATAAAAGAACAGATACGTCCTTTTTGCCTTTTAGCTGGTTAACTCTTCCTGGTTAACTCTTACTCAGCAGCAGGCGCTACCGGTGGCTCACCGTCAGCGGCTCCTGTGTTCCCAGGGATTTCACTAGATTCAGCGTCTTCAGCAGTAGCTGGCGGCGCTGTTTTTTCGCTAATGAGCTGCTGCACGCCGTCTTTATACTGCGTGGGCGCTAAGACGAGGGCCTCATCAAAAAGTTTTTGAGCGGCTGCATCGTCGCCCTTTTCCTTGAGTACCAGCCCCTTCGCGAGCGTTGGCCGGAAATCAGGCTGGCCGGGTGAGCTGGCTTGAGAGTCTGCGATCGCCTCGTCATACATCTTCAGCGCTTCGTCATATTTCTTTTGCTCTACAAACACCTGACCTAAGAGTAGCTTCACCGATAGCTGATCAACACTCCCTGGCGACAGCTCATTGGTTTGATCAGCGGTTGCCAGCGTATCTTGCAGCAAGCCTACCGCCGCCTCAGTTCGTTCCTGGCTCACTAACAAAGCCACCAGGCCCTCCAGCGCGGGCACATTCCCAGGACTATTCGTAAGCACTCGACGGTAAATCTGCGCCGCCCCCTCCAGATCTTCTAGCTGCTGCTTAGTCTGAGCCAGCGCAATCGAATACTCCGGCGTGTTCGGATTAAGATTCGCCAAGCGCTCTAGCGGCTCCACAGTGCCCTCCAAATCACCCAGGGCAATTTTGGCTTCAATAATGCCGATAAGCGCTGTCTGGTTATCAGGTTCCCGCTCCAACACGGCCTTGTAGCCATCAATTCGGCCCTGAAGCTGCTGCGTTTGATCGGGCGTATCTTGAGCCGTAGCGGCATTGTTTTGAGAAGAGCGGCCATTGTTAAAGAGTCCCACAAAGCCAACGGCGACAAATGCCCCCACCGCCAGAATGAGCACGCCTCTCACTAGCCAGCTATCTTTTTTAAAAGCCACGACGCTCTCCTATAAGTATTAATCTATTCATCAAAATAACTTGCTAATAGTAACCCTAACGTTCCCTTCTGTTAACGTCTACTGGTGAACGGCCAGAAAGCGTATGTGGCGGTCACCCGTAAAAGAGTACGGATTTTCTATCATGCAGGTGAACTATTAGTCACGAGATAGTCACTGGCTAGTTACTGGCTGCTTACTGGCGGATTAAACTAGTTTTTTTGATTTTCTTGTAGTCGGTGTTCCCTTTTAACAAGAACCGTGAACTCTCAGTGATGAAGGTTCGCGGCCTACGCTAGCCTTAACAAAGCAGCGTTTAGGAACAATTACTTTTGGCTAGTAAAGCAGCCCAAGAGCGCCACCTCTCGCAAAATACCTGAGAAAGTATTCATTGTCATAATCTGTATTTGGCACGGATGCTACTCTAGGTTTTGAAGTCACTATCACAGCCTTTGTCTGGCTTTCTCGCCAGAGTTTCAGGTACAGTTTCAGGAGTTCGAGGATTGATGAGTTCTGCCGCTAGTCGCCCCCCACAATCTGCAGGTCAGTCTGTGAGTCCCTCTTCAGATCTAAAAATCGCCAGCCTACGACAGCCCCCTAGCCGCCCTCAGCTTATGGGCCCTCCTTCGCGGCCCAAGCCGCCTGTTGCGGAGCCAGAGCCAGAGCCAGTGGTAGAGGCGATCGCCCCGCCTGAGCCCGAAGTCCCTCAAAAAATTGGCCCTATCTCTCCGCCTAGCGAGCGCATGCAATACCGAGCAATCGGCATGCTTAAGGGCAAATATGTCGCTTCTGAAGAGCAGCTTAACCGAGGCAACATCGCTGTTGAAGATGGCACTTTGATCGATGCGGTTTTGCTAGGCCGAGTGACCAGCCTGATTAAAAAGCACATCGATTTAGAAACCTCTCACCTTTGGGTGGTATACCCTCGCACGCTGTACAGTGAGGAAAACGAGCCCGCCCTTCACGTTCAAATTGTGGGCGTATGGGAGCCAGAATCGCTTAATGCTCGCAATGGCGAAGATAAGTCTGCTGAAGAAGACTCTAAATATCTATCGACTGCTGAGGCCACTGAGCAGTGTGATGTATTTTCAGTTCGAGGTGAAATTGCTAAATACACTGAAGATAAGCACGAAATTGTTGTCAATATTGTGCAAAAGAGCCGATCTGAAACGGCTAAGCCTAAGCGTCCTTTTAAGCTGCTGATTAGTGGTCAGCTTGAAGGTAGAACGACTGGCTACTTTTGGGACTTGCAGGTAAAGCGTCAAGAGGGCCAGCTCGTGTTGCAAGACGCGACTCAAATTGCAGTGGTTCCACCTAAGCGCAAGGCAAAGGGCGGTGCTCGCAAAACCACAAACCGTCGCCCAAACGCCGGCAAACCTCGTATTGGCCCGCCGGTCTCTAAGCCTGTCCCCAAGCCCAAAATTGCGGCTGACTCAGCACCTGCTGAAGCGGTGTCTTCTGAACCTGTTGCAGAATTCCCGACAGAATCCTCATCAGCTACTGAATCAGCATAAGACCGAATCACTGCAATCAAAGTTAGCGAATATCGAACTGTGGCCCCCAGCTATCTTGCGGCATGAGTCGGGTGTCTTTGGGCAGAGGTGCAACGGCTTCGGTGAGTTCAAATTCGCTGTCGTCAATGCGCTGCTTGAGATCGAGTGCGACCTGTTGTGCAAAGTAGAGACTAGAAAGAGGCGCGGTGCGAACGGTTTTGCCGTCGAGGGTAATCCGGCCCGATTTGAGCTGGGCATAGCTGACCAAGCCGAAGGTGGGTCGGACGCGTCGGGGAATTGAAAAGTCGATGACGGGGGCAGCCAAATCCTGATCGCTGACTGAGCAGCGTCTCAAAACCGCTTCGTTGAGAATGGGAATGGGGACGCCGATACCCAGCATGACTGAGGGGCCATAGCCTTTGAAGTAGCAGCCACGTACCCAGTGAGCATCCATGCGTTTGGCATCGCCGATGACCGCTAAGGTGGCGGCGGGGCCAATGGGGGTGCGGTTGGGCAGGCGGCGCTGGAGCGGAAAGTGCTGGGTGCCTTCCCAGGTGATATAGCCCTCGCCGCCGCCAAGTAGAATGCGGGTGCCGATACCAATAGTGTTGAGATCGGGGTCGTTGAGAAGGGGGGAGAGGGCTCCGCTATTGGCGTAGACGGCGTTGCCGAGGCGCGGCTGTAGGGGGCCAAGGTAGGTGGACAGGGGGCGCTCGCCGCCGTTGACGCCAACAATAAAATTTTGATATAGGTTGCGGGGATTGAAGAGATAGAACTGGTTAATGCGATCGCGCGTAATTGTCGTATTTAAGCTGCTGCGAGGGTAGCAGTCAGTGATCTGCCCGGTGGCTGTGAGCGTCACCGGCTTATCGGCAATTAGGTCAGAAATGACATGCCCGCCCCCGCGTTCTTCTGAGTCACCATCCCGGCTAGAGACGGCCATTTGCCCCGCTCCGATATACAGATCTACCGCACCGAAGCCTGCGTAAGCCAGTACGCCGTCCAGATGGCACTCGACGATTTTGATCGGCGGATCGGTGTGGCCCAAATTGATCATTGCCCCAGAGCCTTCCATCGGCTCAAAGGTGCCAGTTGTAATCACGTCAACGGTTTTTGCCGCTTGAGTAACGCCCATCTCTGCAATCAGCGCTTTCGCTTCAGTGATGGTCCAAACGATGGCTTTCCCGGCGCGAATTTTGTCGTTGATTTCAGCAACGGTGCGCATAGGGCATTACCAGAGGGTTAGGGCGATCGCTTGAGCAACGCAATCAGCCCAAGGCCAATGGTCGCGCTAGGCAGCACCACAATAGCCGTGACGAGCCCGTTAAGACTTGAGGTAAAAGGTGATCGCAAAGGCAGCAGCGGCCCGCCGTATCTAATTAGCAGGCTTAGGAGGGCTGAAAGCGCAATGACTTTGACTAAAAAGCTAACGGTGTCGTTCATATTTTTTAGCCTGCGAGTATAGCTTATGGCTTCAGGCGAATGGTCATCGCACACCATTCATCTTTGTGCGTGGTGCCAACAACTTCCCAACCATAGGCGATCAGGTGTTCTTCTACCCAAGGGGCTTTGCTGGTGAGAATGCCGCTGAGAATGCCCCAGGTTTTTGGCCCTGCAAGCTCGCTAAGCCGGGGGATGATCAGGCCCACAATAATTTCAGAGAGGATGTTGCAGACGATGCCGTCAACCGGACGTTCGTTCGCGTCTTCTGCCATTTTGATCACTTCAGGCAAACTGCCTACTTGCACCTGTAGCTGATCGGCGCGGATGCCGTTTACTTTCGCATTCGATTCTGTGGAACTGAACGCCAGCGGATCGACGTCGGCAGCAAAGGCCTGACGTGCGCCGTAGAGTAGGGCGACAACGGACAGGATGCCGGAGCCGCAGCCAATATCGGCAATCGTGGCGTCTGTGAGGGTTTGCTTCTCTAGCGCCTCCAGACAGAGCTGGGTGGTGGCGTGTGCGCCTGTGCCAAAGGCGCTGCCGGGATCCAATGTGAGGATGGTGCGGTCTGTGGCTGGTGGTGCCATCCAGGCGGGGTTGATGAGCAGGCGATCGCCTACTTCTTCAGCCCGCCAGTGCGTTTTCCAGCTCCGCGCCCAGTCTTCTTCATCAATGAGCTGCCAGCTCATATCAACCGCTGATGTTGTGGTCACGTTGCCCGGTAAATTCCCCGCTTGCGCAGCGGCACTGTCTAGCAAATCTTGCCGCAGGTGCTCAAAGGCTTCAACCTCGAACTGAACCTGCGAAAAGTAGGCCGTAACAATCCGGCGGTCGTCTTTGCTCTGGCTAGCAGTGCCTTTACTGCCTAGCTCATCAAATGCCCAGTAGACGCTATCTTCTAGGACTAGCGGGCATTTGACCGTGACTTCCCACCATTTTTCCGGCTCTCTTTTGGGCGTTTGGATGTTTTCGGGCATGGCGATCGCGTCTTCTCCTACAGCGCCACCGTGTAAGCATCTCGAATCCCAGGCTCTTTCTTAATTTCATTTAAGATGCCTTCAGGTAGCGGATCGTCAATGCTAAGCACCATAACGGCGTCGCCGCGAACGATCTTTCTACCGACCTGCATACTAGCGATATTGACGTTAAAGCTACCTAGCAGCGAGCCAATTTTGCCGATAATACCGGGCATGTCACGGTGCAGCGTAAATAGCATGTACTTTGTCGGCGGCACGTTGATAGGGAAGTTATCCATATCGATAATGCGCACCTCACTCCCACCGAGCAAAACGCCCGTCACCGAGTGCTCGCCGAGCGATCCTTTCGCCGACAGATACAGCGAACCGGTGTAGTCTTCAGCCGTCGTATCGCGCGTTTCGACCACGCGAATGCCGCGTTCTTTGGCTTCAATCGAAGCGTTTACATAGTTGACCCGCTCTTGCAACGCGTTAGACAGCATTCCTTTGAGCGCCGCAATTACAATCGGCTTCGTGTCATTTTGCGCCAGTTCGCCCTGTAGTTTGATGTTGAGTTCTTCAATGCGACCGCCCGCGAGCTGACCGACAAAGTTGCCGAGCGTCTCAGCCAATTTTAGGTAAGGGCGCAGCTTTTCAAGCATGTCTGGGCGCAGTCCCGGAATGTTCACGGCTGAGCGAGCCGGCAGGCCCAAAAGTACATCACGAATTTGCTCAGCGACATCTACTGCGACATTGACCTGCGCTTCAGCCGTGGATGCCCCTAAGTGAGGCGTGAGCACCAACGGCTTGCCGACTGCGCGTAACGGTGATTCGCCGAGTGGCTCTGAGTCGTAAACGTCTAGCGCTGCACCAGCAATGACCCCATCGGTGAGGGCTTGGGCTAAAGCGGCCTCGTCGATAATGCCGCCGCGTGCGCAGTTGATAATACGCGCGGTGGGCTTCATTTTTGCCAGGGAGTCGGCGTTGATGAGGTTGGCGGTGTCTTTGGTTTTAGGAATGTGAAGGGTGATGTAGTCGGCTTCGCTGAGCAGGTATTCCATTTCAACCAGGCGACAGCCGAGTTCTTCAGCGCGATCGCTCGAAATAAACGGGTCAAATGCAATTAAGTTCATGCCCATGGCCCGCGCCACGGTAGCCACGTGAGAGCCAATTTTACCGAGGCCAACGACGCCCAGCGTCTTTTTATAAACTTCAACGCCGGTAAAGGCCTTGCGATCCCAGCCGCCTTCCTTCATCGACTTGTTCGCCGCTGGAATGTAGCGGGACATCGAGAGCATCATCGCTAGCGCGTGCTCGGCGGCGGCAATGGTGTTGCCTTCCGGTGAGTTGACCACCACAATGCCTTTACGAGTGGCCCAAGGCACGTCTATGTTATCGACCCCAACACCCGCGCGGCCAATAATTTTAAGATTGGTGCCAGCTTCTAGCACTTCTTGGGTCACTTTGGTGCCCGAACGAATCATCAAGGCGTCATATTCTGGAATGATCGCGATCAGTTCTTCGAGCGGCAGCTTGGTTTTTACATCAACGCTGGCGACCTGGGAAAGAATGTCTATCCCAGTTTGGTCAATGGGGTCTGAGACGAGTACCTTGGGCATGGATGACAAAAGGGGTTTGGGCGAATTTACATAGAGGGCTATCTTACTGCAAAGCGGTCAGGCTACGTTTGAACCTGTGGTCTACGTTACAGCGCGTCTAGTTTGTTTAATGCGTTAAACGCATCCACAATTACCACATTCGACATCAGAAAACCTTCGGGATCGCTGAGCCGAATGCGACTGTTAGGTTTAAGTTTTGTTATATTTTCGGCGGTTGAGATAGGTTCGACAATAAGCCAGTTGCTTTTGACGTGGGGCGCGATCGCCTCACCCACTTTGATCAAACCAGCCGCTCCATACACTTCATAAACGCCTGCTATCCCAATTCCTTCTTTGAGCCGCAGACCCACCATGAAATTTTCTAGCACCTGCTCTGCGGGCGATATCTGTGGCTCGTCTGTCTGTCCGCCCTGCTGCACAAACTGTTTTACCCAGTCTCGATAAGTCTTTTGCGTGCGCGGGCGATCAATGCGCTGGTGGCCTATGTAGCTCGTGGCGCCCATGCCGAAGCCGTAGCAGGGCTGGTTTTTCCAGTAGGTAATGTTGTGCTTGGCTTCGCAGCCGGGTTGAGCGTAGTTGCAAATTTCGTAGTGGTCGTAGCCGTTGGTTGTGAGCAGACTTTGGGCCATGCGATACATCTCGGCGGTGTGGGTATCGCTGGGTAGCGGCGTTTGTCCAGGTGTGTAGTAGCGGGCGAAGGCGGTTTGAGGTTCTACGATGAGGTCGTATTGAGAAATGTGATTGGGGGCGAGAGCGATCGCTTCATGCAAAGACGTTTGCCAGGTTCCCAACGTTTGATGCGGTAGCCCAGACATGAGATCAAGGCTGATGTTTTCGATGCCTGCCTGACGTAAAAGTTCGACGGCTCGAAAAATATCCTTGCGCCGGTGAAAGCGACCGCACGCAGCTAAGACGTCATCTCGAAAATCCTGCGCGCCGAGGCTCACACGATTGACACCTGCGGCTCGGTAGCCCTGTACGTGCTCAAGCTCAAACGTAGCTGGATCCATTTCCATGGATATTTCAGCGGTGGTGGCGATGCCGAAGCGATGGGCGATCGCGTCTAAAACAGCCTTTAGCTGAGGCACCGATAGTAGTGAAGGCGTTCCGCCACCAAAAAAAACCGTTTCTAAGGGAGAAGATACTTTAACTGGGGTGGCGTTGATCTCTTGAATGAGCGTTTCAACGTACTGGCTAATGGTTTGGGAAGTGTCGCCGCGCTTGCGATCGCCCACCACTGAAATTGCAAAATCGCAGTAAAAACAGCGCCGCCGGCAAAATGGAATATGAATATAGGCGGACTTTACCAAAAGCGTGTGAGGTTAGCGATCGCTAGCAAGATTACAAAAAAAGCGATAAAGGGAGTGATTGTGAAGCCAGCCCCTATAATAGCCGTAATCATACTTGCATCAATGCTTTAACTGGCCTCATTCCTATCCTATGCTCGACGCACTGATCGTATTTTCATTTGTTTTAACTGGCGCAGGCATTGGCTTCTTTAGCGTCGAGTTTTTACCCGAGTCGGCCCTTCAGCAAGTCACCAACGTCGAAGGTCTAGAAACGGTAATTGGTGGCTTTGGCGCGCTCATCGGCGTCGGTGCTGGCCTCGTAGTACAAACCAGCTACCGGCGGCTAGAGCGACAAATCAAAGAGATGACGCCCGACCTGCTGCTGGCCAGAGCCGTTGGACTCGTCGTTGGCTTGCTCATTGCCAACCTGATGCTAGCGCCCTTATTTTTACTCCCCATCCCTGAGAAGTTTGGCTTTGTTAAGCCCGTCACCGCCGTGATGGGCAGCCTGCTATTCGCCGTCTCTGGCATGTCTCTGGCCGAAACAAACGGCAGGGCGTTACTGCGGCTGATCAATCCGAACAGCTACGAAACAATGCTGATTAACGAAGGCACGCTAAAGCCCGCCAAAAGTAAGGTGCTCGACACAAGCTGCATCATTGATGGCCGCATTGAGGATCTTTTAGAAACCGGCTTTATTGAAGGCCAGCTCCTGCTGCCTCAGTTTGTCCTACAGGAGCTACAGCGCGTCGCCGACTCCTCTAGCGATCAAAAACGCGCCCGTGGTAGACGCGGCCTAGATATCATTAACCGCATTCGCGAACAGTATCCCGACCGCGTTGTGATCGATCCAGCCGACTATGACGATATCAACGCGGTCGATTCTAAGCTGGTGAAGCTCGCCCAAGAAATGAACGCCCAGCTCCTCACCAACGACTACAACCTCAATAAAGTTGCTAGCGTTCAGCAGGTTATGGTGCTCAACATTAATGACCTGGCTAAAGCGATTCGTCCCACCTATTTACCCGGTGACGATATTGAAATTAGAGTGCTCAAAGAAGGCAAAGAACCTTCTCAGGGCATTGGCTATTTAAACGACGGAACCATGGTTGTCGTTGAAGAAGGCCATGACTTTATTGGCGACGACCTGCTAGTTGTTGTGACGGGTGCGCTGCAAACGTCCGCAGGCCGGATGATTTTTGCTCGGCCTAACCGCTCGGCGATGGCGTCTTCGCAAACTTAAGCCGTCGCGTTTTTAGGTCGCTTTGTGCCTTCATTCAGAGCTTTACTGCTATGAGACATTGCCCATTTTTGCCAGTCATGTTTAGGTTGATTGAGCAGTGCGATCGCCTCATCATCAGACAAGGCTTTATCGAACAAATACCCTTGAGACCGTACTCGCACAGCGCCGAATAGCCTGTGCCAAAGTCTCATCGATGTTAATATTGCACATCGTGACGCTGCAAGGCTCTGAGCCCTTCATCGACAAACATGCGGCTGTTGATATGTCTTGGAGGAGCTGATCGCCCACCCTATGGCCGAGCGAATCATTGATGCGCTTGAATCGGTCACAGTCAAAAAACACCACTGCGAAGTGGGCGTTTGGGTGCGTGTTTGCGTGTGCCGTTAAGGTGTCTGACAGGAAATATATCTAACAAGCAATCTATCTTAGCTAACAACACTCTGTAAAAGGTTATCGCACGCATCTGTCAGCAGGCTAATCACGTAATCAAAACCAGCTTCGCCGCCGTAGTACGGATCGGGGACTTCTTTATCGCTGTGGCGAGTGGCAAAATCACACATCAGTTTTACCTTGTGCTCGTAGCGGCTTTCAGGATCTAAAGCCAAAATATCGCGATAGTTGCTGTGATCCATCGCCAAAATCAGATCGAAACGCTCAAAATCGGCGGCTGTGAACTGACGAGCGCTGCCGGTCAAAGTAATGCCCTGACGCTGAGCTGCCGTATTCATCCGCCGATCGGGTGCATTGCCGATATGATAGCTGGCCGTACCGGCTGAGTCGCAAGTGACTAAATGTCCAACATTTTGCTGTTCGATTAGGTGGTTCATGATGTTTTCCGCTGAGGGAGAACGACAAATGTTGCCCAAACAAACAAAGAGAAGCCGAGTGACCATAGCAAAATACTGAAGACCTATACGAAAAAGAACGCGCTATAAATCTGGGTCTATAGCGTCTGAGTTCTGTAGCGTTGAAGCTTATAGACCAGGGAGACTGAGGCCACCTGTGAGTTCTTCCATTTGTTCGCGCATGGTAGCTGTAGATTTGTTGTAGGCGTCTAGCATGGCCGCTTTTACCAAGTCAGAGAGAACGTCTGCGCCTTCTTTAAGCGCATCTTCTGAAATCGTTACATTACGGGGCTCTTGATTGCCGCTCATGGTCACGGTCACCATGCCACCACCGGCGGTGCCCTCAATTTCCATTTGCTCTAGCTCTAGCTGCAAACGCTGGGCGCCTTCTTGTACCTGCTGCGCTTTTTGAAAGGCCTCTTTTAGCTCTTTCATTTTGCCGAGTCCGAACCCGAATCCTTGCCCTTTAGTCATGGTTTGATGAAGTTAAGAATAAATTGACTGTCAAACTATAGCACTGCCCATAGCAATGATATTTTTCAAAACTCGCCTACAACCTTTACTTCTGTTTCTAGCTCAACGCTATTCTGCTCATAAATAACGGCTTGCGTATGGCGAATGAGCGCCAGTACATCGCTGGCCTTGGCACCGCCGAGATTGACAATAAAGTTGGCGTGAAGCGTAGACGTTTGCGCCTGACCTATTTGATGCCCTTTAAGCCCAGCCTGCTCAATTAGTCGTCCGGCGCTATCCCCAGGTGGATTGCGGAAGACGCTGCCGCAGTTGGGTAGATGGTAGGGCTGAGTGTCACGGCGAGATTTTAGATCGGCGGCGGTTGCAGCTTTAATATTAGCTGGACTATGGCCGGGGCTGAGCTGAAAGGTTGCGGTTGTAACAATGCGATCGCTGCCCTGCAAATCAGACGTGCGATAGCGAAAGCCTAGATCATTTGGTTTCAGTACAGCCACCGATCCATCAGGGCTTACCACCTCAGCATCGACTAGAATATCAGCCGTCTCTCCTCCGTGTGCCCCCGCATTCATAACCACTGCGCCGCCTACCGTGCCAGGAATGCCAATCGTCCATTCAAAACCCTGAAGGCCGTGCCGTGCCGCTTTCCAAGCTAGTGAAGACCAGGGTTCTCCAGCCGCTGCAATCACTCTGCCTGTAGTCTCATCAAATTCACTATGACGCATTGCACGCGTGCAGATGACCAGTCCGGGAAGACCGCGATCGCTAATCAACAAATTTGAGCCCGCACCCAGCATCGTAACCGGTAAGCCTTCTGCTCGCCCCCATTGCAGCGCCGCCTTGAGCTGTGCGGGCGTTTTTGGCAGCGCTAGGTACTCAGCGCTGCCGCCGACTCTCAACGTCGTGAGCTTGGCCAGTGGCGCTGCTTGCTTACAGTCAAAGCTGAGCGCAGAAACGCTGCGTGGTGGCTGCGTAGATTCTTGAATCATAGATTTTTCAAGTGAGCGCTGCTTCCGGCTGAAGCACGCCTTGGTAAGCCTCCATTACCTCTGGAATCACCTGATTGAGATTGCCTGCGGTGAGGAATACAACAATGTCACCGGGCTTAAGACTCGTTTTCAGCGCTTGCTTCACGGCGTCTAAGCTGCCGTGATATTCGGTGTTGGGCTGATGCTGCGCGATCGCCGCTGTTACCTGCTTGCCGGTAATCCCTGAGGTATTGATTTCACCTGCACTGTAAATATCGGTCACCAGCACCCGATCGGCTTCGTTAAAAGCCGTGGCGAACTCGTCGAGTAATATCGCGGCGCGGCTGTAGCGGTGGGGCTGAAAAACTGCAACGACCTTGCGAGCGATGCCTGAGTCGAGCGGGCCACTGCGCTGAACCTGGGCAGCAGCCAGGGTTGCTAATACTTCGCTCGGGTGATGGGCGTAGTCGTCAATAAATAAGATGTCGTTGTAAAAGCCGCGATGCTCAAACCGACGGCGCGCGCCGCCAAAGTTAGGAAGATGAGTGGCGATCGCCTCAAAACTCACACCGAGCTTACGAGCCACGGCCACGGCAGCTAAAACGTTACTCAGGTTGTGTAAGCCTAGCAGCGGCGCAGTTAGCTCGCCTAAGTTTTGGCCGCGCTCCCACACTTCAGCGGTGGTGCCTTCAGCCTCCTCTCTAATATTTTTGGCGATATAGTCTGCGCCAGAGTCAGGATCTAGACTATAGGAAATGTCGAGCTTGATGCGATCGCGAACCGTCGGACAGTCAATGCTGCCAATCACCGTTTTGCACTGGCTGACGAACTTATCAAAAATCTCTACCACCTGATCGAGGCTGCTGTAGTGATCGGGGTGATCTAGCTCGATATTAGTAATCACGCCAATGTAAGCAGAGAGCTTTACCAGTGAGCCATCGGACTCATCAGCTTCAGCAACCACATAGTCACTGGTGCCGACATAGGCGTTTCCCGACCAGGTGCTCACCTCACCGCCAATAATAATGCTGGGATCAACCCCGGCTTTTAACAGCAAATAGCCGGTGATGCTGCTGGTCGTAGTTTTACCGTGGGTGCCTGCGATCGCAATTCCCTTTTTCTCATTCATCAGCGCTGCTAAAACGTCTGAGCGATGGAAGATAGGACAGCCGAGTGCGATCGCCTCTTGATACTCCGCATTCCGCCCACTAATGGCGGTAGAACACACCACCTGAGGCAGCTTCTGCGCTTTCAACCCGGCGGCATCAGGCGTCGTTTGGCCGGTAAAAAAAGACAGATTCTCTGCCTGCTGCTGATTAAAAATGTGCGCGCCCCTTTCTTCCAGTCGCTGCGTAATGTGGCTCAAACGCAAATCCGATCCTGATACCGGCAATCCCCTGCAAGCCAATACGTGAGCCAGGGCTGACATTCCGATTCCACCAATCCCAATAAAATGGAATGGCTTACCGCTGAAATCCACTGAATTCAGCATGTTTAACTTCCTCTCAAGCCGTAGCACGTCATCTTAATCAGGCGTATCATAGCAGGATCTTTAGCCGCTGCCTAACCACACTCTGCAATGACAGTAGGACAAGCGCAAACAGGCCGTATCAGTGTAGCCTCAGGCCTAAAGCCAGGGGCAAGATAGAAGATTTGCAAAGGGGGGATCGCTTTTTTAATCAGACCTTGAGAAAATCATAGGGACGTATAAAAACTCACTGTGCGCGGACTTTGGGGGACGGCGATGCGATATGATAGGTACGCTTAATCAAGGCTTTACTTGATACTTACATTTTTTCGACACACCTTCTATTTCTAAAGACACGAGGTTAACGCGCAGTGGTTAGAGTAGCGATTAATGGTTTTGGGCGAATTGGCCGGAACTTCTTACGGTGTTGGTTGACCCGTGAAAACAGCAACATCGATTTAGTTGCCGTCAACAACACATCCGATCCCCGAATCAACACTCATTTGTTGAAGTACGATTCTTTGCTGGGTCGTCTAGATGCTGACATCTCATACGATGCCAACACCATGACGGTCAACGGCAATGTTATTAAGTGCTACTCGGATCGCAATCCCAGCAACCTCCCCTGGAAAGACTGGGGCATTGACCTGGTAATCGAGTCTACCGGTGTGTTCAACAGTGAAGAAGGCGCTTCTCGCCACATCGAAGCAGGCGCTAAAAAAGTATTGATTACCGCCCCCGGTAAAGGCGGCCATGTCGGCACCTACGTGATGGGTGTAAACGATCAGGACTACGAACACGACAAGCAAAATGTGGTCAGCAACGCGAGCTGTACCACTAACTGCCTTGCGCCTGTTGTTAAAGTTATTAACGATAACTTCGGCATCATCAAAGGCACAATGACCACCACGCACAGCTATACAGGCGACCAGCGTATTTTGGACGCGAGCCACCGTGACTTGCGCCGTGCTAGAGCGGCTGCAGTTAATATTGTCCCAACGACAACAGGCGCGGCTAAAGCGGTTGCTTTGGTCATTCCTGAAATGACAGGCAAGCTCAACGGTATTGCACTGCGCGTGCCTACGCCTAACGTTTCTATTGTTGACTTAGTTGCTCAAGTTAGCAGAAAGACTATTACTGAAGAGCTGAATGACGTTCTCAAGAAAGCCTCTGAAACCAACATGAAAGGCATCTTGGGCTACACCGATGAGCCTCTGGTTTCGGTTGACTTCCGCAAAACAAACGAATCAGCCACTATCGACTCTCAACTATCGCTCGTCATGGATGGCGATTTGATGAAGGTGATTGCCTGGTACGACAACGAGTGGGGCTACTCCCAGCGCGTTGTTGACTTGGCTGAGCTAGTCGCTTCCAAGTGGAAAGACTAGGCTTTGAACGCTAAGAAGATAGCTTTAATGCGCTATCACAGACATTGAAGAGCAGGGGTGTATTGCCCCTGCTTTTTATTGTTTAAGATAAAATCCGTAAGTCTCTTTTTATTCTCTACCCCGCTTGTTTTATCTGTGTCTAATTCAGTCTTCTCTCTTGAGAAACGTTTGTTTACGTCGGCGGCGACTCAAGACGACGCCATCAGGCTCATCTTTGCTTTCCCCAACGAGTACAGCGTCGGGATTACGAGCTTGGGCTATCAGGTCGTGTGGGCGATGCTCTCACAGCGATCGGATGTGGATGTGAGCAGGCTATTTACAGATGTACGTGAGCCGCTGCCTGCTCAGGCTGAGATCATTGGATTCTCACTGTCCTGGGAGCTGGACTACGTTAATATTCTGAACTTATTGGAAGATCAGAATGTGCCACTGCGGGCCATAGAGAGAACGGACGATCATCCGCTGGTGTTTGGCGGTGGGCCGGTCTTGACGGCTAATCCAGAGCCGTTTTCGGCTTTTTTTGATGTGATTTTGCTGGGCGATGGTGAAACGCTGCTGTATGACTTTTTGGATGCGTATCAGCAGGTGAGAGCGGCTGATAGGGCTCGCCAGCTAAAAGCGCTTGCTCAGGTGCCGGGTGTGTACATTCCTTCACTGTATGAGGTGACGTACGAAAGTGCGGATGGGCCTTTGCAGTCCATTTTGCCGATTGATAGTGATGTGCCTGCCACGGTGAAAAAGCAGACCTACCGGGGGAACGTGCTGTCGGCTTCGACGGTGGTGACCCAAAAGGCGGCTTGGGAAAATATTTTTATGGTGGAGGTGGTGCGGAGCTGCCCGGAGATGTGTCGATTTTGCCTGGCGAGCTATTTGACGCTGCCGTTTCGAGCCGCGAGTGTGGAAGATTCTTTGATTCCTGCGATCGCTCAAGGCCTGAAAAAAACTCGACGCCTTGGCCTGCTTGGCGCTTCGATTACACAGCATCCTGAATTTGGGGCGCTGCTGGATTACATCAATCGGCCTGAGTATGACGATGTGCGCGTGAGTATGTCGTCTGTGCGGACAAATACGGTGAACCAAAAGCTGACTGAAACGCTGGTGAAGCACGATGCCCGCTCGATTACGATTGCGATTGAAAGCGGCTCGCAGCGGATGCGCGACATTGTGAATAAAAAGCTGGATACGGACGAGATTACGGCAGCGGCTGAGCAGGCTAAAGCCGGTGGGCTAAAGGCTTTGAAGCTATATGGCATGGCGGGTGTGCCAGGCGAAACGGAAGATGATTTGGCGCAAACGGCTGAGCTGATGATTGGGCTCAAAAAGCAGGTGCCGGGGCTGCGATTTACGCTGGGGTGTTCTACGTTTGTGCCCAAGGGTCACACGCCATTTCAATGGTATGGGGTGAACCGTAAAGCAGAGAAGCGGCTGAAATTTTTGCAAAAGCGGCTGCGGCCTGCGGGCATTGATTTTCGGCCTGAGAGCTATAGCTGGTCAGTGATTCAGGCGCTGATTTCTCGGGGCGATCGCCGCCTAGCCGATCTGCTCGAACTCACGAGAGGCTATGGCGATACCCTGGGCAGCTACCGACGTGCGTTTAAGACTTTGAAAGGAACGCTGCCGCCGTTGGACTTTTATGTGCACGACGAATGGCCTACGGATCAGGTTTTGCCGTGGGATCACTTGGACGGGCCGCTGCCAAAAGCAACGCTAGTAAAGCACTTGGCAGAAGCGCATCAGGCAATGGAAACGGCGAGCGTTGTTGCTTAGGGTTGTTGACCAGACTATTTGGCTAGGCCTTTTGAACCACGCCGCTGAGTTTTTACGACTCGCTGGTGACAGAAGCGGTCTGTAGCTGATTGAGAACGGCGGCAGATTCTTTGCTAGCCGCTTGTTCTGCTAATTGTCTGTGGGCTTTTGCCGTGCGAATTTTACTGCTGCTGATGAAAGGGAGGGTGATTGGCCATAGCAAGGTGGCGATCGCAATAAAAGCCCAAGCTTTCCCGTTGGCTTTTCGCGCTGCCTGATCTCTCAAAAAAGCACTGAGGATGATAGCAAACGTAATAGTAGCAACAGTCCAATATGCAGTAGCCATTGACTCAAGAGTGAAGGACTGGATGATTCAACATTTCCGGCTAGCTAATGCAATCAGCATTTAAAGTTAGAAAACTTGATAGGAAAAGCGTAGCGAGTTTCCTATGCAGCCTAAGGAATGTGCAGCCTAAGGAATGATGTTCTCTATTTGCAGCAAGTCTATAAACCTATCATAAAGATTTCAATCTATATGCCGAGAAAGGCACGACTAATTTATACATGGCTCCTCAAAGACAGACCGTTGGAAGAGTTATATCGCTTAGCCCTTTTCGGCTGTCGGCTGTTCTGAAAGGGCTTGGATGAGTCTTTTGGCAGCTTGCTCAGGTGAGTGCCCTGTGACATCGACTTCAGGCACGGGGCGATCGCGCAGCTCCAAGCCATAGCGATAGGCGCGATCATAATAGTCAAGTGTGATGGTGACCGCGCTGGCCAAATCACCCGACTGAATATGTGCGATCGCGGCCTGTGTTCTGTCTCCCCCCAGCCGTTTCCGAATTCGCTCGGTCGCCGCCACCAGCTCGTCACGATTGGCCTGACCATAAATATCCACCAGCAGCGCCACTCTTTCCGATATCGGGCGCGTAATTTCTATTGCAGCAGCGTTGCTCATTTGTTCAAATAGCTCCGGCGGTACGCGACAAGATCCAACGCTGCGGCTTTCGGCTTCTACCCAAATAGGCCGCTGCCCCTCGAAGGTCTGCCACTCAGTTGCCAGCATATTTTCAAACTGTTCGGTGCTGGGCTGTGGCGGCAAACACACCGCGCCAAAGCTGCTGCCTCGGTGATTGGCATAGCCTTCTAAGTCGAGCACCTGTTCGCCCTGAGCTTTGAGCGCGTGGAGGATATCTGTTTTGGCAGTGCCAGTCATGCCGCCGAGGAGGATAATGTTCTTCGGCGTGGCGACGGTGCGACGAACCCACTGACGAAACGCTTTATAGCCGCCAGTGAGGGTTATTGTCTCAAATCCTGCAAGGGTGAGCATCCAGGCGATCGCCTCGCTTCGCATTCCCCCCCGCCAGCAGTGAACGCGCACCACTTTGTCCGGCGCTATTTTTTTAGCCGTACGAACCATCTCTCCAAACTTTGGCCCTGCTAAGTCAAACCCTAGTTCCACCGCTTGCTCACGGCTTTTTTGCTTGTAGCACGTCCCCACCTGAGCCCGCTCGTCATTGCTAAAGAGCGGAAAGCTGATCGCGCCTGGAACACGGCCTTGCTCATACTCACCTGGGCTGCGCACATCCAAAATTAGGCCAGGGGCTTCTAAAAAATCATCAATAGCAAGCTGAGGCGTAGCAGACGCTTGAGGCACAGGTATATTCTCTTATGACCATTTGGCTATTTGATTGTAAGGGGTTTAGCGCCCTGTTCGTCGGGCTCCCTATACGAGACCACGCTGCCGATACAGCGGCTGTGGCTGTATCCTAACTGGCGTAAGGAATTTAGGCAGCTCTCCACTTGTTCTGTTGGCAGGCTAGCGAGCAATCCCCCTGATGTTTGTGGATCGAAGAGAACTTTAAAGGCAGGTGACGCTGACTGAATAGAATGCGTTTGAATACGGTTAATGGCACCCCGTTTGTTACGCTCATGAAGAGAACTGATTAGGCCTTGTCGCAAAGTACTTTCCACACCGGGTAGCATTGCCAGCGTGCTGAGTTCGAGGCTGACGCTGACGTTAGAAGCTGCGATCATTTCCAACAAATGACCGGCCAAACCAAAGCCTGTGACATCGGTGCAGGCGGTCGCACCATGCGTTCTCAAACACTCTGCAGCCGCCTGATTCGATTGCAACATGCTGTCAACGGCGCTTTCTATCCATCGCCCTTTGGCCTGTTTTTGCATGTCGGCGGCAAACAAACAGCCGGTGCCGAGCGCTTTGGTCAAAATTAATGATTGCCCTAGCGCCATGCCGCCTTTGCGCCATATCTGTTCGGGTTCTATCCAGCCGTTGCAGGCGAAGCCAAGTGAGAGTTCTGCCCCTTCGGTCGTGTGGCCGCCAACGAGAAAAGTTTTGGACGGGGCGATCGCCTTCATTGCTCCAGACAGTAGCTGATACAGAATCTCTTCTTGCTTATCATCTGTGCCATAGGGAACGCTCACCAGTGCTAAAACGCTGTGGCTAGTGGCCCCCATCGCAAACAAATCGCTCAGGCAGTGATTTACACAAATTTGTCCAAACACAAACGGATCGTCCACAATCGCTCGAAACTGATCGACCGTATGAACCGCCAGCTTTCCAGGCGGCGTTTTGATGATTGCAGCATCGTCAGGTTTATCGAGGCCTGCGTAAATGTTGTCGCGATAAGGCCAATCGCTATCTGTAGGGGCTTCTGATCGAATGCGGTTCAAGGCACGCGTCAGCACCTGTCCGCCGACTTTAGAACCACAGCCGGAGCAGTGCATTGTCTCTGTTGGCGGCACCGTAGCGACAAGTTCTTTCCGCTGAGCGTGTGAGGGCGATATCTCCATCTCAGGAAAATCAGAGAACAGACTCATAAACTTGTGGTCAATTCTATTTTTCCAGGCTCGACACCATTTTGCATGAACTGCAAATGGCCCCCAAGAGGCGATCGCGCTTTCGGTATCTGTATCGATAATATTGAGGTAGCGGCTTTGGGGCTTAAACGACTTGAGCGGTTGGCCCATGACGTGCCGCTTCAGGTTTTTATATAGCGGCGGGCCTTGACGGACGGCGAATACGCCTGCTTTGGGACGCTTGTGGTTAATCATGGTAGCCACGTCGCCTGCGGCAAAAATGTTGGCGTGCGATCGCGTCTGTAGCGTATCTTCTACGGCCAAAAAGCCGTCTTCTGTTAGTGCCAAACCACTCTCTTGTAACCAGGCAGGGGCACTGGCGTTGGTGACCCAAAAGGTGCGATCGCACTTCACCACCAGTCCCGAATCGCAATGCACCGCATCGGCTGTCACCTCGCACACATTCTCATGGGTATGCACCCGAATATTGCGCGCCTTGCACATTCTCTTAACCATTCGCTGCGTTAGCCGATTCCGCCCTTTAGCCAGGTGCGGCCCGCGTTGAAAAATATGAATAGCAATCTGTTGTGGGTTCTTTGCTAGCTGCTGCAATCGTGTTTGCATTGCAAAAGCCATTTCCACGCCGCCCACGCCACCGCCCACAACACTGATCGTCGCCGTCGCTTGTGAACTTTCTGACAATCTCTCTTCAACATAATTGAGATAGTGATTCCAGGCTTTCAACAGCTTTGGCACAGGCTTAGCCGGAACAGCATAGTTAGCCGCGCCCGGAACTTGTGATTTTGTCGGCGTACTGCCGACATCGATAGAAAGCGTATCGTAGGCAATCGGCGGATGGTCGCGGCAAAGAATTTTTTGCTCAGCGCTATCTAGCCCGATCATCTCGTCCATAATCAGCCGACAGTTCGCGAATCGCGTCAGCGGTCTCAGATCAATATGGGCCGTATCAAAGTCATACAGCCCTGATATGTGGCAAGGCAGCATTCCTGAATAAGGGGTATCCGCCAAGTTCGTAATCAGCGTGAGGCGCACATCGGCTGGCCAAGGATGCATCCCCATTTTTCGCAGCACTAGCGCGTGGCTATGACCACCACCAACAAGGACAAGATCTTTTTGAATAGGGACGACAGGCTGCATAGGGACTGAAATGTGATGGTATGAGTTACTCTTTTATGATGCGGAAATGGTTGGAATGTTATCGCTCTCTACGCGTCCTAACTCTTCTCTCAAGACTCTTCTAAAGATTTCTTCCATAGGCTCGCTTTGGTTTTGAATATGTTGTACCAAGGCTTCGTTTATCAGAGTTTGATAGTTTCCGCCGCCTGCTATGTGAACCTGCGCTCGAAACCATTCCAAAATATCGTTGTCCAATCGAATCGTAATTCGGGTCTTTCCAGGCGGCGTTGGATCAATAGCGCCACGCTTACCAGCACTAAAGCTGTATTCGGTTTCCATATTTACGCTTCCTCATACTGTTTTCGTTCGGTTCGATTAGCTTTTCGAGCTGAAATCAAACGAATTTCACGACCTCGTAAGGTATAAACAATGACAAGCACTCGCCCAAAGGCATCTGAGCCCATCATAATAAACCGTTCTTCATCAAATCGCTGGTCTTCGATTGTGATATCTGAAGACGATTGCTAAATATCGCCCAAAGCAGTCTCTATCCGTACGTAGAATTTATCAATGTCTGACCAGTTCTCGCGTTCTTGCACTAAAGTTTCTGTTGAGCCCATATCTATATAAAAGTCGAAGCCATTGCCATCTATATAACGTCCTTGTGTAGACAGTTCTGTCCCTGCAGCTCTCTCAGCGTCTGTCGGAACATAAGTAGTTTCCCAGCCACAGCAAAGAAAGCGCAGTGCCGGCATGTCAAAATCTTCTTTGAGCGCGCTTTCAACGATTTCAGCTTGGGCTCCTATGACTTCGTAAGTAGCTACTAATCGATCTGCTTGAGCGTTTTCAATTCGCTTGCAGCCTGTAAAAGTTAAGGTGTTAGGCTTTTTGTTCCATGATTCAAGAAAATCGCTACAGGTGGGCCATGTGGGCTGTTGGCTGCAGGCTGTTGATAGCAGCAGCAGGCTAGCTGTGAGCAGTACACGTTTGATCATAAGTGCCAAAACCAAAACCTAATAGATGACCGCGAACCATTCTGTATCAATCACAGTATTCACGCTCTGTTCCGTCAGCGACTGTAATGCGAATGCTGCGATTGATGGCCTTAGAGAGCATTTCGCGATCGCCCATCGCGGCCCATAGCTCAATGGCCAGCTCTCCATCTCCTAATACAGCAATTTCAATATCTTTATCTAAAATAGAACAAGAGACGGTTTCAACCTGCTGGTTTTTAGCTCTATCCAAACCAATGGCAATTCTGAGCAGTCCGCCTAGCACCCACACCGTTTGCTGCTGCCTGTTAGAGAGTCGCCTGAACTGTCCGTGTTTAGACTTTGGATAGGCCTTGCGATGATAGCGAATGACGTGGCCGATCAGCAGCATTTCTTCGTCAGTAAAACCGCGTGGATTCTCTTTTTTTATAATATATCGAGAGGTTTTGTGATAGCTTTTGAAAGAAACATACTGACCAATATTGTGTAATAGTGCTGCGTGTTCTAAAATCTCTCTTTCTAGCTTGCCGAGCTGATGAATCTCTTGGAGCTGATCAAACATTTGTAGTGATAAGGCCGCTATATGGCTGTTGCCGTCCCAGTCTGCGCCATACTTATTAACGAGCTGAGCTGCTTTTCTGTGCCGCAAATTCTCTTGCTCGACGGGAAGTGCGGCAATGCCTTGAGGATGCTTTTCGATGTAGTCAAGGATGAGCCCTTCGCGCAAAGACGCTTCACAAAGCGTGAGTTCTTCAACTTTGGCCATCTGTAGTAGCTGTACGAGCAAAACGCCGCCGAGGTGAATGGCATCGCTACGTTTGCTGCTGATGCCATCAATTTTGTCTCTTTTGTTGGCTTTAAGGGATACGAGCTTGTCGGCAACAGATTGAATCTCACTCAGCGCCACGACCTGGGCGTTAAGTGACCGTAAGGGTTGTTTGTTGTGGGCTAAATAGGCGGCTTCTCCTAATGTGCGAATGCTGCCAGAGGTGCCGATGACGCGGGTAAAGCCGGTTTGCTTGGCCTGTGCGATCGCCTTCCGTGCCAGCAGGCGAATATGCGATTCTAAAATGCCGTGAGCTTCTTTACTCATCGCGTTACCAGAATTGTCAGCGCTTTCAAACATATCTAGCAGGCGAAGTACGCCCAGCTTCATGCTGGTGCCAAAGAGAACGTTGTCTCTGTTGCCAACGACGGCTTCGGTGCTGCCGCCGCCAATGTCGAGTACCAGGGCATTTTCGTTCTTTCCCAGGGCGATCGCATTCCGTACGGCCAAAAAAATCAGCCGCGCCTCTTCCTTGCCAGAAATGACGCGTGGCCTAATGCCGGTGCGCCGAACAACTTCGCGCATAAAGTCCTCGCCATTTTGCGCTTCTCTGGTGGCGCTGGTGGCAGCGGTAATAATGTCATCTACGCCCAGTTCTTCAGCGAGATGGACGTAGCGCTCAATGGTGTCTAAGCCGGTTTTGTAGGCCAGGTCGCTCATTCGATTGGTAGCAAACACCCCTACGCCTAACTTGGCCATCTCCTTGACGCGATCTATCACTTCAAAATTACGCTTCTGCAACACCTGCACCACAATCATGTGAATAGAGTTAGTGCCAATATCAATTGCGGCCAGTTTCATTGTCTAGTGCCTTTTGATTGCGTCTTGCTCCATTATTCACGATTTGTTTCGTCGCGCAAATTAATAAATAATAGCCAGCCAGCCAGCGCCCCCTGAGGAAATACCCGAGCCTAAAAGGGCGATAAAGAACCACCAAGCTGCGATCGCACCCTGCCGTCTGGCCGCATCGGCCTGGGTCTGAAGCTCTCTTTTCATCGCAGTTGCTTGCTCATCTAGCTTCTCTTTTGCTAGTCCAACCTGTTCTACTATGGCTTCTCTAGCCGTATCTAAAGACGTACTATCTACTAGCGACAGTAGCTGGTCGGCTTGAGACTGCAGGCTCTGTAGCCAACTGCTAGATTGTTCTATAACGGGCTTCCAAGCCGCTTCACCCCACGCTAAAATCTCTTGAACTTCATCCATTGTTAGATCTTTTCGTGCTTCTAAAGCCTGTTGCCAGCTACTTTTGTCCCACAGTGTTTCTAGTTCTGCGAGGTTGGGCAAGTCGGATGGGTGAGGAAGCGATCGCAGCCCATGTCCTACAATATGCGTCAGATCTTTGGCCATTTGCACCGGATGAAACGCCCGCTTATCTTGCTTTTGTAAGTAGCGAGCTATCTGCGTCTTTATCTGATCGACTAAGTTCTCAGTGCCACTGATCGAAGGGGCTAGTATTTCTTGCCATTCAATAGATTGCACCGAGCTTTCTAAGGCCTGCTGGATCTTTTTAGGATAGGACTCTTGAGTTTTTGGATCAGAGGTTTCTTCTACAGAGGTTTCTTCTACAGAGGTCTCTTCGGGCGCTGCCTCTTCGTGCCAAACAGCTTCTAAAACCGCTATCAGTGACTGCTTTTTATCTTCTTCTAAAGTCTGTCGCCGAGATAAAATATCTTCAATGGCTGCAACGTCTATATCAAGTTGCGCGACTGAAACAGAATGTTCTTCTTCCTGATCTGCTATTTTGTCTATCAGGTTATTAGGTGTTAGTAGGTCTAAGTTCGTGTAGCGGCAGTAGGAAACCAACTTTCTTTGAATCTCTTCAGTGACAGCCGCGTCTTCTTCATTGCTGGATTTATCTTGCTCTTTATTTTCTTCGCCTGATAGGAGCGATGGGACTTGATAAACTAATGCTTCTATATCTGAAAACTCTATTTGATCGATGACTCTTTGTGAGATCTGCTGCCAGCTAGGGAGATCGAGTGCGGATTCAACTTGAGAGATTAGGCTAGAAGACGAGCCCATTGTGGCGTCGGTCGTGGAATAGGTGGTTGGCGATGTTTCAGGCTCTGCTGAGGTGATGTCGGTGAGGATGCTTTCTGTTTGGTCGGGGGAGAGCTGAATGCGATCGCTAATTTCTTCAACTAACGCCTCTCGCTGACTTGCCAATAGCGCTGGCAAGGCTTGCTGTGAATCAATAATTTGCGACAGCTCGGCGGCTAACCCTTGCAGCACCGAGTCGTCGTCGCCGGGCGCTGGCGTGTCGGGGGATTTTTGGAAGGTGGCAAAAAGCTGTTTGATGCTAGCGATCGCCCCGCCAAACAGCGAATCTACAATGCCTGCGATGGTGGTGGTGCTAAGCCAAATCAGCAGCGTCCAATAAATGGCCCAAAAGATAACGCCAAAGATAGCGCCCCGTCGTGGCTGAATGATGGTGCTAAAGTCTGTGGAGATGAACGCTGTGACAAAAATGATGCTGGAGACGCCAAGTGCGATGCCAAATCCGATGAGATGCGTAATAGGCAACGAGGAATTAGACTGATCGGATTGAGGCGTTTCATCGCTGTCTTTTTGAAGAGACTTTGGCGACTTGGGAGATAGATCAAGAATAGTGAGCCCTAAGGCAACTCCTAGGCTAGCAAACAGTAGCTGGACGATGAGTGCGATCGCCAGTCCGCCCACCAGCGAGAAAATTAACGTCATTTTTTGCTTACCTTACATCACGCCAAAGATAGAGAATTGAGGCGATCGCATCCTCTACCAAAAGGGGCGTTTAACCTCCAGAATGTTTTAACCTCCAGAATATTAAAGAGACCCGGCGCGAACGGGTGTTTCAGAGCTTGGGATAGCCCATAGCTCCCTACCGGCTGCGGTGCCATCCGTTTTCCAAAGATCCGAAGCCTTGCCGCTAGTGTCAATAAAAAAGAGCTGATGGCCAAGGGTAATACCTTCTTGAAGGCGGCCTAAGTTGAATTCTGACACAGTAGCGCAGACGGTATTTGTAGACAAGATATATCAAGCCTTAGCTCATACCATTCCTATAATAATGAAGCATTTTCGGTGACACCCAATATCAAAACTGTCTAGTGACAGAGCAGTGTCAAGATTCATCCGAAATATAGTGTAGGTAGGGACTACCATGTCCTTATGTACTTTCACTTATTGCTACAGCCTTGATTTTGCCTACATTTAACCTTCCTCTTCGTCATAGCCTTATTCAGAGAGGGTTTGCCACGGGGCTTGGCAGCCTAGTTGTCAGTAGTTTGCTGGCGACTGGTGCACTCGCTCAGGTTTCTGCGCCCACTCGCGAGCAGCCTGCGACGACGCTGCAAGAACTGTTAGAGACGCGTAATGAGCGTCCGACAGCGCCGGTTATAGCGCCAAGCGTAGCTGAGCCTGTTCCACAGCCTGAAGTTTTGATGCCGACAGAGGCGGTGGAGCAGACGGTGCGCCTGCGGCTGAATTTGAGCGATCGCAAAGTATACGTCTATCGGGGTGAAACGCTTGAAACCAGCTATCCGGTAGCCGTTGGGCGTCCGGGTTGGGAAACGCCAACCGGTGAGTATGAGGTGTTTTCACAAATTGTCGATCCCGGCTGGACAAATCCTATCGATGGCACGGTGATGGAGCCTGGGCCAGACAATCCGCTGGGCGATCGCTGGATTGCTTTTTGGACAGATGGCGTCAACTCTATTGGGTTTCACGGCACCCCAAACCCTGATTCTGTGGGGCAGGCTGCCTCTCACGGCTGCATTCGAATGTACAACGAAGACGTCCGCGAGCTGTACGAAATCGTAGCATTAGGAACGCCCGTGCTTGTTGAGCCATAGCATTTCCTTCTGCCTTTTCTAAATAGATACATGAAAGCCCGCTTGGTATTAGGTACCGAGCGGGCTGGTCGTATTGATTGTTTATATCAAGCTGCCCAAGAGCTGCTCAATAAGTACCGTTGATTTACCACAGAGCGCGAGGGCTATTAGAGGCGGGCGTTGCCATCGGGCTCGCAGCAGGCGCTGCTGGCGACGTATTCATGTCCATCTCGGTGCCGGATTCCATCATGTCGGACTCCACTGCGTCAGAGTCCATCATGTCGGGCTCCATCATGTTGGACTCTACTGCATCAGATTCCATCATCATGTCGTCTTCTGTCATTTCGGCATCGCTTTCAATCACAGAGCCTCTATCGGTGTCGGACTCTCTCTCCATATCACCGGTATCGACGTTACTGTCCACATCAGCGTCCATCATCTCTGAATCCATGTCAGATTCAGGCATGTCAGCGTCCATCATGTCTTCTGTTGTTGAAGTGGGTGGCACGACCTGCCCGGTTCCTTCGTCAGAATCTACGTTGAGCTGGCTACCGTCTACGCCCGTTTGCATGTCGGCTGTTTGGGCGATCGCGGCAAAAGGAACGGCGGCTACAAAACCTAAGATAGATAGTGTAGAGGTCGAAGCGACCAAGATTTTTTTCAACTGTGTGCTCACCATATATAGGCTTACTCCCCTGAAGTTAATTAATTTTTCACTGTATAAATAGTTTCATACTTTGCTCAGTGCTTTGTCTATCAGACGGTATGTATTATTATTTTTGTCTGCGGATGTTGACAAAGCAAACTGGCGCTTCTCTGTTTATTCCTTCGTAAACCGTAGTTTGTAGGCCTCGGACGCAAGGTTTTCCACCGCGTTTGCCGGATTTGACTGTAATAATATCGCGATAGTTCATAGCAAGTTTTGATTGACGGGTGGCCGTGGTTCTTTTTAAGCAGCTTGTGTGGCTTCGGCATAATGCCAGCAGATGATGCCGTCTTTGTGATGAGACACGATGAGGCCGAACCATTCGAGGCGTTCGAGGTTTTCAGCGATCGCATCCAATTTCTTCTTCGTAACGTTGCCTTTGAACTGGGCGGCGATTTGTTTGGCGCTCCATTCGCCGGGGGTGGTGCGCAGCAAATCGCGAATGGCGGCGAGCTGGGCTTTGGGCTGGCTGGGCCACTTCTGTTGTTCTACAGGTTCGATGATGGGTTCTTCTTTTTGGACGATGCCTTCGAGGGTGGGTTGGGTTTCTATGGCCTGGTCAGGGGCCTGATATTCGGGGCGCAGCCAGCGGATGAGGCCGTTGCGTTCTTCTTCGGCGCGATCGCCGTTGAGGGCGACGAGGTTTTCGAGGATCTGTTCGTTGGTGATGGTGTGGGGCCAGCCGTAGGCGTCGAGGACGGCGCGGTCTAGGTCGTCGTGGATTTGTTTGAGGGTGGAGACGAGGGCTTTGTTGTTGTAGTCGCGGTCGGCGTCGGTGAAGGGGTCGCCTGCGCGGAGTTTTTCGAGCAGGTTGTACATGCCGGTGATAGTGATTTCGGGGTGGGCGGCTTGGACTTGTTTGCGGTGAGTGTCGAGGCGATCGCCTAAGTCACGGATTTTCTGTTTTTGGCTTGGAACAGCAACTGGAAATGGAAAAGGATCAAAGCAGACAGATTTGTTGTATCTAGGTGTGTTTCCTCCTAAGTCTCCGCCAGAAGCCAAAGCCCAGATTACATGAACTTTACTCGATAAAACGCCAATATGATAAGCATCGTCAATTGCGATAGCAGTTACCATATTGTCAGGTAATACACTGCCACCAAGGAAGGTGAAGACTCTATGTTTAGCAGTCTCAGGCGTAGCAATGTATCGGGATAATCCGTTCAACGAATATCTTAGTTGTTTGTTTGAGCGGCCAAATCGCCACCAGTAAGCCCTTCTTTGCTTGTCACGGTTTATCTCTCTCTCTGGCTTTACAGTTTCTACTATTCTCTGATATGGCTGTACGTATTTTTGAGCTTCTTCTTGAGAAAAGTCGTCGAAATCTATGACAAACGCATCCCTGCTATGCGCTGCTAAATCCCGACCATTCACATACTTCTTGATTACGTTATTGTTTATCGATATATCTTGGCTATCCTCGCTATATCCCATCAAAGCTGCTTCTTCTCTGTTGAGAATGAAACCAGCTCCGTGCAATTTCACACCTGTAGAACTAAGTAGTGAGTTTGCCCTTAATGCCTTTGCAGTTCCTACGTCTGGCCCAGAGGTCAGATCGCTAGATATCCTACTTACGTTCTGCCAAATAACTTCTATTTTCTCTGCCGCTCTCTCAGGTATCTCACCTTTTGCTTCAGATACAACTACGCCGAGCCGAGCAAAGCTGTACGTCGCTTCTAGCTTCTTATTAGCAGTAGCGGCAGTCATAGCAACTCTGACCGCTGCGCCTCCTTCGACCCAAGGATGATCTGGAATTGCGAATACTATATCTACATTACTCTTTGCTGTCTGATGTAATTCGATAACTTTCCTCTGACGAGTCTGGCTGATAGTATTCGTTGTGATCAGTCCAAATCCTTTGATAAGGCCATTTTCAGCTTGACTAGCGGATCTGTGCCACCAGTACATAACATAATCAACTGCTTCTGAGATTTTCTTGTATGTTCTCCTAACTGCTTCGCTATAGCCATCTCCCAAAAATTCTCTCATCCTTGCGTTTCCTATAAACGGTGGATTCGACACTACATAATCCGCCTTCGGCCACTCCGCCGCCCGCGCATTCAAATACCGATAAATCACCGTTTGATCTTCTCGGTCGGGCACTTCCTCCCCTGTCACCGGATGCATCATCATCCGCCCACCCCAACGAGTCCTCACCTCGCCTGTCTTCTCATCCACATCCGGCACCTTCCCGTCATACGCCAACACCGCATCCCGACACTCAATATTGCCAAACGCCTGCAACACCGGCTCCGGCGGCTCCGCATTCCCAAACCGCTTAAAATACCACTGCAAATAACCAATCCAAATCACCAGCTCTGCAATAGCAGCCGCCCTCGGATTAATCTCAATGCCCAAAAACTGCGACGGATTAATCTGTTCTATGCCAAGCTGCACATCACCCGCCACGTCCACCAAGCGCTGAACAACCTCCTGCTCTAGCCCCTTCATCAAATCCAAAGACACATAAAGAAAATTACCCGTCCCACAAGCCGGATCGAGAATCTTAATCCCGCGCAGCTTATCCAAAAATGCTCGAATCTCCTGCTCCGCCTTCTTCCGCTGAGTCGCCGTCGGATTCTCCTTTCCCTCCCCCGGTTCCAACAACCGCTTGATCTCCAGCTCAATCTCATCCCACTCCTGCCGCAGCGGCTCCATCACCACCGGCCTCACCAGTCGCTCCACATAAGACCTCGGCGTATAGTGCGCCCCCAGCCGACTGCGCTCCTTCTTCTCTAGCGCTCGCTCCACCAGCGTCCCAAAAATCGCCGGTTCCACCAGGCTCCAATCCTTCGCCGCCGCCGCATACAAAATCTCTAACTGCTCAGCAGGCAGCGCGATCGCTGTCGCCTCCTCAAAAAAGCTCCCATTAAACCGCAGCACCTTCTCAAACCCAAACGTGCCGCCCGTATTCATCATTTGCCACAAACTCTCGATCTGCGGCTGAAAGTCCTTCGGGTTTGGAATCCACCGATCCTTCAGCGCCTTCGTAAACACGTTGCCCTGCAACAGCTCCACATCTTCCGCAAACATCGTAAAAATGCAGCGCATCAAAAAGCTCGACGCTACCTGCGGATCGTGCCCCTGCTCCTCTAGCCAGCGCGACAGCTTTGCCAGCTCTACCGCCACCTCTCGCGTCACCCGCGCCCGCACCTTCTCCGGGTTCAGCGCCTGCGGCTCCGTAAACACCTTCACAAACCGATCAAACACCTCCGGCTGAGCAAACGCCTTCAGATTTATCCGCTCCCGCGCCCCATAGCCACCATACTCACCGCCAAAGCCCTCCCACACCTCAAAGTGCGAGCCAATATCACACGTCATCAAAAACGGTGGCCTTACCGTCAGCATCCCCGCATAAGATCGCGCCTGATTAAACGCCTTATGCATCGCATCGCGATATACCTTCGTCCCCCGCTTGCCATGCCCCTTACTCGACGCCTCACTTCCCTGCTTCGCCTCAATCAAAAAGCAGCCCGCCTTATAAAAATCGGCAAAGCGCGTCGTCGGAGCCGTCTTCTGGCTGCTATAAAACTTGATGTCCTTATCAAAACAGTACGGCGTATCCTCACCTCCTTTCGGCAAAGGCTTCTCCACCCCCAGCGCATCACACAAATCCAAGAAAAATCCCTGGTAGTTAGCCCGCTCATTCCCCTCAGAGCCCAGCCACTTACTCAAAAACTGATCGACCCTATTCTTATCTGCCTGGTTCATTCACAGCCCTAAATTTGTGCGATTAGCAAAGTTGCGATCGCTTCAGCATCAACAAGTACTTATACACCACTCACAATTGTCTGTCAGCATCGCAAAATTGACGGTCGCTTTCTTTCAGATGGCATATGAAGATGCGCACAAGCTGTAGGGCGATCTCCTATTCACCCAAAGCATAGCCCTACAGCTCACCAAGCGAAGCAGCTTCCCCTCAGCGCCAACACTTCTCCCACCCGAGCCCAAACTTCTCTCACCCGAGGATAGACTTCTCCTACACGAGCCTAGGCTTCTCCCCAATCACGCTCTGCTTGTCCTAGACGGCGCGATGGTATTGTCAATCTTCGTGGTAGTGCTTGCGATCGCCATAATGACTCTTACAAACGTCGTGACGTTTCCTTCAGCAGCCATCGCCGTTCTCGCAGATGACGCAGCCAACCTTCTCGCTGTCGTCACCATTCTCTCACGCGACCCTTTCCACTTTCTTCTTCGCGCTAAGCTACTCTCTTCACTCGAAGTGTTTGTGTGGCACCTGCACCAACAAAAGCAATACCTAAAGCCGCTTTTCCCAATCGTCTAAAACTCCTGTAATTATGCCGAGAAACGCATGTGCTTTTTGTGCGTAGTAGCGGGCACCTTAGTTTCAGCAAATCAACTACTGACTAGCGCATCGCGACTAGCTCATAGCCACTTGCAAACACTACCCACAACAAAATAGGTGTGCACTATGGCACGACGTAAAAAGACATCTGCCACTTTGACCAAAGCCGAACAGCGCTTATCGGGGCTCAAATCCATTGCTGCCAAAGTGGACTTAGGCAACGGCTTTACCTCAGACATATTTGGTAAAGATGTAAACGTTCTGCGTCAGAAGATAGAAGAATACAACACATTGCTTTCAAAAACAGATGATGCTGCCAACGAAATCGAGAAGATAGAGAGACAGCTTTCTGTATCAGCAGAGAATGTGCTGTTGGGCGTGAAGATGAAGTACGGCAAAGACAGCAGCGAGTATGAAATGGTGGGCGGGACTCGGCAGAGCGATCGCCGTCGCAATAAGCCTGCTCAAGTGGCTATGACAGCTTAGCAACGCTGGTTAAGTCAATATTTCTTTGGCATGGAATCAACAATGGTGACAAAGGAGATGGCGTATGTCATCTCCTTTTTTTGTCTTTTTTCGCTACGTGCGGCGGCATTATCCTCTACGAAAGAATTGTCTGATAGGATTTGTCGCAACTTTGCCAAAGTCTTTGCCAAACAGTGGCGACATTTTTTGCTTAGCGGCTGCTACAGGGTCTGAATCGGTCAATATCTCGGTGGCGCGATCGCTCAGCTCATCGACATAGTTACCATTCCTACTCGACGACTTCCTCCCCGAAGAAACCAGCGTCGCACCTGGTGTATCTTCATGGTCTCGGGCATCGGCTAGGGCCTTTTGGTATGACTGGTTTAGGCCAGGAAGGCTCGCTGCGATCGCGGGCAGTTCGGTCACTCGATTTTCTAAATTGAGACCAATGGCATGAAGCTGAGCCTGCAAGCCCTGAGGCAAAGCATCCTCCTGCTGTCCGAGCGCGGTTATAAACGCCGAGAGACTTTTTTGCTGCTGAGTGTTGAAAGTCACGATCTTAAATTACTCCGAAAGAAAACTGTTGTTTTAAAGCCATCTTTCAATGTTATGAGATGCTGCAATTTCTGAATGCAAATTGTGCAAAGACACCTCTTTAGGAAGGGAAACGGTTTTGCGGTAGGATTCGATGTTGCTAGAGTAGCGTTGCTATTTGTGGAGGATGAGGTTGCGGATGAGGCGATCGTGCTCATTCTGCACGAATGGCCCTGGCGCTAAGCAGTACAATGTAGATGTTATGTTCCTGTGTTGGGCCGTCAAATTGGATTTCGATAAATGAGTAGAGAATTTAATGTAGTCATTGAAAAGGACGCAGACGGTTTCTATGTAGCGACTGTGCCTGCACTACAAGGCTGTCATACCCAAGCGAAGTCTTTAGATGAATTGATGCAGCGCATTCAAGAAGCGATATCACTCTGTCTAGAGTTTGAGAGTGAAGTGACCGAACCGTTGGAGTTTGTAGGGATTCAAAAGGTTGCTGTACAGGTATGAGTCAGCTGCCTAGTTTGACTGGGAAAGAGGTCATCAAAGCGCTGCGGAAGGTTGGCTTTGAAGTTGCCAGAGTGAAAGGAAGTCATCATATTCTAGCTCATGCAGATGGTCGTCGAACGGTTGTTCCCGTACATTCGGGTGAGGCGCTTGGCAGAGGTCTACTTGCTCAGATTTTTCGAGATTGCAAGCTTACTAAAGATGAATTTGGTCGGCTAATTAAATAGCTTGGGCATGGGCGTGATGTCGAGCTGACCTATCGAAGGGCTGTATTGATGCGATCGCCTATCCAGCGCGAGAAGCTAGAGATGGGACTGGCGGTTGTTTCGGCCTCGTAGTCGTCTGGGTAAGGCAGGTTGGGACAGGTTTTGCGATAGGGTTCGGTGTCGCCGAGGTAGCGTTGCCATTCGCGGAGGGTGAGGTTGCGGGTGAGGCGCATACAGGCTTGGGTGAGTACGTCTTGGGTGAAAACGTAGCGAATTTCAGCAGTTCCGTCATCACTTGCTGTTGCCACGTATCGGCCATCGGGGCTAAAGCTCACTGCGATGACATCTGAATCGTGATTAAGTCGCGCCATCTCCTTACCGCTCTGGCTATCCCACACCCTGGCCGTAGCATCCCCACTCGCTGTTGCTACATATCGGCCATCGGAGCTAAAGCTCACTGCTCTGACAAATGAATCGTGATTGAGTCGGGCCATTTCAGGGGCTTTTAGCGTGTAGTGACGCAGCGCGTTATCAGCCTCACCTCGGCTAATCGGTAGCTGCTTTTCTAGCTGCATGAATCGCTGGCTGGCTTCTGCTGCGAGCAAAAGGCTGGTGGGCAGCATACTGCCACTAAAGCGCCGAGAAGCATCGGCTTGAGCAGCAAGCTGCCGTGCTAAAGCAATTTGCTGTTGTGTTTGGGCGCTTAGGGTCGCCTGTTCAGCTTCTGCCCGCCGCTGTTCGGCATTTTTCCCCGCAATAACCGCTGCTTCTGTGGCTATTGCCTCTGCCTGCTGCGCTTGCTCTGCTTCTTGCTGCCTTTGCTCAGCAATCTGCCGCTGCTGCGCTTCTGTGAGCTTTGCATCCTCAGCCTGTTGCCTAGCCGCTTCCGCCTGATTGCGCTGAGCTTCGGCGGTTTTTCCGGCAGCTTCTGCTTCTTTGCGCCGGTCTTCAGCTTTCTTTTCTGAGGCTTCAGCTTCTTTTCTTCGCTGCTCCGCAATCGCTTCTTGTTCTATTGCTTTAGCCAAAGCCTCTCTTGCATTCTGCGCTTCACCTTCAGCAATATTCTTTTGCGCTTCTACCTGCGTCAGGAGCCCCGCAGCCCTTGCTCGCTCCCGCAACGCCCAGGCCGAAAACCCTGACATTATCCCCAACAACAACAAACTCGCCGCAATTCCTCCCTGCAACCGCTGAATCCGCTTCCGCCAGTTCACCGGCAAATTCTCTTTTACCCACGCCCCATCAAAAACAGTCTCATAAATCCGGTTACTCACCCGCAGCGTCTTATTCTCCTCCCGCCGCACAATCCCCGATAGCTTTAAATGCGACTTTATCAGCGACTGCTCCTCATCCTGCACAGGCCGCCCCGCCCGCACCTGCTGATAGGTTCCCAGCACCTCATAAACATCCTGCCGCTCGTCCGTCAGCATCCCCTGCACAAACTGCAAGTTATTATCCCGCTCCCGCATCTCACCAAAAAACGTACCCGCAACAACATTCGCCACCCCCACCGCCGTCCAGCTCGCCGCTTGCAAAGAAACCTCTCCCATCCGTTCATCTTCCGCAGACTTCTCCGCCAAAGCCCGACACAGGTGCTGCGTCAAATACGGATGGCCTCCCGTCCAGTCCATCACCCAGTCCATCACCTGATCCGCCGCCAACGCAGCCAAGCCTAACCCTGCCGTGAGCTGTTGCGCCTCCACAGGCGTAAAGTCCGTCACCTCCACCCGCCGCCCCACATTAAAAGGCGTCCGCTGCCTATCTCGAATCAAATCCCCCGGCGTCGCCACTCCGATCAATACAAAAGACAATCGCTCAAACGCTGGCTTCGTTGCTCGTGCCACAAAAAAGTAGCGAATCGCCACAAAAAAGTCGTCGGTAAAGTCCAACCCCAGCGTCGTATCAATCTCATCCACAAAAACAACAATTCGCTCGCTCACCTCTGCCAGCAGCACCTTCTCCACAAACAAAGAGAATCGCTTCGACGGCCCCAAATCTCCGTTTTCTTTCCACCACCGCCGCACGTTCGTCTCTAGCCACACATCCTGATCTTCCAGCGCCTCCTCTAGCGACACCAAAAAGTTCAGATACCACTGCTCCACCGATACCAGCTTCCCTGACCCTTGTAGATCAACAATCGCCGTCACCATGCCATCTTCCGTGAGCTGCTGCGCCGTTCGCACCATCAGGCTGCTTTTCCCCATCTGCCTTGCCGTCAGCACATAGGCAAACGTCCCCTCCTGGCACAGCGTCAGCAGCTCACCATCTGCCTTACGCGGCACATACACCCCGCTCCCCGCCTGCACCGGGCCACCGACTGTATAAAAATTAGGATTTGGCGTTGCCATCACTCTTTCTCCTCACACCAAATGCTTCCGAAAATACGTCGCATACAAGTCACAGCGCGGCACCACCCTCGGCTCAGCCCGCCGCACCAGCCCTGCCCCCTCCAGCCGCCACACTAGCTGCTCATCCGCACACCGATTATCCCGCAACACCGCCAGCAGCCCTGCAATCAAATCCGCCTTACCCTGCAATCGAAACAAATGCCTGCGCAAGTGCCCCCCAAACGGCCCCTCATCAGAGGCCGCTGCCGCAAAGAAAGCCGCAGGCGTATACTCCTCTGTTGCCAGCAAATACAGCGCCCTTCTTACCAAATACGGATGTCCTGCCAGCAGTCGCATTAGCTCATCTAGCTCTCCTGAGCCCAACGGAGAACCATGCTGCCCGTTCAGCGCGGCCACCTGTGCCGCCGAAAAATTTTGCAGTCGCAGCGTCTGCCCTACATTAAACGGACTCTGGTTGAGATCTTCAATTAGCTGATACGGCTCCGTCGAAATCACCAGCACCTGGCTAAACCTGCGCCACAGCTTGCTCATCGCCCGCTTATTGTGCCAGCTCCGCAGCATTCCAAAAAAATCTGAGCGAAAGGACGTATTCAGCACCCGATCCACCTCATCCATCGCCACCATCACCGGCCCATCTAAGCCCTTGAGCAAATAGCGCCCCATATAGCTCGTGCAAATTTTCGGCAGCGGCAAGTCATCATCCCAATACTCATTGAGCCTGTTCGGTACCTCCAGCTCATCTGCTAAAAACGTGCAAAACTGCCGAAAAAATCGCTCTCGGTTCTCTAGCGCGGGCTGATCGAATAGCTGAAAGTCCAGAAAAATCACCTGGCTATCTTTCTCCACTGCTCCCGCCATCATCCGGTTTAGCAGCGAGCTTTTGCCCATCTGCCGCGCCCCTTTTATAATCACCGTGCCTTCCTGCGCGTCCACCGCCCGCAGCGCCCGCCCATCCTCCGCCCGCTGAACATACAGCCGCGACTCTAGCGCCATCGTCCCCTGATCTGGAGATTCTAACGGCACGGGCTGAGCCGATGGCACTGGGTTAGGAAGCTCATCAGATGGCAAACGCTCGCTGAGTTCGAGCTGTAGCAGCGCCGGTTTTGCCGCTTCCGTAATTGATAGGGGCTGACCTGCGATCGCTCTCAAAAGCTCCTCAACTAATCCCGCCGTATCCCCCTCATCCGTCCACATCGCCCAGTTCAACGGGTTCAAATACGCCCCTAACGGATACTGAAACGGCTGCCGGTACGCCACCCGCACCGGAAAAATACGCGGATAGCCCCCCGACCCTTCTCCCTGTGCAAAGCGATGGGCCAGCTCCACCTCATGCTCCACCATTTCGCTCTGCACCGAATGCGCCGACAGCAGCACAATCACCCCGTCTGCCGCCTTCAGCTCCGCCTCAATCTGCGCCGCCCACCGCGTTCCCACCAGCATCTTTTGATCAATAAACACATCGTGATACGGCTGCAACGCCTCACATAGTTTCTGGGCTAACGGTGCGTCTGGTTCTATATCTCGCTTGTAGCTGATGAAAATGCGCGATCGCTTTTCCGTCTGCACTGAAGGTTCCGCTACCAAAGCCTCAGGTACTAGAGAAATATCTCGCGTCCCGGCAATCTTAGTGGTTGATGAATCCGCCTGCTGCTCTCCAGTGCCAAAGCCTCGCCGTCTTAATACTGGAATATGCGCCTGCTCAATCCCTTGCAGCTCCAGCGAATTACGCCCCAGCCGATAGGCAAACTCCACATCCTTCCCTGCCCCCAGTCCCCGGTAAAACCCTTCGGCAAACCGAATCGCCGCCGAATCGCCAATCGGCTGATTCATTCCAATCACCGCATCAATATGAGCCACAATCGCCGCCGCCTGCACCTCCGAATAGCAGGCATTGAGCACCACACACTTCACCTGATCGGCAAACAGCTCAAATAAATTCGCCAGCGCCTGAGCCTTTACAAACTGGCTCTGTCCACTGTCATCTTCAAAAATTAACCCTTTCGCCCCGTCACCATGCCCGCAAAAATGAACAATCTGCGGATTGTAGTCCAGCAGCGCCTGCTGAATATCGCTAGGGCGCGTCGCGTACTGCGGACGAATATCAAAGCGATCGCGCTGCTTAGCCCGACTCAACACCGCCTCAATTTCACGCAGCTCCTCATCCAAACGCAACCTGGACGAATCTAACGGATTAGCAGCCAGTATCAGAATCCTTTGCACTGGAGTCACTGGAGTCATAAGACACAGAAAGGGAGAGCAAAGAAAAAGCGCATGTCAATGAACTTATCACTATGTTTGTCGATGTTTGTCGAAAGATGCGCCAATCGAGCCTTAACCCTTCTACATACAGTTATTACAGTCTGTAACCTTAGCTTTTACTGGCTGACAAAAAATGTGATAAATGAACAATCTCCTTAAGTACATTCAAGCAAGCAAAATTTCCACCCACCGGAAACTATCACGCTTTCACAAGCCAGTTCTAGCCATGACAAAGCCCGCTTTCTCAGGACAAACTGCTCTTTTTTTGCTAGCCGCTTCGCTCTTTGTCGGCAGCAGCGTCCACGCGCATGAAGCCGACAGCGCCGACCACCCCACCCTGCAAACATCGCGCTCACAGACCGTAGAAGAAACCTTAGAATCGCCTGCTTCAGAAAATCGCTACGCCTTTGACGATTCCAATCTCGCACTCACACAGTCACTACAAGATGTGCGCTACCGAGAACTCAATCAATCAATTCAACAATTCTTCACCACGCTAGACGATAGCCAACGCGCCGCTGTTGTTCTTCCTTTTGATGAACCCTTCCGCACGCGCGCCTTTTGCTATGTCCTCGCCCGCTGCAATGACGAATACGTGGGCCTCCAAATGGCCGAGCTGGACGCCGCCCAAAAAATTGCCCTCAACAATGTGTTGATGAAAAGCTTCAGCGGCGCAGGCTATTCAAGAGCCATTCAAACCATGAATCGTGAATGGCTGGTTGAAGAAACTGAAAATGCTCATCGCGCCGATCCTGACAACTATCCAACGGTCGGCAGTCCGCTGGTGGCAGAATGGACGCCGCCGCCACAGCGCAGCGCCCCTAATTACTACATTGCCTTCTTCGGCGAGCCCGGTTCTATGAGTCCTTGGGGTCTGCGCTTTGAAGGCCACCACCTTAGCTACAATCTCACTTTTGGCGGTGAAGGCAAGCAGCCTACTGTGGGCACCTCACCCATGTTCTTCGGCTCTAGCCCCATGATTGTGACCGCATCACCCGTGGTTGAGGAAGGCGAAATCAGCCCTTACTCCATGTGGCAGCGGCAAGAAGGTCAGCAGCTATTGCATCGTGAAGCCTGGTTGGCTCGCTCGTTTTTAAGCGCGTTAGATGCGCCAGTGCTTGAACCGGGCACCTGGTCAGAGCTGCCGGATGTTGTTTTGGCGGGGGGGGCTGATGTCCCTTTAGATGCCGCGTCTTATTTAGAAGGAGAGAAAGCAGGCATTGCCGTGGCAGACTTAGCGCCGTTGCAACAAGAACTTCTGTTGGAGTTTGCGCTAGAGTTTCTACAATTGCAAGCAAATCAGCATATTGATGTGGACACCTTTGCCGCGAATATTGCGGGTTCTCGGGTGTGGTGGTTTGGTGATATAGAAGATGAACAGGCGGATCTTTACTTTCGGATTCAGAGCGATCGCTACCTCATTGAGCTGCTACAGTCCAACACATTTGGCGTCGTCAGCGAGGTCGCCTCTAACCATGTCCATGCCTCCTTTAGAGACCTCACCAACGACTGGGATCACAACGCCTTGGGCGCGCACCTGCGTCAGCATCACGGCACCGCCGCTACTCATTAGGGTGTTGTAAAACCTACAAACTACGGCGTCATCACAACCTTAATACAGTTATCCTGCTTCTTCTGAAAAATCTCGTATCCCTTAGGCGCTTCATCTAACGTCAGTCGATGCGTGATAATGGCCGCCGGATCGATTTCTCCGTTCTCGATTCGTTTTAAAAGGGCAGGCATGTACTTTTGCATATGGGTTTGGCCCATCTTCCAGGTCAAGCCCTTGTTCATGGCAGGCCCCATCGGGAACATATTCAAGTATCCGGTGTACACACCCGGCACAGAAAGATTGCCGCCTTTTCTACAGCACTTCACCATCTGCTGCAAAACATAAGGATGCTGCAACTGCTTATCAAGCTTAAGCGCATCTTTAACGGTATCCAGCATCTCTGTGGCCGCGCCGCTACCATGCGCTTCCATTCCAACCGCATCAATACAGCGGTCAGGCCCCATCCCCTGCGTCATTTCCATTAGCTTGCTGTACACCTCATCGGCGTCAAAGCTGTCAATTGTCTCCACGTTTGCATAGCTTTCAGCAAGGCGTAAGCGCTCCGGCACGTGGTCAATCGCAATCACCCGCCTAGCCCCTAGCATCCAGGCACTCTTCATCGCAAATAAACCCACCGGGCCACAGCCCCACACTGCCACCGTATCGCCTTCTTCTATGTCGGCATTGTCCGCAGCCATATATCCAGTGGGAAAAATATCTGAAAGGAACAAAACTTTCTCGTCAGGTAAATCACCCTCTACTTTTAGCGGGCCAACGTTCGCATAGGGCACGCGCACATACTCAGCCTGTCCGCCCGGAAAGCCGCCCGTAATGTGGCCGTAGCCAAAGATGCCCGCCGCTGCATGTCCCATCTGCTTGCGAGCCAGGTCTTCATTCGGGTTGCTAATGTCGCACAGTGAATACAGATCTCTTTCGCAGAAAAAGCAGTGACCGCAGGAAATAGTGAACGGAATGACGACGCGATCGCCCTTTTGCAAATGAGTAATAGAAGCGCCCGTTTCGACCACCTCGCCCATAAACTCGTGGCCTAAGATGTCACCTTCTTTCAGCGTGGCCACCTTTCCCCCGTACAGGTGCAAATCCGAACCACAAATAGCCGTTGCAGTCACTTTAATAATCGCATCCGTAGGCGCTTCAATCGTCGGGTCAGGAACCGTATCTACGCTTACATCTTCTTTCCCGTGCCAACGTAATGCCTTCATAATTAATGCTTCTCATAATCTATTGGATACTGAGTTTTTAGCAGTCTCTTCTCTGAGGGTTCGTCTATCTAAAGATCATAAAATGCTCGATAGCTGCTCTCTCATATTCCGTAGACAAGTCTTGAGCCCAAGCGGTTATGGCGTCAGCCATTGGGAAAATTTCTGTAGCAAAACCGCAGTTCAGTGTCACAATAAAGTGTTCAAAACAGCACCGCCTTTTGCCATGAGCGAATCTCGCCGCTATCACGTCACCACCTTCGGCTGCCAAATGAATAAGGCAGACTCCGAGCGCATGGCAGGCATCCTTGAAAATATGGGCATGGCCTGGGAAGAAGACCCCCTTCAGGCCGACCTGGTGCTGTATAACACCTGCACCATCCGCGACAGCGCCGAGCAAAAGGTGTACTCGTACCTGGGCAAGCAGGCCAAACGCAAGCGCAAAAATCCTCATTTAACCCTGGTCGTCGCGGGCTGTGTCGCTCAGCAGGAAGGCGAGAACCTACTGCGCCGGGTGCCTGAGTTAGATTTGGTGATGGGGCCACAGCACGCCAATCAATTAGAAAGCCTGCTGGCACAGGTGGCGCAGGGCAATCAGGTGGTGGCTACCGAACCCGTGCATATTATGGAGGACATCACCAAGCCTCGCCGTGATAGTGAAGTCACGGCTTGGGTGAACGTGATTTATGGCTGCAACGAGCGGTGTACGTATTGCGTTGTCCCCGGTGTACGCGGCGTAGAGCAGTCCCGAACAAAAGAAGCCATTCGTGCTGAGATGGTCGAGCTAGGCGAGCAGGGCTATCCAGAGGTGACGCTGCTGGGCCAAAACATTGATGCTTATGGTCGCGATTTGCCAGGGATTACGCCCGAGGGCCGCAGAGAAAATACGCTGACTGATTTGCTCTATTACGTTCACGATGTTCCTGGCATTGAGCGGATTCGGTTTGCGACCAGTCACCCCCGCTATTTTACCGAGCGGCTAGTAAAGGCTTGTGCCGAGCTGCCGAAGGTTTGTGAGCACTTTCATATTCCGTTTCAGTCGGGCAATAATGAGGTGCTAAAGGCAATGGGCCGAGGCTACACCCGTGAAAAGTACCTGCGAATTATTGATACGGTGCGACGCTACGTGCCGGATGCTTCGCTGAGTGCAGACGTGATTGTGGCGTTTCCCGGAGAAACGGAGGCGCAGTTTCAGGACACGCTGAGCCTGATGGAAGAGATTGTGTTTGATATGGTGAACACTGCTGCGTATTCGCCCAGGCCGGGGACACCTGCGGCGGAGTGGGCCAACCAGCTAGATGAAGATGAAAAGCAAGACAGGCTGCAGCGAATTAATCATTTGGTGAACTGGCAGGCTGAGGCGCGATCGCAGCGATACAAAGGTCGCACCGAAAAAGTTTTGGTCGAAGCCGTCAACCCCAAAGACCCGGCTCAGGTGATGGGTCGTACCCGAGGCAATCGACTTACCTTTTTCCCCGGCGATATCAGCACGCTCAAAGGCAAAATTGTACCGGTGACCATTCACGACATTCGCGCCTTTAGCCTAACAGGCACGCCTTGTTTGGTCACGGCATAAAACGAAAAAAATGTACTAGAATACAGCGGCTTAGGCACTATTTCGTAGCGGCTCAGTTTGTAATGTCGGGAAACCTAGACAAACATAGGTACCCCGTTTGGCGTGAGTAATCCGCGATGAATCATCTTGATCTTCTTAAAAGCGGTATAGAGTCCTGGAATCAGTGGCGACTATCCACCAAAGACAGCCGAGATATCCCTTGCGATCTCTCTGGGCACAACCTCAGCCAGGGCTACTTTTTTGAAGGCGATTTTAGCGGCGTCAACTTCAAAGGAGCTAATTTAAAACGTGCCTGCTTCATCGGTGCCGACCTCAGCGGCGCAGATTTGACAAATGCCGACCTATCAGGCGCTTACCTGGGTGATGCCAATCTCTACGGCGCCAACCTCAGCAACGCCAACTTCACTAAAGCGAACCTCGATAGAACGAACCTACAGGCGGCTAACTTGTTCGGCACCGCGTTTACCGACGCTGACATTCGCACGACGCAGCTACCCGCAGCCGAGACCTCTCTCTCTACCGATGTCGCCTTCTATACCGATGTCGCCTTAACCCTACTTATTAAAGGCCAGCGCGCCGATGATAACGATGTCACAGACCTCGCACAAAACGCTTATGAAACAGTGCTCGTTGAAAGGCCTGCTAAAAGGCCCGTTGAAAGAATCGCAAAGTCAGCGACAAAAACGGCAGCGACCACAGCGCTCAGGCAGTCTCTCTTATCACAAATGAGAGTGCACCTTGCCTCACTCACGCCTGAAACGCCATCATCGGCGCGGACTCGTCAGGAGGCCATTCGTCAGTCAGCGACTCCCTTTTTAGCTAAACGTGTTCCTGCTCAATTGACTCAATCGGCTCAATTGGCTCAATCGACTCAATCTCAATCGGGTCAACGTAACTGGGGCAGACGGCGGGCTGACCAGCAGCTATCTGCTCGGCTGCGTCGGCAGTTTGGTCAGCGTAAGGTCTGGATGCCCGCTGCTGCTGTGACATTGCTGATGGTCGGGTTGCCACTTGGCTTCATCAATGAGCGATCGCAGGGAGTGGTAGCGCAGTCTCAGCCGGCAGAACCGCTGGCGCTGATAAAATCGCTGACGGGGGCTAGCCAGGTGTGGGCAGTGGCCGCTCAGCCTGAAAAGAATGGTGCCTCTTGGGTGATTGGCGGCAGTGCCAATGGCCAAATTGACATTTGGGATGGGCAGACGGGCGAACTGTTGCGGACAATGAGCGGGCATAACAGTGGGGTGCGATCGCTTGCCATCTCATCTTCGGGGCAATGGCTGGTCAGCGGCAGCCATGATAGCCTCAAAGTATGGCAGCTCAACACTGGTCAGCTCGCCTACAGCCGCCAGCATGACTCCAACCTTGATAGTGTCACCGTTCGGCAGTGGGATATCGCCTCAAGTCAGTTACTCAAAGACTTTATTGGCCGTGAAGACGACCTGCGCACAGTCGCACTGAATCCTGATGGTACTATGCTGGTCAGCAACAGTTCTGAACCCCTATCTCCATAAAAGCTAGATAAGGCTTCACAGCTACAGCAATGAGATAGAGAGGAAAAACGCAATGTCAGTAGAATACGATTTGGTGGTCATTGGTGGGGGCTCAGCCGGACTCGTTGCGGCTAGCGCTGGCGCTCAGATCAATGCCAAAGTTGCGCTGGTAGAAAAGAATCTGCTCGGTGGAGACTGCCTGCACTATGGCTGCGTGCCGAGTAAATCGCTCATTCACGCCGCTAAAATCGCTCACAATGTCAAAACCGCCTCTCAATTTGGCATTTACACCCACGAGCCCACCATTAAGCTTGACGAAGCCATGGGCCACGTGAAGTCGGTGGTAGACACCATTCAAATCCATGACTCAGCCGAGCGGTTTGAAAAGCTTGGGGTAGATGTAATTTTTGGTGCGGGTCAGTTTGTTGATGAAAAGACATTTGAAGTGAATGGGCGTCAGCTTAAGTCGCGCTCATTTTTGGTGGCAACCGGCTCTAGGCCCACGGTGCCGCCGGTAGAAGGACTCAAAGAGGCGGGCTTTTTGACCAATGAGCAGGTCTTTAGTATGACCGAGCGGCCTGAGGCGCTAGCGGTAATTGGGGCTGGCCCGATTGGCTGTGAGCTGGGGCAGTCGTTTGCGCGGCTCGGCGTTGAGGTGACGCTGATAGCGAGCCGCGACGTGATTATGCCAAAAGAAGATCCTGAAGCGGCGATGATTGTGCAGCAAAAGATGCAGGCAGAAGGCGTGCGGATTTTGTGCAACACACGCGCTCAAAAGGTGACGGTGGTAGACGGGCGCAAGCATGTTTTTACCGGTAGCGAGACGATTGTGGTTGACGAGATTTTGATTGCAACGGGGCGTACCCCGAATGTGAACGCCCTAAACCTGGAGGCAGCAGGCGTTGTCTACGATAAGCAGGGCATTAAGGTAGATGAGAAGCTGCGCACCAGCAATAAGCAAATTTATGCTGCCGGTGATGTGATCGGCGGCTATCAGTTTACGCATGTGGCGGGTCTTGAGGCCGGTGTGGCGATGCAAAATGCGCTGGTCTTGCCGACCAAAAAAATTGACTATCGCGTGATCCCGTGGGCAACCTTTACCGATCCTGAGCTGTCACGGGTGGGCTTAACTGAAAAGCAGGCGCGCGATCGCTATGGTGATGACGTATTTGTGCTGCGTCAAAACTTTGACGGAATAGATCGCGCCCTGGCAGAAGCCGCAGGCTATGGCTTTGCCAAATTCATCACTAAAGGCGACGGCGAAATTCTCGGCGCTCACATTGTGGGCCCTCACGCAGGCGAGCTGATTCACGAAGCCGTCATCGCCATGAGCCAAAATCTGAAGGTGAGCGCCCTCCAGTGCATTCACGTGTATCCTACGCTGAGTGAAATTAGCCCCAAAGCGGCGCTTCAGCTCACAAAGCAACAGTACGCAAAGAATACATTCTTGCAAAACTCACTCAGAAAATTTTTCAACTGGCGACGGTCGATCGCTTAGATAAAGGGAAATACCCTACTATTTTGTTAGGGCTTAGCACCTGCTTTGCCCCTATGGTGTATTGGCTGCTTGAACATAATGACTGAACCTGCTCAAAACTTGACTTCTCAGCTATATGAAGCCTGGAATAAAGCAGTTGTAGACGGCAAGCTAGTGAATGAGTTTGAAGCCGCCGCAGACGATGCAGAAGGAAGATGGGTAGCAGGCGATGCGATCGCCTTTGGCGTTAAGTGCAGTGCCACTCAAAACATCTATTACGCTCAAAATCTCTCTCAATCGCGTGAAATAGCCGGTGCTGTTGAAGAAAAACAGATTGGCAAGCGAGGATTTATCTGTCAGTTCAATGGATACCGAGCGCTGCGTCCTGGCGGAGCACCCAAACCTTTAGGCAAACAGCCTGACATTTCATCTGCCCCCGAGCACTGTCGATTTTCCTGTCAAGACAGCCGTGATTCGCTGAGCCTACGCGTGCGCGAGCCGCTGCTTCAAACAACGCTTCCGCACTTCACCTGGAGCGCCTACTACAATGCTGCACCCATCGATCCAGACGGTCATTTTTTGTGGGTTCCTGACGCCACACTCACGCACTATCCTCAAGCCCTTTCCCTCGAATTTTTGATAGACGCACTGAGCTTATATCGTCAGCTTGACCATACGCTGTTGTTTTTTAACTCGCTACATGCGGGTGCTTCAGTCAATCACATTCACTTTCAGGCGATGCGCTACCATCAGCCGCTGCCGGTTGAACACTGGCCTTTATCTGAGGTTGAACATGAGAGATACGCGCTGCTAAAAGATTATCCTGCTCGGGTGATGGTCTTTTCTCAAGATTCGCCGCCGCAGGTTGTGTTCTCTTGGATTGATTGGTTACAACAACAACAGATTCCCTTCAATTTAATGTTGATAGGGGATAGCAAAGCCTCTTCGCAGGCGGCTCGCATCTTGCTTATCCCCAGAAATATTGAACATGAGATTGTTGCAGAATTCTCAGGTAATGGAATTGCGGCCTTAGGTCTGTGCGGTAAAATTGTTACGGTTGATCGTCAGGCCTACCTGCGCGCGGATGAACAAATGATTCGGCAGGCCTTTGCAAAAATGGTATTTACTAAAATGCCAGCGGGAGGAAAGACGGCTCCCTAACGGTGCTTTAATCACTGGCTTTGCACCCGATCAATCAGACCAGGATGTTGCTCAGCCTCAGCAACCGGCCAGTAGGGAAAACCTTGCTCCATTACGCGCCCTTTGAACACCCAAACCGTTGCTGGCACGCTGCTTTCAAGCCCGGTCGGCGGTGGTGAATTGCTGGGCATATGGTTGCCAGCTAAGCTGGGTCACCTGGCCCTGAATGCCCTGTTCTATAGCACTGCCTATAGATGGAGATGGTCGTGATGCTGATTTTGTAATGGGATACATAGCAGATTGTTGAGAAACAGAGCCGCTCAAGAGTAGAAACAAAGTAGAGAGGAGACTGGTTTGCGCGATCCAGGTGGCTGGGCGATCGCTCATAGCAGCGTAATAGATATGCATGATCTTAGATCAAATTTGGATCAAAAAGAGAGAGATGCTGTTAGAGGGCCGAACCTATGCGAGCACTGGCGCTAGCAGATCGTCTACTAAAAGGCTGTCAGGCTAATGTCGCTAGTCGTCACGGTAGTTAGATGCTGTTGTGAGTCCAGCAATATTTTCTAAAAGCTCAGCGGTGGCTTGGGTCGCTGAGCTGGTGATTTCATCGAGATGGTTTAATTCAGTCAGATCGTAGGGTGTTAGGCTGCTTTGAACTAGCGGTGTGAACGGGGCGATCGCGCTAGCATTTACAAACATTTCCAAACTCGCAGTTTCTACGATAGATGAGGCGCTAGACGCACTAAAAGATCTATTTTGAGTCGCGGTACTCGTTAAAATATCGCGCACTTGGAAATGAGTTAGATTGCGATTTGTGCTGAGCATTAGCGCAACAACACCAGCAACGTGAGGAGCTGCCATAGAGATGCCATTCTTGTAGCCATATCTATCGTTAGGTAGCGTAGAATAAATTCTGCCGCCGGGTGCCACACGTGATGTAGCCGACGATCGCTACCCGCCCGGTTAGAGAAAGATGAAATACCGTCATCTCTATCCGACGAGCCCACAGAGATGCTGTAGTCTGTTGCATAGCGCGCCGGATATCCGGGCTGGCTAGCGCGATCGCTTCCTGCAGTCATCATAACAAAGCTACCCTGCTGAGTGGCATATGCGATCGCTGAGGCTAGCTCGCGGCTAGGCGTATCGCGACCTAAGCTCAGGTTTCTCTGTCGCAAAAAAGCTGACTCATCGCTAGCAATACTGTCTTCAAGCGTCGGCGTAGCTGCCAAAGAGAGACTATTTTTATCTAGTGCCAGACCATACGCCGTTGAGAACATATCAGAGAAACCACTATGAAATAGCCCTGGTTGCCCCCTGGCCTTTGGCCCCCGTACCCACGATGCTGAAAGCAGCGCTACGAAACTCACCATCTGCGCTAGTGCCCTCAAATACAACATTCTGCTTGGCGCGTATAACAACGTCTCCGACATTCCCACGGCCTGCTGTACTGGCTACAAGCTGTGAGCCTGCCGTCACCCGACTTCGCCTGCATCAATCTGAATGTCACCCGCATTTCCAATGGCATCATTGCCGACAACATTTCCAATGAAAGCATCATCTATTGCGATCGCGCCCCTTGCATCCAAACGAATATCACCCGCCTGACTGCCCGCCTGACCGAACCCAGATTCAATCTCGCCCTCTATCTGACTGCTAGAAAGAAGGTCGATATGGCCGCCGACTAGCTGAACATCTCCTGCTGTCGCTAGCCGCACGTCAATGCTGGCTCCGTTTTTCAGCAAAATGTTGCCCTGCTGATTTGGCTCAAAAACCGTAATGAAGCCATCTTCCCCAAAGCGCCTTGCACATCTAATCTGGCGTCGCCTACCTGTGACTCGACTAATAATGGACTCAACGCCCGCTGAACTTAGAAAATAGACGCGTTCAGCATCACGGATATTAAATTCTAAAAAGCTGTGAAATAGATTAGAATCACGGGTCGTCCCTCCTTCGATCACATCAGCAGACGTGCTAATGAGCGTGGCAAAACTCGTTAGCACGCAGGCAATCAAAAGGCGAGAGCTGCTCATTTTAACAAGGCTGCAAGTTAAGGGGTAAAAGCAACCTATCATGAAGCGATCGCAGGTGAGATGGCAGAAAAGAGTAAAGGCTATAGCTGTTTTCTGCCATAGCTCTCACTCTTTTCTAAAGTTTTGCTGACTGTTCTAAAGGTGGGCGGTTGCCAAATCTTTTTCTAATTTCAGGCAGTTGCGATCGCCCCCAACCCGCAGCTGATACTCCACCCGATCCATAATCCGGTGCAAAATCAGCCAGCCATAGCCCCCTTCTTGAAAATCACCCGGCGCAGGTGCCGCATAGTCATCTAGCTGAAAGCCCATCCCTTGATCCCAAACTTCCAAAGAGAGATTGTTAGCATCCATCTCAATTTTAATCAGTACAGGCAGCTCAGGCTTTTCATTATGAGCATGGCGAACAATATTCGAATATACTTCAACCACCACCAGCCGCAGCCTTTTCTCTACGCCGCTCCAGTCAATATCCTGATCAATCTCTAGCTGTAAAGACTCCAGTAGCCAGTGCTCAACCACCGCCAAAAATTTGAGATCGCTTGGAACGATAAGTTCGGTTTTTAGCATGATGTCACCTCCAGCGATAGTACAGTTTGGTCATCTTCCTGTTCGCTTTCAGGCAGGTGAATATATGAGAGTAAATGATCTAAATCAAGATCGGCAGGCTGCTGTTGCAAAAACTCCCAGAGGCCTTCTTGGTTCAACATAGAACAGGTGTTATGGGCACCTCTACAGCCTGGCACCGTGGCTTCAGTAATGCCATCGCTGCTGAGTAAAAGCACATCGCCTTCTGCTAGCTGGAGTTCACCCGCATTTGCCTTCCAAGCTGGCAAAATGCCAACCGGAACGCCGCGCACATTCAAATAGCTGGGCTGCACCGCTGAGACATCTTGCTGAAACTCTCGTAACCTCACCATCTTTCTATGCGACCACACGATCGGATATACGTGGCCAGCATTCGCGTACACTAGCTGCTGGCTTGTTGGCGTGTAACGAATCAGCGCCATTGTAATAAAGCAGTTGTTGCTCATTAAATCATCAAATAAGTTGTTGTTGAGGTTATGCATCACCCTCTCAGGCTCCGGTGATTTCTCCTGAGCCAGCTCGCGGCGCAGCATCGAAATTGCACTGGCCATAAACAGTGCAGCAGGCACACCTTTCCCCGAGACGTCGCCCACTGCCAGCCAGACATCGCCTTGAGGATGCATAAATACCTCAAAAAAGTCTCCGCCCACTTCTCTAGCTGGTTCGCATCTGGCCTGAATTTTAATTCCTGCGACCTCAGGCCAGCTCTGATGCAGTAAGTTACTCTGAATCTGCCTAGCCACATCTAGCTCTGCTCGCATTTGCACAGACTGCCAGTGAATGCGCTGATAGAGTTTGGCATGAGAGATGGCTAGTGCAACTTGTTCAGAAACATTCTTTAGAAGCTCAATGGCGCTATCGGCCCATCCCTTTTGCTGAGTTCCTTTATACAAGCAAACGGTTGCAATCAGCGTGTTTTGTTCTAGAAAAGGAACAACAATTCTCATAGCCGCTACTCCCTCTATCTCTACCGGCTCAGAGACAATCTCGCTGCTAGCGTACAGAGGCGGAAGTGCTTCTAAATCAGTACAAAAATCACTACTTGCTTTAGTCTGGCCTTTTGCAGGTCTTTCGGGTCGGTAGCTTAATAGATTTTGGAGTGTGCTGCCCGGTAAAATTTCTGCTGGATAGAGAATGGCTAGGTCAGTATCAAAGGCTTTTCCTAGCGCGCTAACGACAGTCTGTAAGGTGCTTTCGTAGTCTAAAGAGCCCCGTACGGCCGTCATAATACTGTTGCTGAGTGACTCTTGGGCGAGAGCCCTACTTAGGACTTTGGTGCGCTGCTTAATTACGCGATAAGTTTCAGCGGCTTGGGCAACCACTTCTTTCAGCTTTGCTGGATTCCAGGGTTTTGTAATGTATTTAAACACCTTGCCTGAGTTGATGGCAGACACCAAGTCTTCTACGTCCGTGTAGCCGGTTAGCACCATCCGAATCGTGTCAGGAAATTTCTCGACGGTACGACTCAAAAATTCCGTTCCGTTCATTTGAGGCATTCGCTGATCAGAAATGATGACGGCCATTTCTCCCTGATCAGTTAGCAAATCTAGGGCTTCTGCGCCGCTTTTTGCTTTAGAGACTTTAAACTCTCGGCGAAAAGTACGGTATAGCAAATCTAGGTTGTCGGGCTCATCATCGACGACAAGCAGCTTTAATTTTTCTTCCATTCTTATTGCTGCCTGCGGTAGCTTGCACAGAGCGGGCGGGGCATACTAAAACCGGTGTTAGGGATGTGATGTTGTTTCAACGGACTCTCAGCCATAACATGCCCGCCTAGTTGCCTCTGCTAGCGCTAAATTTTGGGTCAAATCATCCAAGCTTGTATAAATACTTTTTTATACGATCACCTATCAAATAACCAAAAGTAGGAAAGAAAAATGAACCAAGCTGGATCTCGCTGTAAAGGCAGTGTCTTGGGTGCTGTTTTGGGTGCCGTGATGAGTAGTTTCGTTGGATTGGCCGCTATTGTTATTGAGCCTGCGCAGGCTCAGCGAACAAGTATTTTCGATCTGGATCGGGCAATCTGTGTAAATAACTGGTCTGCGGCCATCGGTATAGTTGGTCAGCTCGTGGCGAAAGATGACACAACGCAGGTGCAGCGAAGTTCTCTTTTGACGTTGCGTCGGCAGCTAGAGCGCTATCGCACTGAGGGCATATTGGTGTCAGATGCAGAAGCGTGCGATCGCACCGATCCCTACACATTAGCATCCACGCTGCCGGCCACCGTACAAACCGGTAATCCGCTGGGCTGGGAAGGTGCGGTCGTCGAGGCGACCAACAACCAGTACCGCACCTCTGAGGTGGTTGAAAAAGACGGGATTGTGACCGAATCAATGCCTTTTACGCTGCCTGTCGAGATGGGCGAGCCGCTGGGCCTAACGCCAGCGGAACCGGTTGACTTAAGCCGAGGGCTTAATGTGGTTTCAGGGCATGTGGGCACAGGGCATCAGGTCTATGGCTTTGTAGCGCGCAGAGGCGATCGCCTATCGGCCAACCTAGAAGTCACTCGCGTGATGACCGGCAGCTTGTATACCAGCGATGACTCCCAACTGTTCGTTTTTGATCGCCTTGGCAACCTGATCGCCTCTGCTGCTGACAGTAGCAGCACGCAGCAATCTAGCGTTGACGGCCTGGTTGTCCCCAATACGGACATATACTTTGCTGTGGTCACCAGCTACAACAACGATCCTATTCTTAACGCACAAGGTCGCCTCACGGGCTGGCAAAATAACGGTGGCGGGCGATTTGACTACACTCTAACGCTTTCTGGCATCACGCCTACGGGCTTGCTGATAAGGTGATCTGAAGCGATATCGTCAGTGAATCAGCGCGCGCGTCGTAAAGCAATTTCTACCCGTATAAGAACTGAATACATAGAACAAAAGAGACATTCACGGTATTAGCGATGGATGTCTCTTTTGTTGTGGGCTAAATTTTATGGGCTAGCTGCTGCTGATAAACAAATTTCCGTAGGACTACGTATTAGTCGCTCTAGTAATGCTTCAGTACTGAACTATGGAGAACGTTGGCGTGGAAAAATCCTATAAAAAATTGTGACCTTAAAACTGTTGTAAGCTAACTTTTGAGATAATGTTCATTTGTTAGGACGCCGCGATCGCTGGGCTACGTCAGATCACATACGCACGTCCCCAAAGTCCTCGATCATTCTATTTTTACCCTGCTGGCCTTAAAGATCGAACCCCCAAAAGAATTCAGGGGCTAGCGCTTTTAAATTATGGTATTAGAGACTATGTGTATAAGCGAAAAAAGCCGCATAGATTGTCAGCTTTCACACAAAGATACGCCTGGTATTGATACCAAGGGCGATATTCCGCTGTTGACATCGCTAATCGCAAGCGTAGGCAAAGCTCCCAACTTGAGTGAGGCGATCGCATCCACGCTCAAAGAAGTTTGCCAGTATCAAAAATGGCTGTATGGAGAGGCTTGGCAGCTCGATTCTGTAACCAATAGTCTACACAGGCAGCTTTCCTGGTACGAGCCGTCGCCTTCAAAAATGAAGCCGGATTTAGCCCCTTCACCTGCTCGCTCTCTATCTGCAAACTTAAAGCGCTTTGACCAGCTCAGCAAAAAATACACTTTCCCGCTAGGTGATAACCTTCCCGGTCGGCTCTGGATGTCTCAAACGGCAGAGCAGTACGACGCGCGCGCTAAGGTGCCAACGTCCGCTTTTGTTCGCCAGGAACAAGCCCAGCAGTGCGGGCTGATGCCGACTTTGGCGGTGCCGCTGGTTGCCAATGGCTGCACAATTGCTGTTCTAGTTTTTTTTAATGATGAGGCGATCGCGCAGACGCCACAAGCCATGGAACAGGTCATTGAACAGATTCGTGCGATCGCTGTTCCTATTAACTTGCTGATACAGCGCAGGCATTCTGAAACAGCACTTGCTGAAGAGAGAGAACGTACTAAGGTTACGCTAAAATCCATTGGAGACGCGGTGATCACCACCGACGCGCTCGGCTATATTCGGTACCTCAACCCGGTTGCAGAAACGCTCACAGGCTGGTCTCAATCTGAAGCTGCGGGCAATCCGATGGCTAAAGTCTTTAATACCGTCCATGAATCTACCCGTGAGCCGACTACTCACCTGACAGAGAGCGTCTTAAAGAACCTACAAAGTATTCATCGCGCTAAATACAATGTTTTAGTTACGCGGCGCGGCTCAGAACTTTCAATTGAAAGCTCTGTGTCCCCACTGCTCGCCGACAATGACCGCCTAATTGGCCTGGTGACGGTGTTTAGCGACGTTTCAAAAAATCGCCTGCTGACCCGGCAGCTCTCCTGGCAAGCCAATCACGACGTCCTCACAGGCCTAGTGAACCGTAAGCAGTTTGAGCAACACGTGAGTGACGCCGTTGACAGCGCCGTGGCCCATGGTAAAACGCACACGCTCTGCTATTTCGATTTGGATAACTTTAAAATCATCAACGATACCTGTGGACATAACGCTGGCGACAGCGTGCTCAAACAGGTCAGTGCCCTTTTAACCAACCACATTCGAGCGACCGATACGCTGGCTCGCTTGGATGGAGACGAGTTTGGATTGCTGTTGGAGTACTGCCATTTAGATCACGCGCAAAGAACGGTTCACAAGCTCAGAGAGAAGCTAGAAGCGCTGAAATTTGTGTGCGAAGGGAGAACATTCTCAATTGGCGTTAGCATTGGGGTGACAGCGATCACTTCGACGACAGTGAGTATGGCAACGGCCCTGAGCGATGCAGATGCGGCCTGCCATTTGGCTAAGCGAAAGGGACGAAATCGCACTCATATTAATCGCCAAGACGATTTAGAACTGGCCCAACAGCGAGGTGAAGTTCAGTGGGCTGCCTACATTACAGACGCGCTAGAAACTGAAAAATTCGAGCTTTATCAGCAGCCAATTTTGGCGTTGAGTTCGCCTGCGGCCCTAGGCGAACACTACGAGGTGCTGCTACGGCTGCGCGATCAAACCGGACAGCTCGTGTCTCCAGGTGCTTTTATGCCTGCCGCAGAGCGCTACAACCTGATGCCGATGGTTGATCGGTGGGTGGTGAGCACGCTGTTTTCAACGCAGGCTAGCTATTATCAACAGGTATGGCAGCAGCTTTGCAACGCAGCGGCTTCTCCAACAGACCCGTCTCTTCAAACCGGCTCGCACCTGTATTCTATTAATCTCTCAGGGGCGAGCATCAATGATGAGGGCTTTATTCACTTTCTCAAAGAACAGTTCGCAAAATACAGCATTCCGCCTGCGCTAATTTGTTTTGAGATCACAGAGACGGCGACGATTGAGAACTTAATAAAGGCGGCGCAGTTTATCACTGAGCTACGCGAGCTGGGCTGTCAGTTTGCACTGGATGACTTTGGCAGCGGCATGTCTTCTTTTGCTTATCTTAAAACGCTGCCGGTTGACTATCTTAAAATTGACGGTCATTTTATTCAAAATATTGCAGAGGACAAAATAGACACGGCGATGGTTACGGCGATTCATCAGATTGCGCAGGTGATGAATATTCAAACGGTGGCGGAGTTTGTTGAGGATGAGGCGACGTTGGAAACGGTTAAAGCGTTAGGAATTGGCTATGCTCAAGGGTACGGTATTGCTAGGCCGATGCCGCTGTAGTGAGTGGTGCAAGTGAATGGTGGATTTATGAAAGTTTCGGACTTGATTGACACGTTTGAGACCTGGGCCTCGCCTTGCTGGCAAGAGAAGTGGGATAACTGTGGCTGGCAGGTCGAGCCGGGTGTGCGATCGCAACCAGCGGGCGTGTTGGTGTGCCTAACGCCCACGTTGGCGGTGATGGAAGAGGCGATCGCGCTCAAGTCTCAGGGCGCACCCATTAATCTTATTTTTGCGCACCATCCGCTAATCTTTGGCGGGCTCTCTGCGGTGGTAGCTGGCAGCAACGTGGGCGATATGGTACGAAAGGCGATCGCCCACAACATTGGCATCTACAGCGCCCATACCAACTTCGATCAGGTAGAAAATGGCACCGCCGACGTGCTTGCTCAGCGCCTGAAGCTAAAAGCAACAGAACCTATAGAACTCAAAGCACCTGCCACTGAAACCTCACCCGCTAGAGGCTATGGCCGCGTCGGCAACCTGTCAGCGCCTCAATCGCTTCAACAGCTCCTAGAGACCATTCAATCTATTTTATCGCCGCCCCACTTGCTGCATTCTCCAACCGCAGATTTTCAGCCGCCAATTGAGCGCGTGGCCGTACTCGGGGGCTCAGGCGCTAGCTACCTTGCCGCTGTGGGCAAAACCGGCGCTCAGGCCTATCTCACCGCCGACTGTAAGTTTCACCAGTTTCAAGAAAGCCGCGATCAGAACCTGATACTGATAGACGCCGGACACTATGCCACCGAACGGCCTGCTTGCGCAAAGCTGGTTGAGTGGGTTAAGCAGCAGGGCGTGAGCTGGGCTCAGCTCAGCCAAAAAGACGAAGACTTTCGCCAGGTTTATGCCTAGCCTTTACTTAGATCTTGCCCGCTTGCAGCATTCGCGACGCGCCCGCTTCTATTTCCTCATTCAGCGTATTTTCCAGGTGGCTAATGTAGTACTCCATACGGTGATCTGCAATAGAGTCAAGCTCTCCACCGAGCGCACTTGTCAGTGTGCCTAGCACAATATCTTTGAGCCGAGCGCCGAGCTTGTAGCTAGCGTTTTCTATCAAAATGCCTTTGCTATCAAAGTAGGTGGCCGTGCCGACATGGCCATAAAATCGGGTTGGATTCCATAGGGAAAACGGTGGGGGTATGTGCGGCACGATGTCGTTGTTGTTGACGAACCGAAAAACTTTGCCATCAGCGCTTTTAGCGAGCTGCCTGGTGAACGTGCGATCGCCCACCCGAGGCTGACCAAACGTGTACACGCCTGCCACATCCACCCCATTATCAGCCAAGCCTGCGGTCGCAATTGTCGCCAGCGCCCCGCCCAAACTGTGCCCCGTAATATACAGCGGCGGTAGCGGCTTCCCAACAGCGGCCAAGTCCTGCCGCCAGCGCTGAATTTGCCCTAGCACCGACTTTTCAATAATGGCCCAGGCTAAAAAGAATCCCGTGTGTACGCGTCCTTTATAGGAGGACAGCGAAGAAACACCCTCTTTTTGAATGGTGAAGCTGCGTAGCTGTGTTGTAAAGTTCGTCATCCAGTCTTGCGGCTCTTGGCTGCCGCGAAAGGCCAGCACCATATACTCATCAGTGCGAAACATATAGGCCTGGGTATCGCGACCTCGGTTGTTGAAGTAGCGAAAGTTATGACGAATGGCGTTATTTTCGGTGTGACCGGTTAGCGCCGCGACCCAGCGACCCACAATTTCAGCGACAAACTGTTTGTCTTGATAGGCCAGATAGGCTGCTTTTGCCAGCGTTAGCGCCAGGTGTGTGCTGTAGCCCGGTGCGATATTTTGAATCGCAACTAAATCCGTATCCTTATAGGGAGAGGGCAGTATGCGGTAGCCAAACCGCTCAAACAGCTTTTGTACCCCAAAAAAGCCGCTGTGATGAATATAGCTATACAGCGCGTCGTAAAACTTAGAGGCACCGGGTCTACGGTAGGCCGGATCGGCAATCAGCTTGATCCAATAGTTGAGCCAAGGCTGTAATTCCTTTTGCGTAAATAGCCCTGACTCTAAAAAGTAGCCGAAATGCTCTAGCCCATTCAGCATTTTATTAAACCAGTCGCGCAGCGCCGTTTCAATTTGGTACTGACGGAACGACTCGTTTGAAAGCGAATTGTTGGCCTGATGATAGTCGAGCTGATCTTTAAATCGCGATCGCTGATCGTGATTTGCTAGCGCGTTGCAAAGCAGCTCGTCGTCAACGCGAAAGGTCATTTTCTCCGCAGGCCACGGGCTTTGATGGGCGATCGCACTCTGGCTAGCCGGGATAGCGTAATCGCGATATTCCTCAAAGTCTAAAATTTTCAGCGCATTATAAATATCAGGATCTTGCTCAAATTCTTTAACCGCTTTACGCAGAAACTCAATTCGCTGCCAGCGCTGCTGACGGACGTAGTGACTAACCCCCCAGCTTAGCGCCCCGCCTGTCAACAGCGCCCCGCCTGCCAGCAGCCATTGATATCCAACCAGTAAAGCTTGCTCGCTGATAATAGGCATTGTTAAAGGTTCAGATGCGGGTGGCTGTAGCAATTGCGCAGGCTTTGCAAACCACGCGAAAGCAAGCAGTGGAGTTAGATAGAAGAATAGACGCATACTTGACCCAATGATGCCCGAAGGCTACCCAACAAAAGAATTACTTTTAACCTGATTTATAAAACTTGTGCAAAGAACTCACTAAAATGTGAGGCAATGGCAAGCTTTTGACCAAAATGACCTCTTGCAAGGCACTATATACCGCTAAAAAGATACCGCTAAAAAGACGACAGGTAATATATCGCAGTAGCACCGTGCGGTAAATACTGAGCTATTCAAGCTTTGGAGAAAACTCAGTTTACTAGCTAGCCCCATGAAATAAACCAATCAAAGAGCTGTCACTTTTGGCATTACATTTTCCACCAACGCACCGGTAAAATAACAATCTTTAACGTGCAATCTGCCTTTGTTGATACATCGCAATCTACTCAAAAACACCCTCTTTCGCCCCTTAACGAAACCCCTTAACGAGAGTATTTAAATGCAGGCGTTGCAACGGCTGGGAATGATAGGCACTTTGGTCGGCTTGACCGTTTGCGTGGCTGTGAGCGCGGCTGAAGCCAATACGCCTTTGCTCGCGAAGCGGGGGGGCTTAGCAGTGGGCGATGAAGTTTTTGATGATGAGAGTCTGTATGACCGCCATCCTTTTGCAGGCAGCAGCGGGCAGCAGGTAATTATTTCTTTAGAAAGTCCTGACTTTGACCCCTACCTTATTTTGCTAGATCCAGACGGACGGCGGATTAGCGAAAATGACGACATTAGCCGCAGTAACCGCAACTCCAAGCTGGTGGTTACGCTGCCGATAACGGGCACCTATACTGCTATTGCTAACAGCTACGAACCCAACAAAATTGGTCAGTATGCGCTTAAAGTCGATCTAACCGATGGGCGATCTTCGAGCACCAGTACAAGCGCCATTATTCGTGAAATGGCAGATGCGGCTGTGCCTGATAGCTCTCGCCGCTGCAATTTAGCGATTATTGAAGCGGTTGATACCCTAGAGCAGGGTAGAGAGCTGGGCGTTTTAGTTGATGCAGTGCAGCTAAGGCAGCGGTTTGTGAGCGTACCGGCATCGCGCCCTGATGGCATTAGCATGGGACTTGATGGGCCAGCGGCACGGTCGGTGATGCTTTCGCCTCAGTTTTTAACCATTCTTTCTACTGGGATGATGCAAGACTGTACGACGGTAGGGGCAGTGTTATATAGCTCGGCGGAAGCTGGCTTTGAGCGGACGTTTGGCTATTTGCCGGAGCTAGAAACGGCGAACATCAGCCCGAGTGCGGTGCCTGTCGGCGAGTTTGTGTGTGCGGTGCCGGCGGGTAACCGAGAAGATCGGGTGCCGTGGGGCAATGGCATGTGCTTGTAGCAGACGGTCTGCAGTGGACGGTCTGTAGTGGACTGCTCATGACGAACGGCCTGTGACGGACTGTGGCACAATTGCTTTGCTGCTTAACGGCTTCATCGGCTGTGAATGATTTGGGCTCTGGTGACAATTTATTGACTGATTTGTCTGCGGCGCAGCTCAGTAGCCTGAAAGCTCAGCTAGACCTGGTACTGATGGCGGTAGAGGCGCTAGTGAGCGTGGGATCTGATGCGGTGCTGGCGGTGGCGAAGGATTTGCAGCTCGGTGAAGTGCTGAGCGATCGCGTCAGTTTGTGGCGGCTCAGGCAGTCGAGCCCACTGCGCAAAGGCCAGGGTCGTAAAAAGCTAGATATTGAAGAAGCCCGAGCGCTGGTATTGGTGGTTTGCAAGCTGGCGCTGATTCACCACGAAAAAATTCGGCAGGCCGTTGCTAGGCTAGAGGCGTTGAGCGCGCAGAATGAGCCGCCACATCGGGCTGCAATACTCGGCGACTATCTTGATAACTTTAATAATTTGTATGGTGATCGCATGTCCGATCCTATTCCAGATGCTGACGTACTCACTCAGCTTTCGCTGCGATTACTGATCGATCTACTATTTTATAGCGCTCCAGGTGGAGAACGGCAGCTTTGGCTAGCATTGCTAGATCGATCCAAACAATAGAGCCGCAGGATAGCGGCAGTGGCCTGACATAATGATCGTTAAGGTGTGTCGCTCGACCTTTTTCCCAATTCCCACCCTTGTTATGACTGCCGACTTTTTGAAAAAAACGAACCTGTACCTAATCGGCATGATGGGTGCGGGGAAAACCACCATTGGCCGTAAGCTGGCGAACCGTTTGGACTATCGCTTTTTAGATACCGACGCGCTGATTGAACAAATGGCGAAAAAGCCGATTACTCAAATTTTTGCAGAGGAAGGCGAAGCGGCCTTTCGTCAGCTAGAAACTCAGGTGCTTGCTCAGGTGGCAAAATACACTAGCGTTGTGATTGCTACCGGTGGCGGCATTGTAACGCAGCAGATGAACTGGAGTTACTTACGGCACGGCGTGGTGATTTGGCTAGACGTGCCGGTGCCGGTGCTAGTATCTCGCCTGTCGGATGATACGCAGCGTCCGCTATTAAAAGAGGTGGACTTAAGTGAGAAGCTGAAGGCGCTGACTGAGGAGCGAGGCGATCGCTATGCCCAGGCCGATATTCGAATCGACTATGAAGGACGCTCGGTGGGGAGAACGTGCGATCGCATCATCACTGCCCTACAGCAGAACCTCCGCCCCGACCCAAAGCTCGCTGCCGATAATGTGATTGTCAGCCAATCCTCAATCAACCCACCCGCAGATTCTCGGCCAGCTCACCCCGAACAAGCCTAAAATTTTAGCTGTCTCCGCTCTCTCGCCTCCACATTTTTTATGGTTGCCTCCTCACCTTCCAGCACACCGGCCAGCACCTCCACTACCTATGAAAGCGAATATCTTCAGCAGGTCGAAGCCGACCGCGTGCGGATTTTAAGCGAAGCGCTGCCCTATATTCAGCAGTTTCGAGGGCGTACGGTGGTGGTGAAGTACGGCGGCGCGGCGATGAAAGACAGTGGCCTCAAGGCGAAAGTCATTCGCGATATCGTCTTTATGGCGAGCGTCGGCATTCGCCCGGTGGTGGTACATGGCGGCGGCCCCGAAATTAATACCTGGCTGACCAAGCTCAACATTGAGCCTCAGTTTAAAGACGGACTGCGGGTGACCGATGCCGACACGATGGACGTGGTGGAAATGGTGCTAGTAGGCCGCGTGAATAAAGAGCTGGTTTCGCTGATTAATCAGGCCGGTGGCAAGGCCGTAGGGCTGTGTGGTAGAGACGGCAATTTGATTACAGCGAAACCTAGACCGACTGAAGATGGCGTCGGCTACGTGGGTGAAGTGGGTCAGATTGATTCGGATATTGTCAGTTCGCTGGTAGAAGCTAACTATATTCCGGTGGTTTCGAGCGTGGCGGGTGATGCCACCGGACAGGCTTACAACATTAATGCCGATACGGTGGCCGGGGAGCTAGCAGCGGCTTTGGGCGCTGAGAAACTGATTTTACTCACAGATACGCCCGGTATTATGCGGGACTTTAAAGATCCTAGCTCGCTGATCGACAAGCTAGATATTCATCAGGCTAGAGAGCTGATTGCCGATGGTACGGTAGGCGGTGGGATGATTCCTAAGGTGACCTGCTGTGTGCGATCGCTAGCCCAAGGCGTTCGCACGGCCACCATTTTAGATGGCCGAATGCCCCATTCTCTACTGCTCGAAATTTTTTCAGATGCGGGGATTGGCACCATGCTCGTCGCCTCTAGTTTTTCAACATAAAAGTAACTCTCTCGTTGGGACATAGCACTGCTATACCCTCACAGCATACTGACCCTATAGACAACCACTGGACTTGCGATATGTATCGGCTGCTTTCAGGTGCGCTCTCAGTAGAGACGCACACCATTCCGATTCAAGATTTGCCTGAGCGGCTGGTGGGCACCGTGATTGCACAGCTCTCAGACTTTCACTTCGACGGTCTGCGGCTCTCTGAAAGACTGCTGGCTCATACGATTGATCAAATTCGGACGATTAATCCTGATTTGATTGCCTTCACAGGTGATTTTGTGACGCACGATCCTGATCCTATCCACGAGCTAGCGCGTCGGCTTAAGCATTTGCCTAGTCGCTACGGCATGATTGCGGTGTTGGGTAATCATGACATTGCGGTGAAAGGGGCACGAGGCGTCGTCACACAGGCGCTAGAAAATGCAGATATTCCTGTGCTGTGGAATGAGATTGCCACGCCCATGGGTGAAGATTTTCCGGTAGTTGGCTTTGCTGATTACTGGTCCTGCGAGTTTGACCCGCATGTTCTAGATCGGCTAGATCCGGCGGTGCCGCGTTTGGTGCTGTCTCACAATCCGGATACGGCTGAGCCGCTGGCCGACTGGCGAGCTGACCTGCAGCTATCGGGGCATACGCACGGCGGGCAGATTAATATCCCCTTTTTAGGCTCTGGCCCGCTGGTGTGGAAGCAAATTCGGCAGCGGGTGCCGCGCCAGATTCGGAACAGCATTCCGTTTTTGAGCGATCGCTGCTTTCACGTTGTCCGTCATTGGGAATGGGGCCAGGGTCTACACCGCATTAATAACAACTGGCTGTATGTCAATAGAGGGCTAGGTACCTATTTCCCCGGTCGCCTCTTTTGTCCGCCTGAGCTGACGGTGCTTACTCTAGTCAAGGCATGACTTTCGGTTAGGGTGTGATTTTCTTCACTATTTTCTTCACTTCGGCGCGATGCAGCAGGTTGCCTTTGTGCAGGCTGCCGGTGTGCGTCACATGGACTAGCTCCCCAGGATCAGCGGTGTCGCCTTTGAGCTGGTGAAGATTGGGATCGTAGGGAATGTGATCATCTACTGAGGCGATCGCTGCCACCTCCCACTCAGCCATCAGCTTTTCAACTGGCTTGACAAAAGATAAAATATTCGCGGCTGGAACGTCTTTTCCTCTATCTTTGGCGCGTTTGGCAATGGTAGGCCACTGCGTGAGCCAGGTTTCTAACGTCTGTAGCGACTCAGATTGAAATTGCGATCGCGCCCCATCCATCTGCGCTATCATTTGCCCCTGCAGCCGCTCATATTCCTGTCGCAGCGCACTATCTGCTGCTAGCGCCTCATGCTCTAATCCAAACCGATGCATCAGCTCATTGATCGAAATGTTGAGCGCATCTGCCAAATTCAAAACGACGGCTACTTTCATATTAGCGATCGCGCCTGCCCGGAGCTGCTGAATCTGCCATCTAGAAACCTCAGCCTGAGTGGCCAAGGCTCGGTAGCTAGGGATGCTGGCGGCTTTCATAATCTGCTGCAACTCATCCGTGTAATTCTTTGCTTTTTCCGCCTTTGCCTGACTCACGTTGACCCTTCACGCTCCCACATCATATTGACAATCCCTAATTGGACGCTTCCCAACCCAAATTCTACAGGCCGCTACAGATCCTGAGAAAGAAACCGTTAGGATGATAGAAACGTATGTATTTTTAGAGTATGTATTTTTAGACCTGCGAAACCGTTAGACAACCGCTTCTAAAAATGTTGTCTTAAAACACAGCGGGTTTGCATCAATTTGGGTTGAATAATAAAGGCAATCGTCACATCACTGACGTTAGCGCCCCGTTTCCCGTAGGCTGTGCCCCTGACCCCACATAAGCTTTTTCACGTTTAACCTCTCTTGCTCACCTGTGCAAATGTCATCCATGAACCGTGCCTTACAACTTTTAAGCGGCCCCGCCAAAGCCGCTACGACAGCCGCTCGATTGAGAGAAAAGACTGTCGGACTATTAGGCGCAGGTATAGCCAGCGTTGCTATGACAGGGGCGCTAACCACGGGGATTGTGACAGTAGAAGCTAGCCTTGCGGCTCGGCCCGCTCAAGCCCAGTCGACCTCTCTTAATCCAGAAATTAAGGTGGGCATTGTGCAACGGTTCGGTGAGGAAAAAGACGACAAAATCACGCTTGCTCCTCTATCGGGTGACCAAATTACGGTCACCTTCAAAACCGGCGGACAGGCGCAAACGATTACCACTGAACGGCTGCAAATAGATGTCACGATGCAGCCACTCGAAGCCCCTCAGCTTCAGGAATGGGTCGTGCTCAGCACGCATCGTAGCTTTGAAAGCGCTGAAGATAGTGCCAGCCGCTGGCGCGATGCGGGCATAGATGCTGAGATTGCTCAGCCCGATGCATGGCAGGTGTGGGCCAAAAGAGACGATTACAGCACGCCCGTTGTGCGGCGACTGCTGCTACAGAATTTGCACGCGGCAGGCTATACCAATGCCTATATCGACAGCCGCGTGATTAAAGAAGTGCCTAAAGTTGCGTTTACGGCCGATGGGTTCAAATACGCTCGTGATGAGTTCAGCATCACGACGGCTAATCGCCGGTTTCAGATGGCGCAGGGCGAAACAACGCGCTATAGCGACATCTTTGCGGGCGATATGAAAATTCAGCCGAATGCCTATGGGAATTACACTCTGGTTAATCAGGTGCCGATTGATATTTATTTGCGAGGTGTGGTGCCTCACGAAATTGGCGCAAGCGCACCGCCTAAAGCTATTGAAGCGCAGGCGATTCTCGCTCGAACTTACGCTTTGCGAAATCTAAGGCGCTTTGAAATTGATAACTACGAGATCTGTGCGGACACGCAGTGCCAGGTGTACTTTGGCTTAGCGGAAACGTATCCGGTTGCTGATCGGGCGATCGCAGCGACTGCCGGCCAGGTGCTCACCTACAACAACGAACTTGTAGATGCTCTCTATTCATCCACAACCGGCGGTATTACCGCGCGCTTCAACGACGTTTGGAACGGTGAAGATCGCCCATACCTGCGGCCAGTGATTGATTCGATTCAGACCAAGTGGGATTTAGCCGCACGTCCGCTTTCAGATGAAGCCAACTTTCGTGCATTTATTGCGCTCAACAGCGGATTCAATGAAGACGACTGGCCTTTATTTCGTTGGAACCGTGCCGCCTCGCTCAAGGAGATTGGCGACCTGATGAAGCAATACCTTACCAAGCGCCAGCATCCGCTCGCTAACTTTAGTGACATTACGGGCCTTTCGGTCATTGAACGCGCTGAATCGGGCCGCGTTCAAAAGCTCCAGGTTGATACCGATTTGGGCTCTTTTGAGCTGATTAAAGATGAAGCTGTTAAGGCGCTAGGGCCACCTCGCAGCCTGCTGTTTTACTTAGAGCCCATTATGGAAGTGTCGAAAGCGGCTGAATCTTCGGGAGCGGCGATCGCCAGTACTTCTGCTGCCGCTGAAGATTTAGCAAAGCCAGCCGCCAAACCAGACACCGAACCAGACAGCAAGCAAGATAATAAGCCCGCTGCCGCTCAATCTGTTTTAACCGGGTATCGATTTATCGGCGGTGGCTTTGGGCACGGCGTTGGTATGAGCCAAGCAGGCGCTTACAACTTAGGCAAACAGGGCTTCTCTAGTGAGCAAATTCTAGAGTTTTACTATCCAGGTACCTCGCTTCAGCCGATTAGCGAGTCCACTATTTTTTATGATGCCAACTGAAGCGATCGCTTTTCTAGCCAGCCCAAAGTTAGCTAAAAGCCAGCCTAAAGTTAGCTCCCAAGTTAGCTCCTAAGACAGAAGGGTGTGAGCCAGTAGCTTTCTATGCTTTAGCTAGATTAAGGTTTTTTAAAAAAAATGAGCACAGAAGACTTGGGGCTTGGCGAACAGGCGATTAGCAAGACCGCAGAAGCTGCGATCAAAACTCAGATGGATAACACTGAGACGCTGGATGTTGAAATACATACCGACCCTATCAAGCTAGCGCAGGGACAAGTGGATGATGTTGTGGTTGAAGGCACAGGTTTGCTCGTTAAAAACGACCTGCGGACAGAAGAAATTAAGCTAGAGGCTAACGCTGTAGACATCGATATGATGAAAGCAGCGCTGGGCCATATTGAGCTTGAGCGGCCAGCAGAAGCCGCCGCGCGAATTGTTTTAAAGGCCGAAGACATTCAAAAAGCGTTTAATTCAAGCTATGTCAAGCAGAAGCTGCGCGGCCAAAAAATAGAGCTGCCGTCGGGTGAAACCGTGACTACTGATGCGAGCAACGTGACGTTTCAAATTCCTGAAGCCGGTAAAATTTCGGTAGAAGCTGATGTCATGCTGATGGAAAAAGTAGAAACGCATCATGTTTCTTTTTCTGCACGGCCAAAGCTCGTAGAAAACGGCCATGCTCTGGCTCTAGATGATATTCAATACGACGATGCAGCAAACGACATGCCGGAGTTGACGCGATCGCTCATCGACAGCACCAAAGATCTGCTCGACCTGCGCAACTTTGAAATCGGCGACATGGCCCTTCAGTTTGACAAGCTAGACGTGCAGCCTGGCAAGCTCATTATTGAAGCTCAAGCGACAGTCGAGTCTTTATGATAGAAACAAAAATACGCTAGCTCACTTTCTGTCGCGGGTATTCTGAGGCTACGACCTTTACCGTAGCTTTAAGAACCGGCCATGACCATTAAAGAAGGGCTTTTCAGGCTCGATGTGACCGATCACCACGCCGTCCTTGGATTTTCCTTAGCAGAAGACCCCAAAAAAGTGCGTAAGCGATACTTAAAAATTGCCCGTAAGCTGCACCCAGATGGCTTACGAGACGCTTCTAATGAGCAGAAGAAACTGGCTAGTGAGCTGCTTTCTAAGCAAGTGAATCCCGCTTATGAAGTGTTGAGTCAGGCAAAATCGGTAAAAGAGCACAGCATTCTGCTGAAAATGAAGCAGGATCGGCTGGTGGCACAGCCTACACTGCTATCGGCTAAAAGCGATGCGGCTAAAAAACTGCTGAGCACAAATAATCTAGAGCAGGACTACACGGCGGCATTGCAAAAAATTGCTCAGGGTCAGTTTGATGATTTGGCTCGGGTGAATGAGGCGATCGCCCAAATTAGTGAACTCAATGCCGTTTACTTAATGCGTAAAGGCAGCGTTGGCGAAAAGCCGCTAGCCACAGGAAAGGTTGCCCCAAAAGAAACGGCCAAGGCACCTGAATCAGCGCCGCGTCGCCCGCAACATGAGGCTATTATTGAAAGTTATTTGGCTCGTGCCAAAGAATTTGACTATAAACGCGACTACTCTCGCGCTATTTTAGAACTGCGAGAAGCGATCGCGGCTCACCCACAAAGTGCACTCTGCCACGGCTACTTATCCAGCCTATATCTCAAAGCTGGACAGGCCACGCTAGCTAAAATTCATGCGCAAAGAGCCCTGGCTTTTGATGCTGAAAATGAAATGGCAAAAGCCGTACAGACAAAGCTAGACGCCCAGTCTACGGCTGATAAAGGTTCTAAAAAAGGTAGTGTGCAAACAGGAAATGCCAAAAAAAGCGGTCTCTTTAGCGGATTGTTTGGTGGAAAAAAAGGATAAATGCCAGAAGGAAAAATCTATCAGCCCCCCACAGGTGGCCGAGACCTGCTCCCGCTCGACGTGGTTCAAAAGCGTTGGATTGAAGACCGGCTAGAGCAGGTTTTTCATCGCTGGGGCTACCACCGTATTATCACCTCCACCGTAGAAACGATGGACACGCTAATGGCTGGCGGTGCGATTGAGCGCATTGAAGTAATTGAGCTGCAAATGTCTCAGCTAGGCGGTGCTAGGCTGGGCTTGCGACCCGAACTAACGGCTTCGATTGCCAGAGCGGCGGTGACTCGGCTGGCTGCGGTGACCTATCCGCAGCGGCTCTACTACAACGCCAACGTATTTAGGCGCTCTGCTCAAGGATCTCAAGGCGGACAGCAGGAATACCACCAGGCAGGCATTGAGCTACTGGGCGCAAGCGGCGTAATGGCCGATGCAGAAGCAGTGCTGCTCGCTGCCGACTGCCTGAGTGCATTGAATTTGACCGATACGAGTATTGTGCTAGGTGAGGCGGCGCTGACCTACTCGCTGCTCCACGCGTTCCCTGAAAACATTCGCGAAACGGTGCGTCATCATATTGCCTCGCTGAATTTAGTGGCGCTTGAAGAAATGGCGCTGCCAGATGAACTGCAAGCGCTGGTGACGCGGCTGATGGCTTTGCGGGGAGCGCCCAAGGCTGTGCTAGATAAGCTCGGTCAGTTTGATTTGGACGCGCAGCAGCAGGCAATTGTTGCTCGGCTGACGTCTTTGGTGACGCTTTTGAATTTGGAGCGATCGCAAGGCATTGCCGTGCCGCCCATCGTTTTAGATCTCAGCCTCATTCGCCCCTTCGACTACTACACAGGCATTGTTTTTGAAGTGGTTAGCCCCGGCCAGCGGCAGGTGCTTGGCCAAGGCGGTCGATATGATGACTTGCTGTCTGTATACGATGCGCGGGAGGGCGACCAGGAAAAAGGCTTCCCAGGCATTGGCTTTGTGATGAACATTGAGCGATTGCAGCAGGAGCTACTGCCTAGTGGCCAGCTCCCGAGCAATATTCCTCCGACGGACTGGCTGATTGTGCCGCAGGACGAATCGGCAGCAGCAGCAGCGTTAGCCTATGCGCAAAAAGCGAGAGCTTCTGAAAATACGGTGCGGGTTGAGATGAATTTGGACTTAGCGCTTTCAGCAGATGAGGTGAGAGCGATCGCACGTAAGCGAAACATCAGTCGAATTGCCTGGATATCTGAAAAGGGCTTGCCCGAAATTGAGGTTGTTCACTAAGCTGAAGAAACGTAAATTTTTTTAAGCGAGAGTTAACCGTTGTGGCCCACACTATTGTGACGAATGTATGCGAAGGCATTGCTGACTGTGTAGATGCTTGCCCAGTCGCCTGCATTGACGAAGGCCCCGGCAAAAATAAAAAGGGCACTAGCTGGTACTGGATCGACTTTGATACTTGCATTGACTGCGGCATCTGCCTGCAGGTGTGCCCAGTGGAAGGCGCTATTTTGCCTGAAGAGAAGCCCGACTTACAGCAAACACCTGTGTAAGACACCCGCATCAGTAAAAGAACATCAGTAGAGGCACCGCCGTGCTAAATCCTTACGCGTCAAAAAATGCCTACATTGCTGCTAACTTGCGAGAAATGTAAGGCAATCTTCTTGTAATGAAGCCCATAGTTTGTGAAGCCTGGAGATTCATATTTTAGTAAGCGCGAAAGCTGGGGCTTTTTAATGGCTGGTGTGATGATCTTTAACCCAGCAGTCACTCTCCATAGCCGCTGAGGTACCCTTCGAGGGCATTGAATCTATCAACGTTGAGAGAGTAGTACATCCAGCGCCCTTGCTGACGAGCCGTGACTAAGCCAGCCTCTTTCAGCGTCTTGAGATGAAAAGACAGTTTAGATTGAGCGATGCTAAGGCGATCGCACATATCGCCAACGCAAAATTCACCTTCCTGTAGCAGTTCAATTACCTGTATGCGAATGGGTTCCGAAAGAGCGTGAAATCCAGAGAAAACGGTATCTGATGATTTAGCCATTGTTTATTAAGATTTGACCTGAGATAGCTCCGAACATCCGCGTGACAGGAAAGACCCATGTGACGCTAGATACGCACAGCTTAAACAAGAGAAATCGGTTTGGCCATCCGCGCATATACGATGTAATCAAGCTATATCAATACTTCTCTCGCTGCTGTAATTAGAGAAAGCGCTGCAATTGGCGCGGTCACAGCCCGTAAGATTACGGAGCCTAAAGAGACGGATTTATAGCCGCTGGCTATGGCAACAGCAATTTCCTCATCTGTCCATCCTCCTTCTGGCCCAATCGCCAAAATGATGCTAAGTAAATTCATAGATGCTGAATTTGCGCTTTGATGCGCTAGCAAATAAGTCAGTAAATGGGGATGAGCCGTACCGTTGGTAGGACTACTGGATTCAGCCTTATCGCCGCTCTGAAATGTCTGTTGTCGAGCAGCGCATAGGCAGAGAATGGGCTCGCTACTCTCGCTACTGTGGGGCGATCGCTCTACCTCCCATGGTGGATGTTTAATCACCTGTTGAAAGCTGACGGGCTCGTAAACTTCTGGAACGGTGATCCTCTCGCTTTGCTCTGAAGCTTCTTGCGCAATCCGTCGCCAGCGCGATAGCTTGCCAGGGCTGGGCTTTAGTAAGGTGCGATCGCTAATCACCGGATGGATGTGCGTGACGCCTAGCTCGGTTGTTTGTCGAACCACCTGATCAAAGCTATTGCCTTTCGGCAACGCTGCAATCAGCCTGATAGGCGGTGTTGAAAGCTGCTGAGAGGCAATCGCCTCTAATACTTTTACTTGATTAGAATGATCGACAATGGCTGCTAGCCACTGCTGCCCCTGGCCGTTTTGGGCAATGAAGCGATCGCCCGCTTTCAACCGCAGCACCCGCAGCAAATAGTGAAGCTGATCGGGCTGCAGTGTAATAGACCCATCTGCCGCCTGATACTGCTGCGGGCTAATCGTAATGCGTTGAACCATGCTTAATGCTTATTTACTTTTGGAGGCTTACTCACCCCAACGCACAATCTGCACGTCTACTGCGGAAATGCCAGAGCTGTAGGTACCCAAATCACGCGCGGCCTGCTCGGCAATATCTAGGGCTCCACCAGAGCGGTCATTGATGCGAACGGTGACCACAGCGCCTGTATTAGGGTTGGTGAGCTGAACCAACGTACCAAACGCCCAGGTAGGGTGCGCTGCTGTGTGATTATAGCGGGAAAAGACTTCACCGTTGGCAGTGTAGCCACCGTCAAATCCTGGGCCATACCAGCTTACGCGCATACGATCAGCCAAAGCGGAGCCGGTCAGACCAGTAGGTAGCAGCAGTAGGCCCATGCTAAGGCTGCTAAAAAGGCAGATGTTTTTGAAGATGCGCTGACTGAAAACCATCGAAACATTCCTTTGAAAAAATTTATGGGCAGATTGCGAAAACATTATCCCAATGGATTAAATTAAATGCAATGTTTCCCCAATTTGTCTTGAGTTGTGCTAGTAATTCTTAGATATTTTTGAGTCTTTCGCTACACAAAGTGGGACGTCAGCGTGTGTAATACATATCAGGTGCTGAGCGTATTGGCAGCATCCGCTTTGATTTGAGTCATGACCCAGTTAGATGCCTGACTAGATAGCTGGTTAGATGGTTGAACGAGACGATTGCTGAGAGACTATGCATTTTCACCATCTACATTTCTACGTTGAAGACGTTGCGTTTTGGCAAGCGTGGTTTGTTCACAAGCTTGCTTTTACACTGACCTCAGCTCATCAGGGCACTCGCGTTTTAAAGCAAGGCACCATTGAAGTGCGGCTCTCCAGCGGCGATCGCTGCGATGAGTATCTTCGGCAGCATCCGCCTGGGCTAGTCGATGTTGGGCTGGCGACGGATGACTTTGACCGCGTTTTGGCGCGATCGCTGGCCGCAGGTGCGCTGCTATCAACAGCCGTCACCGCTAACCGTGACGGTATGCGTCAGTGTCAGCTACAGGGCTGGGCTGATTTGCGCCATACTCTGGTTGAAGTGCCGCCTCAGTGGCTAGCAGAGCAGCTAGCAGAGCCGTCAGCGTCAGACTGGCTATGGGCGATTGATCACGTGGTGCTTAACGTACCCTATGGCCGGCTCGCGGAAGCCTCAGACTGGTATCAACGCGTTTTTTGCTTAGTGCCCGGCCAGCAGTTCGATATTACGACTCCAAAGTCTGGGCTGCGCAGCCAGGTATTGTTTGATCCCAAAGGGACGCTTCAGCTACCCATTAACGAGCCAACGTCGGAGAACTCACAGATCCAGGAGTTTTTGAAGCACAATCGCGGTTCGGGCATTCAGCATGTGGCCTTGCGTAGCCGGGATGCGGTGGGCGCGATCGCCCAGTTCCGCCAGCAGGGCCTAGATCTTATCAGCGTCCCCAAAACCTACTACGACGGCCTACACAAGCGGCCAGATCGGCCAGTGTTTGATACCACAGCGGCTAGCGACCAGCAGCTTCTGCTCGATTGGGCTGAAGGCGGTCAGCAGGGCCTGCTGCTGCAAACCTTCACGAAGCCTATTTTTAATGAGCCGACCTTCTTTTTTGAGATTATTGAGCGCGGCTCGTATGTTGAAAACGGGCAGATTCTTCAGGCTCAAGGGTTTGGGGCCGGTAACTTTCAGGCGCTGTTTGAAGCCATTGAACGGGCACAGATGGAGCGTGGTAGCTTGCGCTAGCAATAGGTGAAAACAATAAAAGCCCTCAGATCTACAGTGGGATCTGAGGGCTTTAGGATGGTGAGATGAAAGCTAGCGCAGAAAACCTGTCACAAACCACAGCACTAGCAAAATAATGCTAGCGACCAAGGAAGAGGTTTGATTGGGATCTAATCCCGTTCCTTGACCAGCGAAAACTTGGTTTACAACAAAGCCTAAAGCAAAGCCAACCAGCAGCCCGACCGTCGTGATGCCTAGCGATCGCCACAGCCGTCGGGTTTTCTGGTTGAGAAAATAAATGCTGCACATCATACCCAGTGCCAACGCTGTGGGCGCACCCGCCGCGCTATCTGTAGACATCAGCCAGCTCAGCCCAGCCAGCGACGCAAATATAATAGAAGGCCACAGCAGTTCGCTACTGCTTTCAGGCTGATCTAGCAAATCTGAAAACCACTGTGGGCCACTATTTACACTACCTCCAGACTCAGACGAAATGGAAAGTTTGGGCTTCGACTGCTTCTCAGCAAATCGAATCCTATCAGGTACCTTGATTTTGCCCTCCTGCCGGAGCCGGAGTCGCTCCATCAAAATAGCGTCATAAGCCGCTTCAATGGTTTCCTTCTTTTGAGGACTGTCCTCATCTGCGACCAAACGTTTACGTGCAGACTGTACCTCTTCAAACGAAGAAGCCTCTGTTAAGCCCAACGTTTCGTAGTGAACGTTTTGTTCGCTCATTCCTAAACCTCCGAATCGGTCCGATCGCTAATATGGCCGTTAAATAACGCTACCGTGTCAGACTAAAGCCTAACCATATAAAAACATACAGCCATAGTGTAGCTGCCGTTTGTCTTAAACGAAAACGGCTAGGGGCCGAGTCGTTGAAAAAGGTTGATGTTGATATATATAGGATAGCTTTTGCGGTGAGTTTCAACATTGAGCCTTGAGCGCATTCTCGAAACTTTACGGCCAATGTTTGATATAAAGTACGGTGAGAGACAGGAGATATCCGTAAATTTCATTAAGCCTCCTTTGCTGCCGCTGTTTTTAAGCGGGAAACACGCCAAAAAAAGATGCTTTATTTTGCTAAGGTGTGGGTGCATTATGGAAAAGTTTACTGAATCTTCTAAAACACTGAGAAGTAAAGTAAAGAACGTCTACTACATTATGCGCTCCCCACGTTACCTTTTATTTGCTTTAGTACCAGGATTCTAAATTATGGCCGCTGCCAAAATCCTCGTGGTTGATGACGAACCCGCTATCCGTAATCTTATCCATCGATTTTTAGCTAAGCAAGACTACCAAATGGAGTCGGCTGAAGACGGGAAGAGTGCGCTAACGGTGTTTGAACAGTTCAATCCCGATTTGGTGATTTTAGATGTCAACTTGCCCGATGCGAATGGCTATGACCTCTGTAAAGAGATGCAGTCGCGGACGGGTGTGTTTGTGCTAATGCTCACCAGCCGTACCGATGAGGCTGACAAAATCCGTGGCTTCAATACGGGCGCAGATGATTATATTACAAAGCCTTTTAGCTTAGGCGAGCTAGAAGTTCGTTTGGGCGCAATTTTGAAGCGTCAGCGCCCGGTTACGGTTGCCGAGCAGCAGTGCTTAACGTTTAACAAGCTTTCTATCGATCCGATTCGCCGTGAGGTGACGCTGGTAAGCGATCTGGTGCCGCTGACGGCATTGGAGTTTGACCTGCTTCACTTTTTAGCGGGTCATCCGGGTCGGGTGTGGCGTCGGTCTGAGCTGATCCAAAAGGTTTGGGACTACGAATATGTTGGCGACCAGCGCGTGGTCGATGTGCACATTGGTCAAATTAGGAAGAAGATTGAGATTGATACGACGCAGCCGACGTTGATTCAGACAGTGCGAGGTGTGGGCTATAAGTTTGAGCCCCCTGAGGATATACAGGGTGAAGCTGAGTAGATGCGGAAACGGGTCGATGCAGAAATTGGTAGATGCGGTTTGAAGCGGTCGTTTAAGTGGTTGTTAAACAGATTCTGACTAAACCAGAGCCTTGCCTATGATGGATAAGGCTCTTTTATTTGGCCTGTTGTTTGAACCGTTCATTTTTTATCGTTTTTGGCGTGCTGATTGCGAACTTTCCAGGCAAGGCTGATGAGTTTTCCCCAACGACGCTCTACACGCTTAGGTGTCCATTCTAGGGTCTGGGCGATCGCGATATCAGTTGGCCCATTATCAGGATCCTCTAGCTGCTCTTGCTTGAGTGCGAGTAGCTGAGCCTGCTCGTCAGTGAGCTGTCCTAGGTAGGTGCTCCACTCACGCGGCGATAGGCCAAAGTTTTTGTCTAAGTCTGCGCCTAGCCACTGGTGCACCAGCTCCCAACGGTGGAACTGAGCGAATTTTTCGACGTGGTACTTAAAGCGCTGCTGTAGGTAGTCACGCTGACGAGAGGTCAGGCCGAGCACTTCGTCGATTTCAGAAGCTGCCATGTCTTGCAAGCGGAGCGTGAGGTAGTCTACGCAAGCCTGCTGGTCTTGCTCTTGAAGGTAGGTGATGAGTTCTTTGATAATGCGATCGCGTAGTACCGACTCAGAGGGATCAACGGTGTTGGCCACCATTTTTTCTCTAATTTGCTGAATTGCAGGAGAGCGGAAGAAACCATCAGCGTCATCGCCTTTGGGCGAGTTGACAGCCTGCTCCATGTCGACAGAGGTTTCAGCCGGAAGCCGCCGTGCAAATGCCTGAGCCCGTAAAACAACAAGCTGCTGGTTGTAGCAGCCCGGAAGCGAAATTCTGCGCTTGGCATAGTGCTCACTAAAAGCCATGTACTCAGAAAGTTCTAGCCGCGTGCGGGGCGTGTATTCGTTGCCCAGATTGTTCTCACGACGAAAGGCTTTAAGTACTTCAATGTAGAAGCCCTGCAAGAAATCTTCTAGGAGCGTGCAGCGTCCCTGGAAGCCGAGCTGGGTTCTGGCCGGGGCAATGTAGCGATAGGCGATCGCACTGAGCCGACTGTGCAGCTCAACTCGGCCCTGACGAGATCCTAATTTGTAGTAATCGAGATACTTTTTGGCTCGGTTTTGAGCGAGCGATCGCTGCCAGGAAGTCACCTCACCAGAGGCCTGAATCCGAGCGCTTTTGCGACAGATTCGAGCGACCTCAATTGCTAAGCGAGTCGCGACAGCATTAACAACTTTCTTACTGGTTGTGATCTGGCTATTAATTTCATAGGTGAGAAAGTCAATCAGCTTTTGATCAACCGGGCAAAGCGTTTGCTCATCGCCTTCGGCCAGCGCAGGTGTGCTGCTGCTGATGATTTCTTTCACTGGCTGCTCTGACGTGTCTTCGGCGACAGGAGCGCGCGCTTCTGGAGAAGGCTTTGAAGCGGGCTCTTGAACCTTCTCTTTTTTGCCCGCAGGCACGTTCGTATTTAAGCGTTCGTCCGGATGTTGCTTAGGCTGATCAGTAGTATAAAAAGCAACGTTAGCTTGAGATGCACTAGGTGAGCTGTCTGATAAGGAATTAAACATGGCAGATGAATTCATATTTCTTTTTTGGGCTTTTGTGGAAGGCACAAGGGTTAGAAGATTAACTGTTGAAGAAATCAGCGGTTGCTGCGCTGTCAGTGTGGAAGCTTTCCGGATTCGACAGTTTCACTCTAGAGAATATGAATCCAATCTCTTTGAAAGGCTGTGGCAGAATTACAATTAACTGTCACATGGTAATTGGCACATGTAGGATTTGAGTTTGCTAGAGATTTCATAGATGTTCCTGAGGGCTTTGATAGACAAGGGATGCAACGTTCTAAACCGCAGACGCTCAGGTGTTCTTTAGATGCTCTGGGGGGTGTGAGCCTGCTATGCCAGTTGTGCAAAGGGTCTACCAAAGACCTATTTTGAAAGCGTGTTTAATGGGTTTAAATCAAACACGTTTTCAACAACGAGCTACAGCTCGGCACCCCACTCAATGGCTTCTTGCCAGCCAAGTCCTTGACGGGTCACTCGGGGCGAATCGCCAGTTAAGTCTAAAATTGTGGACACCTGATACCTGAATTCGGTATCACTATCAAGAATTACATCCACCTGTTTGTCCATCCGGTCGAACAAATCGGCTTTAGATAAAGCTTCGATATCATCTTCCGTAGAATTACGAGCAACAGATAAAGCCGATGTTGAAATTACAGGATTGCCAAGCGCTTCGATGAGAGATCGACAGGTCGGGTTTTTGGGAACGCGGATGCCGGTGGTGCGACGTTTGGGATTGACGACGAGCTTGGGTACGGTTTTGGTAGCGGGTAGTAGAAAGGTGTAGGGGCCAGGAATGAGGTGCTTAATGATGCGATAGGCCGGATCGCTAACGTGGGCGTAGGTCGCAATGTTAGAAAGCGAGGAGCACAGGAACGTTAGGGGCTTGTCGTTGGCGATCTGCTTGAGCTGGCGCACCCGCTTGATGGCGCTTTTGTCGCTTAAGTCGCAGCCGATGGCGTACACCGTGTCGGTGGGATACAGCATGATTGCGCCTTGCTTTAGCGCTTTTTTAACCGCTTCGATGTCGCGGGTTTGTGGCGTTTCAGGATGAATGTTATAGACTTTGGCCATGGTTGGGGCTTTGCAGGTAGGGGACTTAGTTGAGATGTTAAAGTCAGCGGTGTCATGATTTTCTCCCAATAGAGGCTGTTTGTTTTGAGACGGCTGAATACTTATGAAAAAGTTAGCCTACTTAGACTGTCCAACTGGTATCTCTGGGGATATGTGTTTGGGTGCTTTGGTTCATGCAGGCGTGCCGCTGACCTATTTAACGGAGCAGCTAGCGCGACTGGGCGTTCAGCACGAGTTTCAATTGCGAGCTGAGTCTGTTTTACGCAATCAGCAGGCGGCCACTAAGGTGCATGTGGATTTGACGCGCGATCGCAGCCACCACAGCCATGACGGACATAGCCATGATGGCCACGCTCATGAGCACAAGCATTTCAATCGTCGAAAGCTGCCTGAAATTGAGAGATTAATTCAGCAGGCTAATTTGCCTGGACGTGTGGCTGCTTGGAGCTTAGCGGTATTTCGCCAATTGGCAAAAGCTGAGGCGGCGGTGCATGGAATTCCACCGGAGCAGGTGCATTTTCATGAAGTGGGTGCGACCGATGCGATTGTGGATATTGTGGGGACTTGTTTGGGGTTGGACTGGCTGAATGTAGATGAGCTAGTGTGTTCGCCTTTGCCGACGGGCGGCGGGACGGTTCGCTGTGAGCATGGTTTGTTGCCAGTGCCTGCGCCTGCGGTGCTGAGTATGATGACGAGTGCGAATATTCCGGTGTATGGCAATGGCATTGAGAAGGAATTGGTAACGCCGACAGGCTGTGCGATCGCTGCTACTCTTGCCAGCTCATTCGGCCCGCCGCCGCAATTTATCTTGCAAAAGGTCGGATTAGGCGCAGGGGGGCGTGACTTAGCGCTCCCTAATATCCTGCGTTTGTGGATTGGGACAGCCGCATCAGCGCCACAGCCGCATTATGCTCACTCGCTAGATGACATTAGCTCGACCAAAACTGAACCCGAGACTAAGACTGAGCCTGAGGCGATTGTTGAGCTGCAAACTCAGCTAGATGATATTTCTCCGCAGGCGATCGCCTACACGCTCAACCAGCTTTTTACGGTGGGCGCGGTGGACGTATTTACGCAGGCAATCGCCATGAAAAAAAACCGCCTCGGCACCCTGCTCACCGTGCTATGTCCTGAAAAAGCAGCTTCTGAGTGTGAAGCGCTCATTTTTCGTGAAACCACAACTTTAGGCATTCGGCGGACGTTGCAGCAGCGCTCTGTTTTAGATAGAAAAATGATCACGGTAAAAACGGACTACGGTGATATTCCAGTTAAAGTCGCGAGTCGTGAGGGCAAGGTAGTGAACGTGCAGCCGGAATTTGAGGACTGTGCGAGGATGGCGCGATCGCAGGGCGTGCCTTTTCAACAGGTGCATAGACGTGCGATCGCCGCCTCAGACTACCTATACCAGGCCGAAAATCATACTTAACATCACTCAGCCTGAGCCCACCGCTTTTCCAGCTCAATTTTGGCCTTCTTTTGCGCGGCCCTAAAGCTGCGGGAAAAAATCCGAAACTCTTCAACCGGCATAGGATCTTCAGCAGTCGGCTTAGCTGATACCTGCACCAGGTTATATTCCACGTTGTCGCTATAGATGGCGAACGTCACGCCACAGATTTCTAAAAACTGAATAATGCTGCGACATTCAACCTCCATAAACTGCTTGTAATAGGCAATTAAATTGGCCAAGCGAGCTTCCAAATAGAGCTGAGAATTAGGCGAAATCAAAACAATTTTCAGTAGTAAAACCACAACGTTTAGTGGATTCCCCTGGGAAATCAGACGCGCAAACAACATAGACGGCGTATTTTCATCTGTCGTTGTTAGATAGTCGATCAGCCGATTACAGGTTCTTAAGTTCAAAGATGGATCGACCGTTTCCCCATCGTTCTCTCTATATAAAGAGAGCAGCTTTTTACTGAGCTGCGCTTCCAGCACACTCAAGAAATCTGGATCGCTCACCGAAAAGCACAGGTACTCCAGCAGACTCTCCTTGTAATCCGCATAGCTTGACTCAACCGTTTGCTGCTGAAACAGACGTGCCACATTACGATGGCTAAACCGTCCTCTGCGAACCAGAATCGCTTTAATCAGCATCAGCACTTCATCCCCTAGCACCGTGGGGTTCATGTATTTGTGGTTCAGCCGCGAGGAATTTTGCGAAAAAGCGGTATACATTGCCAAATCATGCTTGTACTTATTTTTCAACCGCTTAGAGAGTAAACGAGCCGCTTCACGCTGTTCTAGCGAATTATTTTTATTTACATACTGTGCGATTAGCTGATAGGTCGCATATCGATTGCTCCAGTTTCCCGTTTCAGTCGGGATAATTCTCTGCGTCGCAAAGAGCTGAAGCTCTTCAAAATTCTTGCTTTGTGCAAAATTTTGCAGCCACTGACGCAGCCGCTTAAGGCTAGGCGAAAGCGTACTTTTGCCTAAGTTTGGCTGCTTAAAAAGTTCTAGCAGCGCGTGCAGCATGTTGCCCTGACGAGCAAGATCCCAGTTATTGACAAAAATGTAGCAAGACCGCTTGAGCGTATTGATAAACTCAGCTTCATTATCTGAGAACAGGATCTTATAAAGAAAAGGGGCCACATCTGCATCTATCGAGTTGCTGTGACCAAAAAAGATAGATTCAAACTCTGCAAGCGCTTCTGCTGGCGGATTTTTACGAACCGATTCTAGCAAGTCGTCGTATATCTGCTGTTGAGCAACGTAAAACGCCGTCGGCATTGTGCGACTCACCGAAGGCTTAAATGTGCCATCTACAACCATTGCAATACGCTCAAGCAACTAACTTAGAGCCAACAAGACCCCCTTCAGGTTGCCCTTTGCTGCGTTTAAAAGTCGTATTTGATTAAGTGGGGCTTGATATTGGGTCAAACTCTTGAATATGGGGGCGGGGGGACTTGAACCCCCACGACTTTTACAGTCAACGGATTTTAAATCCGCAGCGTCTACCATTCCGCCACGCCCCCGTGAGTGCTTTTTGACATATTGCCAAACTCACAGATAACTATTCCACCACCAAGCGGTCATGGATGCAACCGGTAAATGAGTATCTGTCTGCCGATGGCTCGAAGATATCTGCCAATAGGTGCCTGTAACTGGCAGCTTGCGGTCTACTATATAAAGAGCAAACGTCCTAATGCATACCGATGACTTTTCCTGCGCTTGAAACCTCCACACTGCTGGGCTTAGCCACCTACGCTATCGTGGGCGGACTGTATCTCGTGATTATTCCAGCGGCACTGCTGTTTTACATCAAGGCTCGCTTTTACGATGTGAGTTCTATTGGGCGGCTAGGTCTTTACGGCTTGGTGCTGGTCTTTTTCCCTGGCATGCTGTTGCTGAGTCCGTTTTTGAATTTTCGGCCTAAGCGAAGAGAGGTTTAGCCACAGGCTAGAGACGCTACTATGCGAAGAATTGATGTAATTGGTATCGGCATTGGCGTGTTTGCCGCTGGCGGCCTGCTGTATCTGGCGTTTGCTTGGGCCGGTATGGATGGGCTTTCGGCTGGCATTTGGAGCCAAGTAGTATTTGTCGCGGGGCTGTTGGGCTGGACGGCGACCTATGTAGCGCGAGCGTTGGGTAAAAAAATGACGTATTACCAGCAGCTTGAGGACTATGAGGATGCGGTGCTGCAAAAGCGGCTAGATGAGATGAGCCCAGCGGAGATCGAGCAGCTTCAGGCGGAAGTGGCGGCTGATCGGGCGGCACTAGCTAAGCAAGAGGAGACAGCGGCCAAGGCTGAAGGAAAATCTGAAGAGAAGGCGGGCTCGGCTTCGTAGGGCATTTTTGAAGGCTTAAGTTTGAGCGATCGCTTGTAGGCTGAGACTGATTGATTGATAATCAGTGTTGGCTTTTTTATTCGTGTTTGGGCGGGAGTATTTTTTGTGGTGTCTGTTAAAGAGCAGTTTGATCGGTTGCGAGCAGCGGGAGAATGCGCGCTGATTCCGTTTATTACAGCGGGTGATCCAGATTTGCAGACAACGGCTAAGGCTTTGCAAGTGCTTGATCGCAACGGCGCTGACTTGATTGAGCTAGGGGTGCCTTATGCTGACCCGCTAGCGGATGGGCCCACGATTCAGGCGGCGGCCACGCGATCGCTCAAAAAAGGCACAACGTTAGATGCCGTTCTTGAACTCGTCAAAGCAGTCAGCCCTAAACTATCAGCGCCTATTATCTTATTTACCTACTACAATCCTGTATTGAACCGGGGCGTAGAAACTTTTCTAAAAGACATTTACGCAGCAGGCGCAAGGGGGCTGGTTGTTCCTGATCTGCCGTTAGAAGAAATGGATACGCTGCTGACGGCAGCAGAAAAAACCGGAATCGCGGTCATTTTATTAGTAGCACCGACTTCTCCAGAAGAGAGAATTCGTTCGATTGTTGAGAAGTCTCAAGGCTTTGTGTATTTGGTGAGTGTGACCGGCGTAACGGGCGTGCGGCAAGAAATTGCTAATCGTGTGGAAGGCCTGCTGGCTGACTTGCACAGCGCTACGGATAAGCCAATTGGCGTCGGCTTTGGTGTCTCTGAACCCGCGCAAGCGAAGCAGCTAAGAAGCTGGGGTGCAGATGGTGTGATTGTTGGCAGTGCGATTGTGAAGCGATTGGCTGATGGTACGCCTGAGGAAGGCTTGGCTGCGGTCGGCGAATTCTGCACTCAGCTAAAAGTGGCAATCCAATAAACAACATATCGTCTGTATGATTAGTACGCCGTAGGGACACAGCATTAATAAGCCCCTACGGAATGGTGCTTTGCGCCCTATTTTTTGCTACCACATCCCGCTTTTTGGGCTGCTTTAATCACGTCTTCTAGTAGCACTGTAACTTTGTCAGTCTCCGTTTTTTTACCTTTCTTTTTTACAGGATAGGCAGCGGAGTGAGCGCTTATAAACAAAAAGATGAAAGCGATCATCGCGAGAGGAAATATAGCTGGCATGATGCTTAGTATGGAAAAACAGCAAAAGTAGAAATGCAGGCACCCGTCAACCGCTCTGTTGCAAATGCAGCCTTTTTAAACTGATGCTAAATGCTACAAAGGTATCTATGTAATATTACTGCTGTTTCTCTGACAAAAATGATACAGCTTACGCTTCTTGTCATAAATTTCATGATTAGATCAAAAAAGGGCCAGCTTTATGAGTTCATAGAGGTGGCCCTTTTTCGGTAGGGTATTCCAGTTTGATAGAGGTGGCTTAACCCTTTATGTTTCTTGTTTGTCTGTCTCGACAGTGTCTTGATGAGCGGTTTTCTCTACCTCTGTCGCTACCAGAGGTAGCTCACGCTGGTTTGTGATGTGCTCTATTACTGTTTTATCTAACATGACGTGAACATCGCGTTGTGGAAACGGAATTTCAACATTGGCTTCTTTTAAGGCTTTGCTAAGCTCGAACAATAGTTCACTTTTTATAATAAATTGCTTACTGGGCTGTGAAACCCACACAAGCAGATCAAACTGGAGGGCACTATCGCCAAATTCGCGAAAAAGAACGGTCGCTGGTGGTGCTGCTAGTACGTCTTTATGGCCTTTGCCCGTGCGAAGAAGAATTTCTTTTACTTTCTCAGGGCTTGACTTGTAGGATACGCCTACTGGAATGCGAATGCGCGAAATGGGGTTACGGTGACTCCAGTTAACAACTTCGTTTTCTAAAAATTGCGAGTTGGGCACGATGATAGAAACCTGATCCAGCGTGCGAATTTCAGTTGAGCGAGCGCCTATTCGCTCTACGGTGCCAATTTGATCGCTAATCTGAACAAACTCTCCGACCTGTACTGGGCGCTCGAATACTAGCACTAGCCCGCTACCAATATCTTTTACAATGTTTTGCAAGCCAAGGCCTGCGCCGACGCCTAGCGCACTAGCTAGCAAAGTGAGTGAACTTAAGTCAATACCCGAGGCTTGTAGAACAACAATGCAGCCGATGAAGATTAGGCTATAGCGTAAGATGATCGCGATCGCCTCTTGCACGCCTCGATTAATCCCAGTTTCTAATAAGATTCTGCGCTTAAGCACATTGGAGATAATGCGAGCGCCGACGGTCACGAGCAGCACCAGGCCCAACACCTGAAAAATCTCTAAAAGCGAAATGGGGCTAGTCCCAATGGGAATAGTGTCATTGGTAAAAGAGGCATTGAGATAGGAGATAATGCGATAGCTGATCTGTCTGGTGTCTGGAAACAGGTCAGCGGTGTAGAGAAGCGCCCCTATCCAAATGCCAAGACGTAGCAGTAACAGGGTTGCATTGAGAAAAAGGGTCACTGTCGTGAACTTTTCGTGCTCACCTTTGGGGGGCATTTCGCCTTCTTCCATGGCAGCGGCTCTCAGGAAGTTGGCGAGGTAGTTGCGCCAGAGAATGCCTGCTAACCAGTGAGCGATCGCAGCGACCAAAGGCACAAAAGGCACCTGCCACAAATTTCGCTGAATATAGCTGCTTTGACGCTGTTGTTTAGCCTCTAAGAACGTATTTTCAAGTGTTCTAGCCCACTGTCGTGCCTGCTCTGTAGGCGTGAGTGCCCTTGCCGTTACATCGCCTTGCGTCACCGTAAAGTTAAACGGAGCATTAGCGGCTTGTACGCTAGGATATCCGAGCCAAACGGTCGCCAGCGTACTCCCTTCTACAGTTTCTACCTCTATTTCAGGCTGCTGCTCTGCCTGGGCAAATTGCTGAAGTTCTTCGCTGATGAAGGTGGCTCTCTCCAAGGCGCTGCCAGTAACGGTATCGGTGACCCGAAACACGGCTCGACCATCAACAACAACAGGCGCTGTCTCTTCGCTGACGGTCATGCTATTAGGAAAGAGGGCGCGTGGGGCTACAAAAGGAAGTGCGATCGCAATCGTAAAGCTCAGTACTGCCATAATCACCAGGCGAGCAATTCGCTGAGGGCTGTATTGAACTTGTGTTTCTTTACCAGGTTGAGGGGCCGAGACTTTTTTGATGGATTTGTTGTTCACAAGCTAGCTCAACAAGCGGTTTATTCAGTGCTTTTACAGCAGACATGCTATAGCTTAATTGAAGCGCGCCATCTTCGCTCGAGCATCGCTACCGCTTGATAGAGTGTCCTTGCAATCTCCGAATCAGCAGCGGTAGCCCCGAGAGCATCATCAAAACGGCTAGACAACAAAACAGTGGCAACAGATTACCGCTACTCACCGCTTCAGCACCTGTAACCCCCAGCCACGTATACACCATTGTGCCAGGAATGATGCCGATTAGTGTGCCGAGCGCATACGTTCCAACCGGGACAGGCGTCAGCCCAAAGACGAAATTGACTACATTAAAAGGAGACACTGGCGAGAACCGAACGAGCAGTACACAGCTTAGTCCCTCGGAGCACAGCATGTCGTTCATTTTCTTAAACAGCGGGCGGTGTGCAAATCTCTTTTGAAAGCGAGCGTGCAACCAATATCTGGCTAGCCAAAATGCACCGATAGCACCTAACGTAGCGCCAATCACCGACCATACCGTACCCCACCACAGTCCGTATACTGCTCCACCGACTACCACCAGCACAGTGCCTGGTACGCCAACGCTGTTAGCAATGATATGGGCAATAATAAACAGGCCCACGCTTAGGATTGGAGAACTGTTGTTATTTGAGAAAAATTGAATGAGCGCAGCTTGATCAAACAGTAGAGCCGCCGCATTCCAGTCAGCAAAGCGAAGGCTCACGACAAGAACAACAGCGGCTACTAAAAAGCCCCAAAATTTTCGGTTGAGTTTCATATGTGAGCGATCGCAGATCTCTTTAGCAGAGGCTGCTAAAACCATTAGGCGATATCTGCCGATGCTTTTTCGGTATTGGGCACTGACTCGTTAAGTGCTTTCTTAGCGATTTTAGCGATGTAGAGAGAGATCGCGACAATAGTGACAAAGATTAAGATTCTGATAATCCAGCCGATGATAATTTCTTCTGTAGACGTTTTGGCAGTTTCTTGGCCAATCATGGCGACATCACCAATTAAAGAGCCCAGGTAGACATACATGACGGTGCCAGGAATAATGCCAGTTGTGCCCAATACGTAGTCTGGAAGAGACACCTTAGTTAGTCCCAGCGCGTAGTTCAACAAATTGAATGGAAAGGCTGGAGAAAGGCGAATTAAGAAGATAAGCTTGCGGCCCTCTTCGGCAATTGAATTGTCTAAAGACTGAAAGAACGGATTGCCTGCGACCTTTTTAGCAATCCAATCGCGAGCCACAAATCGCCCGATGAGAAAGGCCAGCGTTGCGCCAATCATGGCCCCAATAAATACGAGGATAGATCCGGTCACAACGCCGAAGATTGCGCCTGCGCCTAAGGTCACAACAGACGCGGGTAAAAAGGCAACGGTGACAACAACATAGCCAATGAGAAAGACGATGTATTTAATCGATCCGAGGCTGTCTATCCACTGAAGTGCATCCGCAATTTGCGCTTGTATTTGGCCGACAAAGGCAAACGGGCCTGATGCTTGCCCTGCACTCTCTTGGGCTAAAGCTGGCCCAACTGCTAGCAGCAAAACGCCCAGCGAAGCAAATAGCGCAATCTTGACTCCTTGACGTAGCCACCTAGGCAAAAGATAAAGCAGGAACCCAAAGAAATTCATAAGAGATAGCTCCGTGGAAAGGGCACTTGGAAAAACAGTGAAAAACGATTTTAGAGCAGCGATCCACCACAGCTAGATCCGCTGCCTGCCGTACAGCCATAGCAGTAAGGTCGCGTCATCACTTCCTCAATAAGATCAAGTGAGCCCGCAGATAGCAAACTTGCCACTGTCAACGGCACACTTTCTTTAGATGACCGTGCCGCTAGCCCCTCCATCTGGTTAAAGTCGCAGTCATACACGTTACCGAGGTAGTCAACAGATAGCTCATTACGACACATGAGATGATCGACTGTGCTGGCGTTGTGATGAGATTCTAAAAACTTGAGGTAGGGCTGGTGAAGCTGGCGGTGCTGCAAATGGAACTTGGTGCGGCCAATGGGCAGATTGGTGATGGTGAAAAGATTGTTGAACGTAATGCCGAAGTGCTCGTTGAGATAAGCAGTATAGGCCTGCTGTAGTCCGGCTTGGTCGGGGGTGAGTGAGAAGTCAGTAGTATCTGGAATGGGTGGGTTGTACACCAAGTCCAAAACAAGATTGTGATTTTGTCCGTAGCCTAGCGCGTTGAGCTTTTGAATCGCGCGCACTGAGTCGTCATATACGCCCTTTCCGCGCATTGCGTCAACGTTATCTTCTAAGTAGCAGGGCAAAGAAGCGACAACGTGTAGCTGATGTTTTGCAAAGTACTCGGGCAAATCTTCGTAGCCAGGTTCAAAAAAGATGGTTAAATTTGATCGAACGATGACCTCTTTTCCTTTTGCTCTAGCTGCTTCGACCAAAGCCCGAAAGCCGTAGTTCATCTCAGGGGCTCCACCCGTGAGATCAACCGTTGTGATTTGATCGAAGCGGTTAATAACCTTTAAGAGCTGGTTGCATATCTCAGGTGATAGTTCCTCCGTGCGATGTGGGCCTGCTTCTACGTGGCAGTGGCTACAGCTTAAATTGCAGCGGCGACCCAAGTTGACTTGCAGCACGTTGATAGACTGCTTGGCTAAAGGCGCACCGAGCGTTTTCTCGAAAGGCGTGATGTGAGATTGGGCAGTTGAAGTAGAAAACGTCTGAACCATGTATTTGAAGATGAAGTCGAGGGACTAGGAGATGGATTAGTAAGGCTAATCTTTCACAAGCTTAGTGTTTGCTAGTGTAAATTTACGGGTGCTTAATACTCTTTCTATTACAAGGTCATTAAGGCAGGTGATGATGAGTGTTTGCTTAGAAACCGCTGTGAAGTTTGCGAGCCGTTCACCCGATCGTCGCTCAACAGATTATGCGGCTATTATCAGCGCTTTTTAATCCGCGTCCGGTATTCTCAGGGCAATATACGCCAAGCTTAATGAGCCAAGACGCGCCTAATGAAATCTGTTATCGATCCCAATTCCATTCAGTTCAGGCTCACCGTTGGCATGGTGCTGGCTTCTATTTTGGGTATTGGTGGCCTGACCGGCTGGGTCAATTTGCGGATGCGACAGCTTTTGGTGCAAAACCACAAAGACAACGCGCTGGCGATCGCGAATCGTTTGAGTGACGATGTGGGCCTTTATGAAACCAGTATGGTCATGCCCGAGGCGCTGTCGATGGCGATCGACTATCGCGAGCAGCCGGATCTGGCTATTTGGGTAATGTCGCCAACGGGCAATATTGTTGCGGCTTCTGACACGCTAAACATGGGCTCTTGGAAAGTGGATAACTTTGCCACAGAGCTAATGGCAGCGGTGCACAGTAGCCTCAATGGACTGGACGTGATGAACTTACAAAATCGCCATTTGGTGACCTGCTCTAGCCTGCTGAAAATAGACGGAGAAACGGTCGGTACGCTATACGTAGTAGACGATATTACCGAGGATCAAAACAGCCTGCACCGGATTACTCGGACGCTGGCGTTGTCTAGTTTGCTGGCGATTGGGGTTGGCGCGATCGCCACCTCTCTATATGTGAACCGGGCCATGCGACCCATCCGCAAAATGAGCCGCCTAGCGGGCAATATCTCTGCGGATAACCTTGCGAATGCCCAATTAGAATTCGAGCGCCCCCCCACTGAGGTGCGCGAACTCGCCCAGACCTGCAACATGATGATCTCGCGTCTTTCGTCTGCTTGGGATCAGCAAAAGCGCTTTGTCAGCGATGTCTCTCATGAGCTGCGCACGCCGCTAACGCTGGTGCACGGCTATTTGCAAAGTACCTTGCGCCGCTCTGATAATCTGACTGCGCCACAGCGAGAAGGCTTAGAAATTGCGGCAGATGAGGCTGATAGAATCATTCGCCTGCTGCAAGATCTGTTGGATTTGGCTAGAGCTGACGGCGGGCATATGCGCTTTCAGCTTGACGATGAGCTGTTGCCACCGGTGGTTAAAGAAGTGCTGGAAATGAGTCGGTATGTGAGCGATCGCATTCAACCTAATTTAGAACCGGTAAAGGCCTGGGTGGATCGTAACCGGCTTAAGCAGGTGCTGATCAACCTAGTTGATAACGCCATAAAATACTCAAATGATGATAAGCCTATTGAAGTCTCCTTAAAAAAGCTAGGCGACCATGCCCACATAGAAGTGAAAGACCAAGGGCGCGGCATTCCGCTCTCTGATTTGACCAAAATTTTTGAGCCTTTCTACCGCGTGGGCGAAGATCGCTGTCGCACGACTGGCGGCACAGGCTTAGGCTTATCAATTGTTAAAACTTTAGTGGAAGGAATGAACGGTACGCTAAAGGTTCAATCCAAACTAGGCGTGGGCAGCGTATTTACCGTGAGCCTGCCGATCAAAGCTCCGACCAAAGCTCCGACCAAAGCTAGATAGCTCGACTCAATAGCTTTAAGAACCACCCTGCGCAAGCAATCAACGACTGCAAGGAGACTTTAAATTCTATGTCTGATTCTGTGGCTGATAAAAGTGCGCACATCTTAATCGTTGAAGACGAAGAGAAGCTGGCTAAGTTTGTACAGCTAGAGCTGGGCTACGAAGGCTATGAGGTGACGGTTGCTAACGATGGCCTCAGCGGACTGATGGCGGCGCGGGATACCGAGCCCGATCTAATTTTGCTGGACTGGATGATGCCGGGACTAACCGGCGTAGAGGTGTGTCGGCGTTTGCGATCGACAGGTGCTATGATGCCCGTTATTTTGCTTACGGCCAAAGACGGAATTGAAGACCGGGTGGCCGGACTGGATGCGGGCGCTGATGACTACGTGCTTAAGCCCTTTAGCATTGAGGAGCTACTGGCCCGCGTGAGGGCGCATTTGCGGCGCAATCAGCCCGAAGATCCTGAGATGTTTCAGTTTGTTGATTTGACCTTGAGTCGTAAGAGCCGGGAAGTGAAAAGAGGCGATCGCGCTGTAGAACTGACGGCTAAAGAATTTGATTTGTTGGACTATTTGATTACGCATCCCAAACAGGTTTTGTCACGAGATCGCATCCTCGAAGAAGTGTGGGGCTACGACTTTATGGGCGACTCTAACATCATCGAAGTTTATATTCGCTACTTGCGCCTCAAGCTAGAAGCCGAAAACGAAAGCCGCCTGATTCAAACCGTACGTGGCGTCGGCTATGTCATGCGCAGTTAGGAAAACCCTTTGATCTGTGCCATTAGCCGCTATAGTGTTGGCGAACAAATTTAATTCCTATTTTTTCCTGTTTTTAAGGTGAGGTGAACTGATGAAGCAAGTCAATTTCGTCGTAATTTTCGTCATTTGCCTGGCTCTGGTTCTCTTTGGCATTGAAAATACGACGCCTTCGGTGATTCACGTGGTTAAAGGCGTTGATTTTGAAGCGCCTCTGAGCGTGGAGCTGATCGTGGCGGCGGGCATTGGGGCAACGTTGGCCTGGGTGTTTAGCGTGTGGGTGCAGCTACAAAGCATGGCGCAAAAGAAGCCTGAAATTGAGCAGCGCGAGCAGAAAATTCAGGAGCTAGAGCAGGATGTGGAGCGCTATAAAATTGAGCTAGAACAGCTACCGATGCTGCCTCAAGCAGATGAGTAGGGCTGCGTAGAACTGAGCAGGACAAAAGGGGTTGCGCTTTTTGCCGTTCGCATGTAGGCTTATCGCACTATCCGGCAATAATTACGGGCACCAATGCTTTAAGTGGTGAGTCCAAAGCCTTGTGTGGATTGAACAAGCCTCAGCTTAAAGACACTTTGCTAAACACACACGCTCTATGTCCAGTTCATTAGCTCAAGGCGCGATCGCATTTTTGATTGACCTGGCCGAAAAGGGTGAAATCGACCCTTGGGACGTTCAGGTAATCGACGTTATTGACCGTTTTCTCAAAACGCTGCAAGATCAGCCAGTGGTGAAAAAACCCGCTGAACAGGGCCGTTCTTCCTATGAGTCGAGCCTTTCAGAATCAGGGCAGGCCTTCTTGTATGCATCTATGCTGGTGCTGCTCAAGGCCGATACGCTGGTGCGTCATGAGTTGGAGCAAGTAGAAGAGAGTGACGGCGACGACTTTTTTGATGACGACCTTGACTACAGTGCTGATGAGCTGCCGCGTAACTTAGAACAACATATTCACCGCAGGGCCGTTGCCCCACCGCCTGCAAAGCGACAGGTGACGCTCAAGGAATTGATTGGTCAGCTAGAGGCGATCGCCGCTGCGATGAGTGAGCCTTCTCGCATTCGCTCACGACGCCCTAAGCCTCATTCCAAAAAAGATGCCGTTCGCGCCATCTCTGAGCTAGCGCACCAGGAGAACCTCAACGAAATCGCCGACGCCCTTAACGCCTTTTTAGAAGACTATGGCGACGATGTGTTTGAAGACGCGGTGAGCTGGATGGACTTTGAGCTATTGCTCAGCCATTGGACGAGCTTTCGCCCGGAGATTTTGGGTGGCCCCATTAAAGGAGAACTTACTGAGTCGGACTATAAGCATGAGAAAGTGGGCGTTTTTTGGGGGCTGTTGTTTCTCACGTCGCAGTCCAAAGTAGAGCTGTTACAAGAGAACTTTTATCAGGATTTGAAAGTTCGTCAGCTTAACGAGGTGACGCTGGCTGAAATCCCTGCTTATGCGCTGCCAGATTAACTCGCTAGATCAATCAGCCAGATTAATAAAGCTGAGCATTACCGTATTGAGCGATCGCCCCTTTCCCAACCTGCCAAGCCCAAAGCTGATCGCCTATCGAAAAGTGCCACCACTCGTTAGGATGCTGCCGAAAACCAGCGGCACTCATGGCTTCAGCGAGGATGCTGCGATGATGGTGATACTGCTGCTCTTCCGGGCGATCGCGCCTATCAAAATGATTCGGAAACGAACGCGGTGATATCTCATCAATGGCTGAACCCATATCGACAGGAATGCCGTCACCGTCTACTAGCGTAAGATCGACCGCCGCCCCTGTACTGTGTGGCGGTGGCATATCAGGATTAGGATTTGGCACCGCCCAGAATTCTGCAACTTTTGACCGGTAGTGCGATCGCCTGTCATCACTCAGCTCGACTGCTTCAAGCCCGTCGGTCTGCACTAGCTGCTCAAAGGTATAGTCCACCATAAACTGCTGAACAGAAATCGGGCGATACGCATCAAAAATTTGCAGCCGCCAGTTGCAATGCTGCTGCTGAAGCTGTGCTTGCGCTTGAAACAGCCGTTGTAAAACGCCCTCACGCAAAAAGTATGGTGAGCGATCGCCATAGGGCGCTCCTAGCGCAACATAAGGATGGGGCGCAACTACCGCAAACTTTTCTAATGGAATAGCGGCGAGCGGCTCACCGCATTCTTTTATCTGAACGCTTTGGTAGGGTTTCACTAAAAATACTTTAGATACTTTCTGTTTACGCGGCAACTAGCTGCGTTTGACGAACGTATTCAACAAAGTTACTGAGAATTTGTAAGCCAGCGGTGGAAGACTTTTCGGGGTGAAACTGCATGGCCATGAGGTTGCCTTTGGCCACAGCAGCGGTGACCGTTTGGCTGCCGTGGGTGATGGTGGCGGCGTTAATCGCCGGATCGCTGGGCGCAGCGTAAAAGGAATGAACAAAATAAACCCAGGCTGCGGGCGGCACGCCTTTAAAAATAGGGCAGTCGGGTTGCGTGAGCTGAAGCTGATTCCACCCCATGTGAGGAACGGTGATGCCAGGTTCGCTTGTGAATTTGCGGACGGTGCCTGGGAGAATGCCAAGGCCTTTTTCTGAGCCTTCTTCGCTGCCTTCAAATAGAACTTGTAGGCCCAGGCAAATGCCTAGAAACGGTTTACCGCTGAGGGCGATACGGCGAATCGGTTCAATAAGGTTGCGCGATCGCAAGTGCTGCATCGCTGGATCAAACGCGCCAACACCAGGTAACACTACGCCATCTGCTTTTTCAATGTCTGCAACTGAGTCGGTCACTAGGGTGGTGGCCCCGGCAAATTCTAAACCTTTGCAGGCGGAGTGGAGGTTGCCCATATCGTAGTCAATGACGGCGATGGTAGTCACAGCAGGCATTAAACCTCTAGTATCGTTAAGACACAGATTATAGTCTGTAAATTGCAGATATAAATCACCGCCAACACTGCTATGACTTCAGGGCCGATTTTAATCACCTCTTTTCAGCCTTGGCGATCGCACCAAAAAACCAATTCATCGGATGACTTGATTGAGGCGATCGCAGCACACAAACAGCTCCCTAAAGACATAATCTGGCTACGTCAGCTACCCGTAAACTTTCAGACGGCTTCGATACGAGTCATCAGCGAAATGCAGCGGCTACGGCCTCGCGCAGTCATTTGCTGCGGCATGGCCGAAAGTCGAGCTTATCTCAGCATAGAAAGTCAGGCAAAAGGCCGGTCGAAAGGCCGGTTTAGCGTGTTGAAAACGCCCGCAAACATAGCTGATTTGATGACAGATACGGTGCTAAGTGAAGTGAGTAACGACGCTGGTAGCTACGTGTGCAACCGTCTCTACTACGATGTTTTGCAATTTATTCAAAAATCCAACTGGGAGACAATTGGCCTATTTGTTCATGTTCCCATCGTCAGCGAAGAAAATAAGCCCTACCTACTCAACGACTTTGCAACTGTCGTCAGGAAAATAACTTTTCAATCATCTTTTCAGTAAGAATAGGAGCGTAGTGATCGGTCAAGCTTGATCCACTGCGCGCTTAATTTTTCATCCAAACCGTGAAATCTATGCTTCTTTGGCTGACTGCACTTCCCCTGATGACCCAACCCTGGGCGTTTCAGACGCTAGCACAGGCCACCACAGAGCAGCTTACGCCACCCGCACCCATAGAGCAGGTGACGGGGCAAACAGTACGCCCGCTGCCGGGTCAGCTAAACAGCATTCCTGTCTTTAACAGCAACAGTCCTGAACTCGTCGGTGAGCCGGGTATTTTACTCTCTACTTTTCCACCAGAAGGCATGGCCGAGCCAGAAGCCCATCTTGATTTCTCCTTTGACGGCAGATTTGATGTCTTTACTCACCACGTCTATAAGGCGCTGGATTACGACTCAGAAGCGCCCGAGCTGCTAGATAGCTTGTATTTGGGCGTGCTGATACATAATCCTGGCGAAGAACCTGTGACGATTCGAGTGCTCTCTGGCGCTAGCTACTTGAGTCAGCCCGATGCGCCGTTTATTTCGCTGCCGTCGTTTGTGCCCTTTAGTCCGCGATCGCCAGTGTTTGCGGGGCCAGGAAGTCGGGCGATGGGCGATATTTTACAAGGGCAGCGGAGCGATGTGTTTCCGGCGACGATGACGATTGCGCCGGGGGAAAGTGAGCTGCTAATGAACGTGCCGATTCCGATTAGATCGCTGGAGCCGCCGATTAACGGTCGCTCTACGCTGGCGTTGCTAGAAAGCAGTGGGCCGGTGTATGTGGCGAGTCTGGCGCAGCCGGTTGCGCTAAACGCCCAAGGTGAGGAGGTGCCGCCGAGCTTGGAATCCTGGCAGCAAATGTTGCAAACGGATGGGCTGGCAGGGCCGCGCGATCGCCCGCCGACCCCCTTACCGCTAGCCGATGGTGCATCGCTCATCTATGGCCGAGTGGCTGGGGTTTCTGAAGGATCTGAGTGGCCAGCAACGCTGGTAGATCCAAAGGGTGGTGATTCTGGTGGTGAGGCTGAGCGGCTGACGATTCCGGCAGCGGGAGAGGCCTTTGCTTACGGCATTAGTTTGCTGGTAGGTGGCACGATGGGCACGGGGCAAGTGCAGACTGCGCCGATGCTGGTGCGCTACCCTGACACGGCCTATCAGGCACATGGCAACTATGGCGTGCGCTACCGCTTGGATTTGCCGCTGCACAATCCAACCGACGAGGCACAGACGGTAGACGTTATTTTACAAACGGCGCTAAAAGAAGATGTGCTGAGTGAGGGCGGGCTGCGCTTTATGGAGCCGCCTGGGCCGCAGACGTTTTTTCGGGGGCCGGTGCAGGTTCGCTATCAGAGCGATCGCGGCTTTCCGGTGGTGCGAAACATTCACCTAGTGCAGCAGCGCGGACAGCAAGGCGAACCCCTCGCGACGCTCAGGCTGGAGGCGGGGACAACTCGCAACGTAAGCGTGGATTTGCTTTACCCAGCAGATTCAACGCCGCCCCAGATTTTGACGGTACAAACGCGATAGATATGTATATAAAAGGAACCACTCAACTGCTTGGGGTGATTGGCTACCCGGTGGAGCACTCGTTTTCGCCTCTGATGCATAATGCAGCGATCGCCCATCTCAATAATCAGGGCATTGCCGCCGACTTCGCCTATCTTCCCTTTCCCATTGCGCCTGATTCTTTGAAAAGTGCGATCGCTGGTTTTGCCGCCATCGGCCTACGGGGCTTCAACATCACCATTCCACACAAGCAAACCATCATACCTTTACTAGATGAGGTCAGTGACGTCGCCCGCGCGATTGATGCGGTGAATACGGTGTGGCATAGCGAAGGCAGATGGCATGGCACCAATACAGACGCGGCCGGTTTTTTAGCGCCGCTGAAGGCAATGGATCGAAGCTGGGGAGATGCACCTGCAATTGTTTTAGGTAATGGCGGGGCGGCTAGAGCGGTGGTCGCGGCGGGCGTGCAGTTGGGGTGCCCGGAGGTTTGGGTGGTGGGGCGATCGCCTGCCAAGTTAGAAGCCTTTGCGCAAAGCTGGGTGGCAGTACCCGAGATTTCATCCAAACTGGTGGTATTGACGCAGGATAAGCTAGTGGGTCTGCTGCCAAAAGCGGGCCTGGTAGTGAATGCAACGCCTGTGGGAATGCATCCGCAGGTTGACGCGTCGCCGCTGAGTGTAGATGAGATTGGGCTGATGAATAGTGAGGCGATCGCCTACGATCTCATTTACACGCCCAGGCCGACCTCGTTTTTGCAGCAGGCAAGCGCGGCTGGCCTAATCGCTATAGATGGCTTAGAAATGCTCGTACAGCAGGGCGCAGCGGCATTAGAAATATGGCTAGGCACCCCCGCACCCGTCAACGTAATGCGACAAACTTTACTGGACTATCTCGATCAAAAATAAGCGTATGTCCGCACCTGAGAGACTTCTGGCTCATCGGAATTCACGATAAGCTTAGATCACTATTCCATGCACCTGTGTTCCTATGGTTTTTCCATCACGCTCTAAGATCTTGACGGTTTTTATTGTCTTTTGCTTCTGCTTTTTAAGCTGGATACCCGCCGCCCATGCGCTTACTCAGATTGAACTCAAAGATTTGATAACCGAAGAGTGCCCTGCCGATGCCGCCTACGCTGAAAACCTGACCGCTAGCGGTTCGCCACAAAAAGCTACGTGCTATTTGATTAAAGGAACGGCGGTGAACAACTCTGGAAAGGACATTGTAGACGCGGATATTTTCGGTCGAATTTTTGATGCTGCTGATAATTCGGTAATGAAAAATCGCTATCGGCTAGGCGGAATTGAATATGTGCCTGCGGGTGAAAGCGACTTTTCCTTCAGGGTGTCGATACCGTCAGTGCAGCCTACGCCTTTTCGGCTAGAGAAATTTAAGGCCTCTGGATTTGCTAGCAAAGTTCGGCGGTTCCAAGCTTGGGATCAGTCGATTGACGAGTAACCGAAAAGGACGCTCTCATCTCAAAAATCATGTAAAAAGCCGCTGAGTCATCAGGCGGCTTTTGTTTGATTCCGGCTTTAGTTTCTCGCTAATGCTGCTGCTTATGAGCCATAAAAAGGCCCGCCGAGTGCAACTAGGCTATAGCCCGCAGAGGTAATCAGACCAGAGAAAATCTGTACGGCGAATATTGCGACAATAGCCGAAAGATCTAAGCCGCCCAGCGGGGGAATGATAGAGCGGAAAAGGTTGAGGTAGGGATCTGTGAGCTGGGAAACGGTGGCAAAAAGAGGATTTGACCAGTCGATGTTAGGAAACCAGCTGAGCAAAATGCGAACGAGGAGCAGCGCCCAGTAAATGGTGAAGAACATGGCGACACCATCGACTAGATCTTTGCCAGAGATGGCGAGGGCGTTGACGGCAGCAAGGTGACTCATAGGTATTTTGAAGAGTGAACGTGAATGGTGTTGCCCTGTATTCTACCTGATGATACTGGGCGTAATGGGGTGTGGATAAACACACTCTATGTTCTCTTTACGTTTGCCGTCGCTATTTGTTGCTATTTGTTGCTATTTATGTTTTGTGTCCTAATGGTCTTGTTCAGCGTACGGACGGGCCGCTTGGGTCGAAAAGTCAGCGGGCTGACTGTTGACACTGCCCATCTGCACGCGCACGTCTTCGATAGCCGTATTAAGCTGAGAGATTTTGTCTTCTAGGCCGCGTCGGGCAATTTCCATCCGCTCTTCGGTAGTGGCATTTTCGAGCTGACGGCGTTCCTCTTCAGATAGCTGGCTGAAGTCTTCATCGGTGCCTTGGCGCAGGCGGTTGCTGGCAAGCACGCCAACGACCCCACCAATAATGCCACCGACAAAGGCTCCGGCGATGAAGCCGCCTGCAAAGTTGTTTTGACTCATAGGGTTCTCCTTATTAGGGTTCTGCTTATTTAGCTAGGTGCCGAAGGTGCGATCGCCCGCATCACCCAGTCCCGGCACAATAAATCCATTTTCATCGAGGCCCTCGTCAATGATGGCCGCGTAAATGATTACCGTTGGGTAGGATTCAGCCAGCTTTTGCAAGGCTTGAGGGGCCGTAACAATAGAGATAATCCGAACCAATGCCGGGTCGATCCCGCGTGACACTAGCTCAGCCATCGTTGCCATAATCGTACCGCCTGTAGCCAGCATGGGCTCAGAAATAATCAGGCGCGTATTGGGCTCGAACTGGTCAGGGAGCTTATTGAGATACCAGGCAGGCTCTAACGTTTTTTCATCGCGAGCGAGGCCGATGTGGTAGGTACTGCCGGTGGGCACAGCGCTTTGAATCCCTTCAACGAGAGCAAGGCCCGCGCGCAGAATAGGCACGATCGCAACCGGCGCTTCTGGATCTACAAAGGTTGCAGGGCAGCTCGTGAGCGGCGTTTCAATGGTCATATCTATGGTGGGAAGCCAGTCGCGGACGGCTTCGTAGGCAAGCCAGCGACCGAGTTCGGTCATAGCACTGCGGAAGATAGGAGAAGGGGTGCTGGCGCTACGGAGTACGCCCAGCCAGTGCTTGATGAGCGGATGGGGCGGGACGTAAATTCGGAGTTGTAGGGCCATGGAGAATTGGGTGGGGCAGGGTATGTGGGCCGGTGTGTGTTGGGCGGTGGAGCGCAGCTTTGCCAGATCAGGCACTATCATACTGCTGCGGCTCTGATTCTTTGGCGATCGCATTAAGCAATCGACACGTTCGGGGGCATAGCACGTTCGATAGCACTGTATAGCATTGCTATGCCCCTACGACTAATGGCCCAGCCGTCTCTGAATTTCAGCTTTCACTGCATCCACGCTCGCAGGTAAATGCACCGCAGGATTCGCGTAATCACTGGTCACGTCTTCCAGCTTTGACTCGTGGTAAGCCACTTTAAAGTCAGTAAACTTCAACGCATGAGCGGTACTGATTACCACCGTTTTATCCGTGGACTTAATCACACCTCGCTTTAGCAGCTTAGTGAGCACCGCTAAGGCCACGCCCGTATGCGGACAGGTAAACATCCCGGTCAAGTCAGCGTGCGCTGCCGCCGCCGCCAGTTCATTTTCAGTTGCCTGCTCTACAATGCCATCGGTTTCCAAAATTGCCTTTGTGGCCTTGTCATAGCTCACCGGATCGCCAATTCGGATGGCGTTCGCCAGCGTGCTTTGGGCTGTCACCGTGACTTTCTCTTTAAATCCATTTTTAAATGACTCATAAAAAGGATTGGCCCTAGCCGCCTGTGCTGCGACTAGCCTTGGCATTCGAGAAATTAATCCCAGATCCAGCATCAGCTTGAACCCTTTATAGAGCGCGCTGACGTTACCCAAATTGCCAACTGGAATAATAATCCAGTCAGGCACCGCCCAGTCAAACTGCCTAACAATTTCGATGCCGACCGTCTTTTGCCCTTCAATGCGCAAAGAGTTCATTGAGTTTGCTAAGTAAATCGAATTGTCTCGCGTTACCTCTTGAACAATTTTCATACAGCCGTCAAAGTCAGTGTCTAGCGCTAGCACGTGCGCTCCGTTGGACACCGGCTGAATGAGCTGAGCCGTACTGACTTTGCCCGCAGGCAAAAAGATAACGGCTGGAATCCCGGCATAAGCCGCATAGGAGGCTAGCGCGGCGCTAGTGTCTCCTGTACTTGCACAGGCCACCGCTTTCACAGAACTACCTTGTTCCATCATTTGCTTAACCACGCTCACCAGCACGGTCATGCCCAAATCTTTGAAGCTACCGGTGTGAGAGTTGCCGCAAAGCTTGATCCACAGGTCAGGAATGCCGAGCTGATGGCCCAAGCGCTCAGCCCAAAATAGGTTGGTGTTGCCTTCGCACATGCTGACAATATTTTCGTTTTTTAGTGAAGGGATCACCCATTCACGCATTCCCCATACGCCGCTGCCATAGGGCCATTTCGTGGTGCCTACACGCGATTCAAATAGTTGCTTCCACTCGGACGCGCTGTACTGCTTTTGGAGGGGTTCGCGCTCGTGATGAACCTCTAATAAGCTGCCGCAAGATGGGCAGGTATAGATCACGTCATAAAGCGAGTGCTTAGCGGAGCATCCCGCAATGCAGCGAAAATATACGGTCTGATTATCGATAGCGGGTTTGGACTCGACGGCTGACAGCATTACAGGTTCCTAGTGGTTGCTTATCAGTTGATATTGTACGCAATCTCAGGGGGGTTAACTTCTGAAGTAGAATCCTAGGATTAAATCTAGCGCGATCGCTCATGCAATTAAACAATATCGATCTTGGCCGCGCTATTTGTAGCGACATTACGGCAGCGACTCAGCGCGAGTGGCTGATTACCAACGGCACGGGAAGCTATGGCTGCGGCACCGTTTCAGGCATTTTGACCCGCTGCTATCACGGCTATTTAGTGGCAGCGCTTAACCCGCCGTTAGAGCGCACGCTTTTACTCACCAAGCTCGATGAGGCTGTTCAATATTTAGGTACTGCCTATCCTTTGGGATGCGATCGCTACTCAGGCGGCACCACCACTGGCCACGGCTACCGAAATCTTCAAAGCTTCCATCTCGAAGGCACTACGCCCACCTGGACATACGCCTGCGCCGATGCCCTAATTGAAAAACGCATTTGGATGCAGCCCGGTGAAAACACAACCTACACGTCCTACCGACTGATCCGCGCGAGTGCGCCCTTTAGCATCAGCATCAAAGCGATTGTCAACTATCGCAATCATCACCACACCACTCAAAGCAGAAACCAAAATAGCGCGACCGGCAAACCCTGGAAAATTCAAACTAAGGCGCATCCTAGAGGCCTCAAAGTTCAAGCTTTCGACGCAGCAGCACCGCTCTATCTATGCGCCAGCAAAGGACAGCTATTTCCAGCCAACCAATGGTATCAATATTACTTTCTCACGCAAGAAAAGTATCGTGGGCTCCAGCATTTAGACGATCACTTTCACGCGGCTACCCTTAAAACAACACTTTCTCAAGGCGATACGCTCACCGTTGTTGCCAGCACTCATCCAGCACCTAACACAGACGGAAATTTTGCTTTAAAAGAGAGAGAAAGCTACGAAAATAATCTCTTACGTGCTGCCGATCACGTTTCTCAAGCGAACGCTGACACGGCTCAGCTTATGCTCGCCGCCGATCAGTTCATTGTGAATCGAGCAACTCCTGAAGCGCCCAATGGGAAAACGGTAATTGCCGGTTATCCCTGGTTTGGCGACTGGGGTCGTGACACGATGATTGCGCTTCCTGGCCTAACGCTGGCCACAGGTCGTCCCGAAATTGCCAAACCTATTCTGCGCACATTCTCTCACTATCTTAGTCAAGGAATGCTTCCCAACGCTTTTCCTGAGGCCAACAGCACGCCTGGATACAACACGGTAGATGCCACCCTTTGGTACTTTGAGGCCATTCGTGCCTACGTCGAAGCCACTCAGGATATTGAGCTACTGCAAGAACTCTTTCCTGCTTTAAAAGAGATTGTTGACTGGCATCTTAAAGGAACGCGTTACCACGTTAAGTGCGACAGCCGCGATGGGTTGCTCTACGCTGGAGAACCGGGCGCGCAGCTCACCTGGATGGATGCCAAAGTAGAAGATTGGGTGGTGACCCCTCGTATTGGCAAGCCTGTAGAAGTCAATGCGCTTTGGATTAATGCGCTCTCTTGTATGGCACGGTTTGCCAGGACGCTAGGCGAATCTGAACTCGGGTATGCAAGGCTAGCGGCTCAGGCCTCTAGCGGGTTTGAAAGATTTTGGGATGCCGAATTGGGCTACTGTTACGACGTCATTGATAGCCCTACTACCCAAGGTAGCCGTCAAGACGCCTCTATTAGACCGAATCAGCTTTTTGCCGTGTCTTTGCCTTATGGCCCGGTACTTTCTCCAGTTCAACAAAAAAGTATTGTCGATATTTGTGCGCAGCAGTTAGTGACCTCGCATGGTTTGCGATCGCTCGCCCAACCCCACCCCGATTACACCGGTACTTACGGCGGCAATCAGCTCAAGCGTGATGGTGCATACCATCAAGGCACCGTCTGGAGCTGGCTAATTGGCCCCTTCGTGCAGGCGCATCTGAAGGTGTATAGCAATCCTGCGATCGCTCGCACCTTTCTAACGCCGCTAATCCATCATCTCAGCGCAGGCTGCGTCGGCACGCTCAGCGAAGTTTTTGATGGCGATCAACCCTTTGTATCTCGTGGCGCTTTTGCACAAGCCTGGTCAGTAGCTGAGGTGCTACGGGCATGGCAACTAATAGAGAAACTATCCAAATAATGAGATCTATGCAAAGGCATTCGCTATTCCCTTTCGCCATAGGTGCATTGTTTAGAGGCATTTTGTGACTGCGGACATAGCTCTTTGCCATATCTGCACCCAATAATAGAGCAAAATAATGTTTAATTGTTTGATATGGCTGGCTTTACTACAGACGTATAGACGGCGTATTGATCTTGTTTTGGGTGAACTAACCTTTGGTAAAAACTCTGTGGATAAAAGTAGCCCATATTGCTGGGATAGAAAGAAGAAAAATGTGTCTTTTGTTATATCAGCAATCTTTCTCTTGAGAGAAGAACTGAAACCCTATGCTTCTGTACGCTAAGAAAAGAACATTTGAAATTAAGGATACACTTCAATATGGTTAGTCTCTTAAAAAGTCTTTCTCAACAGCGTGCGATCACGTCTGGCCTACTCATAGCAGCCTCTATAGTCGTACTACCTGCTTGCACTGAAACACCTCCAGAGACAACCACTCAATCAGAAGCCACTGAGAACGTAACCACCGAAGAAATTTCTAGCGGTGCAGAAGGACTCATCGGTGAAACAGTTTCCATTCGGGCAGAAGTTGAGGAAAAAATTGACGACACTTCATTCTTACTAGAGGACGACCAATTTTTTGGTGGTGAGGATGTTCTGGTTATTAACGCATCGGGTGAGCCCTTTATACTAGTTGAAGGCGATGACACTGAAGTACAGGTCACTGGAGAAGTACAGCAGCTTGTCACTGCTGAGTTTGAAACAGAGTATGGTCTAGACCTAGATCCAGAGCTTTACGCCGAGTATGAAGACAGGCCGGTTATCGTTGCTCAGTCTATCGCGCTTTCTCCTGACCCCGGTGACATCACCGCGAATCCAGAAGCTTACTACAACAAAAGAATTGCAGTTGCTGGTGAAATTGAAGACAAGCTTGATGACAATACCTTCACGCTTGATGAGGAAGAACTCTTTGGCGGTGATGACTTATTAGTGGTTTCGATGATGGCCTCGCCGCAGGCTCAAGATGGCGAAAAAGTTACGGTCACTGGCGTCTTACGCCCTTACGTAAAAGCCGATTTTGACACCGACTACGATCTAACCTGGGATCTATCTGTTCAAGAGCAGGTAGAAGCTGAATACACCGAGAAGCCCGTCTTTGTAGCTGATGAAGTCTATCCCTCTGCGATGTAGATTACAGCAAAATAGATAGTCAAAATGATTGTCTTTGAAGAAGTGTTTAGTGGACTGTCTGCTAGACACTTTTTTCGTAACAGACAAGCTTCTCTACATTCCAATCAATACGTTACTATTTACCTCACGGATTTACACATGGGACAGGCTACTAGAGCAGCCACAAATAAAATTGCAGTTGTTTTTGACTTTGATGAAACACTAACCCCCAGAGATAGCTTTGCCGCTCTGGTAGAAAGCTGCGGGTTTGACTCACAAGACTTTAAGACAAACCGCGTTCAGTCTTTGGTTGATCAAGGGTGGGAAAAGTATTTGGCAAGGGCCTATACCCTGGTTCAGGCGTCTCGACAGCAAGACAACAAAGTTACTCAAGAGAAACTCGCTGAAGTGGGTCGAAGTATTCAACTATATCCAGGAACAGATACGCTCTTTAAGCGGCTACAGCAAAGAATCCATTGCATTGATGAAGCTATCGAACTTGAGTTCTACTTGATTTCAGGCGGCTTTGTAGATATTCCGCGCAATACAGTGCTGGCAAAAGATTTCAAACGAATGTGGGGCTGCGAGCTTCATTATGATGAAGCGGGCGCTGTTGATTTTATAAAAAGGCAGATGACGCACACCGAGAAAACGCGCTATCTGTACTACCTCTCTGAAGGAATCGACGACGTTAGAAATGAAAAAGACTTGATCTATGACTATTCCAGCTTGTCTCAGTCGGGCTTACATATTCCACTTAGTCAGGTGATATATCTTGGTGACGGAGCCTCTGATGTGCCCTGCTTCGATGTCATCAATCAGTACGGCGGGATGTCTATCGGCATTTACCCAGCAGACGGTGGTGCCGAAGACTGGAAGTATATGGAGAGCGTTAGCAAAACTCAAAGGCTTTCTAATCTGGTGCCTGCTGGGTATGAAGAAGACTCTATGTTGATGAAGTCGCTCTACCTTTGCGTTGAATGTATTGCAAAGCAAATTAAACTTCGACAGCTTAAATAATATAATGAATGGGCTTGTCCCTATGTTTCTGCTAGTCTGTGCAGGCAGGCATTCAATAAGTTCGTATGCACAGACTAACATTGACGCACTCAGATTCTTCATTTGAGGCCTCGTATATCGCTAACTCTCAAGCGTAAAAAGCGTCATCTCTGGCGGACAAAATATGCGGATTGGAACAATACTCATCCCGATACCAACATTCACGTATAAGTTGTTTCCAGCCTTGCCGTAGCCTTTTGCCCAGCCGTCAGCGTACACCTTATCTCCCTGCGTAAACCGTAGCCACGACCACTGTGGCGAGTTGGGTAAGCGAATTTGTCCGCCATGGGTATGACCAGAGAGTGCTAGTGGCGCTGCATTTTCTGGGAAAAGTTCAAAACTGTCTGGGTTGTGCATCAGAGCCACTCTAGGACTGCTTTCAGGAATACCGGCTAACGCTGCATTCACGTCATCGTTGTTTGACCACAGCGAATCAACGGCTGCTAAATACAAGGGCTCGCTACTCTCTGGTGACTGCATTGCAACAGATTCATTCTCGAGCACAACAACGCCAGCCGCCTCTAATTCAGTTTCTAAACTGCTTGCTAGCTGCTCGCCAGGGTCTGCTTTTTTACTGCTCATTCCATAATCGTGATTACCCAAAACGGCATAGGTTGGAATGCCTGCTTCAACTAAAGGCTTTACGATATCAACCGCTTCTTGAATTTCTTCTTCAGGATTGGGCTCAGCATGGTAAATAAAGTCTCCACTGATTAACACAGCCGCCGGGTTTGCCTCAATCATTCGCTCAACGCTACGACGCGCGGTACCAGGATTTCCGCCCCACATCCCAATTTGAAAGTCTGATAGCTGACCGATTTGTTTTCCCTCCCAGCTAGCCGGAAGGTTGGGAATCTGGGCGACCTCTTCTTCTGTATTGAGTAAGCGGGGTTCAATGAAACCCCAAATTGCGAGTAGGGCTACCGCACTTGCTAATCCTGTTGCAACATACTTTATCTTCTTAATCATGGTCTTCTTTTAGAGATGGATATGAATAATCAGAAAAAGGCGTTTCTAACTTAGTCAGGCTCATTTATCTTTTGGTGTCAGGCTTTTTATTGCAATTTTAGGTCAGCTCAAAATGAGTAATGTTTGTAAATGCCTCTTACTTGCATTTCACATTACAGAGGTGTCGCTACCTTTTCTATCTCTCTCTAGGTGTAACAACAGCAGGTGTAACAACAGCACTATTTATACACGAAAGTGCTTGTCACCTCTCCTGGACTACTTAACAAGCTTTCAAAGTTTTTCACACTTTTTTCTCTTGCTTGTGTCTAAACTCTGGATACTACTGGTTCTGCACTCACCATTTCAATAGAGTCTCCCTCTTGAGGGAAGAAACGAACTCGGCTGTGATTAACTCGTGCGCTGACGCGATCGCCCACCTCTAGCCGCATAGTTGCAGGCGATCGCACTTCTAAAACCTGCCTGTCATCCATTAGCAGCGAATACTGATACTCTCGCCCCAAAAACTGCCGCCCCTGCACCAGCAGCGAACCTAGCTCATCAGGCATAATCTGTAAATCTTCTTGGGCAATCATCAAATCACCCTGAGCCGCACCTGATGAAATCGGCTCCAGATTCAACACACCTAAAGCCGTCTTCCATCCTTTGGCCTGCCGCACCGCTGGCACAAAATTTGCCTGTGTCACAAACTCAGCTACAAATCGTGATGCGGGGCTTTGATAGATATCTTCTGGTGTGTCTAGCTGTATAAGCTGGCCCTTGTTCATGACCGCTACTTTATCGGCAATTGACAAAGCTTCTTCTTGATCATGCGTCACAAAAATTCCTGAAGCCCCCACATTCTTCAAGATATCGCGAACTTCCTGCCGCAGCCTCAGGCGCACCTGCACATCCAAATTGCTAAAGGGCTCGTCCATCAAAATTAGCGGCGGACGCGGTGCCAATGCCCGAGCTAGCGCCACCCGCTGTTGCTGCCCGCCTGATAGCTCGTGTGGATAGCGCTTCTCCATTCCCGAAAGGCTCACCAAGCGGATAGACTCATCTGCCAGCTCGCGAATCTGCTTTTTGGGTAGCTCGCCTCGTCGGCATAGCTGCTTAAGGCCAAACGTCACGTTTTCAAATACGCTCAAATGCGGAAACAGCGCATAGTCCTGAAAAACCACGCCTACCTGCCGCTTTTCTGGTGGTAACCAAAGCCCTCTGTCACAAACGCGCTGCCCAGATAGCGTAATCTTTCCAAACTGCGGCCTTTCAAAGCCAGCCAGAATTCGTAGCAGCGTCGTTTTTCCGCAGCCCGACGGCCCCAAAAGCCCCATCAGTTCGCCCTGATGCAGCTCAAAGCTCACATCGCCGACTGCTGCGATCGCTGCCTGATCGAAGCGCTTTGTAATATTTTGGCACGACAGAACAGGAGCCAGTGACGCCATAATTTCAAAATTTTTTTAAGTAGGAATTTGCCTTACTATACGGCATCTCACTCTAGATTTATTCTCATTAAGCAGGCCTGACAAATCCGGATTATTCCGCCCACTGCCGCATTAAGTTGCTCAAACTTTTTGAGAGGAGATCAAACTCGTTCGTCTTGCCGGCCTCCGCACCCTGAGCAAAGAGCGATCGCCTCACCGTATCAAGCTCAAACAAAATCTCCCGCCGCCCATGATCGCGCACTAAGCTCTGCACCCAGCCCACTGCCGCCCAGCGCACCCCGCTCACCACCGGATCCACTCGATGCAGGCTAGATGACGGATACACCAGCAAAGACCCTGCTGCTAGTTTGTATGACTGCTCGCTGTCTAAGCCTTCTACGACCAGCTCGCCGCCTTCGTAGCTGTTGGGATCTGATAAAAACAGCGTAAACGAAAGGTCAGAGCGCGACCCGTTCATCAGCGCATTGTCCGTATGTCGCCCGTAAAACATGCCATCGCTATAGCGGTTAAAGCGAATGGCATGAATTTGCTTAGGTCGCGCGGCTGTTTGAAACAGCGGATGCGTCATCGCCGCTGTTCGTACCTGGGCAATTAAAGGGGCCGCAATCGGATGCTGGCGATCCAACTGCTGATTTTGCTTGACCCCTTTGGCGTGCCAGCCTGCCGTCGTTTTGCCATCCACCATTTCAGCGGACGAAAGCTTGTCTACTACAGTAGCGACTTCCTCTGGTGGCAAAAGGCCAGGAACCGTAAAAATCATTCCCAGCCCGCGCGATCAACAATTTCATTGACTTCAGCGTTGTTGCGTCCGTAAGAAGCCACGTTTACCGCATCTACTTTAAACGCGCCTAGCTCAGCCACAATCGGCTCTAAGTCCACGCCTGCAACCACCGGATACTCGTTGTTGCTTTCGGCAAATACCTTCTGTGCCTCCGGACTCACCAAGAACTCCATAAACGCAATGCCGTTGTCAGGATGGGGTGCATCTGCCACTAGTCCAATGCCGCTGATGTTGACGTGCGTGCCGCGATCGCCCTGATTGGGAAAAAAGACGGCGGTTTTTGCGATCGCCTCCTGATCGCCTGCATCATCCGACTTTGCTAGCCGCGCCCAGTAGTAATGATTGGCAATGGCCACATCACACTGCCCAGCCGCCACCGCCTTAATTTGATCGATATCGCCGCCTTCAGGCTGGCGGGCAAAATTCGCCACTAAGCCCTGCGCCCAGGTTTCGGTCGCCTCAGCGCCGTCGGTTTCTATCATCGAGCCCACCAGCGACTGGTTGTACACGTTCCCCGAGCTGCGCACGCACACCCGTCCCTTCCACTTCGGATCAGCCAAATCCTCATAGGTAGACAGCTCTTCAGGGGTGACATTATCTGTGTTGTATACCAGCACCCGTGCTCTAGTCGTCAGGCCAAACCAATTGCCATCCGGCTCCCGCAGGCTCTCAGGCACCTTGCTATTCAAAACTTCAGAATCCGTCACTGGCTGAAAAATCCCAGCTTCCTGTGCGCGCCACAGTCGGCCCGCATCTACTGCCACAAACACATCCGCCGGACTCTGCGCGCCCTCATTTTTAATCCGCTCAATCAACTCATCCGGCTTGCCTTCTATGACATTCACCTGAATGCCCGTATCTGCCGTAAACGCCTCATACAGCTCCTCGTCTACGTCATAGTGCCGCGCCGAATACAGGTTGACAACGTTCTCACCATCACCAGACGTCGCGCCGCCGCCTTCGGCTGAATCAGACCCTGGCTGCCCCTGACACGATGCAATCCCGATTGATAAAAGGCAGGCCATGCCCCATAGCTGTCGTCTGGTAAATTTCATGTTTGTAAAAAGATCGATTAAAAACTGGTTGTTGACAATAGTTATTAGTAAAGCCCTTTGTCAGTCTAATACGAAACTCTCCTTGGTTTGCGACCGGATTTATGACAGTCCTGTTAGAAAAATTGGCCATTCCCTTCATTCGGCTACCTACGACTCTAAAAATTCTCCTAAAACCCTCTAAAATGATTTGGATTTGCTGAGCCCCCAATTTTTATCCTCGCGTTTTAGGTGCCCTATGCCTCGTCGAAGTGACCTCAAAAAGATAATGCTCATTGGTTCTGGCCCGATTGTAATTGGCCAAGCCTGCGAGTTTGACTATTCGGGCACACAAGCGTGTAAAGCCCTGCGTGAGGAAGGCTACGAGGTCGTGCTGGTCAATTCCAACCCAGCTACGATTATGACGGATCCAGAAATTGCGGATCGCACCTATATTGAGCCGCTGACGCCCGCGCTACTAGAGCAGATTATCGCGCAGGAAAAACCCGATGCGCTGCTGCCAACGATGGGCGGGCAAACGGCGCTGAACTTAGCGGTCGATCTGGCTAAAAGTGGCGTGCTGGAAAAGTATGGCGTAGAGCTGATCGGGGCAAAGCTAGCGGCGATTGAAAAGGCTGAGGATCGCAAGCTCTTTAAAGAGGCGATGATCAAAATCGGTGTAGGCGTGTGTCCTTCTGGCCTGGCTGAAACGATGGATGAGGCTAAAGTCATCGGTAAGCAAATTGGCAGCTATCCTTTGATTATCCGTCCGGCCTTTACGATGGGCGGCAGCGGCGGCGGTATTGCCTATAACCAAGAAGAGTTTTACACCATCTGTAATTCTGGCTTAGAAGCGAGTCCCGTTTCCCAGATTTTGATTGAGCAGTCTCTGCTCGGTTGGAAAGAGTATGAGCTAGAAGTGATGCGCGATTTGGCTGATAACGTCGTGATCATTTGTTCGATTGAAAACATTGATCCGATGGGCGTTCACACGGGCGACTCTATTACGGTTGCGCCTGCTCAAACCCTGACTGATAAGGAATATCAGCGCCTGCGTGACGCTTCAATTAAAATCATTCGCGAAATTGGTGTAGAAACGGGCGGCTCTAACATTCAGTTTTCGGTGAACCCGGAGAACGGTGATGTGGTGGTGATTGAGATGAACCCGCGCGTGTCTCGCAGCTCGGCGCTGGCCTCTAAAGCAACAGGCTTCCCGATTGCCAAGTTTGCGGCCAAGCTGGCTGTGGGCTACCGCCTCAATGAAATTTCTAATGACATCACAAAAAAGACGCCTGCTAGCTTTGAGCCCACCATTGACTATGTGGTAACTAAGGTGCCGCGCTTTGCCTTTGAAAAGTTTCCTGGCGCGTCGTCTACGCTCACCACGCAGATGAAGTCGGTGGGCGAGGCGATGGCGATTGGCCGAACGTTCAATGAGTCTTTTCAAAAGGCGTTGCGATCGCTTGAAACCGGACGGGCTGGCTGGGGCTGCGACCAGTCTGAAAAGCTCCCCACGCTTTCCCAAGTCCGCACCGATCTGCGCCGCCCTCACCCTGAGCGTATTTTTGCCATTCGCCACGCCATGCAGCTTGGCCTCACCCCCGAAGAAATCTACGAACTCACCGCTATCGACCTCTGGTTCTTAGACAAGTTCAAACACCTGCTCACCGTCGAAAAATTTATCAAGCGCACGCCGCTGCCGGATATTACCAAAGCCCAAATGCTTGCAGTTAAGCAAGAAGGCTTTAGCGACAAACAAATTGCCTTTGCAGCAAAAACAACAGAAGACACCGTTCGCGACTATCGCAAGTCGCTCGGTATTGTGCCCGTCTACAAAATGGTCGATACCTGCGCGGCTGAGTTTGAGTCCGACACGCCTTACTACTACTCTACTTACGAAGAAGAGAGTGAAGTGCTCCCGTCTGACCGTCGTAAGGTGATGATTTTGGGCGGTGGCCCTAACCGGATTGGGCAGGGAATTGAGTTTGACTACTGCTGCTGTCACGCGTCTTTTGCGCTGCAAGACGATGACTATGAAACCATTATGGTTAACTCGAATCCTGAGACGGTTTCAACCGATTACGATACGAGCGATCGCCTCTACTTCGAGCCCCTCACTAAAGAGGACGTCCTCAACATCATCGAAGCTGAAAACCCCGACGGCGTGATTATTCAGTTTGGCGGACAAACGCCGCTGAAGCTAGCCGTTCCTATTCAGGCCTATCTGGATGCGTTGAGCGAAGAGTCTGAGATTAAGACCAAAATTTGGGGCACCTCTCCCGATGCGATTGATGCGGCTGAAGATCGTGAGCGCTTTGAGCAAATCCTCAGAGAGCTAGATATTCGTCAGCCGCCGAATGGCTTGGCCCGTAGCTATAGTGAATCGTTAGCGATCGCTCAAAAAATAAACTACCCCGTCGTCGTTCGTCCCAGCTATGTCCTCGGCGGTCGCGCCATGGAAATCGTCTACTCCGACGCCGACCTAGAGCGCTACATGACCACCGCCGTCCAGGTCGAACCCGATCACCCTATCCTGATTGATAAATTCCTCGAAAACGCCGTAGAAGTAGACGTAGATGCCCTCTGCGACCACACCGGCCAAGCCGTCATCGGCGGCATTATGGAGCACATTGAGCAAGCCGGCATCCACTCCGGTGACTCTGCCTGCTCTTTGCCCACCGTCACCCTGTCAGAGGCGGCCCTCGCCACCATCCGCGACTGGACATTCAAGCTCGCCAAACGCCTCAAGGTCATTGGCCTGATGAACATTCAGTACGCTATCCAGGGCGATCAGGTCTTCATTATTGAAGCGAACCCCCGAGCCTCGCGCACCGTTCCTTTTGTCTCTAAAGCCACCGGAGCGCCCCTGGCTCAAATTGCCGTCCGCATTATGTCCGGCAAAACCCTCGCTGAGCTAGGCTACACCGAAGAAATCATTCCTCAGCACACCGCCGTCAAAGAGGCTGTTTTCCCCTTCAACAAATTTCCTGGCACCGACATTCTCCTTGGCCCAGAAATGCGCTCTACCGGAGAAGTGATGGGCATCGACACCAGCTTTGGCCTGGCCTACGCCAAAGCTGAACTCGCTGCTGGCCAGCACTTGCCTGATTCTGGAACTGTTTTCATCTCCGTAAACGACCGTGACAAGCCTGCTGTGATTCCGATTGCTCAAGGCTTTGCCGACTTAGGATTCAGTATTCTGGCCACTGGTGGCACTAACAAAACGCTCAAAGACGCTGGTATTCCTGTCGAACTGACGCTAAAAATTCATGAGGGTCGTCCTCACGTGGGCGATGCGCTCAAAAATCAGGATATTCAGCTTGTGATCAACTCACCGATTGGGGTTGCCGCTCAGGAAGATGATCGCATTATTCGCCGTAGCGCCCTAGAGTACAAAATTCCAATTGTTACTACGATTGCCGGGGCCAAGGCGACACTTGCTGCGATTCAGGCGCTCAAAGACTCCAAGATTACCGTTAAGGCATTGCAAGACTATCTGGTGAAGTCGTAGCCTGATCTCTTAAATTTCAATTTCTCTCAAATAGCTGAAGTTTGAATAAAAAAACGCCCTGGAGTTGAAATAACTCTAGGGCGCTGGTAACCTACTCAAAAGATGAAAATTTGTTGCTATTCGTCGGTTGCTATTCGTCGTAAGTGTCCACAGCAGCAAAGGCTTGTGGGTCAATCACGAACAAAACAAAAACAGCTACAAGCGAACAGAGTCCAAACAGAAAAGAACGAAGCATATTTACTCACTTACTAAAACAGTTGAGAGCAGCTACTTCAGTGTAAACAACTACGTGCTGCTTGTCTTACTGTTGTATTCACTGAGACCCGCAGGTGAGAAGTACACTTGCTAGATGCTTATAGCACCTTCATAAAAGCACTCGTTTGTATTAACCCAACCTATTTGTTTTAATGAGAACCCTTTAAGGAAGCTGCCATCGCTGTGGGTTAAAGTCACTCAGCGTTTCGAGCACTTCGTCTGCCTCGGCGTACAGCTCACGATTCATATGCGCTGCTGGGACGGCCACCACGAACATTCCGGCCCGTTTCCCAGCTTTCACGCCCGCAGGCGAATCTTCAAACACCAGACAGCTACCCGGACTGGCTTTCAATCGCTGGGCTGCGACTAAAAAACTGTCTGGCGCAGGCTTGGAGTGTGTGACGTCAGGATCGCTCCCTAGCACAATTGCATCAAAAATAGCTAGCCAATCCTGATAGCGCTGGGCCTTGAGATTGAACGTGATATCGGCTGAACTGGTCGCGATCGCCTGTGGCACCCCCAAGTTATAAAACCGCTGAGTCATCGCTCTGGCCCCTGGCATCGGCACCGCTTCAGGCAGCATGTCAAAAATCAGCTCGTTTCTGGCCTGCAAATGCTCGTCTGCTGTCAGCGGCAGGGCCAAATCGGTCACCATTATTTGCGCACAGTCCATCGCCTGACGACCCATTATTTTACGGTGTAGCGCTGGGGTGAAGGTCTTGCCGTAGCGCTGAGCGATGATCTCATTTACCCGGCAGTAAATGGGCTCTGTATCGAGCAGCAGACCGTCGAAGTCATAGATGAGGTGAGTAATTTTTGGCATGGATGATTGTAGCGTGGCGATCGCGTCGATATCACTATGCCATTAAAAAGAATGCCGTCAAAGAACGAACGCTGATCGCAACCAGCGTGACTGTGGAATGCGTTTAACAAAACCTTCAGCTCACTAGAACAAATTCCTTTAGCAGTGAAATGGCCCAAGCAAGAACAAGAGTGACCAAAATCACCCGCTCTAGCTGAGGCAGCGTGGCGATCGCATAAAGACTTTCAAGCCAAGAACGCTGTTTGGTTTTTTGCCACCAAATAAGAACATTCCGTGGCCAAAGTCGGGGAGTATCTTTAGCCCGAAATTTTGTGTTCCACATAGACAACAACAGGGGCGTGCCACCCACTCGTGCATTCAGCAGCAGATGAAGTGCGATCGCCGCTACCATGACGACCCAAGAAATTAAATGCCCGTAGTACCAAATATGATTCAGTTCCCCCTTAGGCAGCCAGGTGTCATCCACCATTTTGCCGCTAAAAAGCGCAAAGGTTAACGCCAGCAGCGCTAATGTGTTAGTGAAGCGATTTAATGTGTACCACCAAATGGGTTGCCCCATCTGCGCCAACTTAGCAAAAGAATCCGGCTGCACAAGCCGCCGCTGGCCCTGCCGAAAAGCATAATGAACAAACGCTGGAAAAATCAACAGAGTGTATAGCCCAAACGTGCCATGAATTCCTTCAATCTCTCTGTATTCGGGTAAAGGGACTTGCCCCCAGCGGCCATCGTAAGTGTTGTACGTCCAGAAGGCCGTCAGAATTGCCAGGATTAAGCAGATGCCCGTGAGACCATGCAGAACACGGAGCAACAGGGGTTGGTAAGGCTGACTTGGTTTCATGATGATATGGCCGCAACCCCAAAGATAATAAACAAGCCGCCGCTTAAGCTGACCAGTAGCCGCTCTGAAATGCGCCCAACTAACAACTTTCCGCAAACAACTGCAATCGCCGCACAGATGGCATGGCCTAGCGTTGCACCGATGACGACGCCTAAAGGGTGGTTTGCTGCCGCTAAGGTAATGGTGGCTAGTTGAGTGCGATCGCCCCATTCGCCAATAAAGGTCAGGGTAAAGGCCTCTACCACCACGGCTCTCATCGACCAGGCAATAACCCCCTGTTCTCGTTGTTCTACAGCTTCATAGGCATCTGCTTGTTCACCAGCAAGCCCGTTACTCCCAGACATGTTTAACGCATCGTAAAGCAGCTTCAGCCCAAAGCCAATAAACAGCGCAGCGGCAACGCCATTGACGTACTGCTGCGGAAATACGGCCGCAATCTGCCCCATCAGCACAGACAACACGGTCATCGTAAACAGTGCGGCAGTTGCCCCAACAAAGACCCAACGTCTGGGATGACGCATCGCGAGAATAGCGGCAATAAAAAAAGTTTTGTCGCCGAGTTCTGATAGCGTAATCAGCAATAACCCGGCGGTAAATCCGGTGAGTAAACTCATGCTCTGCTTCCGTAATATATCGGCTTAGCAGGCATGATGGAGGCTTGAACACACTTCACCAGGCCCACTTAACCGTGGACTTAGTGAAGGTCTTGCTTGCAAACTAGAAGCCTGAATTTAAAGCGCTTCTAACTTACCGTCCGAACCAGGCTCATCGCCAGTATGTTGACTCAGACAAAGGACGCTATAGAAAGTATCACCTGAGGCGATAGTTAAAGAGTCTTAAAGCTACTCCCCTTCGTTACTCAGAATATTACCATCGCTTAGCCGTTAAGAGCACACTTCACTATTAAACAAAGCTATACGCGCACCGAAGCTAAGAGACGCGCTGAGGCGAGAAGCCGAGCCGAGCTGCCCCTTAAGAACCCTTAGAAAGCGAACTGCAAGCCGCCGTCAACGACCGCGCCGTCGCCATCATCCCAGGCATCTTCTACGCGTACGTAAACACCCGGCCCTTTCGGACGACCCGTGCCGACTTCTTGCGCAATGCGATCGCCATTTTCATCAACCACAAACTTGCTCACCGGCACTTCAACCATGTCGCCGTTGGCCATTGGCAGCAAATCAACCTTGCGCTGACCGCTGGCATCGACATCTGGCTCCGTTTGATACAGCGGTACCAGGTTACCAACCTCGTCATACTGATAGCCTTCACGCTGCACTTCGCCAAAGGGATAGAACGTGGCCTGTGCTCGCCAGCCGACTTCTGAATCATTAGAGCTGCGGCCAATCACGGTGTCTCTGGCAAATAGCTCAGCGCGGACGGTATTTGCCGCCGGACTCCAGGGTGTATTGCCAAAGTTCAGCACGCCGCCTAGAGCAATTTCGCCACTAATCGGTGATGCGTTTGCATAGCTGTCGGTATCAGAGGAGCTTGACTGATCGGAAATGCTCACTCGGGTATCTAAGACCTCAACAGTCTCTTCAGTGAATGAGTCAGTTTGGGTTTCTTCACCCAGCCGCGTTTCCTCTTCAGTTCCTAAGTCACGACTGTCGGTTCCGGTTTCTATGGCCTCAGAAGTAGGGTTAAAAGCCACCTGCTCAAGCATACCGCTATCGTTAATATCGAAGGTGGCTCTACCGTTTCGTTCTGTTGTGGTTGTGGTTTCAATAGTGTTAGAAATAACCTGCGATCGCGGTGTTGAGAACGTATTGATGCGGCGACGTGTCCGCAGCTCATCGGTAGCCGTTTCTACCGTAGATTGCACCCGCGTGATGTTGTCCTCCTGGTTGCCAATACCGCCTGTTAGCGCGCCGCCAAGATACAAACCTGCGGCCCGTGTTGTCTGACTGTAGGCACGCTGTCCATTAGAAACAAGGTTCAGTTCATTCCCAACGCGAGCATCTGCTAAAGATGGAATATCAGGATCTACCGTGGGCACCAGATCGTTACCCGATGGCTCGACGTAAAGGCCTCGAATGCCGTTAAACACAGCCGTCGCCGCGTTGTTAATATCTGAGAGCGTATCTTCTACGGCAAATACGTTTGCCGTTTCCTGATAGAAGTTTTCAGGGTGCTGGTCAGCCGCAATAATCGTGAAGCCACCGTCTGCAATTCGATATTCAGTGCCAGAAACCTCAACGGCGTATGCCTGATTTAGCTGGAGATTTTGTCCGGTTTGCTGAGGTACTAGCGCGTAAATGATCCGTCTAGCTTCACCTGGGCTGAGCGTGGTGGTCTCTTGCCGGTAGCCGTCGCGTGTCCACTGGGGTACAAACGTCAAGTCGCCAGCGGCATCTTCAATAATTAAGCCGCCCACGTTGTCGGTATAGGCCGCGTTGCCTCGGCCCACTGCCTGTGGGTTAGGTGGCTGAATAACCACGGACTGAGCCTGTGGCAGCGTGAAAATACCGCCATCAGAAGAGAGGCGATCGCCCCCATCCGGTACATAGCCCACCATACGTCTGTTGTTGAAAAGGCCTGTTGGCTCCAGCAAACGATCGTCAGAGTCCAGCGCGGTAATTTCGTTACCCAAAACGTCTGTGGCTGTACGGTGAGTTCGCGTAAGGAACTGAGTGATGCCTAAGGTAGTTGAAAAGCCCGCCTCGTTGTCACCCGCAAATGGATTGAAAGTAGCGTCTGCTGACAGTAGCGTTGGGGGCGCTTTCGGGTTGCCCAACAGCGGACGTAGCTGACCGGTTACACCCAAGCCATCACTACCGGCTCGCACCCGAGCAGTACTGCTGTAGCGGTCGTACACGAGCAAATCGCCATCTTCTGTGCGCTTCCCAACTGCGTGGCCGAGTCGGTTTGCAAGTGAATCGGGTGCCTCTATGCTGCCAAATTCTCTATCTTCAGAAATAACATCTTCAGAAATTTCGGTAACGGTTGCGATCTCCTCACTCTCAACCACTGCCTCGCGCCGGATCTCTGGCTCTAGATCGGTCGTTTCTTCTCTCGTATCGGTTTCGGTTCTAGTCGCTCTTTCTACCGCGTCGGCCTCACCGCTTCCACTCGGTACATCTAAATAGTCACCATCATTAAAGTCCAAGTCCCCACCGTCTGGAAGATCTTCTGCAATTAGTCGTCGATTATTGGTGAAGTAAACGCCTGACTGAGTAGCCGGAGTATTATTGTCACGCAGGTTAAGCACTCGCAGCTCAACTCTATCGTCTACGCCATAGGTCACGACAATCCGTCCTGAATCAGGCAGCGGTTCGCCTTCAGGCCCTCTGGTAACTCTATCTCCTCGGACGAATCTGGTTTGAGCGGCCTGAATAATATTGTTGTCTTTGTCAAAGACCGTGACCTGAATCCCTTCTCCAAACGAATGGTCGCCGGGTACATAGTTAATGTCAAACTCAGTTGTCGTCACCAAAGAATCACGTTCAAGCTCGTAGTTGAGCCCACCAACACCTTGATTCAGGGTCTCGGTAAAAGATCGATTGATAAAGTGGGTATCAACTTAAGCCGAAAAACCGTCTACGTATAAGGAAGTCAGCGAACGTGCTTTAGCTGACTTCCGGGGCATGGGCAAATCACCGACCTGTTCTAGCATCCACTCAAATACGTCGGGAAAATC